>DATHYT010000092.1:0-54786 GCA_035459025.1 Burkholderiales bacterium | reverse complement strand
CTGGCTCGCCGCCTTGGGGAGAACGTAGAAATAGCCGTTCTTCACACCACGGCCCCACGTCTCGATTAGATCGCCGTTCCGGCGCCACTCTTGGCAAGCTTCCGACGTGTCGTTTTCGTTCTTCACGCACATGGTGTCGCCGTCGATTCTCCATTTCCCCTGGACGACCCCATGCTGCGGCCCATTGGTCCAGTACAGCTTTCGCGTGCCTTTTCGCACGCCCTCGGAAAACCAGCTCAAATGGTACGAGGTGCCGTGGGAGATCGAATATCCCCCGGTAAACAGGATCCCCTCGGTCCCCGAGGCGATCCGTTCCAGTTCCGAGTTGGTGAGCTTCTTGCTCTCTTGTGCCCCGGCGGGGCTAATGGAGAGCAGCAAAGCTGCAAGAAACGTCAGTGCGCGGTTCATGGTTTGTCCTCCGTTCAACAAAGGCAAAGACGGACTGGGCCACCGGACGATCAACCACCCCTCATCGGCCAGACACGCGAAGAGCGGCCAGATGGAAAGTCACATACGCCTTTCCGGGAATTCGGTCTTGATTTCCATCAAAGGAGCTTGGGGTCACGCCGGCCAGCGTGCGCGGAAAGCGCACGGCCTGGGCCTCGAGAAAGGCTTAGAAGGCCAAGTATGGCGTCCCCACGGGGGTTTGACGCCAATGTAACGCGCCCTCGCCGCCGCGAGCCACGCGAGTTGTGAGGCGCAACGAGGAAAGAAGTTCCTATCTCTCCTTGCGGTGCTCGATCTCCTCGAGCATGTGCCACTTGAACAGTGCTCCGAACGCGGGATGGGTGCGGCGATGGTCGTACAGCCCGCTTTCCATCATCCGCAGGGCGAACTGTGTCGTGTAGGACTCGAATCCCTCGACGTAGCCGAGGCAGTAGCGGTCGCTCGCGTCGCCCAGGAACCTCTCCAGGTCCCGCCGCAGTCGCTCGACCTTCTGCTCGAGCCCGGGATAGCCCTGGGCGATGACGACCTTGTTGAAGTCGGCGTGCCGCTGGTAGTGCTGCGCCTCCTGCCGGCAGAAGCGGTCGACCTCCTCGCGCAGCGCGTCGTCGCGGACGCGGTCCAGCACCCGCCTCAGCGATTTCACGGCGAACGGCTCGAGGTGCGCCACGTACAGGCCGAAGGCCGTGTGGTTATAGGAAAGCGCCGGGCTGCCTGCGAGATACAAAGGATCGAAGTCGGCGGCGCTCGGGACGTCGAACTGCAGGGTGCGGACCGTGATCGGGTGCATGACACCGCCCTGTTGGCGCGCGCAGAATCGCGAGTATGGCCCACCCGCCGCGCTTGACGGCAAGGTGCGGCGCGAGAACCCGGCTTGACCTAGATCAGCCCGCCCGGTCCCGCGCGGCGCATAGTGGGTTGCCTTCCACTAGATCTGCAGCGCATGCGCACCCTCTGGCTGGTCTGTGCACTGGCGATCGCCCTCGTCCCGGGTTGCGCCATCAATCGCGAGGGCGCATCCGTGTCGCCCGACACCGATCTCTCCCAGATCCGGAAGTACCACGTCGTCAGGTTCGCGCCAGACGCGCGCGGCATCGAGGCGGTGATTGCCGGCGCGCTGCGCAAGCGCGGCCTCGAGGCGAGCTCCGGCGGCGAGGACGCCGCGCCCGGGGACGTCCAGGCTCTCGTCACCTACCAGGACAGGTGGCGCTGGGACATCACCATGTACATGCTCGAGCTGAAGATCTACATCCGCGAGCCGCAGACCGGGCGGCTGCTGGCGATGGGCTCCTCGCACCACACTTCCCTCAGCCGGCGTACGCCCGAGGAAATGGCTTCGGAGGTGCTCTCGAACATCTTCAAGGAGGCAAGGAAATGACGGCGCCCGGAGAGTGGACGGGCCGGCAGTGGGCCCGGGTAGCGATGTCCCTCGCCTTCCTGCTGCTCGCGGCGGGCTGCGCGCCGGGGATGCAGAACGTGCGCGTGGAACTGCCCACCTACCAGGCTCCGCGCGCCGCGCGTGCCGCGGAGGGACGTCCGACGGTGCGGGTCGAGGCCGTCAAGGACTCGCGCAGCGATTCGGTGGGCAGCCATATCGGCGAGCGCACGACCATCGGCAACATCTCCATGGGCAGCATCGAGCTGGAGCCGCCGCCGACGGACGTGATCGCGGCGCTCCTGCGGGCGGAGTTCGCGGGGATGAGCCACGGTCTCGTGAAAGCGGACGAGCGGTTCACGGTCGCCGCTCAGCTGCGCAAGTTCCAGGTGCTCACGCCGGCGACGGCGCTCTACTGGGACCTCAACGGGGCGATCGAGCTCGACCTGAGCGTGCGCTCACGCGAAGGCCGCACCCACGAGGCCCGCTACGCGGCGACGTGCACGGACCGCACCTATCTCTTCCCGAGCGAGGACCTCATTCGCAAGGTCGTGGCGGCGTGCATCGGGCGCGTGGGCGAGTCGCTGCGCGGCGATGCGGCGCTCGCGAAGTTCATGGGCGGACCGTAGCAAACCGTCTGGGCGGATAGGTTCGCAGGACGGGCGCGCGCGACCCGCCGGCCTGTAGCATCCGCGCGTGACCGCTTCCCCGTCCGCCGCGCGCGCCTCGGCCCTCGCTCCCTTCGGCGTGCGCAGTTTCCGCTTCCAGTGGCCCGCCGACCTCGCCACCTCGTGGGCCTTATTTACCATAACGCCGGTTGCCCCCCGGTGATCCGCGCGCCTTGCGCGCGCGCCCCACTAGTTCTGGCTAGAGAGCGTTACTCACCGGCTCGTTGCTGCGCCCGCCACTCCCACGGTGGCATAGGACTAGCGTCCTGCCATGCCCGCGGCGCGCGTTCTGTGCCTCTGCTTGCAGCGCAAATAGGTAGGCAACAAGCCTAGCTCTACCGCTTCTCCCTGCCCCCAAAGTCTGCTGGCACCCATCGCGCAAGCCATATCACAAGGTACTCGACGAGCCATCCAGCAAGCACCGACCAAAAAACGGTACCGGCTAACCCATGCTGTTTTATGGTCTTTTATAGTGGGCCGGGTTGGATTCGAACCAACGACCAAGGGATTATGAGTCCCCTGCTCTGACCGACTGAGCTACCGGCCCCCGTGACGAACACGGGCGTCTTGCCGCCCCCGTATCCCCTGACGCCAAGCTAGAAGGGCCGCTTGCGCGGCCCTTCCTTTCTTACCCTTCCTGATCGAGGAAGCTCTTCAGCCTCTCGGAGCGCGAGGGATGCCGCAGCTTCCTCAGCGCCTTGGCCTCGATCTGGCGTATGCGCTCGCGCGTCACGTCGAACTGCTTGCCGACCTCTTCCAGCGTATGGTCGGTGTTCATCTCGATGCCAAAGCGCATGCGCAGCACCTTCGCCTCGCGCGGCGTCAGCGTGTCCAGGACTTCCTTGGTGACCTCGCGCAGGCTGGCGTACATCGCCGCGTCGTTCGGCGCCAGCGTCGACTGGTCCTCGATGAAGTCGCCGAGGTGCGAGTCGTCGTCGTCGCCGATCGGCGTCTCCATCGAAATCGGCTCCTTGGAGATCTTGAGGATCTTGCGGATCTTCTCCTCGGGCATTTCCATCTTCTGCGCGAGCGTCGCCGGGTCGGGCTCCTGGCCGGTCTCCTGCAGGATCTGGCGCGAGATGCGGTTCATCTTGTTGATGGTCTCGATCATGTGCACCGGGATGCGGATGGTGCGCGCCTGGTCGGCGATCGAGCGCGTGATGGCCTGGCGGATCCACCACGTGGCGTAGGTGGAGAACTTGTAGCCGCGGCGGTACTCGAACTTGTCGACCGCCTTCATCAGGCCGATGTTGCCCTCCTGGATCAGGTCCAGGAACTGCAGCCCGCGGTTGGTGTACTTCTTGGCGATCGAGATCACCAGGCGCAGGTTCGCCTCGGTCATCTCGCGCTTGGCGCGGCGCGCCTTCGCTTCGCCCGTCGACATCTGCTTGTTGATCTCCTTCAGGTCGCGGATCGAGATGCCGATCTTCTGCTGCACGCCCTGGATCTTGCCCAGCAGCTCGAGAATCGCGGGCTCGACGCGCGCCAGCTGCTCGCTCCAGGGGTGGTTGGCGTTCACCTCGCCCGAGAGCCAGCGCTTGGAGCCTTCGGTGCCGACGAATACCTTGATGAAGTGCTGGCGCGGCATCAGCGCCTTGTTCACCGAGATGTCGTGGATCTGGCGCTCGTGGCTGCGGATGTCGTCGACCAGGCTGCGCACGCTGTCGCACAGGCGCTCGACGGTGCGCGCAGTGAAGCGGATGGTCATCAGCTCCGCCGAGATCTGGTCGCGCACGCGCAGGTAGTCCTTGTCCTTGGACCCCTTGTTCTCGAGCACGCGCTGCATGCGCTCGAACAGCCGCCGGATGCGCACGAACTTCTCCAGCGCCTCGTTGCGCAGCGCGAGCAGGCTCGCCGTCTGCGCGGCGCCCTCATCCTCCTCGCTCTCGCTTTCCTCCTCCTCGATCTGCTCCTCTTCCTCCTCCTCGCTCGCGGCTTCGGCCTTCTTCGGGTCGAAATCGTCCTTGGCGTTCGGGTCGATGAGGCCGTCCACCACCTCGTCGATGCGCATCTCTTCCTTCTCCACCTTCTCGGCGAGGCCGAGGATCTCGCGCACCGTCGTCGGGCAGGCGCTGATCGCCTGCACCATGTGGCGCAGGCCCTCTTCGATGCGCTTCGCGATCTCGATCTCGCCCTCGCGCGTCAGCAGCTCCACCGAGCCCATCTCGCGCATGTACATGCGCACCGGGTCGGTGGTACGGCCGAACTCGGAGTCCACCGTGGACAGTGCCGCCTCCGCCTGCTCCTCCACGTCCTCGTCGGTCGGCGCGACCTGCGCCGACTCGGCGGTGATCAGCAGCTGCTCCTGGTCGGGCGCCTGGTCGTAGACCTGGATGCCCATGTCGCCGAAGGTCGAGATGATGGCCTCGATTTGCTCGGCGTCCACCAGGTCGTCGGGCAAGTGGTCGTTGATCTCGGCGTAGGTGAGGAAGCCGCGGTCCTTGCCGAGCTTGATCAGCGTCTTCAGACGCGTGCGGCGCGTCTCGGCGTCTTCCTTGGGCAGCACGGCCATCGCCGCGAGCCACTCTTCCTTTTTCGACTTGCGCCCCGGGCGGCCGCGCGCCGCCTTGGACTTCAGGCCTTCGGCGAGCTTCGCCTCGAGCTGCTCGAGCGCCGCCTTGGCGCTCTTGATGGTGGGCTTTTTCGCCTTGTCGTCGATCTTCGCTGCCGCCGGCGCCCTGGAGGGCGCCGCCTTGTGCACCTTCTTGTGGACCTTCTTTGGCGCCAGGCGTGCGGGCTTGCCTTTGAGCGGTTTCTTCGTGTGCGCGCGCGCTTTCGACGTGGGCCGCGCTTTCTTCTTCAAGACCTTGATAGCCTTGGCCTTTTTCCCAGCCTTGCGCGGTTGCTTCGACTTCGCCTTGCGCTTTGCCTTGACCATTCTCGCCTCGTCGTCGCCCAAGTGCCGCTGAGCCGGAAAAAAGGGGCAGATTCTACCCCAATCCGCCTCTCAGGACCTCTGGGCTTTCAGTTGGTGCAGCTCTTTGACGCGAAGATGCAGCTCCGCGTTCAACGCGGGGTTGGCTTCCACCTGGCCCTTGAGCGCCTCGATTTCGAGGTGCTTGCGGCGGATGCGCAGCGCGATCTGCAGCTGGCGGAACTCCTGCGCCGCCGATTCCGGCGTGACCCCCTGCTCGATGGCCGACTGCTGCGCCTGGAACACGGCCTTTTCGAACTGCGTCCCCTGGTAGCGCTCGACCAGCACGGCGCCGCTTGCACCTTCGGCGCCCGCGAGGTCCGCCGCGAGCGACCTGAGCGCCGCCGACTCCGGCAGGTCCGGGTCGAGCAGCTCCTCGTCCAGTTCCTCGGCGAGCGCGGGATGGGTCACCACGCAGCGCAAGAGGTGCTGCTCCTCGCTCTTCAGGATGGGCGCCTGCGCCCTGGCGACCGACGGCCGGCGCGGCCGGGCCTCGCCTTCCGGCGCGAAGAAGTTCTCCGCGTACTCGGGCGCGACCTGCGCCAGCTCGGCGACGGCGCGGATCAGCTGCTGGCGCAGAGCGGGCGCGGCCAGGCGCTGGAGCAGGGGCTTGGCCGTGACCTGGAAGCGCGCGCGGCCTTCCGGTGCAGCGAGATCCGACTGCGCGCGCAGCTCGCCGAGCAGGAAGCCCGAGAGCGTCTGCGCGCGTGACATCAGCCGCTCGAACGCCTGCTGGCCGTGCGCGCGCACGAAGCTGTCGGGGTCCTCGCCCTCCGGCAGGAACAGGAACCGGATCGCCGTGGTGTCGGTGGCGAGCGGCAGGCTCACCTCGAGCGCGCGCCACGCGGCCTTGCGGCCCGCGCTGTCGCCATCGAAGCAGAACACCAGCTCGCTGCCGCTCTCGCGCAGCTCGCGCAGCAGCCGCGTGACGTGCACCGGGCTGGTCGCGGTGCCGAGCGTGGCCACCGCGTAACCGACGCCGTGCTGCGCGAGCCCGATGACGTCCATGTAGCCCTCGACGACCAGGGCGCGCTTGGTTTCGCGAATCGCTTCGCGCGCGTGCCCGAGCCCGTAGATCTCCTGCCCCTTCTGGAAGAGCGGCGTCTCCGGCGAGTTCAGGTACTTCGGCTCGCCCTCGCCCAGCACGCGCCCGCCGAATCCCACCACCGCGTCGCGTCGGTTGAAGATCGGGAACATGACGCGGTCGCGAAAGCGGTCGTAGCGCTTGCCCTCGCCCTCGATCACCAGGCCGCACTCCACCAGCGCGGCATTCTCGTAATCGGGGAAGGCTCGCTTGAGGCCCTGCCAGTCATCCGGCGCATAGCCCAGGCCGAAGCGCGCCGCCGTTTCGCCCGACAGGCCGCGGCGCTTCAGGTAGTCGATGGCGCGCGGCGAACGCTTCAGCTCCGCGCGGTAGAACTCCATCGCCTTCTGCATCAGCGCGGCGAGGTCGGTCTCGCGCTCCTTCCGTTTCGCTTCCTCCGGCGTGCGCGGCTGCCATTCGGGCACCTGCATGCCAACCATGGACGCGAGCTCCTTGACCGCGTCGACATAGCCCATGCCGCCGTAATCCATGAGAAAACCGATCGCGTTGCCGTGCTTCTGGCAGCCGAAGCAGTGGTAGAACTGCTTGGCCGGGCTCACAGTAAAGGAGGGCGTCTTCTCGTTGTGGAAGGGACACAGGCCCGAGAGGTTGGCGCCGGCCTTCTTCAGCTGCACGTAGCGCCCGACCACGTCGACGATGTCGACGCGGTTGAGCAGGTCTTGCTTGAACGAGTCGGGGATCACGGGAAAATGGGGACAGACCTCATTTTCTTCTTGCTGAAAATGAGGTCTGTCCCCATTTTCTTATTTTCACCCCCCGAGCTTCGTTTTCACAAGCGCCGACACCTTGCCCATGTCGGCGCGCCCGGCGAGGCGGGGCTTGAGCAGGGCCATCACCTTGCCCATGTCCTTGAGGCCCGCCGCGCCGGCTTCGCTCGCGGCCGCGGCGACCGCCTGCGCGATCTCGGCCTCGCCCATCTGCTGCGGCAGGTAGGCGCCGAGCACGCCGATCTCGAACTTCTCCTGCTCGGCGAGGTCCTGGCGCGCGGCCTTCTCGTACTGGGTGATCGACTCGCGCCGCTGCTTCAGCATCTTTTCGATGATGCCGAGCACGTCGGCGTCGGTGAGCGCCACGCGCTCGTCCACTTCCTTTTGCTTCAGCGCTGCGAGCAGGAGGCGGATCGCCGACAGGCGCGCCGCGTCCTTGGCGCGCATCGCCGCCTTCATGTCTTCCTGAATGCGTTCCTTGAGGGTCATGGGGGGCTCCAGAAATGCAAACGCCCCGGCGGGCTGCACCGGGGCGCGGTCGTCAAGGTCGGGCTACGGGCCTAGTACAGCTTCGCCGGCAGCATCTGGCTGCGCAGGCGCTTGTGGTGGCGCTTTACCGCGGCGGCAAGCTTTCTCTTGCGCTCCGAGGTCGGCTTTTCGTAGAACTCGCGCGCGCGCAGCTCGGTCAGCAGGCCCGTCTTCTCGACGGTGCGCTTGAAGCGGCGCATCGCCACCTCGAAGGGCTCGTTTTCCTTGACGCGTACGGTCGGCATGCAATGTCCCGTAAATTCGAAAGGCCGAAATTGTATCAGAATCCCCCCGTGCTGATCCTCGGCATCGAGACCTCCTGTGACGAGACCGGCGTGGCGCTGTACGACGCCGCGGCCGGGCGGCTGCTCGCGCATGTGGTGCACTCCCAGGTCCAGATGCATGAAGCCTACGGCGGCGTGGTCCCCGAGCTCGCCTCTCGCGACCATGTCCGGCGCCTCGTGCCCCTCGCCCGGGACGTGCTCGCGCGTTCCGGCCGCGCCGTTGCGCAGCTCGGGGCGGTCGCCTATACGCAGGGCCCCGGCCTTGCCGGCGCTCTGCTCGCCGGGGCCGCCTTCGCCCACGCGCTCGCCGCCTCGCTCGGCGTGCCGGCCATCGGCATCCACCATCTCGAGGGGCACCTGCTCTCGCCGTTGCTGTCCGCACGCAGGACGGCCTTCCCGTTCGTTGCGCTCCTCGTCTCGGGCGGGCACACGCAGCTGATGCGCGTCGCGGCCGTGGGCCGCTACACGCTGCTCGGCGAAACGCAGGACGACGCAGCGGGCGAGGCCTTCGACAAGACCGCGACGCTGCTCGGCCTGGGCTATCCCGGCGGCCCGGCGCTCGCCCGCCTCGCCGAGCGCGGCCATGCCGGGCGCTACCGCCTGCCGCGGCCGATGATCGCGAGCGGCGACCTGGAGTTCAGCTTCAGCGGCCTGAAGACCGCCGTGGCGACGCTGGTAAAGGGCGGCGGACCGGACGCGCAGTTCCACGCGGACGTCGCGCGTGCGTTCGAGGATGCCGTGGTCGAGGTGCTGGTGGCGAAATGCGCCCTCGCCATGGAGCGCACGGGATTGACGCAGCTGGTGGTCGCCGGCGGCGTCGGCGCCAACCGCCGGCTGCGCGCCGCACTCGATGCCCGGGGGAAGTCGCAGGGGTTCGACGTGGTCTATCCGGAACCCGAGCTGTGCACCGACAACGGCGCCATGATCGCGCTGGCGGCTGCGCTGCGCCTGCAGGCGGGCCTCGCCGACGGCGCGACGCACGCCTTTACGGTGCGCCCGCGCTGGGATCTTGCGGCGGCGGGCTAGGGTCTGCGCCGACGCGGCTTTCGGCGCCGGACAGCAGGCGCCGGAAATTGTCCTTGTGCCGCCAGGCCATGAGCACGGCGATGGCGATGACCGCAGGGAATACCGGCCGCAGCCCGAACAGCCAGAAGGTGTAGAGCGGCGCAAACGCCGCGGCCACCAATCCCGCGAGCGACGAGATGCGGAAGAAAGCGAAGATCGCCGCCCAGGTCGCGAGGGTGGCGAGGCCGAGCCATGCGTTGAACGCTAGGAGCACGCCGGCGGCGGTCGCCACGCCCTTACCCCCCTTGAAGCCGTGAAACACCGGGAACAGATGGCCGAGGAATACGGCGACGCCGGCGAGCGGCACGTCCAGCCCGCCGATGGCCGACTGGCCGGTCCACCATTGGGCCAGGAACACCGCCAGCCAGCCCTTGGCCCCGTCGCCGGCGAGGGTGAGCGCCGCGACGACCTTCCGGCCGGTACGCAGCACGTTGGTGGCCCCGGGATTGCCCGAGCCGTAGCTGCGCGGGTCGGGCATGCCCGCCAGGCGCGACAGCGCGATGGCGAAGGATATCGAGCCGATCAGGTAGGCCCCGAGCACGACGAGCGCGGTCTGCATGGGCCGAATGTTACCCGCGCGCCCCTATAATCGCGCCACCATGGACGCCATCGTGATCCGCGACCTGCGCGTCGAAGCGCTCATCGGCATCCACCAGCGCGAGCGGCACGTGGCGCAGACCGTGTCCGTCGACCTGGAAATCGGCCTCCCCGGCGCCGCCGTGTTCAAGAGCGACAAGGTGTCCGACACCATCGACTACGAGCAGGTGGCGCTGAAGATCCGCGCGCTCGCCGGGAGCGGGCATTTCCGGCTGGTCGAGACGCTCGCCGAGCGCATTGCGCGGCTGCTGCTCGAGGACTTCGGCGCGCCGTGGGTGAAAGTCGGCGCGGCGAAGGTCGGCATCCTCGCCAACGCGAAGGTCGTCGGCGTCACGATCGAGCGCAAGCGCTAGTCCGCCAGCCCCACCTCGACCAGCACCGGCTGCAGCACGCGCACGATCTCCCCGGGCGCAAGCCCGACGAGGAATCCGCGCCGGCCGCCGTTGATGTAGACCTTCGGCAGCTCGAGCACCGAGCGCTCGAGGTACACGCGCAGCGGCTTTTTCGTGCCGAAGGGCGAGGTGCCGCCGATCTGGTAGCCCGAATGGCGCTGCGCGACTTCGGGCCGGCACGGCTCGATGCGCTTCACGCCCGCCTGGCGCGCGAGGTTCTTGGTGGAGACCGTGCGGTCGCCGTGCATGAGCACGAGCAGGGGCGTTCCCGACTCGTCCTGCATCACCAGCGTCTTCACCACGTCGTGCTCGGCCACGCCCAGCTCGCGCGCGGACACTTCCGTTCCGCCGTGCTCGACGTAGTCGTACTCGTGCTCGGTGTAGGCGACCCCCCTCGCCTTCAGGAACACCGTGGCCGGCGTATCAGCCACGCGGGTGGTGCTTCGCGTGCAGCGCCTTCAGGCGCTCGCGCGCGACGTGGGTGTAGATCTGCGTGGTGGAGATGTCGGCGTGGCCGAGCAGCATCTGCACCACGCGCAGGTCCGCGCCGTGGTTGATGAGGTGCGTGGCGAAGGCGTGGCGCAGCACGTGCGGTGAGAGCGCCTTGCCGGGGATCGCGCGCCGGCCATAGCGCTTGATGAGGTGCCAGAAGGCCTGCCGCGTCATGCCCGCGCCGCGATCGGTGACGAACAGCGCGTCGCTCGACCTGCGCTTGAGCAGGGCCGGACGCGCGCGCGCGAGGTAGCGCTGCAGCCAGGACACCGCCTCCTCGCCGAGCGGCACCAGGCGCTCCTTCGAGCCCTTGCCGAGCACGCGCACCACGCCCGCGTCGAGGTTCGCCTCGAAGCCCTTCAGCGCCACCAGCTCGGACACGCGCAGCCCGGTCGCGTAGAGCGCCTCCAGCATGGCGCGGTCGCGCAGGCCGCGCGGCGTGTCAGCGTCCGGCGCGGCGAGCAGCGCCTCCACGTCGGCCTCCGACAGGCTCTTCGGGAAGCGCGGCGCGCGCCGCGGCGGATCGAGCTTCAGCGTCGGGTCGGCCCGGATCTGGTGCTCGCGCAGGCAGTGCCGGTAGAAGCGCTTCAGCGTCGAGAGCATGCGGGCCGCGCTCGTGTTCTTGCCGCGGCGCGCGGCGAGGAAGCCGAACAGATCTTCTTCGCGCGCCTGCAGCAGCGCGCGCCCCTTCAGGAACGCGCCGAGCTGCGCCAGGTCGCGTCGATAGGCTTCAAGCGTGTTCCTCGCCAGCCCGTCCTCCAGCCAGAGCGCGTCGCAGAACGCGTCCACCCGGGCGGCGTCGGCCGCGCTCAGGGCTTGAGCGCGAAGGCGTCCGCTTGCGCTTCGTGCAGGAGCAGCCAACGCTTGGCCTCGATCAGGTAGCCGTCGGTGGCGTGGGCGAAGCCGCCGACGCCGTCGGCGGCCACGACACGGTGGCAGGGAATCGCGATCGGCAGGCGGTTGTCGCCGCAGGCCTGGCCGACGGCGCGCGCCTCGCCGCCGAGCTCGCGCGCGAGCTCCCCGTAGCTGCGCGTGCGGCCGCGCGGGATCGCGCACAGCGCCTCCCAGACGCGCTTCTGGAATGGCGTACCCTCGATCGCGAGCGGCAGGTCGAACGGCGCATCGGGATCGTCGCGGTAGCGCTCGAGCTGGCGTGCCGCGCGCTCGGCGAGCGCGTTTTGCGGCGCGAGCGTCTCGGCCGCAGGCGGCAAATAGCGGATCTCGGCAACCAGGTCGCGGCGCGTCAGCACCGCAACCTTCATCTTCGGAAAGGCGAGAACTACGTCGAACATAGTTTCTCGATCTTCGCCAGAAGATCATCGGGCACCTCGATGCCCTCCTTCGCGAAACGTGTCTCGGCGGCAAAGCGCTTCGATCCCGGAAGCCGCACCCCCTCGTCGGCGAGCATCGCGCGCACCACCGCCTCCACGCGCTCGAGATACTTGTCCGTGCCGGCGAGCGCCGCCGGATCGATGGCAAGGAACGCCTGGCCGATCCTCGGCCTGTTGCCCTGCTCGGCGAAGAACGAGTCGGCCTCGGGACCGATCGCCGCACCGGTCAGCGCGGCGCACACCAGCTCGAAGGCGAGCGCGAGCATCGCGCCCTTCGCGCCGCCGATCGGGAAGAGGCTGCCGCGCTCGATCGCCTCCTTCGGGTCGGTGGTGGGCTTGCCGTCGCGATCGAGCGCCCAGCCCTCGGGAATGCGCTCGCCCTTTTGCATCGCCACCATGATCTTGCCGCGCACCACGGTGGTGAGCGCGAGGTCGACGACGATCGGATCGGCGTCCTGGCGCGGAAAGGCGAAGGCGACGGGGTCGGTGCCGAACAGCGCCTTCTTGCCGCCCCAGGCGGGAATCGCCGCGGGCGAGTTGGTGAACGCCACGCCGACCAGACCCGCGGCCGCAACCTTCAGCAAGTGAATGCCGAGCACGCCGACGTGCGCGCTGTTGCGGATGCCGGCAAAGCCGATGCCGTTGCGGCGCGCGCGCTGGATCACCTCCTCGATCGCCCAGGCGCAGGACTCGTACGGCAGGCCATCGGCGTTGTCGATCAGGCACACCGCCGCCTTCTCCGCAACGAGCGCCGGGCGCGCCGCGCCGTCGGCGCGGCCGTTCTTCAGCATCGCGCAATAAAAGGGCACGCGCGACATGCCGTGCGTGGGCAGGCCCTGCTCCTCGGCGCGCACCAGATGCTGCGCCGCGGTGTCGGCCATCGTTTCATGCGCGCCCGCGTTCATCAGCGCCTGCTTCGCCAAATGGAACAGTTCGCGCGCATTCTTCTTCATAATGTCGATTCTAACCGCAGGCTTTTCAGGAGGAGGACGCATGGGAAGCATGATCGAACTGAAGGCGGCCGACGGCCACAAGCTCGCCGCGTATCGCGCCGAGCCGTCGGGCAAGCCGCGCGGCGCCGTGGTCGTGATCCAGGAGATCTTCGGCGTCAACAAGCACATCAAGGCGGTCGCCGACGGCTACGCGGCGGACGGCTACCTCGTCATCGCGCCGTCGATGTTCGACCGCATGCAGCGCGGCTACGACACCGGCTACTCGCCGCCCGAGATCGAAGCGGGTCGCGCCCTGATGCAGAAGGCAGACTGGAAGCAGACCATGCAGGACGCGGCAGCGGCGCTCGAAGCGGCGAAGGCGGGCGGCAAGGTCGGCATCGTCGGCTACTGCTGGGGCGGCACCGTGACCTGGGTGGCGGCGGCGCGCCTTTCCGGCCTGGCGTGCGCAGTGCCCTATTACGGCGGCGGCATGCCGGGGTTCATCGGCGAGAAGCCCAAGTGCCCGACGATGTGCCACTTCGGCGAGCAGGACCAGACGCCGAGCCTCGAGCAGGCCAAGCAGATCGCCAAGGCGCATCCGGAGATCACGGCGCACTACTACCCCGGCGCCGGGCACGGCTTCAACTGCGATCACCGGCCTTCGTTCAACGCCGAGGCGTCGAAGCTCGCGCGTAGCCGCACGCTCGAGTTCTTCAGTAAGCACCTCGGGTAAGGAGCGACTCGCCCGGCTTCACGCGCGTGAAGGCGACCGGCTTCATCGACACGCCGGCGCCGGCGCGCACGCTCGAGTAGGCCGAGCGCTCGAGCGCGCTGGTCGCGGGACAGTCCTCCCGGAAGTGCGCGCCGCGCGAATCCTCGCGCGCGAGCGCGGCTTGCGCGATCACGCGGCTCACCTCGGTCAGGCTCCTCAGGTTCAGCCAGTCGTGCCAGGTCAGGTTGTACGCACGATCGGTGTCGGGAATGCCGCTCGCGGCGAGCTCCGCCGCGATCGCGTCGAGCTCGGAAAGCGCCGCGCGCAATCGGGTTGCGTCGCGGATGATGCCGACCTTTTCCCACATCACTTCATGGAGCCGCTCGCGCAGCGGCTCCAGCGCGCCATGCGCCCCCGCCGTCTTCGGCTCGCAGCGCTCGACCGCAGCGGCGAGCGCCGCCTGGTCGGGTGCGCGCAGCACGCCCTCCCGCGCCACCCAGGCAGCCATCGTGTCGCCCGCCACCGCGCCGAACACGGTCGAGTTGGCGACGCCGTTGCCGCCGAGGCGGTTCGCCCCGTGCACGCCACCCGCGTCTTCACCGGCGACGAACAGCCCGGGCAGCGCGGTGCTGCAATCGGGCTCGAACTCCACGCCGCCCATCATGTAGTGCGCCGTCGGCACGACTTCGACGAGGCCGCCGGCCAGGTCGAAGCCGCAGTCGGCACAGCGCTCGACCATGCCCTTGAAATCGCGCGCCACCTTGTCCGGGCCGAGGTGCGCCATCGAGATGTACAGGCCGCCGTTCGGCGTGACCTCGCCCTTGCGCATTTCCGTGTACATCGCGCGTGAGACGAAGTCGCGCGTGGCGCGCTCGGCAAGCGGGTCGTAGTCGGGCATGAAGCGTTTCCTGGCGCCGTTCAGCAGATAGCCGCCGGCGCCGCGCAGGCCTTCCTCGAGCACCGTGCCGGTCATCCGGGTATGCGGACCCGCCAGCAGCCCCGTGGGGTGGAACTGCACCATCTCCATGTCGCGCAGCGCCAGCCCCGCGCGCAGCGCCATGGCAAGCCCGTCGCAGCTCTTGTCGCCCGAGGGCGTGTGATAGCGGTACATCGTCGGCCCGCCGCCGGTGGCGAGCAGCACCGCTTTGGCGCGCACCATCACGTACTCCCCGGTGCGCATGTCGATCATGAGAACGCCGGCGAGCGCATCGCCCGCAGGCGTCCTGACGAGCTCCACGGCGCGATGCTCTTCCAGCCGCTGGATGTTCCTCGCCCACACCTGCTCGGCGAGGCGGCTGATGATCTCGATGCCGGTGAGATCGCCCTTGTGCACGGTGCGGTCGAACGTCTGCCCCGCGAAGGCCTTCTGGTGGATGGTGCCGTCGGCGTTGCGGTCGAAGAAGCAGCCGAGCTCGTTCTCGAGCTCGCGGATGCGCTCCACCGCGAGCGTGACCAGCTTCCAGGCGAGCTCCTGGTCGGGCAGCCACTTGCCGCCTTCGATCGTATCCATGAAGTGGCGCTCGACGGAGTCTTCCTTCGCCAGCGCCACGTTGTACCCGCCCTGCACCATGCGCGTGCAGCCGCATTTCCCCAGCAGCCCCTTTACCGCCACCGTGATGCGCAGCGACGGATCGGCGCGGTGCGCGTGCAGCGCGGCGAACAGGCCCGCGCCGCCCGCGCCGAGGATCAGGATGTCGGTATCAAGCGCGCGCACGTTCCCTGCGTGCCCACTGGGAAGCCAGCGCCAGGACCACCAGCACGAAGCCGATGCCGTTCGAGAGGTTGCCGGGATACACCAGCGCGAAGCCCGCTACCAGCAGCATCAGACGCTCGTAGAGCGGCGTGCGCTTGAACAGCCACCCCTGGAACGCGCCAGCGAGCGACATGATGCCGACCGCCGCGGTGAAGGTGATGTAGGCGATCGACGCCCAGTTCGCGCTCGCCAGCGTCTTGAACGAGCCGGTGAGAAGGAGCCCCGTGCCCGACGGATCGAGCACGAAGATGAAGGGCACGAGGAACGCGGGCGTGGTGTACTTCCAGGTCTGCAGCGTCGTCTTGTACGGATCGCCCCCCGTGATCGCGGCGGCCGCGAACGGCGAGAGCGCCGTGGGCGGCGAGACTTCCGAGAGCACCGCGTAGTAGAAGATGAACATGTGCGCCGCGAATTCGGGGACCTTGAGCGCGATCAGCGCCGGCGCGGCGATTACCGCGCAGATGATGTAGCTCGCCGTCACCGGCACCGCGAGGCCCACGATCCAGACGATCAGCGCCGTGTAGATCGCGGTCAGGAGCAGCGAGTTCCCGGCGTAGGCGAGGACGATGGAGCTGAACTTCAGCCCCAGGCCGGTGAGCGTCACCACGCCGACGATGAGGCCCGCGCCGGCGCAGGTGGCGGCGACGTTGAGCACCGCGCGCGAGCCGTTGTCGAGCGCCCTGATCAGGCCCGAGCCGAGGAAGCCGCGCACGAAGGGCTCGCGCCCGCGCAGCCAGTCGTAGGAAAAGAGCGCGCAATCGCGGTGCAGGAAGCTCGTCGCGAACACCACCACGGTGGCCCAGAACACCGACAGCTCGGGCGAGAAGCCCATCAGCATGAAGCCGACGATCGAGACCAGCGAGAAGAAGTGGAACCAGTACTTCTTGGTCAGGCTCCAGGCCGTCTCCACCTTCTCGAACACCGCGTCCTTCATGCCGAACTTGCGCGAATCGATCTCCACCATGATGAACAGCGTCAGGTAGAACAGGCACGTCGGGATCACCGCCATCAGCAGCACATCGAGGTACGAGATCTTCAGGAACTCGGCGATGAGAAACGCCGCCGCGCCCAGCACCGGCGGCGAGATGATGGCGCCCAGGCCTCCGGCGGCGAGCAGCCCGCCCGCCTCGTTCTTGCCGTAGCCCACCTTCGCCAGCATCGGCGCCGCGACTGCGCCCAGGGTCACCGTCGTGGCGACCCCCGAGCCCGAGGGGCCGCCGAGCAGGAACGAGGCGAGCGTTACGGTGCGGCCCGCGCCCGTCGGCTTGCCGCCCATCGCGGCGAAGGAAAAATCGATGAAAAACTTGCCCGCACCCGAGAACTGCAGGAACGCGCCGTAGATGGTGAACAGGATGATCAGCGTCGAGGACACGGCGATCGCCGTGCCGTAGACGCCCTCCAGCGTCATGTACATGTGGCCGACGAGGCGCGGGATCTCGTAGCCCTTGTGCGTCCAGGGCGCGGGCAGGTACTCGCCGAAGAACGCGTAGGCGAGGAAGCAGATCGTGACGAACGGCATGATCCAGCCCGTCGTGCGCCGCATCGCCTCCAGGATCAGCAGCGCAAGCCCCACGCCGAACACGATGTCCCAGTCGTTCGGGACGATCGAGCGGTCGAAGAAGTCGTCGCCGCCCCGGATCAGGTACACGGCGGTGGCCACGCCCGCAATGGCGAACAGCCAGTCCCACCACATGACGCGGTGGCGAAAGCGCTTGGCCACCGGGAAGATGAGGAAGGTGAGGAACAGCACGAACGCGACGTGGATCGCGCGCAGGTGCTCGGGGCGCACGATGGCGTAGGCCGTGTACAGGTGGAACAGCGACATCGCCACCGCCACCGTGGCGACGAGCGCGGCGATCCAGCCCCTGAGCTTGTTGTGGACGCCTTCCTCGCGCTCGATCATCTCCTCGGCGCGCGCCAGCGCCTCTTCGCTGACTTCCTTTGCCGGCTGGTGCAGCCGGGCGATGTCTTCGCTCATCGTCCCCCCTCTCAGAAACGAAAAGGCCCCGCCAGCTTACCTGGACGGGGCCCGGGTGACGCCGGACCTTAGTCCAGCTTGACGCCCTTTTCCTTGAAGTACTTCAGCGCGCCCGGATGCCAGGGAATGCCGCCGGTCGCCGCCGTCTTCTGCTTGTCGAGGGTGAAGTTCTCGGCCTCCTTGTGCACGCGGATCAGCTCCTCGCGGTGCTCGAAGATCGCCTTGACGACGTTGTAGGCGGTCTGCTCGTCCATCTTCTCGTGCGCCACCATCAGGTTCATGACGGTAGCCTGCTGGTTGTCGGCCGCCATCCCCTTGTAGACGTCCTTCGAGATCACGTCCTTGACGTACAGGTTGCCCCACTTCTGGTTCATGGCGGGCACCAGGTCCGCGTGGTCGATCATCTGGATCGTCACGCCGGGCGAGTTCGCCAGGTCGGTCACCGCCGCCGTCGGCAGGCCTCCGACCCAGAAGAAGGCGTCGATCTTGCGGTCCTTCAGCGCGTTCACCGACTCGGCCACACCGAGGCGCTCGCGCGTCATGTCCTTGTCCTTGTCCAGGCCCGCGGCCTCGATGACGCGGAACGCCATGACCTCGGTGGCGCTGCCGCCCGAGCCAGTGGAGACGCGCTTGCCCTTCAGGTCCTTGATCGACTTGATGCCCGTCGCCGTGATCGATACCACGTGCATGCGGTTCGGGTACATCACCATCAGCGTGCGCACGGGCACGGCCTTGCCTTCGAACTTCTGCTGACCCTTGTAGGCGTCGAGCCCCGCGTCCACCATGGTCATGGCGAGGTAGGGCTTGCCGGTGCCGACGAGCTGCAGGTTGGCCACCGAGCCGCCGGTGACTTCGGCGGTAGCCTGCATGCCGGAGACGTACTTCGAGAGCACGGCGGCGATGCCGCCGCCGAGCGGGTAGTACACGCCGCCCGTGCCGCCGGTGCCGATGGAAAGATTTTGCGCCTGAACGGCGAACGCGAGCGAGCCGGCGGCAAGCGCCGCGACGCGCAACAGCCATTTCATGATGACTTCCTCCTAGGGTAGGGAACTGCGGCGCGGATTCTACCCCACGCCGAGCCGCCGCAGCGCGTCGGCGCGCTTTGCTTGCGAGGCGTCTCGCACCCTGGCGTACAGGCTGCCGCCGTGGCTGTCCATGGCGACGAGCAGCGGCCCGAACCCCCGGACGCGGAACTTCCACAGCGACTCCGGGTACAGGTCGTCGAGGTCCACGTCCTCGATGGCCTCCACCCAGGTGGTCTCGAGCGCGGCGGCGCCGCCGACGATCGCCAGATAGGCCCCGCCCAGCTCGCCGAATGCCGCGAGCGAGTCCTCACGCAGCCCGCCCTTGCCGATGATCAGGCGCACGCCGTACTCGCGCATCAGCGGGCGGCTGAAGCGCTCCATGCGCTCGCCGGTCGTGGTGCCGACGCAGATCGGCGCGTAGCCGGCCGGGTGGGCGGCGCTCTTCTCGACCTTCTTCACGTTGGGCGCGGTATGGATCACCGCATGCCCCTTCAGGTCGAAGCGCGTCTTTCTGCCCCGGTCGAACATGTGGATTTGCGTGGCGTCGCGGATGCCGTAGAGCGTGCCGTTGAGGGTGACCGTGTCGTCGACGCGCAGGCTGCGCACCTGCGCCTCGCTTACCGGCATGTTGACGTCGTGGTGCGCCATCCGGGCTAGCCGCCGAGCAGCGCCTTCTTCAAGTCTTCCTGCACCGGCTGCGGGCCGAGCCAGATCCGGAGCAGCGCCTGGTAGAAGTCCTCCCCGGCGATCGGCGCGCCGGTGAACTGGCCGTTGACGCTCATCTGCGTGCCGGTCGCGGGCAGCCAGTCGAGCGTGATCGTCATGCCCTTCTTCGCTTCCTTCAGCTGCGCCATGATCGCCGTCAGCTCGCCGATGCGCGGCGCGAGCGCCTGCATGGTCGCCGCGTCGTGGTTCGGGCGCATCCCGTCCACGAGCGCCTGGGTGAAGGTGTCGGCGTCGACGTTGCGCAGCATGCGGATGACGATGCGCTTCGCGCCAGGCTGGGTGATCGGGTCGGCCTTCGCGTCGCGCACGTATAGGCCCATGGCGTACACGTCAAAGATGAAGCGCTGGCGCAGCCCTGCGCCGGTGAGCGCAAGCTGTGTATCGGCGATGCGCGCCTGGTCGTCGAACTTGACGCCGGCGACCTCGGCCGCCTGCAGCGGCAGCGCGAACGCAAGCAGCAGCAAAGCTCTAGTAACCATATTCGATCCCCCGGGGCCGGATGGTGGCGCGCGCGCGCCGCGCCGAATGGCACTGCATGTTCACCGCCACCGGGTTCATGGTGATGTGCGTGGCCGCGGTCTCCACGTGCACGGCGAAGGCGGTCGAATCGCCGCCCAGACCCTGCGGCCCGACGCCCAGCAGATTCACCGCCTCGCTGAGCGCGTGCTCGAGCTTCGCGCCCTCGGCGTCCTCGCACTCGCTGCCGAGCGGGCGCGTCGCCGCGACCTTCGCCAGGCGCACGCACAGGTCGGCGGTGCCGCCCACGCCCACGCCGACGATGGTCGGCGGGCAGGTGTTGCCGCCCGCCTGCAGCACGCAGTCGACGACGAAGGTCTTGATGGCGTCGACGCCCTCGGCCGGGATCGCCATCTTCAGCCAGGAATTGTTCTCCGAGCCCGAGCCCTTCGGGATCATCTCGATCTCGAGGACGTCGGGCGCGTCGGTGAAATCGAAGTTGATCACCGGGATGCCGCGGCCGCAGGAGGTTTGCTCGTTGAAGCGGGTGGTGGGATGCACGATCGAGGAGCGAAACGGGTATTCGCGCGTGGAGCGCGCGCAGCCCGCGCGGATGGCTTCCTTCAGCGCGGCGCCCTCGACCTGCACGCCGCGCCCGATGCGCACGTTGTACACCGGGATGCCGGTGTCCTGGCACAGCAGGTTGTCGGTGTCCTCGGCGACGCTGATGTTCCTGATCATCGTGCCGAGCATGCGCTTCGCGCCCGCGTCGCGCTCGCGCTTGGCGAGCGCGTCGAGCCCCTGCTTGATGTCGGGCGGCAGCGCCTTCAGCGCCCGGATGTAGAGCTCCTTCGCGGCCTCCTCGACGCTTTTCAGGTCGACTTTCACTTCACGGAGATCTTACGCTCCCGCACGACCACCGCCCAGAGCTTGGTCTCCTCCTTCAGCGCCTTGGCCATCTCGGCGGGACTGTTGCCCACGGGCGTGAGACCCATGGCGTAGAAGCGTGCCCGCATGCGCGTGTCTTCGAGCGCCTTGCGCACGTCGTTGTACATCCGATCAATGGTCTGCGGCGAAGTGCCCGCCGGCGCGACGATGCCGAACCAGCCGGAGTTGACGAAACCCTTGACCGTGCGCCCGATCGGCGGCACGCCGGGCATCTGCGGCGCTTCCTCGGCGCTGGTCACGCCGAGCGCGCGCACCCGCCCCGCGTTCACGTGGCCGATGGCCGCGGCCATGTTGGGCAGCATGAAGGTGGTCTCGCCGCCCACCAGCCCTGCGAGCGCGGGGCCCTCGCCCCTGTAGGGCACCGAGATCGCGTCGAGCTTCGCCTGGTAGACGAAGTTCTCCGCCGCGAGGTGGATCTGCGAGCCGATCCCCGCGTGGCCGAAGGTGTACTTGCCCGGCTCCTTTTTCACCGCGGCGATGAGTTCCTGCAGCGACTTGAACGGCGAGGACGCCGGCACCACCAGGACCTGCGGCCCGGTGACGACGTTGGTCACCGGCACGAAGTCTTTCTCCGGGTCGTAGTTCAGCTTGGCGTAGATGTGCTGATTCGCCGTTACGACCGACCCCGAAGGGAAGAAGAAATTGTGGCCGTCCGGCGTCATCTGGGCGGCTTCCGCCGCGCCCACGCCGCCGCCCGCGCCGCCGCGGTTCTCGATCACCACGCTCTGCCCCCACATTTGGGTCAGCTTCTCCGAGAGCAGCCGCGCCGAGATATCGGTCGCGCCGCCCGGCGGGAACGGCACGATGAAGCGCACCGGCTTGTGCGGCCAGGTCTGCGCCACGGCGGACAGGGACAGCAGCAGGCCGGCCGCGCATGCAGTCAGCGATTTCACGATCTTCATTGCTGGACCTCCCTAGGAAACTGCGCGGATCATGCTACAGGGCGAGCGCGAACGCCAGACCCGCGAAGATCGCGAATCCCGCCGCGAGCGCCGCCAGCGCCTTGGCCCAGTCGCGCCACGGCAGGAACTCGAGCGCCAGCACCCGCAGCCCGCCCGCGAGGTGCAGCGCAAGCAGCGTCACCAAGCCCCACTCGGCCAGCTTCACCGCCGGCTGCTCGGTCCAGGCGAAGAAGGCATCGCGCTGCAGGGCGCGCGCTAGCACCCAGAAGTGGGCCGGCAGGAATAGGGCGAGCGCGACTCCGGACAGCCGGTGCGCGAGCGCCAGCGCCCGGCTCACGCGAACACCCCGCGCACCGCCTGCAGCCCCATGCCGGCGAGCACGACGGCGAAGGCGATGAGCAGGAAGTCGCGCGATCGTCCGCGCCAGCCGAGCCACTCGGCGAGCACGCTGCGCAGCCCGATGGGGGCGTGCACCGCGACGGCGACGACGAATACCGTGTAGAACGCCGCCCAGGCGACGTTGCCGCGCGTGCGCGCGAGGATCTCGGCGCCCGTCAGCCCGCCCTGTACCGCGTAGATGATGGTGGCAAGGTGCACCAGAACGCAGACGCCGAGCACCGCGGCGCTCGCGCGCTGCGCGATCCAGAGGAGCGTCTGGCCGCGCGCGCTCAGAGCTTCCCCCGCAGCGCCGCGCGCGCCACCGCGCGCTTCAGGCCCGCGATGCCCGCGGTGGGCGAGAGCGCCTTCGGGCAGCGCTCGGTGCAGCTCATGTGCGTGTGGCAGGCGAGGCTTGCGCCATCGCCCGCGACTGCGCGCAGGCGCTCGTCGTTTCCCGCGTCGCGCGCGTCATTGACGAGCGTCCAGGCGCGGTTGAGCGCTGCCGGGCCAAGGTAGTCCGGATTGGCCGCCACCACGTCGCAGGCCGCGTAGCACACGCCGCAGCCGATGCACTCGATGGCGGCATCGGCGCGCCGGCGCGCTGCCGACTGCGGGGACACCCGCTCGACATCGTCGGCGCGCGTGCGCGCGCCCTTGAACCGGCCCTTGGCGTGCGCCCACTTGTCGAAGAACTCGCGCATGTCGGCCACGAGATCGCGGATCACCGGCAGGTTGCGCAGCGGGCCGACGGTGAGGCGGCCGTCCCCGGCCACCTTGTCGACGTGCGTGCGGCAGGTCCAGCGCGGCGCGCCGTTCACCGTCATGGCGCAGGAGCCGCACATGCCGACGCGGCAGGCGTAGCGGTAGGCGAGCGTCGGATCCAGCGTGCGCTGGATGTGCGTGACCACATCGAGCACGGTCTGGCTTTCGCGGCGGGGCACCTCGTACTCGCGAAAGGCGCCGTCGGCGCCGCCGCGCCAGACGCGCACCTTGAGGACCGCGCTCATGCGTAGCGCAGAAGGATCTGCGCGGTGTCTGCGGGCGCGCTCACCATGAGGTCGTGGCCGGTCTTCAGCTCGATCACCTCCCAGTCTGCGCCGCTGCGCCAGCGCGCCTTCATCGCGCTCAGCGCGGCGAGCGCCGGCTCGGTGCAATCGACGTAGGCCTTGGGCAGGCCGTTGCCCAGGGGGCAGCCCCAGCGGATCTTCTGCTCGAAAGGCGCGTAGGGGTGCGGGGTCAGTCGCCGGCGCAGCCATTCGTCGTCGGCCGGATCGGCGAAGCCGTAGATCGCGGGATCCGGCGCCGGCAGCGTCTTGACGCCGTTGGTCATCGTCGCCGACTTGCGCCGCGCCTCGGTCACCTCGGGCGGAAAGGCCTCGGCCCAGGACTTCCCGTCCTCCACGAGCAGCGCGTCGAGATAGACGAGCTGCCGCAGGCGCTTCTTCGCGCGCGCCGCCACGCCGGAGATCACGAGGCCGGCGTAGCTGTGGCCGGCGAGGACGACGTTCTCCAGCTCTTCGGCCTCGAGCACGCCGACGACATCGTGCACGTGCGTCTCGAGGTTCACCCCGGAGCTCAGCAAGTGGGCGCGCTCGCCGAGGCCCGTGAGCGTGGGCGTGAACACGCGGTGTCCCGCCTTTTCCAGGCGCTCGGCGACACGGCGCCAGCACCAGCCGCCGTGCCAGGCGCCGTGCACGAGAACGAAGGTGCTAGGCGGACTCGTACAGCCTCTTCGGCACGAGCTCGCGATGCCCGAGCGCCTCGGCCGCGTTGGACGGGCGCATGGTCACCACCGCTTGGTCTTCAGGTTCTGGATGTGCGTGTGCTCGCCCTTGGCGATCGGCGCGACGACCTTGCCGATGTCCACGCCGTACTTGATCACCGTGTCGCCGGGCTTGTAGTCCTTCAGGGCGAGCTTGTGGCCGATCGGGATGTCGCTCTTCGCCGTGATCCGGATCTCCTTGTCGTCCTCCATGATCCAGCCGGTAAGCTCCTGGCCCCGCTTCACACCCTCGACGACGACCACGCCGACGCCGTCGCCCTCTTCATGCACGACGAAATGAATCATTGCCTTCTCCGTAACGTCCCCCGCTATTCTATCGGCATGATCGATCGGCGCAGGTTCCTGCAGGCCCTTGCCGCCGCGGGCGTTTCGCGCGCGCTGCCCGGCTGCGCGCAAGGCGCGCCGCGCTTCGCGGGCTACCCGTTCGGCCTCGGCGTCGCCTCGGGCTACCCGCACCCGGGCGGCGTGGTGCTGTGGACGCGGCTCGTCGGCGAGTTGCCGCCCGTGGCGCTGCCGGTGCGCTGGGAGATCGCGGCGGACGAGTCGATGTCGAAGCCTGTCGCAGCGGGAAGCGCCGTGGCCGAGCCCGATTGGGCGCACTCGCTGCGCGTGGAGGCGAAGGGCCTCGAGCCCGACCGCTGGTACTGGTACCGCTTCACGGCCGGCGACGCGGTAAGTCCGGTCGGTCGCACGCGCACCGCGCCGCGCCCGGACGCCGCGGTCGAGCGGCTGCGCTTCGCGTTCGCCTCCTGCCAGCAGTACGAGCAGGGCTACTTCGGCGCGCACCGGCATATTGCCGCTGATGCGCCGGACCTCGTCGCCTTTCTCGGCGACTACATCTACGAATCGTCCTGGGGCCGCAATCACGTCAGGAAGCACACCGGCGGCGAGCCCTACACGCTCGAGGACTACCGGGCGCGCTATGCGCTCTACAAGTCCGATCCCGACCTGCAGGCCGCGCACGCCGCCTGCCCGTGGATCGTCACCTGGGACGACCACGAGGTCGACAACGACTACGCGGACGACCGGCCCGAGGACGGCATGCCGCGCGAGCAGTTTCTCGCGCGCCGCGCGGCGGCGTACCGCGCGTTCTACGAGAACATGCCGCTGCCGCCGCGCATGGCGCCGCGCGGCCCGGACATGCGGCTGCATACGCAGCTCGGCTGGGGGCGGCTTGGGCGCTTCTTCGTTCTGGACGGCCGCCAGTACCGCTCGTGGCAGGCGTGCGTGCGGCGCGGCCGGCGCGGCGGCTCGAACCTCGTCGACGCCGAGGAGTGTCGCGCGCTGTCCGACCCGGCGCGCTCGATGCTCGGGCGCGCGCAGGAGCGCTGGCTGGAAGGCGCGCTCGGCGACTCGCGCGCGCAGTGGAGCTTCCTCGCGCAGCAGACGCGCATGGCGCAGCTCGACCAGAAGCCCGGGCCCGGACGGCGCGCCTGGACCGACGCCTGGGATGGCTACGCCGCAGCGCGCGCGCGCCTGCTCGGGTTCCTCGAGCAGCGGCGCATCGCCAATCCCGTCGTGCTGTCGGGCGATGCGCACCTGTTCAGCGTCGCCGACCTGAAGCGCGACTTCGACGATCCGCGCTCACCCGTGGTGGCGAGCGAGTTCCTCGGCACCTCGATCACCTCGCAGGGCTGGCCGCAGCGCCGGCTCGATGAGCTGCGGGCCGACAACCCGCACGTAAAGCTCATGGACTCGCGCTTTCGCGGCTACGTGCGCGCGGAGGCCTCGGCAAGGGAGTCGCGCTTCGAGCTGCGCGCGATGGCGTCGGTGGGCGAGCCCGGCGCCGGCTGCCGCACGCACGCGATATTCGTGGTGGAGGATGGCCAGCCCGGGCCGCAGCGCGCCTAGCGCATGAGGCTCAGGGGATAAAGGAGCATCAGCGCCACGAGCACGATGAGAAAGAGCGCGCGCACCACGTCTTCCATGGTCGCGTGCCGCAGGCGGCTGCACAGCCAGCGCAGGTACGAGCCGCCGTGCTCGTCGCGCCATTGCGCCTGCCACTTCTCGCGCGCTGCGGCGGCGTACTGCGTCGCTTCCCGCTCCAGGATCTCCCTCGCCCTCGGGTAGTCCGCTTCGGCGACCCAGATCGCGTCGCCGCCGAAGAGCCGCGACTTCGAGCGCGCCTCGCGGTGCACGATGCCCGCTTCGTCGAGCAGGCGCAGGAGCTCGCGCTCCTGCTCGGCCGGGAGCGGCAGGCTGGCAAGGCGCCGGGTCCGCCCTTCGATCGACGCCATCAGGTCGCTACCGGACGATGTGCAGCGCAATGAGCGTCATGCTTGGCCTTGTACATGAGTGCGTCGGCGTGCTTGAGGGCTTCCTCAACGCTCTCCGGGGGCGGCCGGAAAACGGCCACGCCGATGCTGAAGCCGACCGGCCAGCGGTTCCGCACGGCGACGGCGAGCAGGCGTTCGCGGACGTCCGCGAACAGGGTGCGGGCGCCGTTCAAATCGGTTTCGGTGAGAAGCAGCGCGAACTCGTCGCCGCCCAAGCGCCCGACGATATCCGAGGTACGCAGCCTGCGGGACAACTCGGCCGCGACCGCCCGCAGCACGCGATCGCCGACCTCGTGGCCAAGGTTGTCATTGACGCCTTTGAAGCCATCCAGGTCGACATAGCCGAGCGTCAGCGGCCGCCCATGCCGGATCGCCAGGTGCGCCAGCAGCTCGTCGCGTTGCCTGAACGTGCGTGCGTTCGTGATGCCCGTCAGTCCATCCTGCTGCGCGAGCGCGCTCTTGAGATTGGACAGCAGATGGGCAACGATGAGGAAGATTCCCAGGCAGACGCCGGCGTTCCAGAACGGGATGGCGAAATATGAGTACGCATGGCCCGAGGTGTAGTCCACGAGCAACCACGTCGAGGCCGAGAGCTCGTATCCGGTGACGTGATCCGTGGCGCCGATGACGGCGACCAGAATCAGCGCGCCAAGCGAGATCCGGGTCTGCGACTGCCCAGACAGAAACCGGTGAACGGCCTGGAGCATTACTCTCCCGACGGCACGACGATCTTCGAATCCTCGCGGTTACCCCACTCGCCCCATGAAGACACGTAGTTCTTTACCCGCGGATACCCCAGCGACTTCAGCGCGATGAACGTGCTCGCCGAGCGGTAGCCGCCCTGGCACAGCGGAATGATCGTCTTGTCCGGCGTCACGCCCTTCGACTCGTACAACCGGCGGATCTCTTCGGCCGGCCGGTACGCGCCGCGCGCATCCAGGTGCTCGCGCCAGAAGACGTGCACCGCCCCCGGAATCGTCCCGACGCGCCGCGCCCGCTTTTCCGTGCCCCGGTATTCGGACTCGCGCCGCACGTCGAGGATCACCTTGCTCGCATCATCGATCGCCTCGTGCACATCGAAGCGCGTCGCCAGCAGCCCGAGATCGATCTTGCCCCGGAAAGGCGGCGCGGTCGGCGGTGCCTTTGCCGGATCGACCGGCGCCGGCGCCTGTCTGACCTGCACCAGCGCCCCGCCCGCCCCCGTCCACGCCTGCGTCCCGCCGTCGAGCAGGCGCACATCGGGGTGCCCGAGCACCGCCAGCAGCCACACCGCGCGCGCCGCGCGCTCGCCGGACTCGTGGTCGTAGACGACGGCGGGCTTGTCCGCCGTCACGCCGCGCGCGCCGAACAGCACGCGGAAGATGGCGAGGAACGCGTTCAGCGGCGCTTCCGAAGAATCGTTCAGGCTGACGCCGTAGATGTCGAGATGGCGGCTGCCCGGGATATGGCCGAGCGCAAAGTCCTCCGCGGGCCGCAGGTCGAGCAGCGTCAATGCGTCGAGCCGCTCGCGCAGTTCGCGCGCCTCGATCAGGTAGCGCGGGTCGGGGAAGTCCCCTACTTGCACCTGAGGTTCGCCGACCAGTTCTCGATCGGCCGGGTGCAATCCACCTCGTTCACCTGGCGCTGCGCATCCATCGGCTGCGCCGGCGCCGTCCGCGGCTCGAGCCCGCGCTCGCGCGCCGCCTCGCTCCCGGCGAGCTCCGCCGCGATCAGGCCGATGCCGATCAGCGCCCAGGCGGCGGCGCTGCTGCCGCGGTAGCCGGCCGAGACGCTGGCGCTGGTGGTCACGGTGCCGCCGCCGGAGTCGTAGCGCACGCTGGCGTGCGTGCATGCGGCGAGCAGCGCAACGCAAGCCAGCGCCATTAGTTTCATGCCGTCGCCTTCATCAGCCGGTCCCGCACCCCGGCCCATTCCGGGGTCTCGGGCGGTGCTTCGACGAGGATACTCTCGCACCCCGCGCCGTCCAACTCGCGCAGCGCGGCGTACAGGCGCTGCGCGTAGCCCAGCGGCTCGCGCGGCATGCGCAGCCAGTACTCCACGCGCTCGTCGGGCCGCGAGAAGGCCAGCACCGCGACCTTGTCGCGCAGACGCGCGATCTCGCGATCGAGCTCGTGCGGCGGCACGAGCCGTGCCGGCGTCTGCGGTGCGTAGTGGCGCTCGAGGCCGCCCGAATGACGTGGCGAGTCGGGGCGCCGTTCGGACACCGGCTCGCCGAGCACCTCCTCGAGCTCGAGGCGCGAGATCTTTCCGGGCCGCAGCAGCACGGGCTGCGCGCCCGAGAGGTCGACGATGGCGGATTCGATGCCGACCTCGCTCGGCCCGCCGTCGAGAACGACCTCGACGTCTTTGCCGAGGTCCTGCTTCACGTGCGCGGCGGTAGTCGCCGAGACCGCGCCAAAGCGGTTCGCGGAAGGCGCGGCGATGCCGCCGCCGAAGGCCTGCAGCAATGCCTGCGCCACCGGGTGCGAGGGCACGCGCACGCCGATCGTGTCCTGGCCGCCGGTGACGAAGTCGCCCGCCTTCTTCGATCGCTTCAGTACCAGGGTGAGCGGGCCGGGCCAGAATTTCGCCGCGAGTTTCCTCGCACCGTCGGGAACCTCGCGCGCCCAGGTGAACGCCTGCTTGGCGTCGGCGAAATGCACGATCACCGGATGGTCCGCGGGCCGGCGCTTCGCTGCGTAGAGGCGCGCCACGGCCTCGCGGCTGCAGGCATCCGCCCCCAGCCCGTACACGGTCTCGGTGGGAAACCCGACCAGCCCGCCGCGCTTGAGTACTTCCGCGGCGCGCCGGACGTCCGCGCTCACAGCTTGAGCGGCGCGGCTTTCAGGACCGCTTCGGTCTGCTTCTTGCGGAATTCGTCCAGCTTCTTCGCCATCGCCGGATCCGAGAGCGCGAGGAGCGCCACCGCGAAAAGCGCCGCGTTCGCCGCGCCGGCCTCGCCAATGGCGAAGGTCGCCACCGGGATGCCTTTCGGCATCTGCACGGTCGATAGCAGCGAATCCAGCCCCTGCAGGTGCTTGGAGGGCATCGGCACGCCGAGCACCGGCAACGTCGTGTGCGCCGCGACCACGCCGGCGAGGTGCGCGGCGCCGCCGGCGGCGGCGATGATGGCCTTCAGGCCGCGCTTGGCCGCGCCTTCGGCCCACTCGCCAACCGCGTGCGGCGTGCGGTGCGCCGACATCGCTTTCGCGTCGTAGGCGATGCCGAACTCCTCGAGCGTCTTCGCCGCCGCCTTCATCACCTCCCAGTCGTTGGCGGACCCCATCACGATGCCGATCATGCGAGCTTTCTCCCCGTCAGGCGCTCGAGCGCCTCGCGGTACTTCTGCGAGGTCCGGGCGATCACCTCCGGCGGGAGCTTGGGCGCCGGCGGCGTCTTGTCCCAGTCGAGCGTCTCGAGGTAGTCGCGTACATACTGCTTGTCGAAAGATGGTGGGCTGACGCCCACCTTGTAGGAATCGGCGGGCCAGAAGCGCGACGAGTCCGCGGTGAGCACCTCGTCGATCAGCACGAGGTTGCCCTGGGCATCGGTGCCGAACTCGAACTTGGTGTCGGCGATGATGATGCCCTTCGTCGCCGCGTACTCGGACGCCTCCTTATAGAGGCGGATCGCGATGTCGCGCACCTTCTGCGCCGTCTCCTTGCCGATCAGCTTCACCGTCTCCTCGAAGGAGATGTTCTCGTCGTGGCCATCGGTCGCCTTGGTGGCGGGCGTGAAGATCGGCTCGGGGAGCTTCTGCGCCTGCGCGAGGCCTTTCGGCAGCGCGATGCCGCACACGGCGCCGGTGTTCTGGTAGTCCTTCCACCCCGAGCCGATGAGGTAGCCGCGCACCACCGCCTCGATCGGCAAGGGCTTCAGCTTCTTCACCACGATGGCGCGGTCCTTCACCTGCGCCTTCTCGTCCTCGCCCCGCACCACGCTCAGCGGGTCGATGCCGGTAAGCTGGTTGGGCACGATGTGGCCGAGCCGCCCGAACCAGAAGTTCGCCATTTCGTTCAGCACGCGCCCCTTGTCGGGGATCGGGTCGGGCAGCACGACGTCGAACGCCGAGAGCCGGTCGCTCACCACGATGAGCATCTTGTCTTCGCCCACGCCGTAGATGTCCCTCACTTTGCCGCGACCGAGGCGCGGCAGGCTCTTCAGGCTCGATTCGTAGAGTGCGTTTTTCAAGCGGCTTGCCTTTCCAGTTCGGGTTTCCACTTGCCCTGCGCCGCCAGGCCGTTCATGTGCGCGCGGTGATGGAACGCTTTCTGCGCCGCGGCAACGTTGGCCGCCTTGCCGCTCCAGGCCTTGAGCGCGGGATTTTGCAGCGCGCGCGAGTACGAGAACGTGAGCGGCCAGGGCAGGCCCTTCATGTTGTTCATGGCGTTCAGGTGCGCGGTGGCGTCGAGGTCCGACTGCCCGCCCGAAAGGAACACGATGCCGGGCTGCGCGGCGGGCACGGTGCGCTTGAGCACGCGCACGGTGCGCTCGGCGACTTCGTCCACCGGCGCCTGGCGCGGGTGGTCCTTGCCCGAGACCACCATGCTGGTTTTCAGGATGAGGTGCTCGACCGAGACGCTGTGCGCCGCGCACGCGGCGTAGGTGGCGCGCAGCGTCGCCTCGGTCACCTCCTCGCTGCGCTCCACGCTGTGGTTGCCGTCGAGCAGCACCTCGGGCTCGATCATCGGCACGATGGAGGCTTCCTGGCACAGCGCCGCATAGCGCGCGAGCGCGTGTGCATTGGCGTACAGGCACGCGTGCGACGGCAGGCCCTCGCCGATGGTGATCACCGCGCGCCACTTGGCGAAGCGCGCGCCGAGCTTGAAGTACTCGGCAAGCCGTCCGCGCAGCCCATCGAGCCCCTCGGTCACCTTTTCGCCGGGGCACAGCGCGAGGTCCATCGCGCCCTTGTCCACCTTGATGCCGGGGACAATTCCCTTGCCGGCGAGATACGCGGGGAACGCCGCGCCGTCCGCCGTCTTCTGGCGGATGGTCTCGTCAAAGAGGATCACGCCCGAGACGTACTGCTCCACGCCCGGCGTGGCGAACAGCAGCCCGCGGTAGGCGCGGCGATTCTCCTCCGTGCATTCGACGTTCACCGACTTGAAGCGCTTCTCGCAGGTGCCGCTGGATTCGTCGGCGGCGAGCACGCCCTTGCCGCGCGCGACCATCGCGGCGGCGGTCTTGGATAGCAGGTTCTTGTCCATCAGCGCCCCTCTGCGAAAGAATCAGAACTCGATGTCGTCGCGGATCGCGTCGATGCCCGCCGCGGCGCAGACGTCGTCTTCCTTGCCTCCCGGCGCGCCCGAGACGCCGATCGCGCCGAGCAGCGACCCGCCCGCCTCGATCATCAGACCGCCGCCCACCGCCGCCACCCCCGGCAAGTGGCGGATGCCGCTCTGCGGCCGGCCGGCCTGGGTCGCCTCGGAGAGCTCGGTGGTGTTGGTGCGAAAGCTCACCGCGCTGTAGGCCTTGGCCTGCGCGGTGTGCACGGTGTGCGCGCCCGCGTAGCGGTCGCGCAGCAGTACCTGGGTCACGCCCATGCGGTCCACCACCGCGATCGTCGCCTGGTAGCCGCTGTCGCGGCACTTCTTGAGCGCTGCCTGTGCGGCCTTGAGGGCCGTGTCGGGCGTGAGCAGCCTGATGGCGTGCGTGCCCTGGGCGGCGGCGGCGAGCGGCAGGGCGGTGAAGACCACGAGAAGGAGGGGGCGTCGCATGCGCCCTATTTTACGACCCCCTTGCGCCGCGGTCAGCCGCCCATGCGCCAGTACTGGACCTTCATGGTGAGGGCCGAGCCCGCCACGATCGCCGCGAACGTCAGGAACGAGCCCAGCGCCAGGGTGGAGACGCCCGTGATGGCCTGGCCCACGGTGCAGCCGAGCGCCGTGATGCCGCCGAAGCCCATCAGGATGCCGCCGATGACGTGGTTGGCCGTGTCTTCGGCGTCGCGGAAGCCTTCCCAGCGGAACTTGCCCGAGCCGAGCGCGTAGGCCGCCGAGCCCGCGATCACCCCCAGGCCCGAGGCGATGCCGTAGGTGATGATCTTCGAGGCGTCGGTCCACAGCATCAGGTACTCGAGCGTGAACGCCATGGGCGAGACGAAGGAGAACGACTCCATGCGCCCGGTGTTGGTGGCGATAAAGGCCTCCTGCAGCGTCTCGGGGTGCTCGGCGACGTAGCCGACGACGCCGCTGACGTACCAGCCGCCGACCACCACCAGGCCGGTCACCACGCCGCCCAGGGTGTAGTCGAAATTCTGGCGGAACTCCCTCCTCGCGTAGCAAAAGACAACGAGCGCGCCGCCGATCAGCCCGGCGATGATCGCGCGATGCCACCCGAGCAGCGAGGGCAGATCCTGTCCCTGCGGCAGCGTCACCGCGGCGCGCTCCAGCACCCCGACGCGGAACGCGCCGAACAGCCCCCGCAGCGTCATGTACGCCGCGATGCCGAGGAACACGAACACCACCAGCGACTTGAGGTTGCCGCCGCCGATGCGGATCAGCGTCTTCGAGCCGCAGCCCGAGCCGAGCGTCATGCCCACGCCGAAGAGAAACCCGCCGACGATGTAGGAGAGCCAAGTGAAGTTCGGCCCCGGATAGATGGACTTGGACAGGTCCACCACGCCCGCAGCCGCGAGCGCGCTCGAGCCGAGCAGCGCCACCGCGATGGCGAGCAGCCACATGCGCATGCGGTTGGTGTCGCCCATGTTCACCCAGTCCGACACGGCGCCCATGGTGCAGAACTCGGTCTTGTTGCCGACCGCGCCGAAGATGAAGGCGAGCGCGAAGGCGCCGGCGGCGACGGTGTGGGCGATCTGCCCGGGGTCAGCTTCGTTCATGCGCGATTTTGTTCCGGCGCGGCGGCACGGCACATTGAAGTTGCATAAGCGCTCATCATTTTGCCTGATGCAGCCGCGCGAGCGCTTCGCCCCCGTCGAGCGCGCGGCGCACCGCATCGGCGGCCTCGCGCAGCGATGCATGGCGCCCGAGGTGCCACAGGCAGAGCGCGGCGCCGACCACGAGGCAGTCGCGCGTGGCGCCCGCCTGCCCCTGCAGCGCCGCCACGCCTGCCTGCGCGGCGGCCTTCGCGAGGACCGCGGTGTCGAGCCGCGCCGCGCCCTCCTCGTCCTCGCGCGCCCCGGGGACGCGCGGCGCGCGCACCGACTGCTCGATGCCGAGCTCGGCCGGCTGGAATTCCACCGGCGCCTCCTCGGCGTCGCCGAGCACGCGGAACACCTTGCCGGTCTGCGTGAGGCCCGGGATCACGCCGCCCTCCACGCCGCGCACGATGAGCGCGGAGTCGAAGCCCGCGTGGCGCGCGAGCAGCGCGTAGATGCGCGCATAGGGCTTGTGCACGAAGCCGGTGACGAGGTGCGTCCGGCGCCGGCCGCGCACCGGACCGGCGAGCACCTCGGCGGTGGTGATGGCGGGGCGCTTGACGATGAGCGTGCGCAGGTGCGCAAGCGCGTAGAGCTTCGGGCAGAACGCCTTCTGGTCCACGTAGGCCCAGCCCCTGCGCGGGTCGGCGAGTCGCGCGGCCGCCTGCTCCGGCGTGAGGTCTACCGGCGCGAGCGCCGCGGCGAGCACCTGCCGGTGCGTGACGCCGTACTTGGGTCCCATGCTCTCGACGCCGTGCGACACCGTCGGCACGCCGCAGGCGGCGAGCACCGCCGGCAGGAACGGCGCCGCGGGCAGCGTGCGGTTGTAGCCGTCGTAGGGATCGCCGAGGTCGAGCACCTCGTCCACTTGCGCGGTCGCGCGCAGCGTGGCCTCGCGGATCGCCTCGAGCAGGCCGCGGTTCTCGTCGTCGGTCTCGCGCTTCATGCGTAGCGCGATGAGGAACACCCCCGCCTGCACCGGGTCCACCGCGCCCTCCAGCACGAGGCGCATGCCCTCGCGCGCTTCCTCGCGCGAAATGTCCTTGCTGAGCTCCGGCCCGGTGGCGATGCGCTTGAGGATCGAGCTCATCAGCGCCGCGCTCATGCCGCACCCTCCCCGGGCATGCCGATCAGCACGCGCCCGCCCTCCTCGCGTACCGGGTAGGTGCGCAGAGGCTCCTCGGCGGGCTCTTCCAGCGCTTCGCCGGTGCGCACGTCGAAGCGGCTGTTGTGCAACGGGCACTTGACGTGCCCGCCCTTCAGCACCCCGGTGGAGAGCGAGGCCTCCTCGTGCGTGCAGGTGTCGTCCACGGCATAGAGCCGCCCGCCGACGTTGGCAAGCAGTATGCGACGGCCGGCAACATCGAAGCGCTGCATCGTGCCTTCGCGCAGCTCGCCTGCCCTGGCGATCTCGACGAATGTCATGCGACCGGCTCGAACCACTTCAAGCGCTCGCGCAGCCGCACCACCTCGCCGACGATGATGAGGGTAGGTGCCTTCACCTCGCTCGCCTCGACGAGGCCGGGCAGCGTTGCGAGCGTCCCCGTCAGCACGCGCTGCTGCGGCGTGGTGCCGGCCTGCACCAGCGCGGCGGGCGTGCCCGCCGGCAGGCCGTGCTCGGCGAGGCGCGCGCAGAGCTGGTCAACCGCGAGCAGGCCCATGTAGAACACGATCGTCTGCTGCGGCTGGGCAAGCGCGCGCCAGTTGAGATTGAGGCTGCCGTCCCGCAAGTGCCCGGTCACGAACACCACCGACTGCGCATGGTCGCGGTGCGTGAGCGGGATGCCCGCGTAGGACGCGCAGCCCGCGGCCGCGGTGACGCCGGGCACCACCTGAAACGGGATGCCCTCGGCAGCGAGCGTGTCGATCTCCTCGCCGCCGCGCCCGAAGATGAACGGATCGCCCCCTTTCAGGCGCACGACGCGCTTGCCCGCCTTTGCCAGGCGCACGAGGAGCTGATTGATGTCCTCCTGCGGCAGCGTGTGCATGGCGCGCTCCTTGCCGGCATAGATGCGCTCGGCCTCAAGCCGCGCCAGATCCAGGATCGGCTGCGACACGAGGCGGTCGTAGACGACGACGTCGGCCTGCTGCATGAGGCGCAGCGCGCGGAACGTGAGCAGGTCCGGGTCGCCCGGGCCCGCGCCGACGAGCGCCACCTCGCCGCCGGTGAATGCAAGGCGCGTGTCGTCGATGGCCGCGGCGAGCGCCTCGCGCGCCTCGGCGTCGCGCCCGGCGAGCATCAGCTCGGCGATCGGCCCCTGCAGCGCGCGCTCCCAGAAGCGGCGCCGCTCGGCGCCCTGGAAGCGCGCCTTCACGCGCTCGCGGAATTCCGCAGCGAGCGCGGCGAGCCGCCCGTAGGCCGCCGGGATCATGCTCTCCAGGCGCGCGCGCAGCAGCCGCGCGAGCACGGGCGAGGCGCCGCCGCTCGAGACCGCGACGATGAGCGGCGCGCGCTCGATGATCGAGGGCAGGATGAACGAGCACAGCGCCGGCTGGTCGACGACGTTCACCGGAATGAGCCGCGCCTTGGCGGCGGCGGCCACCGAGCGGTTCACCGCCTGGTCGCTCGTGGCCGCGATCACGGCGGCGTAGCCCTGCACGTGCGCGTCCTCGAAGCGCTCGGCGCGGTGCGCAATGCGGCCCGCCGCGCGCTCGGCTTCCAGGGCCTTGCCCAGCTCGGGGGCGAGCACCGTCACGCGCGCACCCGCGCGCGCGAGCAGCGCGCACTTGCGCGCGGCGACCTCGCCGCCGCCTACCACCAGGCAGGGCGCGCCGCGCACCTTGAGAAAGATCGGCAGGAACTCCACCGCCGTATGATAGATTCAATCGGCAAGGTGCATGCCCCGATACCTCACACTGTCGCGCGCGGCGCGCCTGGTCGGCGTGCGCCGCGGCGTGCTGCAGTCGAAGATCCGCAACGGCGAGCTCGCCGCCTTCGAGGGCATGGTGGCGGAGGCGGACCTCCTGCGCGCCTACCCGGAGGCGCACCTGGAGGACAACACCACCCTGGAGCGGCTGGAGGCGATCAAGGAGGCCGCCTTCGCGCGGCGCGTGCGCGAGCGCGTGCTGCCGAGCGCCGAAGTGCTCATGGCGCGCCTGACGGAGCTGGGCCGCGAGCGCGCTGCGGCCGACGCCGAGCTCGCGCGCACGCGCGCGATCCTCGCCGAGCTCACGCAGCGGCTGCGTGCCTCCGCAGACGGGACGCGGCTCGCCGACTGGGTCGAGGCGCGCCTCGCGGCGCCAGCCCCGGGCGGCCCGGCGCTGCTCGCGCACGAAAGCCTGCTTAGGATCATGTCCGCCCACGTCCAGGTGCAGCCGAGCGGCCGCGAGTTCTTCGTGGACGGCAACGACAGCCTGCTTGAGGCGGCGCTGCGGGCGGGGCTGTCGCTCGACTACGGCTGCAGCGTCGGCAACTGCGGCAAGTGCAAGGCGCGCGTGGTCTCGGGCCAGGTGCACCGCCTGCGGCATTCGGACTACGCGCTTGGTGCGGCCGAGAAGGCCGCGGGCGTGGTGCTCATGTGCTGCCATACCGCGGCGACCGACGTGGTCCTCGAGGCGCGCGAAGCGCACGGCGCGGCCGACATGCCGCTGCAGACGATCGACACGCGCGTCAAGGTGGTGAGCCCGATGGGCGAGCACATGCGGCTGCTGCACCTGCAGACGCCACGCACGCAGCGGCTGCGCTTCCTCGCCGGGCAGTCGGTGCGGCTCTCGCTCGGCGAGGACGCGGCCGCGTCCCTGCCGGTGGCGAGCTGCCCCTGCGACGAGAGGAATCTGCACTTCCACGTGCCCCGGCGCGCCGGCGATGCGTTCGCGGAGCGCGTGTTCGCCGGGCTGAAGGGCGTGGACACGGTGCGCATCGAGGGGCCGCGCGGCGAGTTCGTGCTCGACGAGGACTCGATCCGCCCGCTCGTGTTCGTCGCCTTCGACACGGGCTTTGCACCGGTAAAGAGCCTCATCGAGCACGCCATGGCGCTCGATGCGTCGGAGTCGCTGCACCTGTATTGGATCGCCACGGGCGCGGGCGGGCACTATCTGGACAACCTGTGCCGCGCGTGGAACGACGCGCTGGACAACTTCCGCTACGTGCCGCTCAGCGCGGCCGGCGGCCGCGCCGACGAGGCGGCGCTGGGGGCTCTGCTCAAGGACCATCCGCGGTTCGCCGAGTGCGACGTCTATGTGGCGGGACCCACGCCGGCCGCGCAGGCGGCCGAGTTCGCGCTGCTCGAGCGCGGCCTGCCGCGCGCGCAGCTGCGGCTGGGCACCCTCGAGGGCTGAGCCGCAATGTCGGACCGCGCCAGCCGGCAAGCCGAGCTCCTCGCCCAGGCCGGGCGCACGCTCGCGGGCGGCGGCCTGGGCCTATTCGTGCTGCCGCCGGAGCTCAACCTCGTGGTCGAGCGCGGCCAGGGCAGCCGCGTGTGGGATGTCGCGGGGCGCGAATACATCGACTACCACCTGGGCTCGGGGCCGGCGCTGCTGGGACACGGCCATCCGGCGATCAGCGCGGCGATCGCCGCGCGCCTGGACAAGGGCACGACCTACTACTTTCTCAACGAGCCCGAGATCGAGCTGGCGCAGCGCCTGATCGACGCGGTTGCCTGCGGCGAGCGGGTGCACTACGCCGGGTCGGGGACCGAGGCCACCTTCTACGCGCTGCGCATCGCACGCGCCCACACCGGCCGCGACAAGATACTCAAGTTCGAGGGCGCCTGGCACGGCATGCACGACTACGGCCTCTGGGGCACGGTGCCGAGCACGCCGTCGGACTATCCGCGCGCGCGCCCCGATTCGGTGGGCGTGCCGCGCCAGGCGGGCGAGACCGTGCTGGTCGCGCCCTTTAACGACGCCGAGCGCGCGGTGGCGCTGATCGAGGCGCACGCCCGCGAACTCGCCGCGGTGATCGTCGAGCCCCTGCAGCGCGTCCTGCGGCCCGAGCCGGGCTTTCTCGAGGCGCTGCGCGCGGTCACGCAGCGGCACGGCATCGTGCTGGTGTTCGACGAGATCGTCACCGGCTTTCGCATCGCCTGGGGCGGCGCGCAGGAGCGCTACGGCGTAGTGCCCGATCTCGCCTGCTACGGCAAGGCGGTGAGCGGCGGACTGCCGATGGCGATGATCGTCGGGCGCGCCGAGGTCCTCGCCGTGCTCGATGCGCGCAGCCGGCCGCGCGAGCAGGTCGTCTGGGCGACGCATACGCTGAACGGAAATCCGATTTGTGCGGCGGCCGGCTGCGCGGCGCTCGACGTGCTGGCGAAGCCCGGCGTCTACGACCACCTGCACCGCCTCGGCGCGCGCCTGCGCGCCGGCATCGTCGAGTCCGGCGCGCGCCACGGCTTCGCGGTGCAGGCACCGGGCGAGGACGCGGTGTTCGGCGTGCGCTTCACCGGGCGGCGGCCGCTGCGCAACTGGATGGATCTCACCACCGCCGACAAGGACCTGGGCTGGCGCTGGGCGATGCAGCTGCTCAAGCGCGGGCTGCTGGTCAATCCGAACGAGAAGTTCTACCTCTCCATCGCGCACTCCGAGGCCGACATCGAGCACACGCTCGGCGTGGTCGAGGAGGCCTTCGCCGCGCTGCGCGCCAACGCCTGAACGCCCCGCGGCCTAGGCGCGCGGGCCCGGCCCGGGCACGCCCCGCCTGCGGCCCAGCCCGTGCTCGGCCGCCGCCACCGCCGCTTCGACGCGTGAACGCATGCCAAGCTTGCGCAGGATCGCCTTGACGTGCAGCTTCACCGTGCCGTCGCTGATGTCGAGCGCGCGCGCGATCATCTTGTTGCTCAGCCCGTCGGCGATGCGCTCCAGGATCTCCCGCTCGCGCGGCGTGAGCTCGGAGAAGGGCGCCGCCGGCCGCGGCGCCGCCGGCTCCGCGCCGGCCTCGCCGCCCACCAGGCGCGCCAGCGACCCCACCAGCTCGCGCGCCACGACGTTGCTGCCCTCGAGCGCCGCCTGGAGCGCGGGCACGAGCTCCTCGGGCTCGATGTCCTTCAGCAGGTAGCCCTGCGCGCCTGCGCGCAGGGCCGCGCCGAGGTCGGCGTCTTCGCGGCTCATGGTGAGCATCACCACCGGCGCGCGCACGCCGGCCGCGCGCAGCGCGTGCAGGGTGTCGATGCCGTTCATGCCCGGCATCTTGACATCCAGCAGGATCAGGTCGGCGGGCAGCTCGCGAGCGCGGCGCACGCCCTCCTCGCCCGAGCCCACCGCGGCCACCACCTGCACGCCGCGGCTCTGCAGCAGCTCCTCGATGCCCTTGCGCACGAGCGCGTGGTCGTCGATCAGCAGGACGCGCATCATTAGCGCGCCGGCGCGTTGAACATCAGCACGATGCGCGTGCCTTCGCCGGGCTCGCTCTCGATCACGATCTGGCCCTGCAGCCGCTCGGTGCGCTCGCGCATGATGGCGAGCCCCGCGTGCTCGGCCGAGGTCGTCCCGGCGTCCGCGTCGTCCATGCCCAGGCCGTCGTCCTCGATCAGCACGGTGTAGAGCTCGTCCTGGCTGTTGAGCAGGATGCGCACGTTGCGCGCGCCGCTGTGCCTGCGGATGTTGGTGAGCGCTTCCTGAATGATGTAGAAGACCTGGATCTCCTGCGCGGGCGAGAGCTCGAGCGCCGCGCACTCGTTCTGGAAGAACACGGCGATGCCGGTGTCGCGGCGAAAGCGCGCCACGAGTTCCTCGAGCGTGTGCGCCAGGCCGCGCTCGCCGATCTTCAGGCGATAGTTGGTGAGGAGCTCGCGCACGTCGTCGTTGGCCCGCTCCACGGCGCGGCGCAGCCGCGTCGCCTCGTACTGGGCGCGGCCGACGTCGTTGCGCGCCAGGTACTCGCCCAGCAGCTTCGCCTGCAGGCGCATGCCGATCAGCGACTGCGCGAGCGAGTCGTGCAGCTCGTTGCCGATGAGGGCGCGCTCCTCCATGATCGCCACGCGGCGCGCCTCGCCCTCCAGGCGCGCCTTCTCCATCGCGAGCCCGAGGTGCCGCCCCACGCTGATCAGCAGGTCGGGCATGTCCTCGCCCATCGCGGCGAGCGGCCGGTCGAGGAACAGGTTGTACACGCCGAGCACGCGGTCCTGGTACCGCACCGGCACGGCGACGAACTCCACGCAGTCGCGCTCGAGCATCGGCCGGCCGATGAGCGCCGCGCACGCCGCGGTGCCGCGCTGCAGGTGCAGCCGCCCGTCGGCCGCGGCGCGGCTGCACGGGCAGCCGCCGGCGCTCATCAGGCGGTCGCGCTCCACGACCTCGGGCGCGAGGCCGCGGCTCGCGACGAGCCGCGTGCCGCCGTCGCCGGTGGCGAGGCGCACGCTCGCGGCGCGCGCGTCCACCAACTCGATGAAGGTATCGAGAAAGCCGTCGAGCACCTGCTCGAGCGTCCCGGGCTGGCTGAGGCTGGTCGCCACCGCGTACAGGATGTCGAGCGACTGCGTCTTGCGCGCAAGGCGCACCGAGGGCGCCTGGGGCGCGCCCGCTTTCGGTGTCCGGGTGTCTGCCATGGCGCGGGGCAGCGTAACCCTGCGCCGCGGTGTCGTCCAGCGCCTCAGCGCGCGGGCTTGGGCGCCTTGTGCGACGGGTCGTTCGGATTGATGAAGATGAAGCGCCACTCGCCCGGATTGAGCTCGACGTAGTCGAGCGTCGCGCCGGTGAGCAGCTCGACGCTGCCGGGCGAGACGAGGACCTGGACGCCCGCGCTCTCGAACTGCGTGTCGCCCTCGGCCTTCTCGTCGAAGCCCATGCCGTACTCGATGACGCCCTTGTCGCCCAGGCGCGCGGCAAGGCGCAGGCAGGCGCCCGCTGCCGACTTCAGGATCTGCTCGGCCGCCTGCGGCGTGACCTTGATCATCAGCCCGTGCTCCAGGCGCGCGGCCGGCGCATGCCCGCGATCTTGCAGGCCTGCTTCACGTAGCCGTAGGGAAACAGCTTGAACAGGTCGTTGCGGTCCGCGCCCTGCTCGCCCCGGTACTCGGCGAGGTGCTTCATGACGTGGCGCGCGTCCGGAGCGATCTGCTGCGCCTCGTAGTACTGGCGGATGAAGCGGATCACCGTCCAGTGCGCGTCGGTGAGCTGGATTCCCTCCTTGCGCGCCAGCGCATCGGCGACGCTCTCGCTCCAGTCGGCGGGATCGACGAGGTAGCCTTCTTCGTCGAACGTCATCAGGCGTGGGTCGCGGCGGTCGCGGCGAACTTCACGAAGCGCCGCGCCCAAGGATGCTCGGCGACGTCGCGCAGGTGGCAGTAGGACGCGAGCAGGTTCTTGTAGACGATGCCGTCGTGCCGGCCGTCGATGCCGTGGCCGCGCTCGACCGCGTAGGCGAACTCGAGCCCCGGGCCGAGGTTCTCCACGCTCGAGTAGTGGAACTCGTGCGCGCGGATCACGGCCGTGGCGCGCGCGGGCCACGGCCCGCGCCCGGTCTCGCGCAGGTGCACGTAGCCGCGCCCGACGGGGCGTGCATGCATGACGATGTCGGCGGGCAGCACGCCCGCCATCTCGGCGCACCGGCCGTGCCACTGGATCGAGCGCGCGAGGTACATCAGTCCGCCGCACTCGGCGTACGCGGGCATCCCCGCCTCGATCGCGTCGCGCACCGCGCCGCGCATCTCCGCGTTCGCCGCGAGCGCATCCATGTGCGTCTCAGGGAAGCCGCCGCCGATGAACAGCGCGTCCACCGCCGGCAGGCGCTTGTCGCGCAGCGCGTCGAACGGCACGAGCTGCGCGCCCGCCGCACGCAGCGCCTCGAGGTCGCCGGGATAGTAGAAGCCGAACGCCGAGTCGCGCGCGATGCCGAGGCGCAGCGACGGCTCGCCCGTTCGCTGCGGCTTCAGCGCAGCGGGCGCGTCGAGCGGCCCTGCCGAGCGCGCGACGGCAAGAAGCGCTTCGAGATCCACCTGCGCGGCGATGCGCGCCGCGATCGCCTCGACGCGCGCGCGCGCGCCCTCGGCTTCGTTGCTCGGCACGAGCCCGAGGTGGCGCTCCACGATCGCGAGCTGCTCGTCGTACTGCACCGCGCCGAGCACCGGCACGCCGGTGTAGTGCGCGATCACCGCCCGGAGCTTGGCCTCGTGGCGCGCGCCGCCGAGCTGGTTGAGGATCACGCCGGCGATGCGGATGTTGGGGTCGAAGGCCTGGAAGCCGAGGATGAGCGGCGCGATGCCGCGCGTCATGCCGCGCGCGTCGATCACCAGCACCACGGGCGTGCCGAGCATCGCCGCGAGGGCGGCGTTGCTGTTGCTGCCGTCCAGCGCGAGCCCGTCGTACAGGCCCTTGTTGCCTTCCACCAGGCCGAGCGTGGCGCCCTGCATGCGCAGCGCGAACTCGGCGCGCAGTTCCTCCGCCCCGCTCAGGTAGGGATCGAGGTTGTAGCACGGCCGACCGGCAGCGAGCCCGAGCCACAGCGGATCGATGTAGTCGGGGCCCTTCTTGAAGGGCTGTACCGTCTCGCCGCCCGCGCGCAGCGCCGCGGCGAGGCCGAGGCACAGCGTGGTCTTGCCCGAGGACTTGTGCGCGGCGGAGATGAAGAGCCGGTTCATGCCCGGGTCGGAAGGAACGGCAGCACCTTGAGCCCGATGACGGTGAGCGCGAGCGCCAGCCCCACGCCGCCCATGCCGAGCGCCACCTCGGGCAGGCTCGGCGCATAGCTCGCCACCACGCCGTCGAAGGCGCTGCTCGAGACCTCCTTGCCCGGGAAGACGGTCTGCGGATAGGCCTGGCCGCCGATGATGATGACGTAGATCTGCGCAAGACCGCCCGCGATGACGCAGGCGGCGGCCGCGGCGAGCGCGGCCCGCGTGCGCACCGCGAAGACGAGGACGAGCGGCACGACGCTGCCGATGAGCACCTGGCCGAGCCAGAACAGCGCCGTATACACGCCGCCGTCCCAGAGGAAGAAGCGCTCCACATCCAGCCGGCGCGCGAGGTACAGGTTGGTGAGGTGGTGCACCGCGACGAAATAGAGCACCGCGGCGACGAAGATGCCGAGCAGATTGCCCAGGCGCGCGAGCAGCGCGTCGCCGAGCGGCCGGGCGCTCCAGCGGCACGCCGCCATCAGCACCAGCACGAACGCCGCCGTGCCGAAAGCGAACGACATGACGATGAACAGCGGCGCGAGCAGCGCGCTGTCGTAGGGCTCGCGCGCGACCAGAAAGCCGAAGATCGAGCCCGTGCCCGTGGTGAGGATCAGGCGCCACAGGAACGCGAGCACGCCCGCGCGCGTGGTGTAGCCGTTCATGCGCCGCTCGAACATCGTCCACAGGTACAGCGCCACCACGGCAAAGAAGCCGGTGTACAGGAAGATGTTCCAGGCGAAGATGGACTTGAAGTTGTAGTGCGTCATCGCCACGACGAGCCGGTCGGGGCGGCCGAGGTCGAGGACCAGCACCGCGAGCCCGCCGGCGAGCAGCGTCACCGCGAGCAGCCCCGAGAGGCGTGCGAGCGGCTTGTAGAGCTCGCGCCCGAACACCGAGGCTACCGAGGCGACGTTCAGCGCGCCCGAGGCCGCGACGATCAGGAACACGGCGAAGACGTGCGGCGTGCCCCAGACGATGCGGTTGGTCATGCCGGTGATGACATGGCCCTGGTGCTCCATCGCCCAGGCGGCCGCGAGCCCGCCCGCGATCACGAGCGCAAGCACGCCGAGCAGGCCATAGAAGCCCCGGCTGGTTCCCTCGATCTCGCGATACTGGATGCTCGCCATGGCTACAGGTGCTGGTAGCGCACGCCGGGGTTGAGCGCGAGATCCGCGCGCAGCGCGGCCGAGGGCTCGCGGCGCAGGCGCGCGCCGATGTCGCTTGCCGGGTCGTTCAGGTCGCCGAACGTCATCGCGCCCTTGCCGTCGCGGTTGCAGGCCTCGACGCACGCCGGGGTCTCGCCGCGATCCACGCGATGCACGCACAGCGTGCAGGATTCGACGGTGCCCTTGCCGCGCGGCACATCGGCCTTCTGGCCGGTCACCGGCTCGTGGACGAACGAGCGCGCGCCGAACGGGCAGGCCATGACGCAGTAGCGGCAGCCGATGCACGTGTGCTTGTCGACGAGCACGATGCCGTCGGCGCGCCGGAACGACGCGCCCGTGGGGCACACGTCCACGCACGGCGGGTGCTCGCAGTGCTGGCACATGAGCGGCAGCGTCTGCACGTGGCCGGTGCCGCGGTCGCGCAGGCTCACCTTGCGGATCCACTGCGCGTCGGTCGCCGCGCGGCCGTGGCCCGTCACGCCGTTCTCCTCGTGGCAGGCGCTGACGCACTCGTCGCAGTCGGCGCACTTCGCGACGTCGATCAGCAGCCCCCAGCGCTGCAGCGCGGAGGCCGCCTCCTCGGGCGAGCGCGCGAGCGCGAGCTCGACCAGCCGCAGGCCGGGCGCGAACGCAGCACCCGCGGCGGCGGCCGCGCCCCAGGCGAGGACCTGCCGGCGGCCGGGATTCATCGCGCCGCCGCCTTCTGCCGCTCCGAGCTGTGGCACTCGAAGCAGTCGATCTTCACGGAGGTGTAGGCGTGGCAGCTCGAGCAAAAGCCCTCCGCGCCGAGCACGCTGCCGGTCTTCCGGCTGGCGTGGCACTCCACGCAGTTCTTCAGGCTGAAGCGCGTGCTGCGGATGCCCTCGCGCATCGTGCGGTCGCGCTGGTGCAGGAGCATCGCCGTGTGGTTGCGCCGCATCTCTTCGATGGGCGCGACGCAGGCCTCGCCCTGCTCGATCTTGATGACGGGCAGCGCGACCCGGCCGGTGTCGGCGAAGCCCGTGACTGCGAGCAACGCGGCGACGAGGGCGGCGGCAATGCGCGTCATGCCCGGGCGCTCAGTGGTCGCCCATCCCCATCTTGATGTAGCCGGTGGGGCAGACGTCGGCGCAGATGTGGCAGCCGATGCACAGGTCGTAGTCGGTGTAGACGTAGCGGCCCATCGTCGCCTCCGACTTCGGCGTGCGCTTGACCGCGGTCTGCGGGCAGTAGATGACGCAGTTGTCGCACTCGAAGCACATGCCGCAGCTCATGCAGCGCTTGGCCTCGTCCACCGCCTGCTTGTCGGTGAACCCGACCACGCGCTCCTCGAAGTGCCCGAGCACTTGCTCGGCCGTGGGGCCGACCTCGGTGCGCTTGAGGCGCTCCTGGTGCGGGAAGTGGCCGAGGAACAGCTCGTCGGACTTGCACACTTCGGCGGCGCTGCGGTCCTCGTAGTTGTGGATGGCAAAGCCGCCCACCGCCTTGCCGGCGAGCGCGGTGCCGCGCACGCCCTGGTCGATGAGGCGCGGGCCGTTCTCCGGTGCGGCCTGGTACTTCGCCGGCTCGAGCTGCGCCTCGCGCAGCTTGTCGAGCAGGTTGAAGTGGTGCACGTCCACCTTCGGACGCTTGGCGAACTCCTGGCCCTTCAGGTAGCGGTCGATGCTGTCGGCGGCGACGGAGCCCTGGCCGATCACCGTGGTGAGCAGGTGCGGGCGGATGATGTCGCCGCAGGCGAACAGCCCCGGGCGGCTGGCCAGCTGGTAGTACTTGTCGGCCGCCACGAAGCCCTTGCCGTTGTCGAGCTCCTCCATGCCGGAGAAATCGCCCGCCTGCCCGATCGCGACGACGATGAGCTCGGCCTCGATGTCGCGCTCGGTGCCCGGCTTCTCCGTGAACTTGCCCTTCGCCCACTCGACTTCGATCAGGCGCAGCGCCACTGCGCGGCCGCTGCGCTCGTCGACGATCACTTTCTTGGGCAGCAGATTGCCCTGGATCTTGACGCCCTCGCGCTGCGCATCCTCGATCTCGTGCTTTGCCGCATTCATCTCCTCGATGGGCTGCATCGAGGTCAGCATCACGTCGGCGCCCTGGCGCGCGGCGAGCTTGGAGACGTCGTGCGCGGTGTGGCCCAGCACGACGTTCTCGGGCCGCTCGGTGTCCGCCGCCCCCTCCACGTAGCCCAGGCGCCGCGCCACCGACACCACGTCCACCGAGGTATCGCCGCCGCCGACCACCACCACGCGCCCGGCCACGGCCTTGAGCCGCCCCTGGTTGAACGCCTCGAGAAAGGCGACGCCGCTGATGACGTTGGGCGCATCGCCCCCCGGCACCGCCAGCGGCCGCCCGGACTTGCAGCCGATTGCGATCAGCACCGCGTCGAACTGCGCTTGCAGATCCTTGAGCGCGATGTCACGGCCCACGCGCATGCCCATGCGCACCTCCACGCCCATGGCGACGATGCGTCCGATCTCGCCGTCGAGGTGCGTGCGCGGCAGCCGGTACCCGGGCACGCCGTACTTCGCCATGCCGCCGAGCTCCGCGTGATCGTCGAAGACGGTCACTGCGTGGCCCTTGCGGCGCAGCTGGTAGGCGGCCGACAGGCCCGCCGGGCCGCCGCCGACGATGGCCACGCGCTTGCCGGTGTCCGCGCCCGCCTCGAACGAATAGCCCTGCTTGAGCGCGTAGTCGCCGATGTACTGCTCGACCGCGTTGATGCCGACGGTGTCCTCGACCTTGTTGCGGTTGCAGCCGGTCTGGCAGGGCGCCGGGCACACGCGCCCCATCATCGAGGGAAAGGGATTGGCGTCGGTGGAGCGCCGGAACGCGTACTCCTGCATCGCCGTGCCCTTGGGCGGCTTTTCCACCCCGCGCACGATGTTGAGCCAGCCGCGGATGTCCTCGCCCGAGGGGCAGCTCGCCTGGCACGGCGGCGTCTTGTGCACGTACACCGGGCACTTGTCGGACTCGTCGCCGGCGAAGATGCGCTCCTGGTTGGAGCGCCACTGGCTGTCGCCGTCCTTGTACTTGCGGAACGTGTGTCCGCTCTTGGCCTCGGGCTTCGCTGTGGGTGCTGACATGGAGACTCCGTGTGGATGCGCTATTGCCTGGCGCCGAGCACGATCGCCCTGCTGACCAGGCCGTGCACGCTGCCGATCATGTCCATGGGGTGCTTGTAGTAGGGCAGGACCTTGGTGAACTGGCTCTTGCAGATGGCGCAGATGGCGGCGAGGTAGTTGACGCCGTGCTCGTCGACCACCTGCTGCAGCGCCTGCATGCGCGGCAGCGCGCCCTTCACGCGCAGCTCGACCAGGTCGTCGGTGAGCAGCCCCCCGCCGCCGCCGCAACAGAAGGTGGCCTCGCCGATCGTCTCGGGGGGCATGTCGACGAACTTGTTGACGCTGGCGCGGATGACCTCGCGCGGGATGGTGAACTGCCCGCCCGGCGCCCCGCCCATGCGCGAGCCGCGCGCCACGTTGCACGAGTCGTGGAAGGTCACCACCTTGTCGTCGTTCGCGCTCGGGTCGAGCCGGATCGCGCCGCGCTGGATGAGATCCCAGGTCACCTCGCAGATGTGCTGCGGCGCCGGGTAGCGGGCATCGAGGAAGTCGAACGGGCCGATGAGCGTGTTCCAGAAGCTGTAGGCGACGCGCCAGGCGTGGCCGCACTCGCCCACCACGATGCGCTTCACGCCGAGCTCGAGCGCCGCCTCGCGGATGCGCGCGGCGACCTTGTGCAGGTTGTCGTGGTTGCCGATGAAGAGCGAGAAGTTCGCGGCTTCGGAGGCGCGCGACGAGAGCGTCCAGGAAATGCCCGCCGCATGGAACACCTTGGCGTAGCCGATCAGGCCGTCGATGTGCGGCTCGGCGAAGAAGTCGGCGCTGGGCGTGATGACGAGCACCTCGGCGCCCTCCTCGTCGAGCGGGAAGCGCACGTCGACCCCGGTTTCCTCCTTCACGTCCTCTTCCAGGCCCTCGAGCGTGTCGCGCAGCGCCGGCTCGGGCAACCCCAGGTTGTTGCCGATCTTGTGCACCTTGCCGATGATCTCGTTGGAGTACTTCTGTCCCAGGCCCACGCTGTCCATGATGTCGCGCGCCGCCATCGAGACCTCGGCGGTGTCGATGCCGTAGGGGCAGAACACCGAGCAGCGCCGGCACTGCGAGCACTGGTGGAAGTAGCTGTACCACTCGTCGAGCACGTCCTTGGACATGTCGCGCGCGCCCACCAGCTTCGGGAAGAGCTTGCCGGCGAGCGTGTAGTAGCGCCGGTACACCGAGCGCAGCAGGTCCTGGCGCGCGACCGGCATGTTCTTCGGGTCCCCGGTGCCGAGGTAGTAGTGGCACTTGTCGGTGCACGCGCCGCACTTCACGCAGGAATCGAGGAACACCTGCAGCGCGCGCGACTCGGAGACCAGCTCGCCCAGGCGCGTCACCGCGACCTTCTCCCAGTCGGGCACCAGCTCGCCCGGGAAGCCGAGCGGCGCCTGGTGCTCGGCCTTGGCGACGAAGGGCTTCGAATGCGCCATCGCCCCTTCGCGCACCAGGGGAATGACGGGGTACTCGCCCAGCTTCGGCGTCTCGAAGGCGGCAGCCATGTCAGCTCAGCCGCGCGGACCAGCCCGCGACGTGTCGCCGCTCGCGCGCGTCGTCCACCTGGTTGAGGCTCGGGCTGAAGAACACGCCCGGCGCGTGCAGGAGCTTGGACACCGGGAACACGATCATCAGCGCGGCCACCAGCGCGAGGTGCAGGAGCAGCACCGGATCGGCGGGCAGCGGCCGCCAGTCGAAGACCATCAGCCCGAGAAAGAACGCTTTCAGCGCCACGATGTCGGTGTGCGCCAGGTACTTCATGGCGAGCCCGCTCGCGGCGATGGCGACGAGGAGCGCGAGCATCAGATGGTCGGAGGGGCTGCTGATGTAGCGCACGCGGTCAACGAGGAAGCGCCGCGCCCACAGGCCGACGAGCCCGGCGAGCATGGCAAAGCCCGCGTACACGCCCAAGGGCTGGATGAGCGCGACCCAGGCCCACACCGGCTCTGTGAAGTAGCGCAGGTGCCGCGCCAGCACCAGCGCGAGCGCCACGTGGAAGGTCCAGCCGAAGAGCCAGATCCACTTGTTGGAGCGGAACAGGCTCCGGAACAGCGTCACCTCCGCCAGCATGCGCAGCACGACGCCGCCGCGCGTGGTGGGCGCCGGCGGGACCGGGATCTTCAGCGGCTGCGGCGTGCGCGCATAGCGCCAGCAGCGCGCGAGCACGCCGGCGACGAGGATCAGCGTCGCCGCGTAGTAGAGCAGCGCGTAGCTGACGGTCAGCGCGGACACCGGTCCGCCCCGCGGCTCAGACGCAGCCGGTCGGCTTGGGCAGGCCCGCGTACTTGCACGCCTGCTTGGCGGGGCCGTAGGGATACAGCTCGTACAGGTACTTGCTGTTGCCCTTGTCCGCGCCGAGCTTCTTGCCGATCGCCTTGGTGAGCACGCGCACCGCGGGCGCGATCTGGTACTCTTCGTAGTACTCGCGCAGGAAGTTGATCACTTCCCAGTGCGCGTCGGTCAGATCGCAGTTGTCCAGCCGCGCCATTTCCTTGGCCACGTCCTCGGACCAGTCGGCGCGGTTCGCGAGGTAGCCTTCCTCGTCGGTTTCGAACGTTTGGCCTTGCACTTCGATGCTCATGTGTTCCTCCAGGGGTTCATAGCCAAGACTGCACGGCGTCGTGCTCCACCACGAGGTCCACGAACCCCCCGTAGTCCACCAGGCGCACGCCGTCCATCACCCGGTTTTGCACGCCCCGCGCCTCGACGTCGGGCTTGAGCGCGTAGACCTGCACGCGCTGCAGGGCGTCCTGCAGGTCCTTCGCCACGGCGGTGTCGCGCGCCGCCGCGTATACGCCGTCCTCGATCAGCAGCACGCTGCTCCCCGGCCGCGCGTAGCGCAGGCAGGTCTCGAGCGCGCTGTGCTCGAAGGGCGACTTGTTCACCGTGTGCAGCATCTTGCGCATTCTCAGAAGCTCAGGACCACGTCCTGGCCCTCCATGATCTCGGCCATGCGCTCCGCGCTCACCAGCTCGACCGGGACCACCAGGTCGTCGGCCTTGAGCCCGCGCGCGCGCAGCGACTCCTCGTCGACGTAGAGCTTGGTCACGTCGTAGTCCTCGAGCGCGCGGAACGCGGGCGAAAAGTTCTTCACCTCCAGCGCCTTGGTGTCCTGGCCCTTGACGAGCTGGTAGACGCCGTCGCCGACGAAGGCGAGGCTCACGTCCTGCTCGAAGGCCGCGCCGATCAGCACCACCTCGAGCGACTCGAGCGCGTAGATCGTGCCGTACGGCGCCTTGCGGTTCACGTACAGGAACTTCTTGACCTTGCCGCCGCCGCTCTCTTCAGTCACCGAACACCACCATCCGGTCGGCCTCGATGCCGGCCTCGATCAGCTGCCCGAGGCCCGAGATGCGGAAGCCCGGCGCGAGGTTGTCGGTGTCCTTGCCGTGGCGCTTGGCCTCGTTCTTGTCCATGAGGCCGCGGCGCTGCGCCGCGGCGATGCACAGCACCAGATCGAGCTTGTGCTCCGCGGCGAGCTCGCTCCAGCGCTTGACGATGTTGCGGTCGTCCTGCGGCGGCACCGTGAGCCGCGTGCCGTTGTTCACGCCGTCGTGGTAGAAGAACACGCGGCAGACCTCGTGGCCCTTGGCGAGCGCGGCCCTCGCGAACTGGTAGGCGCTGTCCGCGGCCTCGTGCGTGTACGGCCCTTCGTTCACCAGGATGCCGAGCTTCATTCCCGCGCGTCCTAGAAGCGGATGTGAGTCGAGGCGTTGAGGCTGTTCCTCGCCCCGCGCCAGTTGTCGATGTGGAACTTGGTGAACGGCAGCCCGGTGAGCTCGAAAAAGCGCGGCCAGCCGATGCGCTCCACCCAGTCGCCGACGCGCTCCCAGTGGCGCGCGTCCTTCTTGTAGGTGGTGAGGATCTTCTTCACCACCTCGGCCACCTCCGGCCAGCGCGGCGGATTGTTGGGCAGGCCCGCGGCCACCAGCTTCTGGAACATCGGCTTGGAGCGCGCGTTGGAGTTCTTGCCGCCCACCCAGATGGCGAGCTTGGAGTGCTCCGGGTCGTTGATCTGCATCGGCGGGCACGGCGGGTAGCACGCGCCGCAGCAGATGCACTTCTTCTCGTCCACCTCGAGCGAGGGCTTGCCGTTCACGATCGCCGGGCGGATGGCCGCCACCGGGCAGCGCGCGACCACCGAAGGCCGCTCGCAGACGTTCGCCACGAGGTCGTGGTTGATCTTGGGGGGCTTGGTGTGCTGCACGTTGATGGCGATGTCGCCCTGGCCGCCGCAGTTGATCTGGCAGCAGGAGGTGGTGATGTGCACGCGGTTGGGCATTTCCTCCTTGATGAACTCCTCGTACAGCTCGTCCATCAGGGACTTCACCACGCCCGAGGCGTCGGTGCCGGGGATGTCGCAGTGCAGCCAGCCCTGCGTGTGCGAGATCATGGTCACCGAGTTGCCGGTGCCGCCGACCGGGTAGCCGGCGTCGTTGAACGCCTGGATGAGGGGCCCCACCTTGTCCCACGTCGACACCATCACCTCGAGGTTCGAGCGGATGGTGAAGCGCACGTAGCCCTCGCCGTACTTGTCGACGATGTCGCACAGCAGGTTGATCTCGTACGGCCCGAGCTGGCGCTGCGTGCCGACGCGCACCGTCCAGATCTCGTCGCCCGAGTACGCCACGTGGTGCAGCACGCCGGGGCGGGGCCGGTCGTGGTACTTCCAGTTGCCGAAGTTCTTCACCATCAGCGGATGCATGTACTGCATGCCGTCCGGGCACCCGCTCTCGATCGGCGGGCGCATCTGCTTCTTCTCTACGGCCTGTGCTTGTGCCATGGCGCTCTCCTCGTCAGGCCGCGGACTTCTGCTTGCGATCGATCCACTTCTGCGCTTCCTGGTCCCAGTCGTCCAGGCGCACGTAGGAGCTGGTGCGCGGGTGGGCGATCATGTTGGGATCGACCTCGACGCCGATGCCTTCGAGGAAGGTGGCGAGGCCGATGCGCTCGATCATCTCGCCGCAGCGCTCGTGCTCCAGGCCGTTCTCGGCCCAGAAGTCGATCACCGTGGCGGCGAGCTCGCGCAGCTTCTCGTAGTCCTCGTCGGTGTCCATCTTCATGAACGGCACGATCACCGTGCCCATGGTGTCGCCGATCTTGAGCGTGCGCTTGCCGCCGATCAGCAGCGTGATGCCGCGGTCCTTGCCGGGCTTGAGCGCCTTGGTCATGACGTTGATGCAGTGCATGCAGCGCACGCAGCTCTTGTTGTCGACCTCCAGCGTGTCGTCGTCGTTCAGCGAGAGCGCCTGGGTCGGGCAGCGCGCGATCACGTTGTCGATGGTGTACTTGCGGCCGTGGCCCTCGACGTACTTCTTCACCTCTTTCTGGTCGACCTGCATGTCGTCGCGCCAGGTGCCGATGACGGCGAAGTCGGCGCGCTGGATCGAGTTCATGCAGTCGTTCGGGCAGCCCGAGACCTTGAACTTGAACTTGTAGGGCAGCGCCGGGCGGTGCATGTCGTCGATGAAGTTGTTGACCAGCGTCCTGTGGATGCGGTGCTCGTTGGCGCAGGACTGCTCGCAGCGCGCCGCGCCCACGCAGGACATCGCCGTGCGCACGCACGGGCCCGCGCCCCCAAGGTCGAAGCCGTACTCGTTGATCTCGTCGAAGAAGTGCTGCGTGTTCTCGGTGGTCGAGCCGATGAACATGATGTTGCCGGTCTGGCCGTGGAAGGCGATGAGCCCCGAGCCCCACTTCTTCCAGGAATCCGAGAGCTGCCGGAGCATCTTGGTCGTGTAGTGGTTGCCCGCCGGCGGCTGCACGCGCAGCGTGTGGAACTCCTTGGATTCCGGGAACATGCTCGCGACTTCCGAAAAGCGCGGGATGATGCCCCCGCCATAGCCGAACACCGAGACCGTGCCGCCCTTCCAGTACCCCAGGCGCGTCTTGTAGGAGTGCTCGAGCTGGCCGAGCAGGTCCACCATCATGTTGTTCTCGTGCGCGAGGCGCTTCAGGCCCGTGACGAAGCTCGGCCACGGGCCGCTCTCGAGCTGGTCGAGCATGGGCGTCGGATGGAAGGCCTTGGTGGACTTCTTCTCCTTGGGCACGTAGGTGCTGTGCCGCTCGGGATTCTTCGGCGGCGTGCGGGCGTCGGACATCGCGTTCCCTCCTCCAGGTGCGGGGTCGAGCTTTCGAAGTGTAATGACCCTGATCCCCGCGAGGGACTGATTTTGGGGATAGTTGGGGGCCCGCGCCTCCCCCCTTTGGAGATATAGGGCGGGTTTATGACCGGCGCCCGGCAAATGCGGTAGCGTTTGTGACCCCGTGAACGCCGTTTTGCAGAACGAATCGCCCTTCGCGCTCGAGCCGCGGCAGGCCTACCTGCGCTGGCGCGAGCGCAAGCTCGAGCGCTACCCGCGCAGCGCCGAAGAGCTCGTCGTGCAGGTGCGCGACCCGCGCGCGCTGCGCGACAGCGAAGTCGCGGAATTGCGCCGCGTGTGTGCGGCGGCGAACATGGCGGTCTACGCAAGCGCGCTCGCCGACGCGGCCGACACGACCCTCGTGCAGCGCGTAGCCGAGCGCCTGGGCCTGCGCCGTCTGCAGGCGAATCCCCTGGCCGACGAGGACGGCATCAGCGCACTGGCGGTGGACCCGGAGAAGTCCGGCCGCGGCTATATCCCGTACTCGAGCCGCCGGCTGCTGTGGCACACCGACGGCTACTACAACCCGCCTGCACAGCGCATCCGCGCCTTCCTCCTGCATTGCGTGCGCCCGGCCGCCGCGGGCGGCGAAAACCGACTCCTCGATCCGGAGATCGCGTATCTCCTGCTGCGCGACGAGGATCCGTGTCATGTCGAGGCGCTCTCGGCCCCCGATGCGATGACCGTGCCGGCGAACGAGGAGGATCCGGCGAGGGGGCGTGCGGCGCAGACCGGCCCGGTGTTCTCGGACGAAGCCGGCACGCTGCACATGCGCTACACGGCGCGCACGCGCAGCATCGGGTGGCGCGCGGACGCCCCCACGCAGGCCGCCGCGCAGCGCTTGCGGGCGCTGCTCGACTCGGAGTCCCCCTACATCTTCCGGCTGCGCCTCTCGGCGGGCCAGGGCCTCGTGTGCAACAACGTGCTGCACGACCGCAGCGAGTTCACGGACACGCCCGGCGCGGGCCGGCTCGTATACCGGGCGCGATACGCCGATCGCATCGCCGCCGCATGAAATACATCCCGCTCAAGTACATCAAGGAAAGCGCCGCCGTCGGCAACGCCGACGACAGCACCGACGCGGCCGAGGAGACCGGCAAGCTCAAGCGCCTGGTGGCCGGCGTGCGCGAGGAGCTCGACTCGCTTTCGCCCGGCGCCGCGCCGCTGCGCCGCGCGGACCTGCTGCTGCAGCTCGGGCGCGCGCTGGTGCGGCTCGAGCAGGGGGCGGATGCCTGGGCCGCGGCGCGCGAGGCGTTCGACCTGTACATGGCCGAGCAGGCGCGCGAGGGCGCGGCGCAGGCCTGCGACATCCTGTTCCTCGCCGACCAGCCGCAGTCGCTCGCCGCGCTCGGCATGGGCATCTGGCTCGCGGTGACCTACCCGGTGGATCCGGAGCTTTCCGTGGCGCTGCTGCAGCACGTGGTGGACGAGACGCCACCCGATGCCGACGGCGCGGCGGTGGCGGCGGTGACCGCGCACTACCTCGTCGATGTGCGCGCGCAGGAGCCGCAGCGCGAGCACCTCTTGCTCTACACCAACCAGCTGCTGGCGACGGTCGCGCGGCGGCACAGCGGCGTGGACGGGCAGGAGGCGTTCAACCGCTGGATCGAGGACATGGAGCTGAACGACCCCGGTCTGTTTCTGCCGCGCCTGCGCAACGTGGTCGACGTGCTGGTGCAGGACGAGTGGTGGTTCGACCGCGACGCGTTGCAGGCGGCGCTGCCCGCGGAGTGAGCTCGGTGGAAGACGTCGTGGACGCCGCGTTCGCGATCGAGTGCCGCAGCCTGCCGGTGGACCATGCGTATGCGCTTTCGCTGGCAGTGCAGGCGGCGCTGCCGTGGTTTGCGGAGGAGCCGCAGGCGGGCCTGCACACCGTGCACGGCGCGGCTTCGGGCGCGGGCTGGCAACGGCCCGAGGGCGAGGATGCGGTTCTGCAGCTTTCCCACCGCACGCGGCTCGTGCTACGGCTGCCCGCTCACCGCGTGCAGGACGCCGCCGCGCTCACCGGCCAGACCCTGGACGTCGGCGGCTTTCCGATGATCGTGGGCCGGCTGACGCCGCGGCCGCTCCTTCGTATCGCGTCGCTGTTTTCGCGCAGCGTGATCTTCGAAGGCGCGGCCGACGAGCCGGAATTTCTATCTGCCGCGGCCGAGGCCCTGCGCGCGCTCGGCGTGGCGACTTCGACCATGCTCTGCGGGCGCGGGGTGACGCTCGCCACGCCGGAAGGCAGT
>DATHYT010000091.1:0-109113 GCA_035459025.1 Burkholderiales bacterium | reverse complement strand
CAGTCAGGATTGTGAATTCAAGGCAACGGGCTGCCACGCCGGAAAATTCCCGTAGCCTGAGAATGAAGGCACCTATCTCAAGAAAGGACATCGCCTTGTGGTGAATTACGCGGTCTTTTTTGGAGAGCGTAGGAAGCAACTGATTGAGGTGGCCCTTCCAACGCGCCGGGTTTTCGCCGGATCGGTAGCCCCTGGCTTTGGCCCAGTCCAGAATATTCTCAATTCGTCCCCTGAGCCTGCTGGCGGTCTCCGGCTTCTTGGCCCAAATGGGCTCAAGGATCCTCAGAACTGACCCGGTATCGACGTCTTGAACGGGCAGGGGGCCAATTACGGGCTCGGCGTAGTTCTGAAGCGTATTCGTCCACTGCTCGGCATGTTTAGCATTACGCCACCCTGCCCTATGGGACTCGATGTAGGACGCTGCGCAATGCGCGAAAGTAATGGCCTTTGCCGACTGCAAGGTCCTGCGACGGTCTTCTTGCTCCCGCGCCTCGATGGGGTCCAGGCGGTCTAGAAGTACCCGACGTTGTGCCGCAGCCTTCTCCCGGGCCTCCGGTAGCCCTACAGAGTGGACCGCGCCCAAGCCCATATCTCGCAGCCTCTGCGTGAGGGGAGACCGGAACCGAAATATCCACGCCTTGCTACCCGAGGACGTGACCTGGAGATATAGCCCACCACCGTCGCAGTACAGGCCAGGGTGTTTCTTGGTTGCTACCGTCCTGGCTGAAAGCCGATTGAGTTGTCGCGTACCCATACTCCTACCCATATATTGAAGGCGGATTTCAATGAACCGTCTTACACTAGCTTGGAGTGGCATTCCGCCGTTCTCATGCCACATCAAACGGTTACCAGTCAAACAATGGACGTTGTTGGACTGTGCTGGATAGAAACTTTAGGGACTCCCTCTCCGCCATTTCGCCATGCGCACGGACCTGCAAGGTCGCACTGTCCTTCTGACCGGAGCGGCCGGCGGCATCGGTCGCGTGCTCACGAAGGCGTTCCTCGAGTGCGGCGCGAATGTCATCGCGGCCGACGTCGACGCCGTCGGCCTCAAGCGGCTGCAGCGCTCCGCCAAGCTCGTCACCCGCATCCTCGACATCGCGGACCCTGCGGCTTGCGAGGCGGCGGTGCGTGGCGCGCAGATCGACATCCTGATCAACAACGGCGCGCTCGGCATGCACGTCCTGCGCGAGACCTGCATGACCGACCTCGTGCGGATCGAGGAGATCACACCCGAATTCTGGAACCGGATGATCAGCGTGAACCTCTCGGGCGCGTGGTACCTGACGCGCGCCGCAGTCCCGGGCATGCTCGCGCGCCGCTGGGGTCGCATCATCAACGTCACCACCAGCTTCTTCACCATGCTGCGCGGGCGATTTCATCCGTACGGTCCGGCCAAGGCGGGGCTGGAGGCGATGTCGGCCGGGCACGCGAACGAGTTCGACGGCAGCGGGGTCACGGTGAACGTCGTGGTGCCCGGCGGGCCCGCCGATACTCCGATGGTGCCCGCGGCCTCGGGGCTGCGGCGCGCGGACCTGGTGCCGCCCGCGAAGATGGCGCCGCCGATGCTGTGGCTCGCCTCGCGGGAGGCAGACGGCGTCACGGGAAAGCGCTACATTGCGGTCAAGTGGGACGAGGCGCTTCCCGCCGGGGCGGCCCGGCGGGCGTCGGAGTCGCCGATCGGCTGGCCCGATCTCGCCGGCGCGCCCGTGTGGCCGGGCGGCAAGCCGCCTGCATGACCAACAGGAGAACGACGATGAGTCAAAGCAAGCCCCTGAGCGGCAAGCGCTGGAACTTCGTGCACAACCTGGCGAGCGCGGCCAAGTGGACGCCGGGATTGCGCGAGATCTTCGAGTACCGCGACCTCGGGCTGAAGGACGGCACGAAGGGCGATTACGTCGCCCACCTCATCCGCCACAACGGCAAGAAGGTGAAGGACCAGGTGCAGCAATGGCACGCGCATGACTGCACCTTCCAGTTCGTCTACGTGCTGAATGGCTCGGCCACCTTCGAGTACGAGGGCCAGGGCCGGCGCACGATCCGCAAGGGCGACATGATCCTGCAGACGCCCGGCATCGCGCACCGCGAGATCGAGTGCTCCGAGGACTTCGAGGTTCTGGAGATCGTCGCGCCCGCCGACTTCGCCACGCGCACGGTGCCGGCGCCGAAAGAGGCTGCCGCAGCGTAAGACGCCTCAGCCGGGGTGGGAGGCGACCTCCCGCCCAGGGTGCCTGAACGCACTGCCGCCGCCCCCGCCCTGGGCCTAGGGTGGGGTGATGAGACGCGGAGCGACCCCCAGCCCCATCGGCCGCACGTCCGGCCTAGCGCCCCGTTCGTCGCCGCGGGGCGTCATGGACTGTGGCGGGCGGGACTCCTTCCTCGACCCCACGGCCCCCGGCGCGCGATGCTGGGGGCGCAGGAGGTGGCATATGAACGCGCTACAGCACAGTACCGAGTTCATCCGGCTGGAGTCCGACCTGGCCGCGCGCCTGGAGGCGCTGTTCCAGCGCTGCCCGGCGTTGCACGGCTTTTCAGTGCAGCCGGCCTCGAGCGTCACCCGCGAGCGCATTGTGGTCGATCTGCAGGATGACCTCTGCCTCGCCGACGTCGTTTGGCACCAGGCGCTGAACGGCGAGCAGGCCGTCGTCCTGGTGCGCGAAATCTCGCAAGAGCTCTACGACCTCGTGGACGAGCGCCCGGAAGCCGCGGCGCTGCTGCGCGGGCGCACCTTCGCCAGTGTTCTGCATTGAGGGGGCTCACGTGCTGAGACACCTGCTCGTTGGCATCGCTCTGATCTTGGGGCCCGGCGTCTCGGAGGCTCAGGATCTCGCCAAGCCGCTCCTGCTGGTGGCCAAGCCCGAGCTCAAGGGCCCGTACAACCACACCGCGCTGCTCGTCGTCCCGGTCGACGGCCGGCACATCGGCTTCATCCTGAACCGCGCCACCGAAGTCAAACTCGCCGCGCTGTTTCCCGATCATGCGCCCTCGGCCAAGGTCGCCGACCCCGTGTACTTCGGCGGCCCCGAGCGCGTCAACGCGATCTTTGCCATCGTGGCGCGCAACCCGGGCGCGCCTTCGGTGCGCCTGTTCGGCGACCTGCACGTCACCGCGCAGGCCGAGGTGGTCGACCGCATCATCGAGCAGACGCCCAACGATGCGCGCTACTTCGCCGGCTTCGTCGGCTGGCGCCCGGGCGAGCTCGCCGCCGAGCTCGAGTCGGGGTTCTGGTACACCGCCGAGCCGGAGGCGGCCCTGGTCTTCAGCGACGACACTGGCGCCATGTGGGAGTCCCTGATTCGGCGCCTGGGCAAGCCCATGGACGAGGGCATGCACGCGGCGTAGCAAGGCCCGGCCGTCCGCCACGTAGGTCAGAATACGCCCCTCGCGGGGCGTATTTTTTTGCCCGGCGCGACAAGGAGCCCGGCATGAAATACGACACCCTGCAGTTCGACGTCCAGGACCAGGTCGCCTGGATCACGCTCCACCGGCCCGCCGCGCTCAACGCGCTCAACCTGCAGATGACGAAGGAGCTGTACGACGTCGCCAACCGCTGCGGCGACGCTTCGGTGCGCGCCGCGGTGCTCACGGGCGGCGGCGAGCGCGCCTTTTGCGCCGGCGGCGACGTCGCCGATTTCGCCGCCGCGGGCGAGGGCCTCGAAGTCCTCATCAAGGACATGACCGGGCACCTGCACATGGCGATCTCGCGCTTCGCGTGGATGCGCGCGCCGCTCATCGGCGCGATCAATGGCGTCGCCGCGGGCGCGGGCTTCAGCCTCGCGCTGTGCTGCGACCTGGCGATCGCGGCGGACAATGCGAAATTCGCCAGCGCCTACTCGAAGATCGGCTTCACGCCCGACGGCAGCTCGACCTACTTCCTGTCGCGCCTGCTCGGGCGCCGTCGCGCGATGGAGCTCTACCTGACCGAGCGCGTGCTGAGCGCGCAGGAAGCGCTCGACTGGGGCCTGGTCAACCGCGTAGTGCCGGGCAAGGACCTGCAGGCCGAGGCGAAGAAGCTCGCGCAGCAGATCGCCCGCGGGCCGACGCTCGCCTACGGCGGCGTGAAGAAGCTGCTGCAGATGGCACCGCTCGAGGGCCTCGAATCGCAGATGGAGCGCGAGACGCGCTTCATCGTGCAGGCCGGCACCAGCGCCGACGGGCGCGAAGGGGCGCGTGCGTTCGTGGAGAAGCGCGCGCCGCGCTTCACCGGCACCTGATATATTCAAGACGCCCCCTCGCGGGTCGTTTTGCTTTCCCGACCACGAGCCCATGAACGCACCCGAAATCCAGTTCGACCCCGCTGCCGCGCGCTTCGGCGCCGCGCGCTCGCAAAAGCGCCTCGAAGACGACCGGCTGCTCGTCGGCAAGGGCCTGTTCAGCGACGACCGTCGCTTTGAGAACGAAGCCGCGCTGGTGGTTGTGCGCTCACCCCACGCGCACGCGAGGATCAAGTCCGTGGACCTCGCCGCGGGGCGCGCCGCGCCTGGCGTGCTCGCCGTGTGGACGCTGGCGGAGCTCGCCGCCGACGGCGTGAAGCACATCCCGGTGTCGCCGCTTTTCAAGCGCCCCGGCGGCCAGCCGATGTCCGCGCCGCCGCGCACGCCGCTCGCAGGCGAGCGCGCGCTCTACGTTGGCCAAGGCGTGGTGGCGATCGTCGCGCAGACGCGCGTGCAGGCGCAGGACGCCGCAGAGCTCGTCGAGATCGACTACGAGGATCTGCCGTGCGTGGTCGATCCACGGCAAGCGGTGAAGCCGGGTGCGCCGCAGCTCTGGCCCGACGCGCCGGGAAACATCGCCGGCGAGACGCGCTACGGCAAAGCCGACGAAGCGGCCGCAGCGTTCAAGCGCGCCGCGCACGTCACCGAGATCGAGCTGCACAACCAGCGCGTGATCGCGGTGGCGATGGAGCCGCGCTGCGCGATCGGCGTGCACGAGAAGGGCCGCACCACGGTCTACACGCAGAGCCAGCAGCCCACCGGCGCACGCGATGCGCTCGCCGCCGCGCTCGGCGTGAAGCCGGCGGACCTGCGCGTGGTGAACGGCGACATCGGCGGCGGCTTCGGCATGAAGACCGGCGCAACGCCGGAGGAAGCGCTCGTCGCCTACGCGGCGAGGAAGCTCGGCCGGCCGGTGCGCTGGCGCGGCGACAGGAGCGAAGAGTTCCTCGCCGCGCACATGGGCCGCGACATGCATTTCAACGCGGCGCTCGCGCTCGACAAGGACGGGCGCATCCTCGCGCTCAAGCTGCACATGCTCGGCAACATGGGCGCGGTGCCGGTGGCCTCCTCGGCCACAATCCCGCTCGCCATGGTGGCCAGGGTGCAGACCTCGGTGTACCGCGTGCCGGCGGCGGACTTCCACTTCCAGGGCGTGCTCACCAACACCATGGCGACCGGCGCCTACCGGGGCGCGGGCCGGCCCGAGGGCAACTTTCTCATCGAGCGGCTGGTGGAGAAGGCCGGGCGCGAGATGGGCATCGACTCGGTCGAGATCCGCAAGCGCAACCTGCTGCAGCCGGGCGATCTGCCGCACACCACGTACACGGGCGAGGTCTACGACTCGGGCGACTTTCCGAAGATTCTCGACGGGCTACTCAAGGTGGCCGACTGGAAGGGCTACGGCGCGCGCGCCGAGCAATCGAAGAAACGCGGCAAGCTGCGCGGGCGCGGGCTCTCGGCGTACCTGGAGTGGACCGGGGCGCTGCCCACCGAGACAGTCGACATCGAGGTGGACGCCGACGGCAAGGTCACCGTGTTCTCCGGTACGCAGGCGATGGGACAGGGGCTGGAGACCACCTACGTACAGCTCATCACCGAGGTGCTGCAGATTCCCGCCGCCGCGGTGACGATCGTGCAGGGCGATACCGATCGCGCCAACGGCGTCGGCAGCGTCGGCTCGCGCTCGGCGTTCGTTGGCGGCTCGGCGGTGGTGGCGGCCGGGCGCACGCTCATCGTGCGCGGCAAGGAGCTCGCCGCCGACGCGCTGGAGACGGCGGGCGCCGACATCGAGTTCCGCGACGGGCGCTTCGTCGTCGCCGGCACCGACAAGTCCGTGGGCCTGGCCGAGCTCGCCGCGCGCCAGGCGGACAGGCGCGTGCGCGTCTCGGCGACGCAGACGCCCTCGACGCCGTCCTGGCCGAACGGAGCGCAGGCCTGCGAGGTGGAGATCGATCCGGACACGGGCGAAGTGGCGATCGCGCGCCTGTCGAGCCTCGACGACATCGGTCGCATCATCAACCACGCCATCGTCGAAGGGCAGATCCAGGGCGGCATGGCACAGGGCGTAGGGCAGGCGCTCCATGAGCAGTCGGTGTACGACCCGGAATCCGGGCAGCTGCTCACGGGTTCCCTCATGGACTACTGCGTGCCGCGCGCCGACCAGTTCCCGCCCATGACCAACGCCTTCGACGAGAGCGTGCCCTGCACCACCAACCTGCTCGGCGTGAAGGGCTGTGGCGAGATCGGCACCATCGGCGCGGTGCCCGCCGTGGTGCACGCGGTGCTCGATGCGCTCGCCGGCTTCGGCGTCACGCACCTGGAGATGCCGCTCACGCCGGAAAAGGTGTGGCGCGCGATGCAGCGCCGCTGAGGACGCGATGCGCGAGCGCGCGCGCCGCGTTTTCGGTTACGCCGTCCTCGCGTCGCTCGTGCTGCACGCCCTGGTGTTCTACGTGGTGCCGGCGGCGCGCGAGTTCGCCGCGCTGGTGCCGCCGGAGCCCGAGCCGCTGATCGCGCGCGTCGAGCAGCTCGAGCCGCCGCCGGCCCCAGCACCCGCGCCCGCGGCCAGGCCGAACCCGAAACCCAAGCCCGCGGCGCAGCCCGAAGCGCCGCAGCCCGTACCGTCGGTGCCGGTGCCGGTGCCGGTGCCGGTGCCGGTGCCGAGGGCCGAGCCCGTGCCTGTCCCGGCACCTGCAGTGGCGCCGGTGGCCGTGCCCGCGCCGCCGGCGCCCGAGCCTGCGTCAGAACCTGTCGTGCAGGCGCCGGTACCGGCACCGGCGCCGCTCGCGCGTGCCGCGCCGCAGCCGCCGTCTCCGGATGCGGGCGCGATCACGCGCTTTCGCCAAGGCATTCTGCGCACCGCCCGGGCGGACAAGCGCTATCCGCGCGTCGCCGTCGACAACCTCTGGGAGGGCAAGGTCGGGGTGCGCATGTCGATCGGCGCCGACGGGCGCATCGCCGCGCTGCGCGTGACGCGTGGCTCAGGGCACGCGGTGCTCGATCGCGAAGCGCTGCGGTTGTTCGAGACGGCCCAGTCGCGGGTGCCGATCCCGCGCGAGCTGCGCGGGCAGGCGTTCGAGATCGACCTCGAGGCGGTGTACGACCTGACGGATCAGCGCTCGGGCTGGAACACCACCACGTGGTCGACGTCGAGGCGGATGCCGATATGCTCGCCGAGCGCATGGTTGTGGTGGCTCGGCACCAGCGCCAGCACGCGCCGGCCGCTCGCAAGCTTGAGCGTGTAGAGGATCTCCGCGCCGCGGAATGCCTTGTGCACGACCTCGGCCTTGATCGGCGCGGCGTCGTCGTGCACCACGTCGTCCGGTCGCAGCAGGATGTCGGTGAGGCAGCCGCGGCGGCAGGCGTCGCAGCCGATCTGGCAGGCGCCAGGGATCTCGCCTTCGAGCCGGCCGAGCTCCATCTCCACGCTGCTCGCGTTCAGCACCTTCGCCGGCAGGAACACGCCCTGGCCGACGAAGTCGGCGACGAAGCGGTTCGCCGGCTGGTGATACAGGTTGTACGCCGAGTCGCACTGCTCGATGCGGCCCTCGTGCATGACGCCGATCCGGTCGGCCATGGCGAAGGCCTCGTGCTGATCGTGCGTGACCAGGATGGCGGTGGCGCCGTTCGCCTTGATGATCTCGCGCACTTCCAGCGACAGGCGCTCGCGCAGGTCGACGTCGAGGTTGGAGAACGGCTCGTCGAGCAACAGCAGCTCGGGGCGCGGCGCCAGCGCGCGCGCCAGCGCCACGCGCTGCTGCTGGCCGCCGGAGAGCTCGTGCGGGTACTGGCGCAGCGCGCCGGCGAGGCCGGTGAGCGCGGCGAGCTCGCGTACGCGCGCCGCGCGCAGCACGCGTGGCGCATCGCGCAGGCCGAAGGCGATGTTCTCGCTCACCGTCAGGTGCGGGAACAGCGCATAGTCCTGGAACACCATGCCGATCTGCCGGTGCTCGGGGGCGAGCATCACGCCGGGTCCCGACACCACCTCGCCGTTGAGCAGGATGCGCCCGGCACGCAGCGGCTCGAAGCCGGCAATGCAGCGCAGGACCGTGGTCTTGCCGCAGCCGCTGGGGCCCAGCAGGCAGCCGATGTCGCCGCGGGCGAGCGAAAAATCGAGCCCGCGCACGACCTCGGTACCGTTGTAGGCCTGGTGCAGGCCGTCGATTTCGAGCAGGTCCATGCGTCTCCTATTATAGAGCCGCAATGAACAATAATCGTTCTTGTTAGAATGTCGAGTGCTTTTCTTTCAATCATTTAGGCACGGTGCGGGGGTTCTCTCCGTCGCCATTGCGGCGCTGCTCGCGCTCCCCGTGCTCTGGGTCGCGGCGAGCCTCGCGCAGCCCGCGAGCGACGTCTGGCGCCATATCGCCAGCACGCTGCTGGGCGCATACGTGGCGAACACCGCGATCCTGGTCGCCTTGGTGGCGTGCGGCGTGCTGTCGATCGGCGTGCTATCGGCCTGGCTCATCGCCAGCTACCGCTTTCCAGGCGCGCGCGTGCTGGAGTGGGCGCTGGTGCTGCCGCTGGCAATGCCGGCCTACGTGATGGCCTACGCGTACACCGACTGGCTTCAGTTCACCGGCCCGGTGCAGGGTGCCTTGCGCGCGCTCACCGGCTGGCAGGCGCGCGAGTACTGGTTTCCCGAGATCCGCTCGCTCGGCGGCGCAGCGCTGGTGCTCGCGCTTGCGCTCTACCCCTACGTGTATCTCATCGCGCGCACCGCGTTCCGCGAGATGCCGAGGAGCAGCCTCGAGGCCGGGCGGCTCGCCGGGCTCTCGGCGTGGGGCACGTTCTTCGGCGTGGCGCTGCCGCTCGCGCGCCCGGCGATCGCGGCCGGCACCGCGCTCGCGCTGATGGAGACGCTGGCCGATTTCGGCACCGTGTCGTACTTCGCGCTGGAGGTCTTTACCACCGGCATCTTCAAGGCCTGGCTGGCGATGGGCGACCGCGTCGCCGCAGCGCAGCTCTCGAGCTGCCTGCTCGGCTTCGTCGTGCTGGTGATCGCGCTGGAGCGCGCCTCTCGCGGGCGCGCCGCGTTCCACGCCACGGCACCGGCCAAGCCCGTGCCGCCGCAGCTGCTGCGCGGCGGCGCCGCGGCGCTCGCCACGCTCGCCTGCGCCCTGCCGGTGGTGCTCGGCTTTCTCGTGCCCGCCGCGATTCTCGTCGAGCTCGCGGCGTCCGAGCCGCAACTGCGCTGGAGCGCGCGCTTGGTCGGCCTGGTTGGCAACAGCTTCACGGTGTCGGGGGTGACCGCGGTTGCCGCCGTGCTGCTCGCCCTGGTGATGGCCTACGCCGCGCGGCTGTCGCGCAGCCGCGTGGCGCTGACGGCTAACCGCGTCGCCGCGCTGGGCTACGCCATGCCCGGGGCGGTGATCGCCATCGGCGTGCTGGTGCCGCTCGCGCAGCTGGATAACTGGCTCGCGGGGCTGGTGGAGAGCGTCACCGGGGCGCCGAGCGGGCTGCTGCTTACCGGCAGCATCGCGGCTCTGGTCTATGCCTTGCTGGTGCGCTTCCTCGCCGTCGCGCTTTCGACCACCGAAGCCGGCCTCGCGCGCATCACGCCGAGCATGGAAGACGCGGCGAGGAGCCTCGGCGCCTCGCCCGCGGCGACGCTGGCGCGCGTGCACGCGCCACTGGTGGCGCGCAGCCTCGCCACCGCGGGGCTGCTGGTGTTCGTCGACGTGATGAAGGAGCTGCCCGCGACTTTCGCGCTGCGTCCGTTCAACTTCGACACGCTGGCGGTCGAGGCCTACCACCTGGCGAAGGACGAGCGCCTGGCCGAGGCCGCCGTGCCCTCGCTGGTGATCGTGGCGGTCGGCCTGGTGCCGCTCGTCGCGCTCTCGCGGCGCTACTTCCAGGCGACGCGGTCGTAGATCTTCTGCGAGGCGGGCTGGTTGCGCCCGAGCGCGGCCACGTTCAGCGTGTCGTAGCGGAACTCGCCCAGCGCGGCGAGCACCGGGTTGTCCACGCGCACGCTCGGTACCACCGGCCACTCGTTGTTGCCGTCGGCGAAGTAGCGCTGCGCGTCGTCGCCCGCCAGGTACTCGAGGAACTGCACCGCCGCTGCGGGGTGCGGCGCGTGCTTCAGCACCCCGGCACCCGAGACGTTGACGTGGGTGCCGCGGCCCGACTGGTTCGGAAACACGATGCCAAGCTTCGCCACCAGCGCCTGGTCCTCGGGCTTCGCCGAGCGCGCGAGGCGCGCATAGTAGTAGTGGTTGGAGATCGCTACGTCGCACTCGCCCGCGGCCACCGCCTTCAGCTGGTCGGTGTCGCCGCCCTTCGGGTCGCGCGCCATGTTGGCGCGCACGGCCTTGGCCCAAGCCTCGGCCTGCACCTCGCCGAGCTGCTCGATCAGCGCGCCCATCAGCGACAGGTTGTAGATGTTGGTGGAGGAGCGTACGCACAGGCGCCCTTTCCACCGCGGCGCCGCGAGCGCCTCGTAGGTGGGCACTTCGGCGGCCTTCACCCGGTCCTTGGCGTAGGCGATGACGCGTGCGCGCATGGAGAAGCCGTACCAGTGGCCGCCGGGCTCGCGGAAACTCGCCGGGATGCGCTTTTCCAGCAGCGCGGACTTGACCGGCTGGAACAGCCCGAGCTGCTCGGCGCGCCACAGGCGCCCGGCGTCCACGGTGATCAGCACGTCGGCGGGGCTGCGCGCGCCTTCGTTGCGAATGCGCTCGATGAGCGCGTCTTCGCCCGCCTCGATGCGGTTGATCTTGATTCCGGTACGCTGCGTGAAACCCGCGTAGAGCGCCTCGTCGGTCTGGTAATGCCGCGACGAATAGATATTCAGGACCTTGTCTTGGGCCAGAGCAGGAAACGCCAAAGCGGCGCCAAAGATATATATTAGTGCTTTAATAACAGGCATTTGAGCACCCCATGGGAATTGTGCTCAAATGATAACCACTCTCATTTATAGAGTCAATAGAGATGGGAACAGTTCTTGGAAAGATTACAGGCGGGTTGGCTGGATGCGCCGGGCACCGTCAAAGCGCCGCATCCAGTAGCGGCCATTGATCGATTCGACGCGCACCTGTGCCCCGGTCTTCGGCGCGTGCACGAAGCGCCCGTCACCGAGGTAGATGCCGACGTGCGAGTAGGGGCGGTTCAGCGTGTTGTAGAACACGAGATCCCCGGCACGCAGTTCCGATAGACTGACGCGCACTCCGAACTCGCTCTGCGCGCGGGCGTTGTGCGGCAGCTCGATGCCGTAGGCCTCGCGGAATACATGCGCCACCAGGCCGCTGCAATCGAAGCCCGACTCGGGCGATCCGCCACCGTAGCGGTAGTCCACGCCGAGCGCGAGCAGGGTTTGCAGCAGCGCCTCGGCACGCTCCTCGCTCATTGGCCCGGTGTCCGGCGGTGGCAGCTGCCGTGGCACGGAGCCGCACCCGAAAATGGACGCAAACAACAATAAATACAAGTATTTGCGAAGCATACCTAAAGTAATCTAGACCATTTAGGTCATGAAAGCAACCACTTACATTTCGCTGCTCCTCGCCTGCTTCGCGGCCTGGGGGCAGGCGAGCCTGGAGGTGATCGACCTGCGCCACACCACCGCGGAGCAGGTGTTGCCGGCATTGCGGCCGCTGCTCGAGCCCGGCGGCGTGCTCACTGGCCAGCGCAGCCAGCTCATCATCCGGACGAGTCCCGCCAACCTGGCAGAGCTGCGCCGCGCCCTGCAGACGCTCGATGCGCCCGCGCGCCGGCTGGCGATCCTGGTGCGGTTTGCGGGCGCCTCCGCGGACCAGCGTTCCGAGCTCGCAGTGGGCGTACGCGGCAGCCGCATCGAAGCGCGCGCGCGCCAGGAGCGATCCACGGGCGCCGAGCGCGTGGACCAGCGCATCCAGGTGCTGGAAGGGCGCCGCGCGCGCATCGCCACCGGCACGAGCCGGCCACTCGAGTTGCGGGACGGCACGCTGATCCAGGACGTCGCCACCGGGTTCGATGTCATCCCGCGCCTGGCCGGCGACACGGTGCTGCTCGAGATCGCGCCGCAGCGCGAAGTCGCGGGCAGGGTGACGCGCGGCAGCGTGCAGGTCGAGCGCGCCTCGAGCACGGTCCGCGCGCGCCTTGGCGAATGGGTGGAGCTCGCCGGGGTCGACGACGCCGGGACGAGCCGGCGCATCTGGGTGCGGGTGGACGAGGTCCGGCCCTGAGCTCGGCGGCGTCCCAGGCGCTGGCGCGGCTGTTCGCCGCGGACGGGCCGCTCGCGGCGCACATCCCGGGCTACCGCGTGCGCGCGCAGCAGCTCGAACTGGCGCGCGCGATCCTGGAGGCGATCGAGCGCGATGCGCCGTTCGTCGCCGAGGCCGGCACCGGCACCGGCAAGACGCTCGCCTACCTCGTGCCGGCGCTCCTCGCCGGGGGCAAGGTGATCGTCTCCACGGGCACGAAGACGCTGCAGGACCAGCTGCACGATCGCGATCTGCCCGCGGTGAGGAACGCGCTCGCCTCGGGCGCGGTCACCGCGCTGCTCAAGGGCCGCGCCAACTACGTCTGCCGGCACCGCCTGGAGCGCGCGGCGCTCGAGGCGCGCCTCGGCAGCCGCGAGGAGGCGGTGCAGCTGCAGCGCATCGAGCGCTTCGCTGCGGGAAGCGCGAGCGGCGATCGCGCCGAGCTGCCCGACGTGCCCGAGGATGCGCCGGTGTGGCAGCACGCAACCTCGACGCGCGAGAACTGCCTCGGCCAGGAATGCCCGCGCTACGACGATTGCTTCGTGATGAAGGCGCGCCGCGGCGCGCTCGCCGCCGACGTGGTGGTGGTGAACCACCACCTGTTCTTCGCCGACGTCGTGCTGCGCGACGAGGGCGTGGCTGAACTGCTGCCGGCGTGCAACACCATCATCCTCGACGAGGCGCACCAGCTGCCGGACACCGCGCGGCTTTTCTTCGGCGAGATCCTGGCGAGCGGTCGCCTGGCGGAGCTCGCGCGCGACGCGCGCCTGGAGCTCGCCGCCGCGGGCGGCGCGGCGCCCGAGCTCGAGCGCCCCGCCGCGCGCCTGGAGAAAGCGGCGCGCGACCTGCGGCTCGCGTTTCCCGAGGAGCCCGCGCGCATGGCGTGGTCGCAGGCCGCGGCGCGGCCGGCGTTCGCCGGCGCGCTGGCCGAGCTGGGCGAGGCGCTGGCCGGGCTCGCGGCGGCGCTCGCGGCACAGGCCGAAAGGAGCGAAGGCCTCAAGTCCTGCGCCCAGCGTTCGGTTGAGGCGCGCGATCTCCTCGGGCGGCTCTCTGGCGAGCAGGATGGCAAGCGCGTACGCTGGGTGGAGGTGTTCCCCCATGCGGTACAGCTGCACCTGACGCCGCTTTCCTGCGCAGAGCTGTTCCAGCGCCAGCTCGAAGAGGCGCCGCGCGCCTGGATCTTCACCTCGGCGACGCTTGCCATCGGCGGCGACTTCTCGCACTACCAGCGCGAGATGGGGCTGCAGGGGGCGGCAGCGCGCAGCTGGCCGAGCCCCTACGATTTCGCGCGCCAGGCGCTCCTCTACGTACCGCCGGCGCTGCCCGAGGACCCCAACGATCCCGGGTTCACCGAGGCGGTGGTGAACGCCGCGCTGCCGGTGATCGAAGCAAGCCGCGGGCGCGCGTTCCTGCTCTTCACCACGCTGCGTGCGCTGCGCCGCGCGCACCAGCTGCTGCGCGAAAGACTGCCGTATCCGCTTCTCGTGCAGGGCACCGGCTCGAGGAGCGAGCTGCTGGCGCGATTCCGGCGCCTTGGGAACGCGGTGCTGCTCGGCAGCGCGTCGTTTCGCGAGGGCGTGGACGTGCGCGGCGAAGCGCTTTCCGTGGTGGTGATCGACAAGCTGCCGTTCGCCCCGCCCGACGACCCGGTGCTCGCGGCGAGAATCGACGCGCTGCGCGCCGCGGGCGGCAACCCGTTCACCGAGTTCCAGCTGCCGCAGGCGATCCTGCAGCTCAAGCAGGGCGCCGGGCGGCTGATCCGCGACGAGACCGACCGCGGCGTGCTCATGGTGTGCGACCCGCGGCTGTACTCGCGCCCCTACGGGCGCCTGGTGCGCGCCAGCCTGCCGCCGATGAAACCGACGCGCGAGCTTGCGGAAGTGCGCGCGTTTCTCGCTAGAATCGGCGCATGAAGATCCTCATCACCGGTGGTGGCGGCTTTCTCGGCTTCAGGCTCGCCCGGGCGCTGCTCGCGCGCGGCAATCTCGGCGGCAAGCCGATCACGTCCCTCACCTTGCTCGATGGCGCGTTTCCGGAGGCCGCGGCGAAGGAGCCGCGGCTGAAGGCCGTGACCGGCGATGTCTCCGATCCGAAGGTGATCGCCGCGGTGTGCCCCCCGGACACCGACGCCGTGTTTCATCTCGCGGCCGTGGTGAGCGGCGCGGCCGAGGCCGACTTCGACCTCGGCATGCGCGTGAACCTGCAGGGCACCGAGCTGCTGCTGGCGCAGATGCGCAAGTGCGCGAAGCCGCCGCGCCTTGTCTATACCAGCTCGGTGGCAGCCTTCGGCGGCGCGCTGCCCGCGGTGCTGGACGACTCGACGATCGCCAACCCGCAGACCTCGTACGGCACGCAGAAGGTGATCGGCGAATACCTGGTGAGCGACTATTCGCGAAAGGGCTTCCTCGATGGCCGGTCGCTCAGGCTGCCGACGATCGTGGTGCGCGCGGGCAAGCCCAACGCCGCCGCGTCGTCGTTTGCGAGCGGCATCCTGCGCGAGCCGCTGAACGGCGTCGCCTCGGAATGCCCGGTGGCGCCCGAGACCGGCGTGTGGATGCTGTCGCCCGGGCGCGTGGTGGAGGCGTTCCTGCACGCGTGGGAGCTGCCGGCCTCGGCCTGGGGCGCGCAGCGCTGGCTGAACCTGCCGGGCATCACGGCGAGCGTTGCGCAGATGATCGAGGCGCTGAAGAAGGTGGCGGGCCCCAAGGTCGCCGGCCTGGTGTCCTACAAGCCCGACGCGCGCATCCAGGCCATCGTGAAGACCTGGCCGGCGAACTTCAAAACGCCGCGCGCGCTGGCGATGGGCTTTACGCCGGACGCCGACGTCGAGTCGATCATCCGCGACTACATCGCCGACGAGAACCTCAAGCTCTGATTACCAGTCCGGGTCCCAGATGCGCCACCAGGAAACGTCGCGCTTCACCGGGCCCTTGAAGTAGGGGCTGTCGGGGAAATTCCTGCGCATGACGCGCTCGGCGTCGGCGCGCAGATCCTCGACGCCGAGCGCCCTGTAGGCCTGCAGCATGATGAACAGCGCCTCCTCCACCGCCGGCGCCTGCGGATAGTCCGCCACCGCGGCCTGTGCACGGTTGGCGGCGGCGACAAAGGCGCCGCGCTTCATGTAGTAGCGCGCCACGTGCACCTCGTGACGCGCGAGCGAATTGACCAGATAGCGCATGCGGGCCGCCGAGTCCTCGGCGTACTTCGAGCCGGGGAAGCGCGTCACCACCTCGCGGAACGCGGCGAAGGCCTCGCGCGCCGCCTTCGGGTCGCGCTCGGCGAGGTCCGGGTCCGAGAGGATCGCGAACAGGCCCTGGTTCTCGGTGAAATTGACGAGGCCCTTGAGGTAGTAGGCGTAGTCGAGCGCCGCGTGGTTGGGGTAGAGCTTGATGAAGCGCTCGACGGCGGCGATGGCCGCGGCCGGCTCTTCGAACTTCCAGTGCGCCCAGGCGACGTCGAGCTGCGCCTGCTGCGCGTAGGGGCCGTAAGGAAAGCGCGCCTCGAGCTTCTCCAGGTACTTGATGGCTTTCGCCCAGTCGCGCTCCCGCATGGCGTCACGCGCCTCGCCGTGCAGGCGCTCGACCGACCAGCTGGCGGTTTCATCGGGCTCGACCGGCGCGGCGCAGCCGGCGAGCGCCAGCGCGGCGGCGGCCAGCAGAGCAAGTACACTTGTTCGCATGGGGCGCGATTATACGGACGCGGACATAGGTTCCGAGGGGGCCGACTGGGACGCGAGTTTCGTCGCGCCGATGAGCGCCGAGGCGCCGCGCGCGCTCGCCGGGCTGCGGTTGGACCAGGCGCTGGCGCGCATGTTCCCGCAATACTCGAGGAGCCGGCTGCAGGCCTGGCTGGCGGAGGGCCACATCACCGTGGACGGCGCGCGCGCCACGGCGCGCGCGCTCGTGCGGGGCGGCGAGCGCGTCGCGCTCTCGCCGCCCGCGGTGCCGCAGGGCGCGCCGCGCGCGCAGCGCATGCCGCTCAAGGTGGCCTACGAGGACGCGGACCTGGTGGTCATCGACAAGCCCGCGGGCCTCGTGGTGCACCCGGGCGCCGGCCAGCCCGACCGCACGCTGATGAACGCGCTCCTTGCGCACGCGCCGCAGCTCGCCGGCGTGCCGCGCGCGGGCATCGTGCACCGCCTCGACAAGGACACCACGGGCCTGATCGTGGTGGCGAAGACGCTCGAGGCGCAAGTGAGCCTCGTGCGCCAGCTCGGCGAGCGCAGCATGCGTCGGGTGTACTGGGCGGTGGTGCAGGGCGATCCGCCAGCGAGCGGCGTGATCGACGCGCCGGTGGGGCGCGATGTGCGCGCGCGCACGCGCATGGCGGTCACGCGCCGCGGCAAGGACGCGGTGACGCGCTACCGCGTGCTCGAGCGCTTCGGGCGCGCGGCGCTGGTCGAGTGCCGCCTAGAGACCGGGCGCACGCACCAGATCCGCGTGCACTTCCAGCACATCCGCCATCCGATCATCGGCGAGGCGACCTACCGCCGCGGCACGCGCCACGGCATCGGCTTCACGCGCCAGGCGCTGCACGCGGTGGAGCTCTCGCTCAAGCATCCGCGAAGCGGCCAGCCCATGACCTGGCGCGCCGAGCCGCCTGCCGACTTCCGCGGGCTGCTCAAGCGCCTGCGCAATGATTCGCCCTGACTGGCCGGCGCCGCCCGGCGTGCGCGCGCTGGTCACCACGCGCGGCGAACCAGACCCGCCGCTCCCCGCGCCGCCGGCCTGGCTGCAGCAGGTGCACGGTACGCGCGTGGTGGATGCGGCTGCCGCGCGCGGGAAGCCGCAGGCCGATGCCAGCGTCGCCAGAGTGCCGCACGCCGTCTGCGCGGTGCAGGCCGCGGACTGCTTGCCGGTGCTCCTGGCGGATGACGCTGGCGCCGTGGTCGGCGCTGCGCACGCGGGCTGGCGCGGGCTCGCCGCCGGCGTGATCGAGGCCACCGTGGCCGAGATGCAGGTTCCCGGCGCGCGCCTCATCGCCTGGCTGGGCCCGGCCATCGGCCCCGCGCACTACGAGGTCGGCGCGGACGTGCGCAACGCGTTCCTCGCGCGCGACGCCGCAGCGGCGCAGGCCTTCGTGCCGAACCGCCCCGGGCACTGGCTGCTCGACCTGTACGCGGTGGCGCGCCAGCGGCTCGCCGCCTTGGGCGTCGCGCGCGTGTACGGCGGGGATTTTTGCACCTACAGCGACCCGACGCGTTTTCCCTCGTGGCGGCGCGAGCGCACGCGCGAGCGCATCGCCGCGTTCGTGTGGTTAGAATCGCGCTCCCCATGACGCTGACTTGGATCGTGCTGGCGTGCCTCGCGGGCGGCGTGCTCTCGGTCGGCGCCGCCGCGTTCGCGCTGGTGCTGCGCGCGAAATGGATCCCGATGCTGGTTTCGTTCGCCATCGGCACGCTGCTCGGCGCAGCGTTCCTCGAGGTCCTGCCGCACGCCTTTGCCGAGGGCGATGCGCGTTCGGTGGCGACGGCGATCCTCGGCGGCATCCTCGGCTTCTTTCTGCTGGAAAAACTCCTGCTGTGGCGCCACTCGCACGAGCACGGCGACGCCGACGGCCCTGCGCATCACCAGGAGCACGCGCGCGCCGGGGCGCTGATCGTGGTCGGCGACACGATCCACAACTTCGTCGACGGCATCCTCATCGCCGCCGCGTTCCTGCAGGGGCCGGAGCTCGGCCTGGTGACCGCGGTGGCGATCGTCGCGCACGAGATCCCGCAGGAAGTGGGCGACTTCCTGGTGCTGCTGCATTCGGGCTACGCGAAATCGAAGGCCTTCGTCCTGAACATCGCGTCCTCGCTCGGCAGCGTGGTCGGCGGCGTGGTCGGCTACTTCGCGCTCGAGGGCTACCAGGACTGGGAACCGATGCTGCTCGGCGTGGTCGCCGCGAGCATGATCTACGTCGCCGTGGCCGACCTGATCCCGGGCCTGCACAAGCGTCCGGAGCTGCGCGACACGGCGCAGCAGGCGCTGCTCATCGCCGCGGGCGTAGGGCTGATCGCGCTGGTCGGATAAGGGTTTGACCGTGGGTATTTGTGCGGCGCAAAATAGCGCCCTTGGGTACCTTCCAGCCACAGTCCACGGCCGCTTTCCTCGCCGCCATTGCCCAGTCGGGCAATGACGCGGCGAAGAACTGGCTGCGCCTTGCCGCCGGCGCCCCGACCCCGGGCGCTCCGGCCGATTACCTTGCGCGCTTCGCGGCCGACAGCGAGCGCGCCGCCGCGCTGCAGACCGAGTACCTGGAAAAGCAGCGAAAGCTCTGGCAGGCGCTCGCCGCCGGGATGAAAGAGGCGGGCGTGCGCGCCGCCCCCGGCGACCGGCGCTTCGCGGCGCGCGAGTGGCGCGACGACCCCTATTACAGCTACCTGCGGCAGTCCTACCTCCTCGCCGCCGAGTACCTGGAGCAGCTGGTCGAGGCCTCGGCGCTCGAGGGCCAGGCCAAGGAGCGCCTGCGCTTCAGCGTGCGCCAGTGGGTGGACGCCGTCAGCCCGGCGAATTTCGCCGCCACCAATCCCGAGGTGCTGCGCCTTGCCCAGGACACGCGCGGTGAGAGCCTGACCCGCGGCCTCGCGCAGCTCATCGCCGACGCGGGGCGCGGGCGCATCGGCCAGACCGACGAATCCGCATTCGAGGTCGGCCGCAACCTCGCGGTCACGCCGGGCACGGTGATTTACGAGAACGACCTGATGCAGCTGATCCAGTACGCGCCCGCGACCGCCGAGGTGGCGAAGCGCCCGCTGGTGATGATTCCGCCGTGCATCAACAAGTACTACATCCTCGACCTGCAGCCCGAGAACTCGTTCGTGCGCTACGCCGTGGGCGAGGGCCACACGGTGTTCATGGTGTCCTGGCGCAATGTCGGCCCCGAGCAGGGCGGCTACGGCTGGGACGACTACCTCGAGATGGGCGTGCTCGAGGCGCTACGCACGGCGCGCGCCATCGCGAGAGCGGATCGCGTCAACGCGCTCGGCTTCTGCGTCGGCGGGACGCTCCTTGGCGCCGCGCTCGCGGTGCTGGCGGCGAAAGGCGAGCACCTGGTGGAGAGCGCCACCTATCTCACCACCATGCTCGAATTTTCGGACACCGGGCAGATCGGCCTGTTCGTCGACGAGGCGAGCGTCGCGATGCGCGAGGCGACGCTCGGCGGCGGCGGCATCCTGCCCGGCCGGGAGCTGGCCACGGTGTTCTCCGCGCTGCGCGCCAACGACCTCATCTGGCCGTACGTGGTCAACAACTACCTGAAAGGCGGCACGCCGCCGGCGTTCGACCTGCTGTATTGGAACGCCGACAGCACCAACCTGCCCGGGCCGATGTACTGCTGGTACCTGAGGAATACCTACCTGGAGAACAAGCTGCGGGTGCCGGGGGCGGCCACCAATCTTGGCGTGCCGGTGGACCTGGGCCGGGTGGACCGGCCGAGCTTCATCGTCGCCACGCGCGAGGACCACATCGTGCCCTGGCGCTCGGCTTACCGGTCGCTGGAGATTCTTGGCGGCGAGAAGACGTTCGTGCTCGGCGCCGCCGGCCACGTCGCCGGCGTCATCAATCCGGCGGCGAAGAAACGCCGCAGCTACTGGGCCGACGGCCCGCAGGACGGGGACCCTGAGACCTGGCTCGAGCGCGCCGTGGAGCACCCGGGAAGCTGGTGGAGGCGATGGGCTGCCTGGCTCGAGCCGTACAAGGGCGGCACGCGCAAGGCGCCGAAGAAGCCGGGCAACGCGCGCTACGAGGCGATCGAGCCGGCCCCGGGGCGCTACGTGAAGCACAAGGCAAACTAGGAAACAAGGAGAAGGCCATGGAAGACATCGTCATCGTCGGCGCGGCAAGGAGCGCCATCGGCAAGTTCGGCGGCACGCTGGCGAAGACGCCGGCCTCCGACCTGGGCGCGCACGTCATGAAACAACTGCTCGAGCGCTCGGGCGTCAAGTCGGAACAGGTGTCCGAGGTGATCCTTGGCCAGGTGCTCGCCGCAGGCGTCGGCCAGAACCCGGCGCGCCAGGCGGCGATCAAGGCGGGCCTGCCGGACATGGTTCCCGCCATGACCATCAACAAGGTGTGCGGCTCGGGCCTGAAGGCGGTGATGCTCGCCGCGCAGTCGATCGCCAACGGCGATGCCGACCTCGTGGTGGCGGGAGGCCAGGAGAACATGAGCATCGCGCCGCACGTGCTGAACGGCTCGCGCGACGGCTTCCGCATGGGCGACGCCAAGATGATCGACTCGATGATCGTCGACGGCCTGTGGGACGCGTTCAACCAGTACCACATGGGCGTTACCGCGGAAAACGTGGCCAAGGAGTACGCCGTGACGCGCGAGGAGCAGGACGAGTTCGCGGTGAAGAGCCAGAACAAGGCCGAGGCCGCGCAAAAGGCGGGGCGCTTCAAGGACGAGATCATCCCCTACGAGATCAAGTCGAAGAAAGGACCGGTGATGTTCACCGACGACGAGTACCCGCGCCACGGCGCGACGCTCGAGGCGATGAAGGGCCTGAAGCCCGCCTTCGACAAGAACGGCACGGTGACCGCGGCCAACGCCTCGGGCATCAACGACGGCGCGGCCATGGTGCTGGTGGCGAGCGCGAAGAAGGCCAAGGAGCTCGGCTTGAAGCCGATCGCGCGCATCAAGTCCTTCGCCTCGGCGGGGGTCGATCCGAAGTACATGGGCATGGGCCCGGTGCCGGCGTCCAAGCGCTGTCTGTCCCGCGCCGGCTGGGAGCCGAAGGATCTCGACCTGATGGAGATCAACGAGGCCTTCGCCGCCCAAGCCATCGCCGTCAACCGGCAGATGGGCTGGGATACGTCGAAGGTCAACGTGAACGGCGGCGCCATCGCCCTTGGGCACCCCATCGGCGCCTCGGGCTGCCGCATCCTGGTCACGCTCCTGCACGAAATGCAGAAGCGCGACGCGAAGAAAGGCCTGGCCTCGCTTTGCATTGGCGGCGGCATGGGCGTGGCGCTGGCGGTGGAGCGATGAGCGCCGTGCTGGAGCGGGAGAACGCCGCCGGGGAGCAGGCGCGGCCGGCGAAGGCGCGCGTCGCCTTCGTGAGCGGCGGCATGGGCGGGATCGGCACGGCGATCTGCCGGCGCCTGGGCGCCGCGGGCCACACCGTGGTGGCGGGGTGCCTGCCCGATTACGACAAGAAGGCCGAGTGGCTGGCGGCAATGCGCGGCGAAGGCTTGCGCGTGCACGCCGCCGAAGGCAATGTGGCCGAGTTCGACAGCTGCGCCGAGATGTTCTACCACGTGAAATCGGTGGTCGGCCCGGTGGACATCCTGGTCAACAATGCCGGCATCACGCGCGACAGCCTGTTCAAGCGCATGACCGAGCAGGACTGGATGGCGGTGATCAACACCAACCTGAACAGCGTGTTCAACGTCACACGCCAGGTGGTCGACGGCATGAGCGAGCGCGGCTGGGGCCGCATCGTCAATATCTCCTCGGTGAACGGCATCAAGGGCCAGTTCGGGCAGACCAACTACTCCGCGGCCAAGGCCGGCATGGCGGGCTTCTCCAAGGCGCTGGCGCAGGAGCTGGTGAGAAAGGGTGTCACGGTGAACACCGTATCGCCGGGCTACGTCGAGACCGAACTGGTGAAGGCGATCCGCACGGAAATCCGCGAGCAGATCGTCGCCTCGATCCCGATGGGGCGCCTCGCGAAGCCGGAGGAGATCGCGGCGGTGGTCGCGTTCCTGGCCTCCGAGGACGCCGGCTACATCACCGGCGCCAACATTTCGGTGAACGGCGGCATGCACATGATGTGATGGTGTAGACTCATTTCGGAGGAGGAAGGAGCATCATGGCGAAGCAGCGGCTTGCCGTCGTGACCGGCGGCATGGGCGGTTTGGGGGAGTCGATCTCGACGAAGATGGCCGACGCTGGCTACAAGGTGGTGGTGACCTACTCGCCATCCAATACCAAGTACAAGGGCTGGCTCGACGAGATGAAGTCGCAGGGCTACAGCTTCGGCGCCTACCCGGTGGACGTGGCCGACTTCGACGACTGCGCGGCGAAGGTGCAGAGAATCGCCGCCGACGTCGGCGCCATCGACATCCTGGTGAATAACGCCGGCATCACGCGCGACATGACGTTCAAGAAGATGGGCAAGGCGGACTGGGACGCCGTGATGCGCACCAATCTCGACTCGTGCTTCAACATGACCAAGCAGGTGATGGACGGCATGGTGGAGCGCGCCTGGGGCCGCGTCATCAACGTGTCCTCGGTGAATGGCCAGAAGGGCGCCTTCGGCCAGACCAACTATTCGGCGGCGAAGGCCGGCATCCACGGCTTCACCAAGGCGCTGGCGCTGGAGGTGGCGAAGAAGAACGTCACCATCAACACCATCTCCCCGGGCTACATCGTCACCAAGATGGTGACCGCGATCCCGAAAGAGATCCTCGACTCGAAGATCCTGCCGCAGATTCCCGTCGGGCGGCTGGGCAAGCCCGACGAAGTGGCGGGCCTCATCATTTACCTGTGCTCGGAAGAGGCCGCGTTCGTCACCGGGGCGAACATCTCGATCAACGGCGGCCAGCACATGTACTAAGGAGTAGACTCCGCCATGGCCGCGATTCCAGACGACGCCAAGACCGACAGCCGCCAGCGGCTGATCAAGAAGTATCCCAACCGGCGCCTGTACGACACCAAGACCTCGAGCTACATCACGCTCGCGGACGTCAAGCAGATGGTGCTGAAGCAGGAGGAGTTCCGCGTCGTCGACGCCAAGAGCGGCGAGGACCTGACGCGCCCGATCCTGCTGCAGATCATCCTCGAGGAGGAATCGGGCGGCGTGCCGATGTTCTCCTCGGACCTCCTGTCGCAGATGATCCGCTCCTACGGCAGCGCCATGCAGGGCTTCATGGGCTCGTACCTGGAGAAGAACCTGGAGGCGTTCCAGAGCATGCAGAAGGCGCTGCAGGACCAGTCGCAGCGGATTTACGGCGACAACTCGCGTGCCTCGCAGGAGCTGTGGGCGCAGTTCATGAACCTGCAGGGCCCGGCGATGCAGAGCCTGATGCAGGCCTACATCGAGCAGAGCCAGAAAGTGTTCGCGCAGTTCCAGGACCAGATGCAGAACCAGGCGCGTAGCATGTTCGCGGGCTTCTCCCTGCCGGGGTTCCCGGCGCAGCCGCCGGGGAAGACCGAGCCCGAAAAGAAGTAGTGGTTCCCAAGGTCGGCTTCGTTTCCCTGGGTTGCCCCAAGGCCCTGGTGGATTCGGAGCGCATCCTCAGCCGGCTTCGCGCCGAGGGCTACGCCACGGCGAAGGACTATGGCGGGGCGGACCTCGTCATCGTCAACACCTGCGGCTTCATCGACGCGGCGGTCGAGGAGTCGCTCGACGCAATCGGCGAGGCGCTGGCGGAAAACGGCAAGGTGATCGTCACCGGCTGCCTCGGCGCAAAGGCGGGCGTGGTGCGGTCGGCGCACCCGAGCGTGCTCGCGGTAACCGGCCCGCACGACACCGAGGGCGTGATGCGCGCGGTGCACGCGCACCTGCCCAAGCCCCACGATCCATTCGCGGATCTCGTGCCCCCCCAGGGCATCAAGCTCACCCCGCGACACTACGCGTACCTGAAGATCGCCGAAGGCTGTAACCACCGCTGCAGCTTCTGCATCATCCCGTCGATGCGCGGCGATCTCGTGTCGCGCCCGATCGGCGAGGTGATGCAGGAGGCGGAGAACCTGGTCAAGGCAGGGGTGAAGGAGCTCCTCGTCATCTCGCAGGACACGAGCGCGTATGGCGTGGACGTCAAGTACCGCGCCGGCTTCTGGCAGGGGCGGCCGCTGAAGACATGCATGACGGCGCTGTGCCGGTCGCTCGGCTCGCTCGGCGTGTGGGTACGGCTGCACTACGTCTACCCCTACCCGCACGTCGACGACGTGATCCCGCTGATGGCGGACGGCAAGATCCTGCCGTACCTCGACGTGCCGTTCCAGCATGCCAGCGCGCGGATCCTGAAGCTCATGAAGCGCCCGGCGAGCGCGGAGAAGGTGCTCGAGCGCCTGTCGCGCTGGCGCGATATCTGTCCCGATCTCACGGTAAGGAGTACCTTCATCGTCGGCTTCCCGGGCGAGACCGAGGCCGAGTTCGAGGCGCTGCTCGGGTTTCTCGAGGAAGCGCAGCTCGATCGCGTCGGCTGCTTCGCCTACTCGCCGGTGGACGGCGCGGCGGCGAACGCGCTGCCCGATCCGGTGGCGGAAGAGATAAAGGAGGAGCGCCGCCGCCGATTGATGCAGGCGCAAGAGGCGATCAGCGAACGCAAGCTGAAATCGAAGGTCGGAAAGAGCATGCAGGTGCTGGTCGATGCGCCGGGCGTAGGGCGCTCCGCTGCGGATGCACCCGAGATCGATGGCACGGTACGCTTCCGGGGTGGCAGGACGGGCGAATTCAGGCAGGTCACGATCGAGCGCGCCAGCGCGCACGACCTACACGGGAGACTGACATGAGCACACGCGAAGTGGTGGTACTGGGCGGGGCGCGCACGGCGATCGGCGATTACGGCGGGTCGCTCAAGGACTTCGCGCCGACCAAGCTCGGCGCGATCGCCATCAAGGAGGCGCTCACGCGCGCCAAGGTGGACCCGGCCACGGTCGGCCACGTGGTGATGGGTAGCGTGATCCACGGCGAGGCGCGCGACATGTACCTGTCGCGCGTTGCGGCGATCGACGCGGGGCTGCCGGTGGGCACGCCGTGCCTCACGGTGAACCGGCTTTGCGGCAGCGGGCTGCAGGCGATCGTCTCGGCGGCGCAGCACATCCTGCTCGGCGATACCGACACGGTAGTCGGCGGCGGCGCCGAGAGCATGAGCCGCGCGGCCTACTTCCTGCCCACCGGCCGCTGGGGCCAGAAAATGGGCGACACCTGGGCCGTGGACGCCATGACCGGCGCGCTGCACGACCCGTTCGGCCACGGCCACATGGGCGTCACTGCGGAGAACATCGCCGCCAGGTACGGCTTTACGCGCGAGCAGCAGGACGCGTTCGCGATCGAATCGCACCGGCGCGCGGCCAACGCGCTCGAGCAGGGCTACTTCAAGGAGCAGGTTGTCCCCATCGAGGTGAAGTCGAAGAAGGGCGTCGAGCAGGTGACGCGCGACGAGCACGTGCGCCCGGACGCGAAGATGGAGGACCTGGCGAAGCTGAAGGCCGTGTTCAAGAAGGACGGCACGGTGACCGCAGGCAACGCGTCCGGCATCAATGACGCGGGCGCGGCCATCGTCATGATGGAAGCCGGCGCCGCGGCGAAGCAGGGCTTGAAGCCGCGCGCGCGGCTGGTGGCCTACGCGCATGCCGGCGTCGAGCCGCAGGTGATGGGCCTCGGGCCGATTCCGGCGGTGAAGAAGGTGTTCGAAAAGGCGGGCCTGAAGCCCGCCGACATGGACGTGGTGGAATCGAACGAAGCCTTCGCAGCGCAGGCCATGGCCGTCACGAAAGACCTCGGCCTCGACCCGGCGAAAGTGAACCCGAACGGCGGCGCGGTGGCGCTCGGCCACCCGATCGGTGCCACCGGCGCGATCCTCACCGTCAAGGCGCTCTACGAGCTCGAGCGCACGCAGAAGCGCTACGCCCTGGTCACGATGTGCATCGGCGGCGGGCAGGGGATCGCGGCAATCTTCGAGCGCATTTAAATGGGGACAGACCTCATTTATCTTTTTTTCGTGAGCCGCGGGGGGCGGCGCGCGATCGAGGCCTGTGCCTTGATTTGATTTTCATTGGTCTCGGCTTTTCCGGCCGGAAGATTCACCCAGCCGGATAAGCCGAGATGTATTTGAAAGGCGAAAATCCGCGGCATGCTAAGCCCCCGCAAACCCAAAATCGCCCTTGCCCTCGGCGCCGGCGGCGCGCGCGGCTGGGCGCACATCGGCGCGATCCGCGCGCTGCTCGCGCAGGGCATCAAGCCCGACATCGTCTGCGGCACGTCGATGGGCTCGCTCGTGGGCGCGGCCTACGCCGCTGGCGAGCTCGAGCGCCTGGAGGAATGGGCGCTGTCGCTCGGCTGGCGCGACGTGTTCGGGCTCATGGACTTCACGCTGCGCGGCGGCCTGATCCGCGGCAAGAAGCTGTTCGAGTTCATGCGCGCTCGCTTCGGGCTGCGGGACATCGGGGACTTGCCAATGCCGTACGGCGCGGTGGCGACCGAGCTCGCTTCCGGGCGCGAGGTCTGGCTGCGCGACGGGCAGGTGCTCGACGCGGTGCGTGCCTCGATCGCCATTCCCGGCGTGTTCGCGCCGGTGCTGCGGGACGGCGAGCTGCTGGTCGACGGCGCGCTCGTCAACCCGGTGCCGGTCTCCATGTGCCGCGCGCTCGATGCCGACATCGTCATCGCCGTGGACCTGGGCTGGTCAAAGCTCGGCTACTACCGCGAGCTCGCGCAGGCGCAGCAGGCCGAGCGCGCGCCCGGCAAGGCCGCCTGGTGGAGCCGCTTCATGCCGGCGCGCGCGGACGAAGCCCTGGCCGAGAGCCCGGACATGCCGTCGGCGATTGGCGTGTTCTTCGCCAGCTTCGACGTGATGCAGGTGCGCGTGGGGCGCAGCCGGCTCGCGGGCGAGCCCGCCGACGCGCTTATCACGCCGATCCTGCCCGATTTCGCCATGATGGACTTCCACCGCGCGCGCGAGGCGATCGACGAGGGGCGCGCGGCGGCCGAGCGCGCGCGCCCGGTGCTCGAGCATCTGATCGGCGCCTGAATGGGCCAGCGCGACGAGGAGCGCTTCGCGTGGCCGCGGGTGCGCCGTCCCGCGTCCGGCGCGCTGCGGCGCTGGTTCGCGGCGGGCTGGGCCGATCTCGCAGCGGCGCCGGGTCCGAGCCTGTTCTACGGCGCCACGCTCGCGCTCATGGGGCTGCTGCTCACGCGCTCTTTCGGCGGTGCGGTCGGCATCGCGCTCACGACCGGCTTTCTGCTGGTGGGTCCGTTCCTCGCCATCGGGCTGTACGAGCTCAGCCGCCGGCGCGAGCGCGGCGAGCCGCAGCGTCTGGCGCCGTCGCTCGTCGCGTGGCGCGCCAACTTTCCGGCGATCGGCTTCTACGCGCTCGCCCTGACGCTGCTGCTCGCGGTGTGGATCCGGGTCTCCGTGGTCGTCGTCGCGCTGTCGTTCCCGGAAGGGCGCGTCGACTGGGGCTCTCCCGAGGCCTGGGGGTTCGCAGCGGCCTACGCCGCGGCGGGCGGCGCGCTCGCGCTGTTCGTGTTCGCGACCTCGTCGCTGTCGCTCCCGCTGCTGCTCGACCGGCGCGACATGGACACGGTCAGCGCGGCTATCGTGAGCTGCAATGCGCTGCGCGTGAACTTTGCTCCCATGCTGGCGTGGGCGGCCTGCATCGTCGCGCTGACCGCGGCGGGCTTCGCCACCTACTTCGCGGGGCTGGTCGTGGTTTTGCCGCTCATCGGGCACATGACCTGGCACGCGTACCGCGAGTTGATCGACCCGGGCGGCTGAGCGCGCGCGGCACGGCCAGCCGCTAGACTTGCGCGATGGAGATCCCCGTGCCGGTGGCGCTGGCGGTGCTCGGCGCCGCGCTGCTGCACGCCGGGTGGAACGCGTTTCTCAAGTCGGGCACGGACAAGCAGCTCGACGCCATTGGCATCGCCGTGGGCAGCGGCGCCGTGGCGCTGGCTGCCGCGCCGTTCATGGGCGTGCCCGCCCCCGTGTCGTGGCCGTGGCTCGCGGCCTCCGCCTTGGTGCACATCGCCTACTTCTGGCTGCTCGCGGGCGCCTACCGCTGGGGCGACCTGTCGTTTTCCTATCCGATCATGCGCGGGGGCGGGCCGCTCATCGTTACCGTCGCTGGGGTCATGGTGTTGGGCGAGGTGCTGCCCTGGGCGGAAACCCTGGGCGTGCTCCTGATCAGCGCCGGCATCCTCGCCTTCGCCGCGCATACGGCGCGCGACGCCGTGGCGCAGCGCAAGTCGCTCTGGTTCGCGCTCGGCAATGCCGTGGTCATCGCCGGCTACACGCTGATCGACGCCAAGGGCGCGCGGCTCTCGGGCGCGCCGGTGGCCTACGCGCTGTGGTTCTTCGTCGCCAACGGCGCGGTGATGCTCGCGCTGGGTTACGCGCTGCGCGGCGCGGCGGTGCCGCGCCACGTGCTGCGGCGCTGGCGCCTGACCTTCGGTGGTGGCGCCGGCGCCGTGCTCGCCTACGGCACCGCGTTGTGGGCGATGACGCTCGCGCCGGTGGCCCTGGTTGCCGTGCTGCGCGAGACCTCCGTCGTCTTCGCCGCCGCGCTCGGCGCGCTCTTTCTCAAGGAGCCGTTCACCGCGCGGCGCGCCGGCGCGACGCTGGTGGTCCTCGCCGGACTCGTCGCGCTGCGTGTCTAGCCGGCTTCCAGCGCGTCGTTCACCACGCGCACCTTGTCGCCGGCGCGCCATGTCGGCGCTTGCTCCTGCGACAGGGTGCGGATCGTGCCGTCTTCCATGCGCACGGTGATGTCGTAGCGCTTGGTGCTGCGGGCGCTTTTCTCGACCTGGTGGCCGACGACCGCGCCGCCCACCGCGCCGATGATGCGCGCCGCCGTCCGGGTCTTCTTCTTCGACCCGACCTGGCTGCCGATCACCGCGACGGCTTGGGCGCCGCGACCTCAGGCTGCGCGGGCTTCGGCTGGGCCGGGACTGCAGCCGTGGCTTTCGGCGCGTCGGCCTTGGGGGCTGCCGACATCGCGTCCTTGTCGGTCGAGCCGCTGGTGCCCGGCAGCATGCCGGTGAATGCCGCTACGCCGACGCCGGCGAGCACGATCACAGCGACCGCGGCCGTTGCAACAAGCGGATGCCATGCCCGATTCTGCTGCGTCTTCTATGAGCCTCTCGTTCATACCGTGACGCCCCTACCAGCGCCGATGGTACACGTTGCGCTTACAACTCCGGGCGCATGTGTGGGAACAAGATCACGTCGCGGATCGACGGACTGTCAGTGAGCAGCATGACGAGCCGATCGACCCCGAGGCCTGCGCCTGCCGTCGGCGGCAGGCCTACTTCCAGCGCGCGGATGTAGTCGGCGTCGTAGTGCATGGCTTCATGGTCGCCGGCGTCCTTGCGCGCCGCCTGCTCGCGGAAGCGCTCGGCTTGGTCCTCGGGGTCGTTCAGCTCGGAAAAGCCGTTGGCGATCTCCTTGGTGTCGACGAACAGCTCGAAGCGATCGGTGAGCCCGGGGTCCGAGTCCTTGCGGCGCGCAAGCGGCGACACTTCTGCCGGGAAATCGAGCACGAAGGTGGGCGCCACCAGGTGCTTCTCGGCAACCTGCTCGAAGAGCATCAGCTGCAGCGCGCCCCAGCCCTGGTCGGCCTTCACCTCGACGCCAAGCGCTGTGAGCGTCCTCGCCAGGAACACGCGGTCGCGCAGGTCGCCGTCGATCCCTTGGCGGCGGATCGCTTCGGCAATCGGCAGGCGCGCGAACGGCTGGCCGAAATCGATCTCGCGCCCCTGGTAGGTGAGGCGCGCGCCGTCCGTCGCCGCGAGCGCGGCGTTCCTGACGAGCGTCTCGGTGAGCCCGATCATGTACTCGACGTCCTGGTAGGCGCAGTACCACTCGAGCATCGTGAACTCGGGGTTGTGCCGCGTGGAGATGCCTTCGTTCCTGAAGTTGCGGTTGATCTCGAACACGCGCTCGATTCCGCCCACCACCAGGCGCTTCAGATACAGCTCGGGCGCGATCCTGAGAAACAGGTCTATGTCGAGCGCGTTGTGGTGCGTGCGGAACGGCCGCGCCACCGCACCGCCCGGGATCGGCTGCATCATCGGCGTCTCGACCTCGAGGTAGTGCTCGGCGATCAGCGTGTCGCGCAGCGACTGCACGATTCTGGAGCGCGCGGCGAAGACGTTGCGCGACTCGGGGTTGACGATCAGGTCGACGTAGCGCTGGCGGTAGCGCAGCTCCTGGTCGGCGAGGCCGTGGAACTTCTCCGGCAGGGGCCTGAGCGCCTTCACCAGGAGCCGCAGCGTCTTCGCGTTGACGGTGAGCTCTCCCTTGTTGGTCTTGAACAGCGTCCCCGCCACGCCGACGATGTCGCCCAGGTCCCAGTGCTTGAAGGCCTCGTGCTCGGCTTCGCCCGCGACGTCGTTCGCCACGTACACCTGGATCCGGCCGCTCACGTCCTGCAGCGTGGCGAAGCTCGCCTTGCCCATCACGCGCTTCAGCATCATGCGGCCCGCGACCGTGACCGCAACGCCCGCCTGCTCCAGCGCCGCCTTGTCGAGACCGCCGTAGCGCTGCGCCAGGTTCCCTGCGAGATGCTGCGGCCGCCAGTCGTTGGGAAAGGCCTGGCCTTTCGCGCGCAGGGCCTTCAGCTTCTCGCGGCGCTCCTCGACCAGCTTGTTGTCTTCTTCCATCACACCCCCTGTTTGAGGCTCGCCTCGATGAAGTCGTCGAGCTCGCCGTCGAGCACCGCTTGCGTGTGGCCCTTTTCCACGCCGGTGCGCAGGTCCTTGATGCGCGACTGGTCCAGCACGTAGCTGCGGATCTGGTGGCCCCAGCCGATGTCGGTCTTCGATTCTTCGAGCTTCTGGCGCTCGGCCTCCTTCTTGCGCATCTCCAGCTCGTAGAGCTTGGACTTGAGCATGGCGAGCGCCTCGGCGCGGTTCCTGTGCTGCGAGCGGTCGTTTTGGCACTGCACCACGATGCCGGTGGGCAGGTGCGTCATGCGGATCGCCGAGTCGGTCTTGTTCACGTGCTGGCCGCCGGCGCCCGAGGCGCGGTAGGTGTCGACGCGGATCTCCGCGGGGTTCAGCTCCACCTCCACGGTCTCGTCCACCTCGGGGTAGACGAAGACACTGGCGAACGAGGTGTGGCGCCGCGCGTTGGCGTCGAAGGGGGACTTGCGCACCAAGCGGTGCACGCCGGTCTCGGTCCTGAGCGTGCCGTAGGCGTACGAGCCGTTCACCTTCAGCGAGGCGCTCTTGATGCCCGCCACCTCGCCCTCGGTCTGCTCGAGGATCTCGACCTTGTAGCCCTTGCGGTCGCAAAAGCGCAGGTACATGCGCTCGAGCATGGAGGCCCAGTCCTGCGCCTCGGTGCCGCCCGAGCCCGCCTGGATGTCGACGAAGCAGCCGTTGGGGTCGAGCGGGTTCGAGAACATGCGCCGGAACTCGAGCTGGTGCACCTGCGCTTCCAGCGCGCCCGCATCAGTCTCCACGCCTTCGAGCGTCGCCTCGTCGTTCTCGGACTGGCCGAGCTCGAACAGCTCGTGCGCGTCCGTCACGCCGCCGTCGATCTCGGTGAGCGCCTCGACCGTGGCTTCGAGGCTCTTCTTCTCGCGCCCCAGTTCCTGCGCGCGCTTCGGGTCGGACCAGACCTTCGGGTCCTCGAGTAGCTTGTTGACCTCTAGAAGGCGCTTTTCCTTCGCCTCGAAGTCAAAGGTACCTCCTCAGCTCCGCGGACCGGGCTTTCAGGTCCTTGAGCTTGTCGGCGAGGGTGTTGAGGCGTTCGGCTTCCATGCGGGCCGCAATTATAAGCGGCCCCCGGCACGGCGGCTGCACTAGAAGCCGCGCATCACGACCGCGCCGATCGCCCAGTCCGGACTCGAGTCCGAGAAGCCGACCATGGCGTAGGCCTGAAGCTTGAGCGTCTTGTCGAACCGATGCGAGACGAACAGCGTCGCTTCGCTCAGCGGATCACGTCCACTCAGTACGGGCTGCCGGTAGTCGTACGCGATGCCCACGCTGCGCTCGGCGGTCACGCGATAGGAGCCGCCGATCGAGAAGTAAAACGCATCCTCGAAGGCAACGCCCGGCGGGTCGCCCATCTTGCGCCAGCCGAGCGTGCCGAAGATCCCGATCGAGCCGTAGCCTTTGCTGAGGTCGCCCTGCACGTAGAAATCGTCCTCGCCTGTGCCCAGGCACTTCGCTTCATCGGCGGTGGCGAACTTCACCTTTCCGGTCAGGTCGATCAGCATGCGCTCAGCGCGGTCTTCGAAGACGTTGCGCGACAGCGTCAAGACGAGGTCGCCGAGCCCGCTCGCGGTGCGCGGGGCCGTGGCGGAGCCGGCGCAGGGCAGCGGCGTGCCGTCGCGGCCGATGGCGGGGTTCTCGATTCGCACGTAGGGCAGGGTGAGCTTGGCGCTCCATGCGTCCGCCTCGTGTTTCGCCACCAACGGCACGGTCCACTGCTTCGAGGTTACTGCCGTGCCGTACTTGCCCTGCGCGTAGTCGGCGCCCAGCGACAGGTTCAGTCCGCCCTGCGCCTGCGCCGCCGATCCGGCGAAGGCGAGCGCGGCCGCCGCGAGCAGCGCGCGCAAAGTGCGCGAGGCGGCGCTACACATGCGCCGGCGCCCGCGGCGCCTCGTCACCGGCGTCCGCGTCGTAGAAATACACACCGAAGGTGAACCGGCGCCGCGCACCCGGCGTAGCGGCGTCGCGCTCTTCCAGCTCGATTGCGCGCCGGTTGAGGCTCTGCACGGCGCTCATGCCCTGCGTCTCGGCGAGCGCCGCGAGCTCGCGGGTGGAGGCCGCCGACAGTGCGTCGTAGTGCACGCTGCGCTCCAGAAAGGGCTCGCCCGCGCCGAGCACGTTGTGCGCGGCCGCCGCCGCGTGGTCGCGCACGTTGCGTCCGAAATAGACCAGCTTTTCTTCCTCGCCGCCGCGCGGCACGAAGGCCTGCGCGTCGAGCACGGCGCGATCCTGCTCGTCCAGGTGCACCACGCCCAGGCGCAGCAGCTCGTCGAGCACTGCGCGCGCGCGGATGTCGGTGCTGACGCGCTCCGCCAGGCTCTCGAACGACACCCCCGCGCCCTGGCTGTGCAGGCGGGGCAGCGGCAGGGGCCGGCCCTGCTTGTCCTGGAACCTGCGCAGCCCGGTCCACGCCGCGACCAGCTGCGCGCCCAGCGACACCGACTTGGCGGCGACGCTGTCGGCGTCCGGCGGCGCGCTACGCAGGCGTCGCACGTCTTTGCGGTGCACGCCCGAGAGCAGGCTGACGCGGCTGTCGGTCTGCGCCTTGCCGACGAGGCGGAACTCCCGTTCGGCAACCTCCACGAACACGCCCTTCATCAGCTCGGCAAATTGCGGGTAGGTGATGCCCTTGGCCAGCATCAGCCGCGCGAGCGGGGTGCAGACCTGCCGCAACGCGCGGATTACGGCTGTGGACGGAGCCATGCGCCCTCCCTGTCGGCGTGAACGGTTCAGGGCGCCACTATATTGCAATGCAGGGCATGAGGGAAAAGGTTCCACACACAATAGTTGACATGGGAATTTTTCCCACGTACTCTGCGGGTGCGTTTGGACCCCGCCGGGGGCGCTGCGGGGCGCCCGCCACGCGGATCGTCCGGACCGATCCGGTCCGTCCGAGCGCATCGAGCGGTCCGAATCAGGCAACAGCGGGCGACACTGACGGGCGATCCCCCCCCAAACCGTCCAGTAGTCCGTCCGCCGCCGCGCGCCGGGCCCCCACCCGGCGCGCGGCGTGCCTGTCCCCCTATTTCGCCTTGCGGCATTCGCGCAGCGTGCGGTAGGCGATGCCGTTCACAGTAGAGATCGCCGCGGTGTTGCGCTCGGTGCCCGCGGCCGGCCGCGCCGACCAGCCGTGGCGCACGACAAGGCAGGTGCTGCGCGGCTCGGGGTCGAGCGCGTAGTCGCCCTCGCGCTCGTTGCGCAGGACCTCGAGCCGCATGCCGGGCTCGCCGACCCGCTGCAGCGTGAACTCCAGGCTCGCGCCGATGCGGTAGCGGCAGGTGAGCGCGCCGTCGGTTTCGAGGTCGCACTTGGTGCCGTGCGATGCGGCGAGGTACGGCTCCACGTTCCCCAGCGCGCCGCGGACAACAAGCAGGGCGCAGAGCGCCGCGCACGCCATCGCCTTCATGCGGCCGATTGTAGGCGCGCGCACCGGACTTGCCACCGGCGCAGAAACCTGCAACCGTTCCGACCGTGAACCAGGACGCGACCACCAAGGCTCCCGGCGCGTTCGACCGCCTGCGCGGCTGGGGCCAGCGCCTCGCCGCCGCGGTGCGCTCGGGGCTCGCGCCGGGACAGGCGCCGCGCACGGCCGCGGGCCTCGCCGGCGAACTGGAGCGGCTGCTCGCCGAGTCGCGCGCATTGCGCGGCGGCGAGCGCTCCGCGCGCGAGCGCGCGCAACGCATCGCGGCGCTGTACCGCGGCGCCGACGCCGAGGAGCGCGCGGCGATCCTCGGCCACATCGCCCGCGCCTTCATGCCCGAGCGCGCGGCGCTCGACCAGGCGGTGGCCGCGATGCGCGAGGCCGCCGACGACATCGCGCGCGGCCATGCCGAGGCGCGACTGCGCATCGCGCTCGATGCGCCGCGCGCCAGATTCTTCGCCCAGTTCAACCTGCTGCCCGAGGGCGTGAAGTTCCTCGTCGACCTGCGCGCCGACCTGCTCGCGTTCCTGGAGCACGAACCGGCGCTCGACGTTCTGCGCGTCGAGCTCGACGGGCTGCTTGAGAGCTGGTTCGATCCGGGCTTTCTCCAGCTGACGCGCATCACCTGGCAGTCTCCGGCGCTGGTGCTGGAGAGGCTGATCGCCTACGAGGCGGTGCACCGCATCGAGTCCTGGGAGGACCTGAAGAACCGGCTCGACCGCGACCGGCGCTGCTACGCGTTCTTCCACCCGCGCATGCCGAACGAGCCGCTGATCTTCGTCGAGATCGCGCTCGCCAAGGGGTTGCCCGGGAGCGTGCAGGAGCTGCTCGATGCGCAGGCGCCGATCGGCGAGGTGCGCGACGCGGATACGGCGGTGTTCTACTCGATCTCCAACGCGCAGAAGGGGCTGCGCGGCATCAGCCTGGGAAACCTGCTCTTGAAGCGCGTCATCGCCGCCCTGCAGCGCGACCTGCCGTGGCTGAAGACTTTCTGCACGCTGTCGCCGCTACCGGGCTTTCGGCGCTGGCTCGAGCGCGCGGCGCCGGCGCTCGCGGGCGACGGCGCCCCGCTGCAGGCGCTGCGCGAGCCGCTCCTCAAGGCCTGTGCGCGCTACCTCGTGCAGGAGAAGTCGAACGGGCTGCCGCTCGATCCGGTGGCGCAGTTTCATCTCCACAATGGCGCGAGCATCGATCGCATCTTCTGGGCGGCGGACGCGTCCGCGCGGGGCCAGGCGCAGTCGCGCGGCCTGATGGTGAGCTACCGCTACGAGCCCGCCGAGGTCGACCATAACCACGAGGAGTTTCTCAAGAGCGGGCATATCGCCGCCGCGAAGCGGGTGCTGCGCCTGCTATAGTCGGCGCCGCCGATGACGAACAACCTGCGCGGCGTCCTGTGGATGGGGGGCGCGGTGCTCTCCTTTTCAACCATGGCAGTGGCGGCGCGCGAGCTGCTCGCCCACATGGGGCCGTTCCAGATCCTGTTCGTGCGGAGCGCGGTGATGCTTGCCATCGTGCTGGTGATCGTCGCGCAGGCCGAGAACGCGGTGACGGCGACGCGGCGCCTGCCGCTGCACGTGTTCCGCAACGTGATCCACCTCGGCGGGCAGTACTGCTGGGTGTTCGCCATCGGGGCATTGCCCCTGGCGACGGTGTTCGCGATCGAGTTCACCATGCCGGTGTGGACCGCGATTCTGGCGTTCATCTTCCTGGGGGAGCGGCTGTCGCGGCCGCGGGTGGTCATGCTGGTGCTTGGGCTGACGGGCGTGCTCATCATCCTGCGGCCAGGGTTCGGATTCTTCCACCTGGGGGCGCTGGTGGCACTGGCCGCGTCGTTGTTCTATGCGGGCAACATGATCGCCACCAAGCAGCTCTCCGGTACCGATTCGCCCCTGGCGGTGCTGTTCTGGATGTCGGTGGTGCAGACGCCCCTCGCCCTGGCGGCGGCGCTGCCCGGCTGGGTATCGCCGCCGATCTCGCACCTGCCGTGGATGGTCCTGATCGGGGTGGGGAGCTACACCGCGCATTACTGCATGACGCGGGCGTTCAAGCTGGCCGATGCCACCGTGGCGGTGCCGATCGATTTCGTGCGCCTGCCGCTGATCGCGGTGGTGGGGACGCTGTTCTACGACGAGCCGTTCGACCCCATGATCATCGTCGGGGCGGCGGTGATCTTCACCGGGACGTACTACAGCCTGAGCCGGGAGCGGCGCTAGCGCTTCTTCGCGCGGCTGGCGATCAGGTCGTTGTCGATCGCGTTTCCCATGTCCCTCAGCTTGAGGGGGAAACAGCTGTTGCCGGTGCCGTAGGCGGGCGCTGCGCAGACCTCGAGCGCCGGGTTCACGCCGTCGACCGGCTCCGTCACGCGCAGCGCGCTCAGCACCGGCCGGTCGAAGCAGTTTTGGCCGACGTGCGTCTTCGAGACCACCAGCTTGTCGTTGCGGAGCAGGCTGACGATGGTGTCGGGAAACGGCTCGCAGGGGCCGGAGTCGTACTCGATGATGTCGACGAGCAGCGTCCAGCTCGCGCCGTTGATGTGGCATTGCTCGAAGTTCTGCGCGCCGCTCAACAGCAGGACCTCCCGGCGGTTTACGTTCTCCACCGGCGGGCGGACCATTTGCACCGTGAGCTGGTTGCCGGCCCGATCGCAGTCCCAGCGGATCATCGGGTCGTCGGTCTGGTCGGCGCCGGCGGCGGGGAGGGTGAGGAGGAGAAGGAGGCTCCAGGTCGTCATGATTTTTTCTTAAGGAATGTCCTGAGGGCGAGGAGGAGCACCGCGACCGCGGCGAGCGCCGCGACGTCGAGCCAGGGCGAGGCGCGGGGGACCGCGAATCGCCAGACGAGGAGTCCGGCGAGCAGGCAGAAGGTGAGGGTGAGTCCGAGCTTGGACGGGCTGCGCGCGGGCATTTCCCGAAAGGGTACTACGGCACGCGCAATCGCGCGGTCGTCGCGAACCGGGATCGTGCGAAAGTCCATCCCCGCATCCACAAACCACGTAAACGGCGCGCGTCTGGCTGCAGGCGTCATGAATACAGAGGACAGGACCTAGCGGCCTTTCTTCGTCACCTCGCTCTCGATCCACCCCTTCGCCAGCGTCGTCGTCAGCCGATCGCCCTCGGCAACCCTCGAGGCATCCGCCACCACCTCGCCTGCCGCATTGCGCGTCAGGCTGTAGCCGCGCTCGAGCACGGCGCTGGGATTCAGGCTCACGAGACCGGCTCTCAACGCTGCGAGCTGCGCAGCCAAGTTATCGAGCCGGTGCGCTGCCGCCGACGACAGGCGCGCAGCCAACTGCTCCAGCAGCTGCCGGGAGGTTCGCAGCCGCTCGCGCGGATGCACGAGGCGCCGCGACAGGGCGTCCACCGTCTGCATCGCGTACTCGATTCGCCGCAGCGCTTCGCGCGTTGCGCGCTGTGCGAGCTCGGCCACGCGCACGAGCAGTTCCTCCCGCGACGGGCTCACCATCTCCGCCGCCGCAGTGGGCGTCGGCGCGCGCCGGTCGGCGGCGAAGTCGGCGATGGTGACGTCGGTTTCGTGGCCGACGCCGACGACAACAGGAATCGAAGAAGCGCGAATCGCGCGCGCCACGATTTCCTCGTTGAACTGCCACAGGTCCTCGATCGAGCCGCCGCCGCGCACCAGCAGCAGCACGTCGCACTCGGCGCGCGCGCTGGCCGCTGCCAGCATCGCCGCGATCTTCGCGGCCGCACCGTCGCCCTGCACCGGTACCGGGTAGACGATGACCGGGATCGACGGATTGCGGCGCCGCAGAGTCGTTAGCACGTCGCGCAGTGCGGCCGCCTGTCGTGATGTGACGACACCGATCGTCGTGGGAAACGCAGGGATTTCGCGTTTGGCCGCCGGATCGAATAGACCTTCCTTTTCCAGCTGCGCCTTGAGCTTCAGGAAGCGCTCGTAGAGCGGTCCCAGGCCCGCGCGGCGCATGTGCTCGACGTTCAGCTGGAAGCGTCCGCGCGGCTCGTACAGCGTGACCAGCGCCCGGGCCTCGACGCGCATGCCTTCGGCCGGCTCCCAGTCCAATGCTGCAGTGCGGCTACGGAACATCACGCAGTCCACCTGGGCGGCCTCGTCTTTTAGGGTGAAATACCAGTGCCCGGAGGAGGCCGGGCGGAAGTTGGAGATCTCGCCCCCGATCCAGGCGAGCGGGAAGCGCCGCTCGAGCGTATCGCGCACGCTGCGTAGCAGCGCCGACACGCTCAGCACTGGCGCCGAAGCGCCTAATAATTCTTCGTCCACGCGGCGACACTAATGCACAAGCGCGGCCGCGCGTCAAAGCGGCGCGCGGCGATCCCTTACGGAGCCCGATTCTATTTCGTAAGCCGCTGTTTCCGTGCCGGAAAGGATTGATGAATTTTTAATCGCCACCGACTTGGCGTGCCGTGCGCGAGGCAAGCCGTGCGCTGCCCAAAGAAAATCCACAAACTTATCCACAGGAAATGTGGATAACGCGCGCTCCGCCTTTTTGCTAAAGTGCGCCGACAACAAGAACCAGAGACCACGGAGCGCCATCTTGTTCGCCATTATCCAAGCTGCAGGCTGGCCCATCTGGCCCTTGTTGCTGGCCTCCGTCATTGCGGTGGCGCTGATCATCGAGCGCTCGGTCTCGCTGCGCAGCAGCAAGATCATCCCGCCGACGCTTCTGGAGCAGGTGCTCGCCGTGTACCAGCGCCAAGGGGTGAACGAGGACGTGCTCGACAAGCTCGCCAAGGACTCCCCGCTCGGCGAAGTGCTGGCCGCGGGCCTGCGCAATCGCCGCAGCTCGCGGTACGTGATGAAGGAAGCGGTCGAGGAGGCCGGGCGCACTGTGGCGCACGAGCTGGAGCGCTTTCTGACCACGCTTGGCACCATAGCCACGGCCTCGCCGCTGCTGGGCCTGTTTGGCACGGTGATCGGAATGATCGAGATCTTCGGCTCGCAGTCGCCCACCGGCGGCACCAACCCGCAGCAGCTCGCGCACGGCATCTCCATCGCTCTATACAACACCGCGTTCGGCATCGGCATCGCCATCCCCGCGCTCATCTTCTACCGCCACTTCCGGAACAAGGTCGACGGCTTCGTCGTCGACATGGAGCAGCAGGCGGCGAAGCTGATCGACATCGTGCACGGCGAGCGCACCGAGCACGCCTAGAGGCGCGCGTGAACTTCCAGCGCGACAAAGAGCGAGAGCCCCTCGAGATCAACCTGGTGCCGATGATCGACGTGATGCTGGTGATCCTGATCTTCCTCATGATCACCACCACCTACTCCAAGTACACCGAGCTGCAGATCAATCTGCCGGCCGCCGACGCCGACAAGCAGCTCGAGCGCGCGAGCGAGATCGCGGTGCTGGTGAACGCGCAGGGCCAGTACATCATCAACCGCACCCCGGTCGCTTTCGTCAGCATCGAGCAGCTCGCGGGCGAGCTGAAGCGCGCGAGCGGCGCCGCCAAGGAGCCGGTGGTGGTGGTGAGCGCCGACGCCAACGCCACGCACCAGTCGGTGGTGCGCGTGATGGAAGCCGCACGCGCTGCCGGCCTGCAGCAGATCACCTTCACGACCCAGGCGAGCCGCTAGCCACGCGCCTCCTCGCGCCGCTCTGGTACCGGCAGAACCCCGTCAGCTGGGTGCTGTGGCCGCTGAGCCTCATATTTCGCGCGGCCGTGTTTGCGCGGCGATCGCTGTACTGGCTGCGCCTGCTGAAGAGCTCGCGCGCAGGCGTGCCGGTGATCGCCATCGGCAACCTCACCGTCGGCGGAGCCGGCAAGACGCCGCTCGCCATCCATGTCGCCGAGCTCCTCAAGGCGAAGCGCTGGTCGCCGGCGATCGTCTCGCGCGGTTACGGCGGCACCGTCACCGCGCCGCGCGGCGTGACGCTCGCCGCCGACCCGGCCGAGGTCGGCGACGAGCCGGTGCTGATGGCGCGCCGCAGCGGCTGCCCGGTATGGGTCGGGCAACAGCGCGCCGCGGTGATCGCGGCGCTCCGGCAGTCGCATCCCGAATGCGATGTCGTGATCCTCGACGACGGCCTGCAGCACTACGCGCTGCGGCGCGACCTCGAGATCGCGGTGGTGGACGCGCGCGGTTTCGGCAACGGCTTCATGCTGCCGGCGGGGCCGCTGCGCGAGCCGAAGACGCGCCTGTGGAGCGTGGATGCCGTCATCGCTCACGGCACCGACAAGGTCAAAGGCTACGCCATGCGGCTCGAGGGCGACGAAGTGCACCGCGCCACCGACGCGCGCGAGCGCCGGCCGGTGAAGTCCTTTGCCGGCGAGCGCGTGCACGCGGTGGCCGGCATCGGCGACCCGACGCGCTTCTTCCAGCACCTCGCGCGGCTCGGCGTGCAGGCGGTGCCGCACCCGTTTCCCGACCACCACCCGTTTCGCGCGGGCGATCTCGAGTTCGGCGACGACGCGCCGGTGCTGATGACGGAAAAGGACGCGGTAAAATGCAAGCGCTTCGCGAAACCGCGGCACTGGGTTCTGCCGGTGCGCGCGGTGCCCGACCCGGCGTTCGATTCATGGCTGCAAAGGAGGCTCGGTGAGCTCGGCCATAGACCCAAGGCTGCTTGAAATCCTGGTGTGCCCGCTGTGCAAGGGGCCGCTCGTGTACCGCAAGGCCGAGGGCGAGCTGGTATGCAAGCCCGATCGCCTCGCCTACCCGGTGAAGGACGGCATTCCGGTGATGCTCGAGGACGACGCGCGCAAGCTCGATCCGACCGAAGAGATCGCGTGAGCGGCTTCGCGGCGCTGATCCCCGCGCGCTTCGCCTCCACCCGCTTTCCCGGCAAACCGCTCGCCGATCTCGCCGGCAAGCCGATGGTGGTGCGCGTATGCGAGCGCGCGCGCGAAAGCGGCGCCGCGCCGGTGTGCGTGGCTACCGACGACAAGCGCATTGCGGACGCCGTGCGCGCGCACGGGTTCGAGGCGCGCATGACGCGCGCCGACCACGCCTCGGGCACCGACCGCATCGCCGAAGCCGCGGCGCAGCTCGGGCTGGCGGATGACGCGATCGTCGTCAATGTGCAGGGAGACGAGCCGCTGATCGCCCCGCAGCTCATCGCCGGCGTGGCCGCGGCGCTCGCCGCACGGCCCGAAGCGAGCGTGGCCACCGCCTGCCATCCGATCCACGACCCGGCGGAGTTCGCCAACCCGAACGTCGTGAAGGTGGTGCGCGCCGCGAGCGGCGACGCGCTCTATTTCAGCCGCGCCGGCATCCCTTTTCCGCGCGACGGCGGCACGCCGGCGGCCGAGCGCCACATCGGCATCTACGCTTATCGCGTCGCGTTCCTGCGTCGCTACGCCGGCCTCGCCCCGGCGCCGCTCGAGTCGACCGAGCAGCTCGAGCAGCTGCGCGTGCTCTGGCACGGCCATCGCATTACCGTGGTGCAGGCGGAAGGTGCCATGGCGCCCGGCGTGGATACCCCGGCCGATCTCGAAGCTGTGCTAAAACTGCTGCGATGAGACTCATCCTGCTGGGGCCGCCGGGCGCGGGCAAGGGGACGCAGGCCGCTTTCATCACCGAGAAGTACGGCATCCCGCAGATTTCCACCGGCGACATGCTGCGCGCCGCGGCCGAGGCGGGCACGCCGCTCGGCCTCGCGGCGAAGAAGCTGATGGATGGAGGGCAACTCGTCCCCGACGAGGTAGTCGTCGCCCTGGTCGAAGAGCGCCTGCGCGCGCCCGATTGCGCGCGCGGCTACCTGCTCGACGGCTTCCCCCGCACCATCCCGCAGGCCGAGGCGATGCGCAAGGCGGCGCTGCCGCTCGAGCGCGTCCTGGAGCTCGACGTGCCCGACGAGGAGATCGTCGCGCGCATGAGCGGCCGGCGCGTGCACCCGGCTTCCGGGCGCAGCTACCACCAGCAGTTCAATCCGCCGCAGACGCCCGACCGCGACGATGTCACCGGCGAGCCGCTGATCCAGCGCGAGGACGATCGCGAGGCGACGGTCAGGAAGCGCCTCGAGGTGTACCGGCGCCAGACGCGTCCGCTGGTGGAGTACTACACCCGCTGGGCCGCCTCGGGCGACGCGCGCGCGCCGCGCGTGCACTGCATCTCGGGCTCGGGCGGCATCGAGGAAATTCGCGACAGGGCTTTCGCCGCGCTCGGCTAGCCTGATAAAATCGCCCCCTTTTCCGCGGGGCTCCCAGCCCCGCGCACGCGAAGGGGAGAAAAACATGGCAGGCGGACTCGGTTTCGCGCTCATCTGCGCACTGTTGGCGATCGTCTACGGCGTCTGGCAGAGCGCGCAGATCCTCAGGCTGCCCGATGGCAACGAGAAGATGCGCCAGATCGCGGCCGCGATTCGCGAAGGCGCCGTCGCCTACCTGTGGCGCCAGTACAAGACCATCGCGATGGTCGGCGCTGTGCTGTTTCTCGCCATCGGCTTCACGCCGCAGCTCGGCTGGACCACGGCCTGGGGCTTTCTCTTCGGCGCCGTGCTCTCCGGCGCCTGCGGCATCATCGGCATGAACATCTCGGTGCGCGCCAACGTGCGCACCGCGGAAGCCGCGCGCGTCGGCCTGAACGAGGCGCTGCAGGTGGCGTTCAAGGGCGGCGCCATCACCGGGCTGCTGGTCGTCGGACTGGGCCTCGCCGGCGTGGCGGGCCTGTTTGCCCTGCTCTACGCCAATGCGCTGAAGAAAGACGACCTGGTGCACATCATCCACCCGCTGATCGGCTTCGGCTTCGGCGGCTCGCTGATCTCGATCTTCGCGCGGCTGGGCGGCGGCATCTTCACCAAGGGCGCGGACGTCGGCGCCGACCTCGTCGGCAAGGTCGAAGCCGGCATCCCGGAGGACGATCCGCGCAACCCCGCTGTGATCGCCGACAACGTCGGCGACAACGTCGGCGACTGCGCGGGCATGGCGGCGGACCTGTTCGAGACCTACGCCGTGACCATCGTCGCCACCATGCTGCTCGGTGCGCTCATGCTGAAGACCGAGGCGGCGGTGATCTACCCGCTCGCCATCGGCGGCTTCGCCATCATCGCCTCGATCATCGGCACCTGGTTCGTGAAGGCGAAACCGGGCGAAAAGAACGTGATGCCCGCGCTGTACAAGGGGCTCGCGGTCGCCGGCGGCGTCGCGCTCATCGCCTTCTGGCCGATCACCCAGGTGGTGATGGGCGACCTGCTGAAGACCACGCAGTTCGACATCGCGGGCGCGAAGACGACGATCGGCGTCTGGCACCTCTACGGCACCGCCGTGGTGGGCATGGCGCTCACGGGATTCCTCGTCTGGATCACCGAGTACTACACGGGCACGCAGTACAAGCCGGTGCAGCACGTGGCGCAAGCTTCCACCACCGGCCACGGCACCAACATCATCGCCGGTCTGGGCGTGTCGATGAAGTCCACCTCCTGGCCGGTGCTCGCGGTGTGCGTCGCCATCATCGCCTCCTATGCGCTCGCCGGCCTGTACGGCATCGCCATCGCCGCCACCTCGATGCTCTCCATGGCCGGCATCATCGTCGCGCTCGACGCCTATGGGCCGATCACCGACAACGCGGGCGGCATCGCCGAGATGGCCGACCTGCCGGAATCGGTGCGCGCCATCACCGATCCGCTGGACGCGGTCGGCAACACCACCAAGGCGGTGACCAAGGGCTACGCCATCGGCTCGGCGGGCCTCGCGGCGCTGGTGCTGTTCGCCGACTACACCCACGCGCTCGAGGCCGCGGGCAGGTCGGTGTCCTTCGACCTGTCGAACCACATGGTGATCGTGGGCCTCTTTATCGGCGGCCTGGTGCCGTATCTCTTCGGCGCCATGGCGATGGAAGCCGTGGGCCGCGCCGCGGGCTCGGTAGTGGTGGAAGTGCGCCGCCAGTTCAAGGAGATCCCGGGCATCATGGAAGGCAAAGCAAAGCCCGAGTACGGCGTCGCGGTCGACATGCTGACGCGCGCGGCGATCAAGGAAATGATGATCCCGTCGCTGCTGCCAGTGCTGGTGCCGATCGTCGTCGGCGTGGTCCTCGGGCCGCAGGCGCTCGGCGGCGTCCTGATGGGCACCATCGTCACGGGCTTGTTCGTGGCCATCTCCATGTGCACGGGCGGCGGCGCGTGGGACAACGCCAAGAAGTACATCGAGGACGGCAACCACGGGGGCAAGGGCTCCGAAGCGCACAAGGCGGCGGTCACCGGCGACACCGTGGGCGACCCCTACAAGGACACCGCCGGCCCGGCGGTCAACCCGCTCATCAAGATCATCAACATCGTGGCGCTGCTCGTCGTACCCTTGATGGTGTGAGCGTCCGCGAATCGCACCTGCGAAGGGCCGCGTGCGCGGCCCTTTTCTTTTTCTGCGCCGGCGCCGGCGCGCAGCTCGCCGCGCCGGAGGTGGCAAGCGAGCGCGTCGAGCGCGAGGCAGCCTACGCCAAGCGTTTCATGGTCGCTGCCGCTGATCCGCGCGCGGTCGACGCCGGCCTGGAGATGCTTCGTGCGGGCGGCAGCGCTGCCGACGCGGCGATCGCCGCGCAACTCGTGCTCGGGCTCGTGGAGCCGCAGTCCTCGGGCCTGGGCGGCGGGGCGTTCGTGCTGACGTGGTCGGAAAAGGACAAGCGCGTGCGCAGCTTCGACGCGCGCGAAATCGCGCCCGCGACGGCGCGCCCCGACCGGTTCCTCGACCGCCACGGCAATCCCGAGCAGTTCATGCACGCGGTGTCGAGCGGGCGCTCGGTCGGCGTGCCCGGGGTGCCGCGCCTGCTGGAAGTCCTGCACCGCGAGCACGGGCGGCTCGCCTGGCCGCGGCTGTTCGCGCCGGCAATCCGGCTCGCCGAGCGGGGGTTCGAGAAGACGTCGCGCCTTGCGCGCCAGCTCGAGCGCGAAGCGCTGCTCGGCGCCGATCCCGCGGCGCGTGCGCTGTTCTACGCGGGCGAGCGCATCGCGAATCCGGACTATGCGGCGACGCTGCGCGCGCTCGCCGGACAGGGCGCCGAAGCGTTCTACCGCGGCGCGATCGCCGCGGACATCGTGCGCGCGGTTAACGCGGACTTGGCGCTCGCCGACCTCGCCGGCTACCGCGTCATCGAGCGTGACCCGGTGTGCGGGCGCTACCGCGGCTACCGCATCTGCGGCATGGGGCCGCCGAGCTCCGGCGCCACCGGCGTGCTGCAGATCCTCGGCATTCTCGAGCGCACGGCGTTCGAGCGCGCGGCGCCCGGCTCGGCCGAAGCGGTGCATCTATTCAGCGAGGCCGCGCGCCTGGCGTACGCCGACCGCGCCTTGTACGTAGGGGATCCCGATTTCGCGCCGGTGCCGGTCTCGCGCCTGCTCGAGCCCCGGTACCTCGCTGCGCGTGCGCGCCTGATCGGGGAGCGCTCGATGGGCTTCGCGTTCCCGGGCACCCTGGATGCGGAGACGCCGGGCACCAGCCATCTCTCGGTCGTGGATGGCGAGGGCAACGCGGTCGCGATGACCACCTCCATCGAGATGGGCTTCGGCAGCCGCATCCTGGTGCGCGGCTTTCTCCTCAACAACCAGCTCACCGATTTCAGCTTCCGGCCGGAGGCGCTCGGCCGGCCCGCCGTGAACCGTGTCGAAGGCGGCAAGCGGCCGAGGAGCTCGATGGCGCCGACGCTCGTCTTCGAGCGCGACGGGCGCCTGAAGATGGCGCTCGGCTCGCCGGGCGGCCTCGCGATCATCAATTTCGTGGCGAAGACGCTGGTGGCGGCGCTCGACTGGGGCATGGACATGCAGGCAGCGATCTCGTCGCCGAACTTCGGCAGCACCAACGGGCCGACTTTCGTGGAGCGCGGCACCGCCTACGAGGCGCTGGGCGACGCGCTCGCCGAGCGCGGGCATGTGCTCAACTTCGCGCGGCTGACGAGCGGCTTGCACGCCATCGAGCGCGTGCCGGGCGGCTGGCGCGGCGGCGCGGATCCGCGGCGCTCGGGCAAGGCGGCGGGGGACTAGGCAGAAAAAACCCCCGGCGCACGAGCCGCGCGCCGGGGGCGATCGGGGGACCGGAGAGGAGGAGGGATACCGGCCGCCCCAGTTGCGACTCCATTCTTCCGCGCCGGGCCGCCGAGCGCGAGGAACTATGTAACGCTGCCGCCGTTGGCCTGATAGTTTCTTACTTTCGGCAGCGCGCGGCGTTGAGCGCTTGTAAGCCAATCGTAAGTGGTCGGTGACCCGCAAGTTATCGGCCGCCGCCTATCCTCGTCGCATGGACGGCACGCGCCGTCGGCGGACGAGGAAAGGAGGCAGGCCGATGCTGACGCCCCGAGAAAGAGAAGTGCTGCGCCATATCGCGCAGGGCCTGAGCTACGCCGAAGTCGGCACCGAGCTCGGCGTGAGCCCCAACACGGTTACCAGTCACGTGAAGAACGCCTACCGCAAGCTCGACGTGCATACGGCGGCCGCGGCCGTGATGCGCGCGGTAGAGTTGCGGCTGATCGGGCAGCAGTAGTCGTTGCCGCAACGCAGCACGGCTGTAAGCCAAAAGTAACCGCGTCCCGCGCCTGCGGGAGCAGAATGCCCTTGACCGCCATGAACGCCCCCGCTTCTCGCAGGCGCTCGCCGCTTGGCAAGACCACGCGGCCCTTGCTCGCGCAGATTCTGCCGCGCGAGCGCGTGTTCGCGCTGCTCGACGAGGCGAGCGACATGCCGCTCACCTGGGTGTCGGGCCCGCCGGGCAGCGGCAAGACCACGGCGGTGGCGAGCTGGCTCGACCACGCGCCGCAGCGCACGCTGTGGTACCAAGTCGACGAGGGCGACGCCGACCCGGCGACCTTCTTCTACTACCTCGGCCTCGCGGTCGCCGACCTCGAGGGTGCCGAGCACCCCGCGCTGCCGCTGCTCACGCCCGAGTACCACGCCGGGTTGGTCGCGTTCACGCGCCGCTACGCGCAGGAGTTGTACGCGCGCCTGAAGCCGCCGTTCGTCATCGTCTTCGACGGCTACCACGAGGTCCCCGCGTCCTCGCCGCTGCACGAGGCGATGCGCGAAGCGCTGCGCGAGCTGCCGCCAGGCGGCCGCGCCATCGTCGTCAGCCGCGCCGACCCGCCGGCGGCGCTGGCGCGGCTGCGCGCCAACCAGCAGCTCGCGCACGTCGGCTGGGAGGAGCTGCGCCTGACGCGCGAAGAGACAGTGAGCGTGGCTGCGCAGCGCCGCCCGGAGCTCGCGGCCGATGCGCTCGCGGGCCTCTACGACAAGACGCAGGGCTGGGCGGCGGGGCTGGTGCTGCTGCTGCAGCACGCGCGCATGGGGGCGCCGATCGTCGACGCGCCCGACTTCGCCACGCGCCAGCTGGTGTTCGACTACCTGGCGGGCGAAATCCTGCAGAAGTCTGACGCGCGCACGCAGGAGTTCCTGCTGCGCACCGCGCACCTGCCGCAGATGACCGCCGCGCTGGCGCAGCAGCTGTCCGGCGAGGCGGCGGCCGGCGAGATGCTCGCGCGGCTGCACCGCGAGAACTACTTTGTCGCGCTGCGCGAAGCGCACGCCGAGCCCGTGTACCAGTACCACCCGATGTTCCGCGAGTTCCTGCTGGCGCGCGCACAGGAGGCCTATCCCAAGGACCGTCGCCGCCAGCTGCAGAAGGACGCCGCGGCCCTGCTGGAGGGCGCCGGCCAGATCGAGGAGGCGGTGGCGCTCGCGCGCGACGCGCACGACTGGGACGCGATGGCGCGGCTCATCGAGCGCCATGCGGGCGCGATGTTCGCCCAGGGTCGCGCCGAGACCCTAGTGCATTGGGTCGAGGAGCTGCCGCCCGAAGTGCAGCAGGCGCATCCCTGGACCGTGTACTGGGCGGCCGCCAGCCAGGCGCAGCGCGCGCCGCGTGAAGGGCGCCTCGGCTTCGAGCGTGCCTACGAGTTGTTCCGCACCGCCGCCGCGCCCGACTCGGCGGGCAGGGTACTCGCCTGCTCCGGGGCGATGGACGCGATCCTGTACGAACTGGACGATTTTTCGCTGCTCGACCGCTGGATCGCGGTGCTCGACGCCATGGCGCTCGAGGGCATGCGCCTGCCCACGCCGGAGGCCGAGGCGCGCGTCGCCTGCAGCATGTTCATCGCGCTCACGCTGCGCCAGCCGCAGCGCCGCGACATCGAGCAATGGATCCAGCGCGCCATCGCCGCCTCGCAGCAGGTGCCCGACACCAACCTGAGGATGTTCGTCGGCCTGCTCGCGGCGCTGACGCTGATGTGGACGGGCGTATTGGTGCGCGCCGACGGCCTGATCGAGGCCATGCGCAAGCTCGCCGCGACGCCGGGCGTCTCGCCGTTCTCACTGCTCACGCTGAAGAACGTCGAGGCGATGTACCACATGCTGACGGCCGCGCCCGAGCCCTGCCTCGCCGCCATGCGCGAGGGCCAGGAGATCGCGCGCGCCACCGGCATCCATACCTGGAGCCTGCAGCTGCTGGTCAACGGTTATGGCGGCGCGCTCGGCGGCGGCGACCTCGCGGCCGCGGCGCCGCTCGCGCGCCAGCTCGAGTCGCAGGCGAGCGGCGCCGGCCGCTTCAACCTGTGCCTGTACCACCATTTCCAGGCCTGGGAAGCGGCGCTGCGCAAGGACCTGATGCGCGCGCACGAGCACGAGCGCCGTGCGCTGCGCATGGCGATCGAGGTAGGTTGTCCGTTTCTCGAGGTGCTGACGCGCCTGGCGCTGGCGCAGGTGCTCGCCGAATGCGGCGACGAAAGAAAGTGCATTTCGCACCTGACGCAGATGCGCGCCATCGCGCGCACCATCGATAGCCACCACCTCGAGTACACCTGCCTGCTCGGCTTCGCGGGCATCGCGCTCGAGCACGGACGCAGCCGCCCGGGCCTGAACGCGCTGCGCCGCGGCTTCGCGCTCGGGCGCGAGCACAACTACCGGCACTTCCTGTGGTGGCGGCCGACTGCCATCGCGCGCTTGTGCGAGCACGCGCTCGCCGCCGGCATCGAGACCGAGTACGCGAAGAGCCTGGTCAAGCGCCGCGCGCTCGCCCCCGAGCGCCCGCCGCTCGACGTGCCCGAGTGGCCATGGCATTTTCGCGTGCACACGCTGGGGGGCTTTCGCCTGCTGCGCCACGGCGAGCCGCTCGCGGCGGCGACCGGCAAGGCGCAGCGCCGGCCGCTCGAGCTGCTCAAGGTGCTGATCGCGCTGGGCGGCGAGCGCGTCGCCGAGGAGCTGATCACCGACGCCTTGTGGCCGCGCATCGACGGCGACTCGGCGCACCGCTCGTTCACCAGCACGCTGCACCGGCTGAGGAAGCTCCTGGGCGAGGATCGCGCGCTGGTGTTGCACGAGGGCAAGCTCTCGCTCGACGCGCGCTTCTTCTGGGTCGATGCCTGGGCCTACGAACGGCTGCTCGGCGAGCTGGACTCGTTGCTCAAGCCGGCGCGCGAGCGCGCCGCGCCCGAGCTTGCCGAGCGGCTGGGCGACCGGCTGCTCGAGCTCTACCGCGGCCCGTTCCTCGCTGGCGAGGCCGAGGAGCCCTGGAGCCTGCGCCCGCGCGAGCGCTGGCACACGCGCTATGCGCGCGCGCTCGACGGCCTCGGGCGCTTCTGGGAAGCATCGGGCCAGCCGGCGCGCGCGCGTGAGTTCCGCGACCGCGCCCAGGATGCGCCGCGCCTGTGAGCGATCGGTAACCGAGCGGTAACCCGCGCGTATCTGGTCTGCGCCCATCATGGTCACGCAGGCGCTTGCCTGCGCACCAGACGGAGGGATCATGAAAGGTTCCAGGATCGCAATCGCGGCGCTCGCTTCGGCGGCGCTGGCCGGCTGCTACGTGGTGCCCGGGCCGGACGGGCAGCTCTGGCACGTCGTGCCGGGCCATCCCGGCGGACCGGCCGCGGGCGGGCCCGTGCCGCAGGGGGCCGGCCCCGCGCTGCCGGTGTCGCTTCCCGTGCGCCTATATCCGGCGAACGAGGAAGCCACTCGCACCGGCGTACTCACCGGCACGGTGGTCAACATGATGACGGGCAAAGGGCGCTTCCAGCTCAACTATCAAGGCGAGACGCTCTCCGGCGAGGCGACGCGCGTCGACGGCGACGCGCGCAAGGGCGTGGCGAGCGCCTACGGCCCGACCGGCATGTTCATGAGCTGCGAGTACCAGATGAACTCGCCGCGCCAGGGCGCCGGTACCTGCGCGCTGTCAAACGGCGCCAAGTATCAGGTGCACATCGGCAGCTGAGAGAATATCGCCGCCAAGCACGCGTCCACCGGCTGCGCGACGTCGATGTCGATGGCGCCGGCCGGTGGCTCGAGGGCGGCGAACTGGCTCTCGAGAAGCGACGCCGGCATGTAGCGGTGCTTGCGCCCTTCGAGGCGCGAGCGCAGGAGGTCGAAGCCGCCGCGCAGGTGGACGGTGCAGCAATCGACGTCCCTGCACAGGACCTGGCGGTAGGCGGCCTTGAGCGCGGAGCACGCGAGCACCGCGTTCCTGCGCCGGCGCAGCTCCCGGTTCAGCCGCTCGAGCCACGGCCAGCGGTCGGCGTCCTCGAGCGGCTTCCCCGCAGCCATTTTCTCCACGTTCGCGGGCGGGTGGAAATCGTCTGCGTCAAGGAACTCCCAGCCCAGGCGCTCGGCGAGCAGCGCGCCGACGGTGCTCTTGCCCGAGCCCGACACGCCCATCACGAGGACGATCACGGCTTCGTGATCGCGTGCCCGCCGAAGCCGGCGCGCATCAGCGCGAGAAGCCGGCTCGCATAATCGGCGTTGCCCTGGCTGGAAAAGCGCGCCATCAGCGCCGAGGTGATGACCGGAGTCGGCACGCCGAGCTCCACCGCCTCGAGCGCCGTCCAGCGCCCTTCGCCCGAATCCGCCACCACCGGCGCCACGCCTTCGAGCGCGCCATCGCGCGCCAGCGCCTCGGCGCTCAGGTCGAGCAGCCATGAGCGGATCACGCTGCCGTGGCGCCAGGTCTCGGCGAGCCGCGCGGCGTCGAAGCCGAAATCCTCGCGCGCCGCGATCAGCGCGAAGCCCTCGGCAAGGGCCTGCATCATCCCGTACTCGATGCCGTTGTGGATCATCTTGGCATAGTGGCCGGCACCCGCCGGCCCGCAGTGCAGCCAGCCGCGCTCGGCCGCGGGCGCCAGGGCGCGCGCGTAGGGCGCGAAGATCTCGATCGAGGACGGCGTGCCGCCGAGCATCAGGCAATAGCCGTTTGCCAGTCCGTGGACGCCGCCCGAGACGCCGGCGTCGACGTAGCGCAAGCCCTCCTGCGACAGCTCGAGCGCTCGGCGCATTGAGTCCCGGTAGTAGGCGTTGCCGCCGTCGACGAGCAGGTCGCCTGCCGATAGCAGCGGCCGCAGCTCGTCGAGGGTGTCTTCGGTTGCCGCGCCCTCCGGCAGCGAGAGCAGAATCACACGCTCGCCCTCTAGCTGCGCGCAAAGCGCGGCGAGGCCCTCGACGACAGTGACGCCGGGCTCGCCGGCGAGCGCCGCGCGCGCCGCGCGCTCGCGGTCGTAGGCGAGCACGCGCGCGCCGCCGCGCGCGAGCCGCCGCGCCATGTTGCCGCCCATCCTGCCCAGCCCGACGATGCCGATGTCCATGCCGCCTCCGTGCGATGCGCTCATTCTAGAGTCAGCGCCGACGCGGGCTCGATCCCTGGCAGGCCGCGCAGCCAGGTGAGCTGGCGCTTGGCGAGCTGGCGTGTCGCCGCGATGCCCCTGTCGCGCAGCACCTCGCGGTCGTACTCGCCCTCGAGGTAGTTCCAGACCTGGCGATAGCCGACGCAGCGCATGCTCGGCAGGCCGCCATGCAGTGTGTGGCGCCGACGCAGGTTCGCGACCTCCTCCACCAACCCGGCGGCGAGCATGCGATCGAAGCGCTCGGCGATGCGCCGGTGCAACTCGCCGCGGCTCTCCGGCACCAGCGCGTAGGCGCGCAACCGAAAGGGCAGCGCCGGCGCTGCCGCCGTCTGCAGCGCCGACAGCGGCCGGCGCGTCAGCTCCCAGACCTCCAGCGCGCGCTGGATGCGCTGCGCGTCGTTGGGCGAAACGCGCGCTGCGGTGGCGGGGTCGATCCGGGCGAGCTCGGCGTGCAGGGCAGGCCAGCCGTGGCGCGCGGCGCGCTGGTCGATCTCCAGGCGCAGGCCCGGCTCGGCCGCGGGCAGGGCATCGATCCCGTGCGCCAGAGCCTTGTAGTAGAGCATCGTGCCCCCCACGAGCAGCGGGATCCTGCCGCGATCGAAAATTTCCTCGATCGTGCCGACGCAGTCGGCGCGAAACCGGCCCGCGGAATACCGCTCCGTCGGGTCAATGAGATCCACCAAGTGGTGCCGCACACGGGCGCGCTCTTCCGCCGACGGTTTCGCCGTGCCGATGTCCATGCCGCGGTACACCTGGGCCGAATCGAGGCTCACGATCTCGACCGGATGGCGCGCAGCGAGCTCGAGCGCCAGGCGTGACTTGCCGCTGGCGGTGGGGCCGAGCAGCGCGTACGCGGTCCGGGTCACGGCGCGCGACTTCTAGCGCCCGCCGCTGACGTCCAGGATCGCGCCCGTTGCGTAGGACGCCTCGTCCGACAGCAGCCACAGCACGGCGCGCGCGACCTCATCCGGCTGTCCACCGCGCTTCATCGGGATACCGTCGCGCAAGCGCTCGATGCGGTTCGGCTGGCCACCGGAGGCGTGGATGTCGGTGTGCACGAAGCCCGGGCGCACGGCATTGACCCGGATGCCATCCGCCGCGAGCTCCTTGGCGAGGCCCAGCGTCATGGTGTCGATCGCGCCTTTGGACGCCGCGTAGTCCACGTACTCGCCCGGCGAGCCCAGGCGCGCCGCGGCCGAGGAGACGTTGACGATGGCGCCGCCCTTGCCGCCGTGCCGCGTGGACATGCGCCGGATCGCCTCGCGCGCGCACAGGAACGCGCCGACGACGTTGATGGAGAACATGCGCTGCAGGCGCGCGGCGTCCATCTCTTCCACGCGCGACTGCCGATCCACGATGCCGGCGTTGTTGACGAGGGCGGTGAGCGGCCCGAGCGAGCGATCGCACTCCTGGAACAGGTGCAGGACGTCCTTTTCGAGAGCGACGTCGCCGGCAACCGCGATCGCCCGGCCGTCGCCGCCGGCGATCTCCTGCGTGAGGGCCTCGGCCGCGTCGCGGTCGCGCAGGTAGTTGATGCACACTGCGTAGCCGCGCTGCGCTGCGAGCCGGGCAGTGGCGGCGCCAATGCCGCGGCCGCCGCCCGTGATCATCAGCACGCCGCTCATCGCCCGCGCAGGAACAGCTTGTCGAGGTCGCCCAGCGTCAGCTGGTACCACGTCGGGCGGCCGTGGTTGCAGCTGCCCGAGCGCTCGGTTTGCTCCATCTCGCGCAGCAAGGCATTCATCTCCGGCACCGACAGCTGCCGGTTGGCGCGCACAGCGGCGTGGCAGGCCATGGTGGCGAGGAGCTCGTTCTGGCGCGCGGCGAGCACCTGCGCGGCGCCGAATTCGCGCAGCTCGGCGAGCAGCGAGCGCACGAGCACCGGCACGTCGCCGCCGGCGAGCAGCGCCGGCGCCGCGCGCACCGCGAGCTCGTTCGGCCCGGCCACCGAGAGCTCCAGACCCAGCGTCTCCAGCGCGCCGCGGTTCTCTTCCGCCGTGGCGATGTCGAGCGCTTCGGCGCGGAACACCGCGGGAACCAGCAGGCTCTGGCGCTCGATGCCGCCCGCATCCAGCCCGAGCTTCATCTTCTCCATCAGGATGCGCTCGTGCGCCGCGTGCATGTCCACCAGCACGAGGCCGGCCTCGTTCTGCGCCAGGATGTACACGCCATGCAGTTGCGCGAGCGCATAGCCGAGCGGTGGCGCCTTCTGCGCGGCGGGCAGGGGCGAAGCCGCCGGCGCCGGCCGGTAGCCCGGCGTCGGCTCGCGCATCGCGAGCGCCGCCTGGATCGCGGGGCCCGGCGCCGAGACGCTGGCGTAGCTCACGGGCGCATCGGAGGCCGACGGCGCGAGCGCGCGCTGCAGCGCGTGCAGAACGAACTGGTGCACGCCACGCGAGTCGCGAAAGCGCACCTCGGTCTTTGCCGGATGCACGTTGACGTCGACGCCGCGCGGATCGAGCTCGAGCGCGAGCACGAACGCCGGCTGGCGCTCGCCGTGCAGCGTGTCGCGGTAGGCTTCGCGCACCGCGTGCACGAGCAGGCGGTCGCGCACGTAGCGCCCATTGACGAAGAAATACTGCGCGTCGGCGCGGCTGCGCGCCGACTGCGGCGTCCCCGCCAGGCCGTGCAGGCGCAGCGCGCCGGCCTGCGCGTCGACGGGCACCGCGGCCGCGGCGAACTCCGCGCCGAGCAGCGCGGCGGCGCGCGCCGGCAGATCCTGCGGCCTCAAGTGCAGGGAAACGCGACCGTTGTGCCGCAGCGTGAAGGCGAGATCCGGCCGCGCGAGCGCGATGCGCCGGAACACGTCGTCGCAGTGGCCGAACTCGGTGGCCTCGGTGCGCAGGAACTTGCGCCGTGCCGGGGTGTTGAAGTACAGGTCGCCGACGCAGACAGTGGTGCCCGGCGCGCGCGCTGCGGGGCGTGGCGCAGCCGGCGCCCCGCCCTCAGCCGCGACCGACCATGCATGCGCCGCCCCCCTTGCGCGCGAGACGATTTCCACGCGCGCCACGGCGGCGATGGATGCCAGCGCCTCGCCACGAAAGCCGAGCGTGCCGACCGACTCGAGGTCGTCGAGCGAGCCGATCTTGCTGGTGGCGTGGCGCGCGAGCGCCAGCGCGAGGTCGTCCTGGGCGATGCCGGCCCCGTCGTCGTCGACCTGCACGCGCTTCGCGCCGCCGGCATCCAGCGTCACCTGCAGCTCGGTCGCGCCGGCGTCGAGGCCGTTCTCGAGCAGCTCCTTCAGCACCGAGGCCGGCCGCTCGACCACTTCGCCGGCCGCGATCTGGCTGACGAGCAGCTCGGGCATGACGCGGATAGCGCTCATGCGGGGAGTATATAGAATCGGGTCATGGAGCTCGCCGCCGCCCTGTGGGATTTCGCGCTGCATCTGGATGCACATCTCGCCGCGTTCATCGCCGAGCACGGCGCGTGGGTGTATGCGCTGCTGTTCGTGATCGTCTTCTGCGAGACGGGGCTGGTGGTGACGCCGTTCCTCCCCGGGGACTCGCTGCTGTTCGTCGTCGGCACGCTCGCTGCCGCCGGCGGCATGGACATCGTGCTGGTGATGGCGCTGCTCGTCGCCGCGGCGCTCTCGGGCGACAACGTCAACTACTGGATCGGGCGCTGGGCCGGGCCGAAGGTGTTCCGCGCGGAGGATTCGCGCTGGTTCAACCGCCGCCACCTCGAGCGCACGCACGCCTTCTATGAGCGCCACGGCGGCAAGGCGATCATCATCGCGCGCTTCGTGCCGATCGTGCGCACCTACGTGCCGTTCGTCGCCGGCATCGGCGCCATGCCGTACGCGCGCTTCCTGGCGTTCAGCGTCGCCGGCGCGCTGCTGTGGGTCGTATCGCTCAGCCTCGCCGGCTACTGGTTCGGCAACATTCCGGCGGTGAAGGAGAACCTCGCCGCGGTGATCGTGGTGATCGTGGTGATCTCGGTGCTGCCGATCGCGGTGGAGTTCCTGCGCGCCCGCGCGCGGCGCGCCACGCCCTGACTCATTTCTGCGCCAGCGGACCCTGCGGGCGCGGCGGGTGCAGGCTGAAGTAGCGCTTGATCCCCGCCAGCATGGCGCGCGCCATCTTGTCCTGGTAGCGCTCGTCCTGCAGCCGGCGCTCCTCCTGCGGATTGGAGATGAACGCGGTCTCGACCAGGATCGAGGGCACGTCGGGGGCCTTGAGCACGGCGAAGCCGGCGCGCTCGACCTGCGCCTTGTGCAGCGTGTTGATCTGGCCGAGCTCCGAGAGCACCGCGCCGGCGAGCTTCATGCTGTGATCGTTGGTCGCGGTCTGCGACAGGTCCACGAGCACCTGCTTGAGGTAGGGGTCGCGCGCGTCCAGGCCGACGCCGCCGATCAGGTCGGAGTCGTTCTCCTGCTTGGCCAGCCACGCCGCGGCCGCCGAGGTCGGCCGCTGCGACAGCGTGAACACGGAAGACCCGCGCGCGTGCGGGCGGGTGAAGGCATCGGCGTGCACCGACACCAAGAGATCCGCTTTCACCGCTCGCGCCTTCTCCACACGCGCCTGCAGCGACAGGTAATAGTCGCCGTCGCGCGTCAGCACGGCGCGCATGCCGGGCTCGGCGTCGATCAGCGCCTTCAGGCGCCTGGCGATGAGCAGCGTGATGTCCTTTTCCTTCGCGCCGCGGCGCCCGCGCGCGCCCGGATCCTCGCCGCCATGCCCGGCATCCACCACTACGGTAGCGAGGCGCACCACCGAGCGCGGCGTGGTGTCGCCGCCGCGCGCCCCGGGCACGGCGAGCTGCCCGTTCAGCTCCAGGAGCGCCGCCAGCGGATCGGGCGGCACCAGCGGATAAAGGTCGAGCACCAGGCGGTGGCCGTATTCGGCGATGGGCTTCAGCGCAAACACCTGCGGCCGCACTTCCGCCTTGAGGTCAAGCACCACGCGCGTCACGCCCGGGCGGTTGGCGCCCACGCGCAGCACCGCGACGTAGGGATCCTCGGCGGCGACCTTGGACTGCAGCGCGGCGATCAGGCCGTCCGCGTCCTCGGCGTTGAGATCGAGCACCAGGCGTTGGGGGTCCTTCAGCGCGAACATGCTGTAGTCGAGCGCCTGACGCGACTCGAAGGTGACGCGGGTGTAGTCGCGCGCCGGCCAGATGCGCGTGGCGATGACCTGCGCCTGGGCGGCGGCTAGGTAGCCGAGGAGGAGCGCGGCCGCAAGCGCGCCAGCCAGGCCGCGCCGGCCGGCGTGCCCGCGCTCAGCCGGGCGCGGCGCGCGCCCGGGACGATTTCCAGCCGCACCGCGAGGTCCGGGGGCGGCAGCAGTCCGCCCGCCCGCTCCGGCCATTCGACGATGCACGCGGCTTGCGCGTTGAAGTAGTCCCTGAAGCCAGAATCCTGCCATTCGCTCCGATCTTTGAAACGATAAAAATCAAAGTGATACAAGTTTAATCTTGAAACGACGTAAAGTTCAACCAGGGGGTAGGTGGGGCTTTTCACCCGGCCGCTGTGACCCAGTTCACGCAACAGTCCCCGAACGAGGGTGGTCTTGCCGGATCCGAGCTCGCCCGAGAGGTGCAGCACGCGCCCCGGCGCGATGCCGGCGGCGAGCGCCGCGCCTAGGCCGAGCGTCGCCGCTTCGTCGGCGAGCTCGAGGCTAGACTCGGGACCCATGGATTACGGCGCGCTTGCGGCGCGAATCAAGCAGTGGGGCGGGGAGCTCGGCTTTCAGGCGGTGGGGATCGCGGACACCGACCTCGCCGCCGCGGAAAACCGCCTCGGCGAGTGGCTCGGCAGGGGCTGGCACGGCGAGATGGATTATATGGCGCGCCACGGCGCGCTCCGCGCGCGGCCCGCGGAGCTGGTGCCGGGCACCGTGCGCGTCATCAGCTGCCGCATGGACTATGCGGCGACGCTGGACGAGGAAGACGACGACCCGCTGCGTGCCTGCGTCTCGCGCTATGCGCGCGGGCGCGACTACCACAAGGTGCTGCGCGGGCGGCTGCAGAAGCTGTGCGAGCGCATCGAGGCGGAGGCTGGCCCTTTCGGGCATCGCGTGTTCGCCGACTCGGCGCCGGTGATGGAGGTGGCGCTCGCAGCAAAATCCGGCATCGGCTGGCGCGGCAAGCACACGCTTCTGCTGTCGCGCGAAGCGGGATCGTGGTTCTTTCTGGGCGAGGTGTATACGAGCCTGCCGCTGCCGGCGGACGCCCCCGCGGGCGAGCATTGCGGCACGTGCACGAAGTGCATCGACGTCTGCCCGACGCAGGCGATCACCGGGCCCTACCAGCTCGACGCGCGGCGCTGCATCTCGTACCTCACCATCGAGCTGAAAGGCTGCATTCCGGAGGAGTTTCGGCCGCTGATCGGCAACCGCGTCTACGGCTGCGACGATTGCCAGGCGGTGTGCCCATGGAATTCGTTCGCGCAGCCGACGCGGGAGCCGGACTTCGCGGTGCGCAACGGCCTCGATCGCGCGTCGCTGGTGGAACTCTTCGCCTGGAGCGAGCAGGCGTTCGACGAGCGCATGGCGGGCTCGCCGATCCGGCGCATCGGCTACGAACGGTGGCTGCGCAACCTCGCCGTGGGCCTGGGCAACGCGCCGACCACGCCCGAAGTGCTCGGCGCGCTGCGCGCTCGCTCGGACCACCCGTCCGCCCTGGTGCGCGAGCACGTGGCCTGGGCGCTTTCGCGCCATGAGTGACTGGCAACCGGACCGGCTGCTGCCGGGTTTCGAGGCGAAGACCTTCGGGTTTCCCGACGACTACGATGGGCGCGTGGTGGCGACGCTCGTGCGCCTGCCGGCGGGCGATGCGCCACGCGGGGCGGTGCTCTACGTGCACGGCTTCGTCGATTATTTTTTCCAGCGCCACATGGCCGAGCGCTTCGCCGGCGAGGGCTACGCGTTCTACGCGCTCGATTTGCGCAAGCACGGACGCTCGTGGCTCGAGCACCAGCATCCGTGCTACTGCAAGGACATGGCGGAGTACGACGTCGACATCACGGCCGCGATCGACGAGATCGGCGGCCCGGTGCTGCTTGCCGGACATTCGACGGGCGGGCTCGTGTGCGCGCTTTACGCGCACCGCGGCGCGCGGCGCGAGCAGATTACTTCGCTATGGCTGAACAGCCCGTTCTTCGACTGGAAGGTGACGCCTTTGAAGCGCGCGCAGCTCGGCATGGCGGCGCTCACGGGGCAGGCGTTTCCGTTTCTCAATGATCCCAAGGCGCTGAAGCCCGTCTACATCCGCAGCATCCACCGCGACTTCGACGGCGAGTGGGACTTCGACCTGAAGCTGAAGCCCTTGCACGGCTTTCCAGCGTACTTCGGCTGGATCGGTGCCGTGCTTGCCGGCCAGCACAAGGTGCATGCCGGGTTGGAGGTCGAGTGCCCGGTGCTGACCATGCATTCGGACGAGGCCGACATCGTGCTCGACTGGCGCCACGTCGCCAAGTGGGGGAGGACTTTGGGGCCGCAGGCGTCCGTGCTCGCGTTTCCGGGCGGGCTGCACGATCTCGTGCTGTCGCGGCGCGAGGTGCGGGATGCCGTGTTCAGCGCGTTGTTTTCCTGGGCGGCACGAGTGCACTGACAAGCCGGGAAATCTGCCGAAATGCGGCTTTGACTGGTAGTCTCCGTCCCCCATGACGCAAGTGCTCGCCCACAAACCCCCGCGCGCCATCGTCGCGGCGGTGCAATTGCCCAGCGTCGGTGACGCCGAATTCGAAGCCTCGCTGACGGAGCTGCGCCAGCTCGCGAAAACGCTCGGCTTCGAAGTCGTCAGTACGATCACCCAGAAGCGCGCCAGCTTCGACGCCACCGCCTACTTCGGCCTCGGCAAGCGCGAGGAGCTGCGCGACCTGGTACAGCAAGGCGCGGACCTCGTCCTCGTCGACCACGAGATCTCGCCCTCGCAGGCGTTCAACCTCGGCAAGGAGGTCGGCTGCGAGGTGATGGACCGCACCATGGTGATCCTCGAGATCTTCCACCGCCACGCGCGCTCCAGCGCCGCGCGCGCGCAGGTCGAGATCGCGCGCCTGGGCTACATGGGGCCGAGGATGCGCGAAGCCGCCAAGCAGGCCGGGCCGAAGGACCGGGCGCGCAGCGGCACCGGCGGCAGGAGCGGCGGGGAGTCGCACGGCGAGCTTGACCGGCGCAAGATCCGCGACCGCATCGCCGAGCTGCAGAAAGAGCTCGACGCGATGCACCTCGAGCGCCGGACGCAGCGCGCGCGGCGCCAGGAGCGCCAGGGACTCGCGCGCGTGGCGCTCGTCGGCTACACGAACGCGGGCAAGTCCACGCTGATGCGCGCGCTTACGGCGAGCGAGGCGCTGGTGGCCGACAAGCTCTTCGCCACGCTCGACACCACGGTGCGCGCGCTGCATCCGGAGAGCGTGCCGCGCGTGCTGGTGAGCGACACGGTCGGCTTCATCAAGAACCTGCCGCACGGGCTGGTCGCCTCGTTCAAGTCGACGCTCGACGAGGCGCTCGAGGCCTCGCTCGTCGCGCACGTGGTCGACGCGAGCGATCCCGGGTTCGAGCGCCAGCTTGCCGTGACCGAGGAGGTGCTCGACGAGATCGGGGCCAAGGACGTGCCGCGCCTGATCGTGTTCAACAAGATCGACCGCGGCGGCGACGAGGCCGCGCTGCGCGAGAAGTACCCCGGGTGCGTGGTCATGAGCGCCAAACGCGAAGGCGACGTGGCGCGGTTGCGCGAGGCGATCGTCGCGTTCTTCCAGCGGCGCCTGGTCGAGGCCGAGCTCTACCTGCCCTGGTCGGCGCAGAAGCTGCGCGGCCAGATCTTCGCGGGCTGCGAAGTGCTCGAGGAGCGTGCGGACGGCGCCGGCGCGTTCCTGCGCGTGCGCGGCGAGCCCGAGGCGCTGGCGCGCTTGCGCGAGGGTATCAGCGCCGAGGTGGCACGAACCGCAGCGTGACGAGCGTCGCCGCCGTCCACGCCACATAGATCACCGTGAACACCCACTCCGGCGCGCGGTAGTAAAGCAGGGTCCGCACCCAGCGCCCCACGAACGACTCGCCGCTTCCGCCGCCGCGCAGCGCGTCCTCCCACACGGTGAGCGGACAGGTCATGCCGATGACCGCTTCCAACGCGACGAAGGCGATGGCTCCGAGGTGCAGGTAGCGAAACCAGGGGTTGCGCACCCACGCCCAGGACGCGAGCGCCCCGACCCAAGTCAGGAGCAGCCCGCCGACGATGAAAACGACGATCGCGAAGTGAAGGACGAGGAGAGAATCAGCCGCGCTCACGCGGTCTCTTCGGATCCGCGATCCACTCGCTCCAGGAGCCGGGGTAGAGCTTCGCGTCCTTCAACCCCGCGATCTCCATCGCCAGGATGTTGTGGCACGCGGCGACGCCCGAGCCGCAGGAGTTGACGACCTCCGCGGGCGCGCGCCCGCCGAGCACGGCCTCGAACTCCCTGCGCAGCTGCTCGGCCGGCTTGTGCACGCCCTCGGGCGTGAGGTTGTCGCTGTTGAAGCGATTCAGCGATCCGGGAATGCGCCCGGCTTCCGGGTCGATGGGCTCGGTCTCGCCGCGCCAGCGCGCCGGCGCGCGCGCATCGAGGACCAGCTCCTCGCCCAGAGATTTCTCGACGTGGGCGACGTCCACGGCCATCTCGCTACGCGCCTTCCCGGGATACGTCGTCGGCGAGAACTTCGCGACCTCGGCAGTGACCGCCCGGCCTTCCTTCTTCCACTTGGCGACGCCGCCGTCGAGCACCGAGACCGACTCGTGCCCCACCCAGCGCAGCATCCACCACAGGCGCGCGGCCATCGCGCCCGGCCCGCCGTCGTAGCACACGACGGTGTCGGTCTTCTTCAGTCCCTGCGAACCCAGCCAGGCGATGAACTTCGCGGGATCCGGCAATGGATGCCGACCGTTCTTTCCGGTCTTGGGCGACGAGAGATCGCGATCCAGATGCGCGAACGAAGCGCCGGGGATGTGACCTTCACGGTACAGCTGCTCGCCGGCCTCCGGCTTCATCAGGTCGTGCCGGCAGTCGAACACGCGCCACTCGGGGTGGCGGGACAGATCTTCGGTCGATACGAGAGGGCCTAGCGCCCCAGCTTTCTCCGCAGCCATTCGTGGAAATGTACCATCGTGTCCTCCATCGGCGACTGGTACGGGCCGGCGTCGTCGCGTCCCTGCGTCCAGAGCGCGCGCCGCCCGCGGTCCATGCGCAGGCAGATCTCGTTGTCCTCGAGCGCGGTCTCGACATACGCGGCCTGCTGCGCCTCGACGAACTCGCGCTCGAACAGCGCGATCTCCTCGGGGTAGTAGAACTCGACCACGTTGGTGGTGTGCGTCGGCGAGCGCGGGATCAGCTGGCTGACGATGAGCACGTTCGGGTACCACTCGAGCATGAAGCCGGGGAACCAGGCCATCCACAGCGCGCCCTGCTTGGGCGTGCGGCCGTCGAGGTGCTTGAGGCAAGCCTCGTGCCACTTGCGGTACACGGGCGTGCCGGGCTTGCCGAGGCCCGCCTTCGCCTGCGCCACCTGCACCGACCAGTCCTCCCCGTAGTTGACGTGCCACTGCTTGCAGTCGGTGAAGTTGCCCAGGCCCGGATGGAACGGGTCGACGTGGTAGACCTCGAGGTACACCTCGATGAAGGTCTTCCAGTTGACGTCGTACTCGTCGATCATCACGCGCTCGAGCACGTAGCCGGAGAAATCCCAGTCCGACGTGTCCATGCCGGCGAGCGTGCGCGCCGGATCCGCCGGCCCGGCAAACAGCAGCCCGTTCCAACGCGTAAGAGGCGTGGAGGCGAGCTTGACGCACGGGCTCTCGGGGAAGTGCGGTGCGCCGAGGAGCTCGCCCTTCAGGTCGTAGGTCCAGCGATGCAGCGGGCAGACGATGTTCTGCAGCCGCCCGCGGCCTTCGAGCATCAGCGACTGGCGGTGGCGGCAGACGTTGGAGAGGAGCTCGACGCCGCCGGCGTTGCGTACCAGCACCTTGGCGTGGTCCATCCACGCCAGCGTGTGGTAGTCGCCGACCTGCGGCACCATCAGCTCGTGGCCGATGTAGTTCGGCCCCGGGTCGAAGAGGCGCGCCTTTTCCTCGGCGAACACGGCGGGGTCGAAATACCACGACACCGGCAGCTGGCAGGAGGCCGGCTGCAGTCGGCGCGCGTGGACGAGGTCGGACATCGGAGCCCGGGGTGGCGAAAAAATGGCGCGCATTCTACCCCAGGGAAGGTTTGACCGGTAAAGCGCCGGTCGGCTAAGTTCGCGCCATGACCAAGCCCGCCGCCGAGGCCACCTTCGAGAAAGCGCTCGCGGAGCTGGAAAAGCTGGTCGCGCAGATGGAAGGCGGCAAGCTCTCGCTGGAGCAGGCGCTGGCGGCGCACAAGCGCGGCCTGGAGCTGGCGCGCTTCTGCCAGGAGCGCCTCGACGCCGCCCAGCGCCAGGTCAAGGTGCTCGAAGGCGAGGTGCTGAAGAAGCTCGCCGTGGAACCCGAGCCCGGTGACGGCACCTGACCCGGGCTTCGCGGCCTGGATGGGCGGCATCCAGGCGCGAATGGAGGCGGTTCTCTCCCGTCACCTGCCCGCGGCCCACCTCGCCCCGGCGCGGCTGCACGTGGCCATGCGCTACGCGGTGCTCGAGGGCGGCAAGCGCGTGCGGCCCTTGCTTACCTTCGCCGCCGGCGAGGTGGCGGGGGCGAGCCCCGAGCGGCTCGAGGTCGCGGCCGCGGCGGTCGAGCTGATCCACGCCTACTCGCTGGTGCACGACGATCTGCCGTGCATGGACGACGACGTGCTCCGCCGCGGCAAGCCCACGGTGCACGTGGAATTCGACGAGGCCACCGCGCTGCTCGTGGGGGACGCGCTGCAGTCGCTCGCCTTCCAGCTGCTCGCCGAGCCGGCGCTCGCCGACGACCCGCGCGCCCAGCTCGAAATGGTGAAGCTGCTCGCGGCGGCCGCGGGCTCGCGCGGCATGGCGGGCGGGCAGCAGATCGACCTCGCCGCCACCGGCAAGGCGCTCTCGGTCCCCGAGCTCGAGGCGATGCACATCCACAAGACCGGCGCGCTGATCCGCGCCGCGGTGCTCCTGGGCGCGGCCTGCGGCCGCGCGCCCGAGGCCACGCTGCGCGAGCGCCTCGACCAGTATGCCAAGACCGTGGGCCTCGCGTTCCAGGTGGTGGACGATGTGCTGGACGCGGAAGCCTCCAGCGCCACGCTCGGCAAGACCGCGGGCAAGGATTCGCGCCAGGGCAAACCCACCTATGTGTCGGTAATGGGCCTGCCGCGCGCGCGGGAACTGGCCCAGGAACTCAGGCAAAATGCCCATGCGGCGCTCGCGCCGCTCGGCGCGGGCGCGCGGCGGCTGCGCGAGCTCGCAGATTTCATCGTGCTGAGGAAGTTCTAGCCGTGTCGTCAATGAGCGAAGCGCTGCCGGCCGGCGGCTACAATCCCTTGATGTTCGAGCTGCTCAAGACCATCGATGACCCGGCGCAGCTGCGCGCGCTGGAGAGAAAGGACCTGCACCAGCTTGCCGACGAGCTGCGCGCGTTCGTGCTCGATTCGGTGTCGAAGACGGGCGGGCACCTGTCGTCGAACCTGGGCACGGTGGAGCTGACCATCGCGCTGCACAAGGTGTTCGAGACACCCGAGGACCGCATCGTCTGGGACGTCGGGCACCAGACCTACCCGCACAAGATCCTCACCGGTCGGCGCGAGGCGATGGCGCGCCTGCGCATGATCGACGGCATCTCGGGGTTCCCGCGGCGCATCGAGTCGCCCTACGACACCTTCGGCACGGCGCACTCGTCGACTTCGATCTCGGCGGCGCTCGGCATGGCGGCGGCGGCCAAGCACAAGGGTGAGCACCGCAAGTGCGTGGCGGTGATCGGCGACGGCGCCATGTCGGCGGGCATGGCGTTCGAGGCGATGAACAACGCGGGCGCCATGGACGTGGACCTGCTCGTGATCCTGAACGACAACGAGATGTCGATCTCGCCGCCCGTCGGCGCGCTCACCAACTACCTGGCTCGGCTGCTCTCGGGCCGCATGTACTCGACGGCGCGGCGCGCGAGCGAACATATTCTCAAGCGCGTCGGCGTGTGGGAGCTCGCGCGACGCACCGAGGAGCACGTGAAAGGCATGGTGACGCCCTCGACGCTCTTCGAGGAGTTCGGCTTCAACTACATCGGCCCGATCGACGGCCACGACCTCGACACGCTGATCGCGACCCTCACCAACATCAAGAAGCTCAAGGGCCCGCAGTTCCTGCACATCGTCACGAGGAAGGGCCAGGGCTACAAGCTCGCCGAGGACGACCCGATCGCCTACCACGGGCCGAGCAAGTTCGATCCCGCCGAAGGCATCAAGAAGGCGGCCGCGCCGGCCAAGCCCACCTACAGCCAGGTGTTCGGCGACTGGCTGTGCGACATGGCGGCGGCCGATGCGCGCCTGATGGCGATCACGCCGGCGATGCGCGAGGGCTCGGGCATGGTGCAGTACTCGGAGAAGTTCCCCGAGCGCTACTTCGACGTCGGCATCGCCGAGCAGCATTCGGTGAGCTTCGCCGCCGGCTTGGCCTGCGAGGGGCTGCGCCCGGTGGTGGCGATCTACTCCACCTTTCTGCAGCGCGGCTACGACCAGCTGATTCACGACGTCGCCATCCAGAACCTGCCGGTGACCTTCGCGCTCGATCGCGGCGGGCTGGTGGGCGGCGACGGTGCCACGCACAACGGCGCGTTCGATTTCGCCTACCTGCGCACGGTGCCTAACCTTACGGTCATGGCGCCAGCGGACGCCCAAGAGTGCCGGCGCATGCTCAGCACGGCGTTTCACCTCGGTGCGCCGGCGGCGGTGCGCTACCCGCGTGGCGCAGCGCTCGGCGAGGCGGGCAGCGCACTCGACACCCTGCCGGTGGGCAAGGGGCAGCTGCGCCGTAGCGGCCAGCGCGTCGCGATCCTCGCGTTCGGCTCGATGCTGAAGCCCGCGCTCGAGGCGGCCGAGGCGCTCGACGCCACCGTGGCCAACATGCGCTTCGTCAAGCCCTTGGACACGGAGCTGCTGCGCGAGCTCGCGCAGGGGCACGAGCTGCTCGTCACGGTCGAGGAGCACCAGATCATGGGCGGGGCGGGCAGCGCGGTCTGCGAGGCGCTCGCCGGCCTGCGCATCGAGAAGCCCGTGCTGCTGCTGGGCCTGCCCGACCGCTTCATCGACCACGGCGATCCGGCCAAGCTCCTGTCGTCGGTCGGGCTGGATGCGCCCGGCATTGAAACGGCGATCCGCGCCCTGATATCCGAGTAAATTACTCGGGAGTTATAATCGCCGCATGAAAGCCAAGGACCTGCACAATATCCCGGACGTCCAGAGCACGCCCGATTCGCGCAAGCTCGCGATCGACAAGGTGGGCATCAAGGCGATCCGCCACCCGATCCAGATCATGCAGCGCGCGGGCGGCGTGCAGCACACGATCGCCAACTTCAACATGTACGTCGGCCTGCCGCACCACTTCAAGGGCACGCACATGTCGCGCTTCGTCGAGATCCTGAGCGCGCACGAGCGCGAGATCACGGTGGATTCGTTCCAGGCGATGGTGAAGGAGATGGTGGCCAAGCTCGAGGCCGAGGAAGGCGTGGTCGAGATGACCTTTCCCTACTTCATCGAGAAGGCCGCCCCGGTGTCGCGCGTGAAGAGCCTGATGGACTACGAGGTCAGCTTCGTCTCGCAGATCCTCGACGGCCGGCAGGGCTTCGCCATGAAGGTGCTGGTGCCGGTGACGAGCCTGTGCCCGTGCTCGAAGAAGATCTCGGCCTACGGCGCGCACAACCAGCGCTCGCACGTCACGGTGACGGCGCACACCGGCGAGTTCGTGTGGATCGAGGAGATCGTCGACCTGGTGGAAAAGCAGGCCTCGAGCGAGCTCTACGGCCTGCTGAAGCGCCCGGACGAGAAGCACGTTACCGAGCGCGCCTACGACAACCCCAAGTTCGTCGAGGACATGGTGCGCGACGTGGCCGCGCTCCTCAATCTCGACGAGCGCATCACCAGGTTCGTGGTCGAGTCGGAGAATTTCGAGTCGATCCACAACCACTCCGCCTACGCCCTCATCGAGCGCGACAAGACGGCTGGCTAGCTGCGTGCTGGCCGGGCTCGGCATCAGCGCCGTCGGGGCCCAGGACTTCGACGCACGCCGCATGCGCCTGATCGACGAAATTGACGCCATGTACGCGGCGACCCGCGCCGAGACCGGCCTCGCCACGATGTCGCCCGCGGTGCGCGCGGCGATGGCGCGCGTCGAGCGCCACCGCTTCGTGCCCGCAGCCGAGCGCGATCGCGCCTACGGCAACTACCCGCTGCCGATCGGTGCCGGGCAGACCATCTCGCAGCCTTACATCGTGGCGCTGTCGACCGACTTGGTCGCGCCGCGCCCCGGTCACGCGGTGCTCGAGATCGGCACCGGCTCGGGCTACCAGGCGGCGGTGCTCGCCGAGATCGTGGCGCAGGTGTACAGCATCGAGCTGATCCCGGACCTGGGGCGCGCGGCGGCGGCGCGGCTCGCCGCGGCGGGCTACGGGAACGTCGAGGTGCGCATCGGCGATGGCTACGCCGGCTGGCCCGAGAAGGCGCCGTTCGACGGCATCGTGGTGACGGCGGCGGCGCCGCGCGTGCCGCAGGCGCTTGTCGATCAGCTCAAGCCGGGCGCCCGCCTGGTGATCCCGGTCGGGGCGACACACGCGGTGCAGGAGCTGCTCGTCATTACCAAGCGCGCCGACGGCGGCACCGACGAGCGCCGCGTGCTGCCGGTGCGTTTCGTCCCGCTCGTTCCCGGCCGACGCTAGTAGCGCCGCGTGAGGGTCATCAGCTGGCCCTCGTTCTTCATCTCGACGCGGCTGAGGAAGCTCATGCCGAGCAGCGCGATGTCCAGCCCCTGCTCGATGACCACGCCGTCCACCGCGTTGATCTCGATCGCGCCCAGGCGCACGCTGTCGAGGCGCACGCGGTACACCGGCACCACGCCGGCCGCGGTCTTGGTGAGCGCCACCTCGCCCTTGCGGTAATCGAGCCCGAGGCGCAGGGCATCGGCGGCCGGCAACGCCACCATGGTGGCGCCGGTGTCGATGACGAAGCGCACGGCGCGGCCGTTGATCGCGCCCTCGGTGATGAAATGCCCGCGCGTGTCGGCCGCAAGCGTCACGCTCTGGCGCGCATCGCCCGCCCCCGTGCTGTAGTGCTGGCCGCGCGCCAGCGTGCGCTGCGTGCCCGCCACCTCGATCACCGCGCTATCGCGCTCCACGGAGACCACGGTGACGCCAGCCACCTCGCGCCCGATGCGCACCGTGCGCGGCCCGCCGCCGTCGATCACCAGGATCGCCGCCTTGTCGCCGAAAGTGCCGACCAGGCGCACGTCCAGGGCGTGCGCCGCCGCCGGCGCGAGCGCCAGGACGGCGAGCAGCGCCGCACTACAATGCCGCCACATGAAGCCGATTGCCATATTCCGCCATGCCCCCAGTGAAGGTCCGGGCTATTTTGCCAGCTATCTCGAGCGCAAGGCGATCGCCTGGCGGCTCGTGCCGCTAGACGCTGGCCACGCGGTACCGCGCAGCACGCGCGGCTTCTCCGGCCTTGTCTTCATGGGTGGGCCGATGAGCGCGAACGACGAGCTGCCGTGGATTATTCCGGCGCTCTCGCTGATCGCCGACGCCGTGCGCAATGACGTGCCGGTGCTCGGGCACTGCCTCGGCGGCCAGCTCATGGCGCGCGCCTTCGGCGGGGAAGTGCGCGCCGCGCCGGTGACGGAGATCGGCTGGGGCGAGGTCGCGGTGGCCGACAATGCCGTGGCGCGCGAGTGGATGGGCGCGATCGAGGCCTTCGAGTCGTTCCACTGGCACGGCGAGACGTTCTCCATCCCGCCCGGGGGCACGCGGGTGCTGGAGAACGCGCACTGCGCCAACCAGGCGTTCGCGCTCGGGCGCCACTTCGGCATGCAGTGCCACGTGGAGATGACGCCGGAGATGATCGCCGAGTGGGTGCGTGGCGGCGCAGCGGAAATCGCGCAGTCGCGGGATTCGCCCGGCGTGCAGGCGCCCGACGAGATCGAACGCAACGTCGAGCGGCGCACGGCGGCGCTGCACGCAGTGGCCGATCGTATCTACGACCGGTGGTGCGAGGGACTCAGTCGCGGAAGTTGATGTATTGCAACGGCTGGTCGGTCACCGACTGCCGCACCAGCTGGATCGCCGCCTGCAGGTCGTCCTTCTTCCCGCCCGAGACCCGCACCAGGTCGCCCTGGATCGAAGCCTGCACCTTGAGCTTCGCGTCCTTGATCGCCTTTTGGATCTGCTTCGCCTTTTCCTGCGCGATGCCGACCTTCACCGTGACCACGCGCTTCGCCTTGTCGCCGGCGGCCTTTTCCACCGCGCCGAGCTCGAGGCAGCGCACGTCGATCGAGCGCTTGGCCATCCTCTGGCGCAGCACGTCGATAACCTGGCCGAGCTTGTACTCGTCGTCGGCGAACACCGTGAGCGCCATCTCGGCCTGCTCGATGCGCGCGTCGGAGCCCTTGAAGTCGAACCGGTTCTGGATTTCCTTGTTGGCCTGCTCGACCGCGTTCTTCACTTCCTGGGCGTTGACCTGCGAGACGATGTCGAAAGAGGGCATGGACAGGGATTCTACGCGCGCGCGCCGCGCAGGTAGACGGGCCGGCCCGAAAGCCGGTCGGGGGCGGCAGCGAGCGGCCGGCCGAAGGCGTCCTCGGCGCGCTCGAAGGCTTCGTCGGCGGGAAACGCCAGCGCGGGCCCGTGGGCATAAGTCAGCGCCACGATTTCGGCGTCGCCGCGGCGAAAAGCGAAGCGGTAGCGGCCGTGGCGCTCGCCGCGGCGCCCGGGCAGGCGAGCGCCAATGAAGGTGCTGGCGCCGAGCAGGCGCAGGAAATGCTGCAGCATGGCGTACGCGGGTCGCGGCCGCAGCGCCGCCGGGTCGGCGTCGTCCACCAGGCCGAAGCCGCGCGCCGCGAGGCGCCACCAGTAGACGCGCTCGACCATCCCCGAGCCGAGCGCGAGGCACAGGTAGCGCAGCAGGTAATCCGCGTACTCGTCCTCGCTCGTGCCGGGATCGCTCGCGTGGCGCCACGGCGGGTAGTAGGGCGCGTGGATGGGCGCGTGCGCGCCGGTGCCGCGCAGCGGCCAGTTCACTTCCGACACCACGAAGCGATCGGCGCACTGCGGCGCGGCACGCGCGAGGGCGCGGCCCAGGGTGAACTTCTCCGCCGCCCCGAAGCCGTTCTGCGGATTCTCGGGCGCGCCGCGCCGGTCCACGTACAGGTGGTGCGAGAGCGCGGCGAGCGGCACGCCGGCTGGCCACTCGCGCAGCACGGGAAAGGCGATCGGGTACTCGAAGTCGATGAGCGCGGGACCCATGAAGCGCAGCGCGGGAAAGCGCGCCTGCAGCTCGGCGAGCGGCGCGTACAGCGCGCGCAGGTCCTCGAAGCCCCAGATGCCCCACTTGACGCGGTTGACGGCGTGGCCGACTTCGACTGCTTCGACCACGCCTGCCACGTCCTCCAGCGCCTCGAACGCGAAACGCCGCCAGGATTCGGGTTCGCACACCGCGCGGCGGTCCTGCACGAGCGCCACGCTCACGGCGTGCCCGGCGCGATGCAGCGCGTGCACCAGCGCCGCGCGCCAGCGCCGCGTCTCGCGGGCGTCGTGGTGATAGAAGCGCACCAACGCGGGCAGCGGGCCGAGCCCGGCAAGCAGCGCAAGCTCGCCCTCCAGCGTCTGCGGCGTGGGCTCGAGCGCCATGCCGACGCGGCCGCCGAGCCCGACGGGCTGCGTGTAGGCAAGCGGCAGCAGACCGCGGTACTCGCGCCAGGCGCGCGGCGCGTCGCGCAGCGCGTCGACGAGCACGCGCGTGTAGCGCGAGCGCGGGAAATGGCGCACGCGGTCGCGGCGCAGCAGCGCGCTGATCGGCTGCGCGGTGTCTTCGTCCCAGATCCAAACGTCGCGCGGTGCGGGGTAGTCGCGGGCAGCGGGATCGGGGCGCCGGCCGCGCAGCGCGCTGCGCACCCGGCGCAGGCGCACTTTCCATGCATAGCGTTCGCGATAGCGCCGCTGCCAGTCGAGCAGCTCGCGCGGCGGGACGCCGCGCCAGTACATCTCGATCAGCATCTGCAGCAGGTCCGAGGGCAGTTCGAGGCGCGAGAAGTCGCGCCCCCGCTCGCGCAGCGTGAGCTCGCCGCGCAGGCGTCCGCGATTGAGGTCCACGACCATGAAGTCGCGCCAGCCGGCTTCGCCCGCGGGCCGCAGCAGCACGTTCTGCGCGCCGAGGTCGTTGTGCACGAATCCCGCCGCGTGCATGCCGCGCATGCCGTCGGCAACGCGCTCGAGCAGCGCGACGAAGTGCGCCGCCAGCGGCGGGCGCGCGTCGTACAGCGCGAGCAGCGCTTCGCGCAGGGTCTGGGCGCCGTCCTGGTACTCGGCAAGGTAGTAGCTCTCGCGCAGCCGCGCGCCGTCCCAGCGCTCGAGGTAGCCGATCGGCGGCGGCGTGCCGGCGCCTTGCGCCGCGAGGTGCGTCGCCGCTCGCCAGGTGCGCGCGGCCTTGGAGCCGCGGCCCCGGTCGCGCAGATCGCGAAACCACGGCTGCACGCCGAACGCCTTCACCATCACGCCGCGCGCACCGTCTTGCAGCGGCAGTTCGACGACGATGTTGCGGTTGCGTCCCTCCGCGACCAGGCGGGCGCCGGGCGCTTCGAGCAGCACCGGCAGGCGGGCCAGCTGCGCCAGCAGCTCCGGCGCGCGGTAAGGCGCCGCGATCTCGCCGGTGTAGGCGCCGGCGACGGTGGGCGCCGCTGCGCTAGCGCGCATTCAGGCGCTGGAGCTCGCTCGTCCAGCGCTGCGTGATGTCGAGCAGCCAGGCCGTGTCGGCCGCGTCACGCAAGCCGGTGTACGCGGACACGGAGAGGACCTTGCCGCGCAGCAGCAGCTGCGTGGTGGTGTACAGCAGATACTCCGGCGTGTCGCCGTAGCGCGGCGGCAGGCGCGTGCCCATGAGCCTGGAGACGGCGAGCGGCTCGCTGCGCAGCACGCGCAGCACATTGGCGCGGCCGAGCGCCTGGGCGCTCAGGAACGCCCGGATATCCTGGGGCTGCGCCGCCTCGCCCAGGCTGCGTGCCGACTCCACTGCGTAGTCGCGGAACTGGCTCAGGCCGACGCTGTCGCGCTCCAGTGCGCGCGGTGTCGCGAGCAGCAGGTAGCGGTGCAGCGCGGGCGCATCGCCGCGGCTGAACAGGCGCAGGTCGGCGTCGGTCAGCGCGAACAGCAGGATCCGGTTGGAGGCCGAGGTCAGGCTCTCGGCGAGCTCCTGCAGCCGCGGCGAGCCGAGATCGAGCGTGTCGGCGAAGCCCGGCGGCGTATCGAGCACCACGCGCATGTCGCCGACGCGCGCCGCGAACGGCTCGGCGGCGCAGTCGAGCCAGAGCACGGCTAGCAGCGAGATGGCGAGGGCGCGCACGGCCGCCATTGTAGCCACCATCACGTATCATCCCTAGTTTTCGGAGCGCAGGAACGTGGCCACCATCCTCAGCACGCTGCCCACGGGCGAAAGAGTCGGCATCGCCTTCTCGGGAGGCCTCGACACGAGCGCCGCCGTGCACTGGATGCGCGCGAAAGGCGCGGTGCCGTACGCCTACACCGCGAACCTCGGCCAGCCCGACGAGTCCGACTACGGCGCGATCCCGAAGAAGGCGCTCGCCTGCGGCGCCGAGGTGGCGCGACTGGTCGAATGCCGCCCGCAGCTCGTCGCCGAGGGCATCGCCGCGATCCAGTGCGGCGCCTTCCACATCTCCACGGGCGGCGCCACCTACTTCAACACCACGCCGCTCGGCCGCGCGGTAACCGGGACGATGCTCGTCGTCGCCATGCGCGAGGACGCAGTTGGCATCTGGAGCGACGGCAGCACCTACAAGGGCAACGACATCGAGCGCTTCCATCGCTACGGCCTGCTCGCAAACCCGTCGTTGCGCATCTACAAGCCCTGGCTCGACCAGCGCTTCATCGACGAGCTGGGCGGACGCAAGGAGATGTCCGCCTACATGGCGCAGGCCGGTTTCGACTCCAAGGTGAGCGCCGATAAGGCCTATTCCACCGACTCGAACCTCCTCGGCGCCACGCACGAGGCGAAGGACCTCGAGTTCCTCGACCGGGGGCTCGGGATCGTCGAGCCGATCATGGGCGTGGCCTTCTGGCGCGAGGGCGTGAAGGTGAAGCCCGAGCCGGTCTCGGTGCGCTTCGAGGCCGGGGTCCCGGTGGCGCTGAACGGCCAGCAGTTCACCGACGCGGTCGCGCTCATGGCCGAGGCCAACGCCATCGGCGGACGGCACGGCCTGGGCATGAGCGACCAGATCGAGAACCGCATCATCGAGGCGAAGAGCCGCGGCATCTACGAGGCGCCGGGCATGGCGCTGCTGCACATCGCCTACGAGCGCCTCGTCACCGGGATCCACAACGAGGACACCATCGAGCAGTACCGGACGAACGGCCGGCGCCTGGGCCGGCTCCTGTACCAGGGGCGCTGGTTCGACCCGCAGACCATGATGCTGCGCGAGACCGCGCAGCGCTGGGTGGCGAAGGCCGTAACGGGCGAGGTGGCGCTGGAACTTCGCCGCGGCAACGATTGGTCGGTGCTCGACACGAGGAGCCCGAACCTCACCTACAAGCCCGAGCGCCTGACGATGGAGAAGGGCGAGGCGTTCTTCACGCCGGCCGATCGCATCGGCCAGCTGACGATGCGCAACCTCGATATCGCGGATACGCGGGACAAGCTCCGCGTCTACGGCGAGGCGGGGCTGCTCGGCGAGTCGAAAGACGGCGGCGTGCCGCTGCTCGGGCCCGAAAAACCGGGCAAGCGCTAGCGGCGGGCTCGTCCGCGCCCGGGCGCGCCCCGCAACGCCGCCGCGGCAAACCGCGCCGCCTGCGCGTTGGAGGCGGCGACAACCACGCCCGCGTCCTCCAGGATCCTCGCCTGCCTAGAGGACACCTGCGGATCGCCGTCGGTGCCGGTCACCGACGCAATGACCGGCTTGCTCTTGTTCTTCAGCAGCGCTGCCGCCAGCCCGGCGGGGTCCGGATGGGCCCCATGGCCCAGGACGAAGTCCAGAAGCACCAGCCCGACCTCCTTGTCGCGCAGCGCCCGCGCCAGGTACGCGTTGCGCAGCTCCGGCTCGATCATCGGGTGCGGCCGGCCGCGCGTGTAATCGTCGGCGCCGAGATCGATCAGCAGGTGCCCGGCGCGCGCCGGCGCGGCGCCCGGGACCGGCACATTGGAGGAGACGTCGAGGCCATGGTCCATAAGGACGATCTGCGCCTCGGCGCACAGCGTGCCGCCGCAGAATAGGCCGCGGATGTTGCCTTTCGCCGCCAGTCGCGGCGGGGCGCCTCGGGCAGGCTTGCCGCTCGCCTGTTCCAGGGTACGCGCCAGACTGACGCCACGAGGCACGGCCAGCTCGTCGGCACCCAGCAGGCAGAGCGTGACCGGTTTTCTGCTGCGCCCGGCGCGCGCCACGATCCGCTTCACCACCGCGGGCGCGGGCGGCTTGGAAATGACGATGATGCGCCGGGTCGCCGGGTCGGCCTCGAGCGCATCGAGCGCCGCGAGCGTCATGCGAGCGCCGACCGCCTCCGACAGGTCGCGCCCGCCAACGCCAATTCCGTGCGAGACGCCCTTGCCCTGCCGCGCGAGCAGCGTCGAGACTTCCTGCAGCCCGGTGCCCGAAGCGGACACGATGCCCACGTCGCCGCGGGATACCGCGTTGGCGAAGCCGATCGGCGCGCCGCCGAGGAGCGCCGTGCCGCAGTCCGGTCCCATCATCAGAAGCCCGCGCTCCAGCGCCAGGTCCTTCAGCGCGACTTCGTCCGCAAGGGGAACGTTGTCCGAGAACATCATCACGTGCAGCCCGTGCTCGAGCGCGCGGCGCGCTTCGGCGGCGGCGTACTCGCCGGGCACCGAGATCAGGGCGAGGTTGGCGCCCGCCAGGCCGGCGATCGCGGAGGCAAGGGTGGGAAAGCTTTCACCGGCGGCGCGCGTCTGCGTTCCTTCTTGCAGCAGCTTTTCGGCGAGCGCCAGCGCCGCCTGCGCCTTGGGTCCCCGGACGGCGATGATGAGGTCATCGGGCCCCGCCGCATCGCCCGCCTTCGTCAGCAGTCCCGAAGCCTTCAGCAGCGCCTTGTTCGACGGCGTGCCGATCATGAGGGACGCCGTCACGCCGCCCTTGTTCAGCTCGCGCGTGATGCGCATCAGCACCACGGAATCGGCGTAGAAGCCCCGGCGCAGCCGGTTGACGACGCTCATGGCCGGCTGCCGAGTGCGCGCACGAGCGCTGCCAGCGCCTGGTCGAAGCACGCCAGGGGTGCGCGCGCGACGCCGGCGCCGACCTGGCCGACGCCGGGCCGCCGGTGCGCAATCCCGGTGTTGATGGCGGGCTGGATGCCGGTGTCGACGACCTTGCGCGCATCGATGCCGGCGGGAACGCCCCGGGCGTCGAGCGCCGGGATCGTCCACCTCGGATTCGCGCCCACGGTCAGCTCGCCCATCGCACGCGTGAACGCCAGCGCATCGCTGGCGCGGCCCGCGCCGACGAAACCCATCACGGCCGGCGAGGCGGCCATGGCGAAAGCGCCCAGGCCCACGGTCTCCATGATCGCCGAGTCGCCCATATCGGGATTGGCGTCGCGCTCGCCATAGCCGGCGAAGTAAAGGCCCTGCGGCATCTCCACCGGCGCCGTGAACCACGCATCGCCGGTGGCCGAGAGCCGGATGCCGAAATCGGTGCCGTTGCGGCACATGGCGGTGACGAGGCTGCACCCCTCGATGCCGCGCACCGGGTCCATGACGCTCTTTGCCATTGCCATGCCGACGTTGAGGAAGAATTGCTCGTTGCCGGCGATGAACGCGAGGCTCTGCGCCAGAGGCTCGGCGCCACCCGCCGCGCGCGCCAGATGCGGCGCGAGCCCGCGCAGCACCAGCGCCGAGCAGGCGACGTTGCGCTGGTGCATCTCGTCGCCCATCGCGAGGCCGCGCGCCACGAGCGGCGCGAGGTCGAGTCCGCCCGCCGCGCGCAGTGCGGCGCCCAGCCGCGGCCCGAACTCATCGCGCAGCCACGCGATGCGCGCAAGTACCTCGGCGTCATTTGCGCCGAAGCGCATCACCTTGCCGAGGCCCTCGTTGATCATGCAGTAGCTGCGGTTCCCGAAAGCGCGGTTCTCCACCACCATCACGGGCATGGAGCGCGTGGTGATGCCGGTCATCGGGCCGACCGCGCCGAGCGCATGGTTCGGCCGGAAGTCGATCGCGCCGCTGGCGGCGAGTCGAGTAGCCGCCGCGAGATCCGGCGCCCAGCCTTCGAACACCAGAGCGCCGGCGACGGCGCCACGCATCGGCCCGCACATGCGGGGCCAGTCGATCGGCGGTCCCGCGTGCAGCACGACATGCCGGTCGAGACCGGGCATCGCCTCGCCCGCCGGCAGAACGTCCACCAGCGCCGGCTCGGCCGAAAGCATGCGCCGCAGCCCTTCCGCGTTCGCCTGCGCGATGCGCGCTTCATGCCGCGCGAGAGCGCCGAGCAGCGCCGCGGCGTGCTCGCGACCGGCCGCCGGTGGCCGCCACTCGACGTGCGCCACCGCAACGTCGCGACCCGCCAGCTCCGCGGCGAATGCGCGCAGACCGACGTTGACCACGCGCGGCGGCCGTGCGAGCAGCGACGCGATCGGCGAGGACGGACGGGACATGGGGAGCGGTATTATCGCAGCATGCCCGAGGTCTCCACTGCGCAGCGTCTCGTTGTCGCCATCGGCGGCAACGCCACGCATCCGGAAAACATCCGTGGCACGACCGCAGAGCAGGAGGAGATTGCCGCGCGCGCGGCGCGCGCGCTGCGGCCGCTCGTCGAGGCGGTACCCGAGATCGTCATCACGCATGGCAACGGCCCGGTCGTCGGCAAGATCATGCTGCGCCAGTACTACGCGCGCGAGCACGTGCCGCCGATGCGGCTGGACGTGTGCGTGGCGCACAGCCAGGGCGGCATCGGGCACCTGCTGATGCAGGGGCTCGAGGACGAGCTGGCGCGCGCCGACATCGAGCGGCGGGTCGCCTGCATCGTGACGCGCGTGGAAGTGAACGAGGGCGACGAGGCGTTCACGCACTCGACCAAGCCGGTGGGGCCGTTCTTCAGCGCCGAGGAGGCCGCCGAGCTCAAGCGCACGCTCGGCTGGAACATGGTCGAAGACGCCGGCCGGGGCTGGCGCTATCTCGTGCCTTCGCCGCGTCCGCGCCGCATCCTCGACCTGGATCTCATCGCCGGCCTCGCCCGGCAGGGCGTCGTGGTGATCGCCGCGGGGGGCGGCGGCATCCCGATGGTGCGCCGCCCCGACGGCTCCTACGCCGGCGTGCCCGCAGTCGTGGACAAGGACCTCGCCTCGGCGCTGCTCGCCGCCGAGCTCCATTACGACACGCTGCTCATCCTCACCGCGGTTCCGCGCGTGCTGGTGCATTTCCGCACGGCGCGCGAGCACGCGATCGAGTCGGTGAGCGCCGCCGAGCTGCAGGCGCTGCACCGCGAAGGCCATTTCGCCGAGGGCAGCATGGGCCCCAAGGTCAGGGCGGCGCTGGATTTCCTCGCCGCCGGCGGACGGCGCGCGATCATCGCGCACCTCGACCAGGCGGCCGACGCGCTCGCCGGCGCGGCGGGCACGCATGTCCTGCCGGGTTGAGGCGATCGAGGCGGGCTCTGCGGCGTGGCGCACGGCAGGCGACGCGCGGGTCTTCGCGTCTTTCGAGCGCTGCTGCTACGTGGAAACGGCGGCGGGCATCATGTGCCTGGGCGGCCCCGGGCTGGGACGCGGCCCCCTGAATGTTCTGGTGGGAGCGTATTCGCACTACTCGGTCGGCGATCGGATCGAGATCGATCTTTCCTCGGCGGCGCGCTGGCGCCCCGAGCTGCGCTTGGCGACGCACCGTAGCGTTCCGGCCCGCATCCGTGAACCCTGGCGAGATCGCGGCGAGGCGCAGGCGTTCCTGCGCTGGATTGCCGGTGCGGGGGGCCGGCCGAATGATGCGTTGATCGGGCTTGGGGCGGGCCTGACGCCCGCGGGCGACGACTTTGTCGGCGGCGCGATGATCGCGCTGCGCGCTGCCGGCGAGCTCGCCCTCGCCGAGCGTATCGCCGCGTGGGCGCTGTCGCTCGCCGAGACCCGCACCGGCCGGATCAGCCGGGCGCACCTCGCGTGGGCGGCGCAGGGCGAGGGCCACGAGGCGCTGCACGCCTTGCTCGCCTCAAACGAAGGCAGCGCGCGCTTCGAGCAGAGCCTCGCCCGGCTCACGCGGATCGGCCATACGTCCGGGCTCGACGCGGCTGCCGGCGCGCTGCTCGCGCTCGCCGCGCGCCGCGGTGGCTCAGGCCTTGGCCCGGGCCTTGACCTTGCCGAGCAGCAGGAACTCGATTAGCGCCTTCTGCGTGTGCAGGCGGTTCTCGGCCTCGTCCCAGACGACGCTCGCCGGCCCGTCGATCACCTCGGCGGCGACCTCTTCGCCGCGGTGCGCGGGCAGGCAATGCATGAAGAGCGCGTTCTTCTTCGCCGCCTTCATCATCTCGGCGTCCACCTGCCAGTCCTCGAAGTCGCGCTTGCGCGCCTCGTTCTCGGCTTCGAAGCCCATGCTGGTCCAGACGTCCGTGGTGACGAGGTCGGCGTTCTTCGCCGCCTGCATGGGGTCGCGGAACTCCTCGTAATGGCCGGTGCCGTACAGGCCCGCGCGCTCGGGCTCGACCTCGTAGCCCGGCGGCGTCGAGACGTGCACGTTGAAATCGAGCACCTCGGCGGCCTGCAGCCAGGTGTTGCAGACGTTGTTCGAGTCGCCGATCCAGGCCACGGTCTTGCCGCGGATCGCGCCGCGCTGCTCGACGAAGGTATAGATGTCGGCGAGCACCTGGCACGGGTGGTACTCGTTGGTGAGGCCGTTGATCACCGGCACGCGCGAGTGCGCGGCAAAGCGCTCGATGATGTCCTGCTCGAAGGTGCGGATCATGACGATGTCGCACATGCGCGAGATCACCTGCGCGGCGTCCTCGACCGGCTCGCCGCGGCCGAGCTGCGAGTCGCGCGTGGACAGGAAGATCGCGGCGCCGCCGAGCTGGTGCATGCCTGCCTCGAACGACAGGCGCGTTCTCGTGGACTGCTTCTCGAAGATCATCACCAGGGTGCGGTCTTCCAGCGGCCAGTAGCGCCGGTAGCGCTTGAACTGCGCCTTGATCCACTTGGTGCGCGCGAACAGGTGCTCGCACTCGGCGCGGGCGAGGTCCTTGAATTGCAGGAAATGGCGCAGCTTCGCCATGCGTGGACGCCGGCCGGCCTCAGCGCGCCGCGGCGGCGCGCGGCGCGGCGGACTGCGCGAGGAACTCGCGGATGATCGGCACCAGGCGCTCGACCACCTGGCGGCCCTCGTCGGCGTTCATGACGAGCGGCGGCAGGAGGCGGATCACGGTATCGGCGGTGACGTTGGTCACCAGCCCGCGCTCGAGCGCCGTCTTCACGATGTCGCCGCACGGCCGGTCGAGCTCGACGCCGATCATCATGCCCATGCCGCGTACCTCGGCGACGCCGGCGACGCCGGCGAGCGCCGCCCCGAGGCCCTCGCGGATGGCGTCGCCGACCCTGGCCGCGTTGGCGAGCAGATCTTCTTCCTTCATGGTGTCGAGCGTCGTCACCACGCCGCACATCGCGAGCGGGTTGCCGCCGAAGGTCGAGCCGTGGTTGCCCGGCTTGAACACGCCTTTGGCGCGCCCGCCGACCACGCAGGCGCCGACCGGCACGCCCGAGGCGAGGCCCTTGGCGAGCGGCACCACGTCGGGCTGGATGCCCGCGTGCTGGTACACGAACCACTTGCCGGTGCGACCGAGGCCGCATTGCACCTCGTCCGACATGAATAGCCAGTCGTTGCGCTCGCAGATCTCCTTCAGCCCGCGCAGGTACTCCAGGCGCGAGATGTTGATGCCGCCTTCGCCCTGGATCGGCTCGATGAACACCGCCACCACGTTCGAGTTGCGCTCGGCGACCTGGCGCACGGCGTCGAGGTCGTTCAGCGGCACGCGCACGAACCCCTGCACCAGCGGCTCGAAGCCGGCCTGCACCTTGCGGCTGCCGGTCGCCGAGAGCGTGGCCAGGGACCGTCCGTGGAACGCCTTTTCCATGACGATGATCGCGGGCTCCGCGATGCCGCGGTCGTGGCCGTACTTGCGCGCGACCTTGAGCGCCGCTTCGTTCGCCTCCAGGCCGGAGTTGCAGAAGAACACCTCGTCCAGGCCGGTGATCTCGCAGATGCGGTCCGCGGCCTGCTCCTGCAGCGGCATCTGAAACAGGTTAGAGGTGTGGATCACGCGCCCGATCTGCTCGGTGAGCGCGCGCACCAGGCGCGGGTGGGCGTAGCCCAGCGTATTCACGGCGATGCCGGCGAGGGCGTCCAGGTACTTCTTGTCCGCCTCGTCGTACAGCCACACGCCCTGGCCGCGCACGAACGCGACCGGCAAGCGGGCGTAAGTGTTCATGACGTGGCTCATGGCGCCTCCACACGGTTGGCCAATGAAAAACGGCGGCCCAAGCCGCCGTCACAGGGATGTTAATGGGCTAGCCGATGCGGTGCAAGCCGCGCGCTTCGGCGGGTCTGAGCACGCGCACGCAGGGCTGGTAGCCCTCGTACACCACGCCGTGGATCTCCATGCGCTTCTGCGACCGCAGCAGGCTGGCCAGGTACTCGGCAATGTCGCGCGTGATGACCTGCCCGGGCACCAGCACCGGAATGCCGGGCGGGTAGGGCACCACCTGGTCGGCGCAGACGCGCCGGGCGAGCGACTTGTTGACCCGCTCCTTGTCATCGAACACCGGCACCAGCTCGCCGCCGCAGTAGTAGGCGTCGCGCGGCAGGTAGCGGAGCTTCGTGAAGGCGGGGATCTCGGGCGTGCGCACGAGGCGCCGCGGAGCGCGCTTCTCGCGCGCGATGCGCATGAAGGCGTCGTACAGGCGCGAGACCTTGGAGCGCGTGGTGCCGATGGTGAGCAGCAGCGTCAGCGTGTTGAAGGTGCTCTTTTCGGTCTGGATGTTGAAGCGCTCGAACAGAAGCTTCTGCAGGTCGTCGACCGTGTAGCCGCAGCCGGAGATGTCGACAGTGACCTTGGTCGGGTCGAGGCGGATGCCGTCGTGCCGCAGCTCCTCGGGCAGCAGGTCCTCGAGCTCGAGGCTCCGGAACACCTTGGTGGAGTTGATCTGCTCGCGGAGCTCCTTGGCGAGCGCCAGCGTGCGTGAAAGCAGCTTGTAGCCCTCCATCACCGCTTGCTTGCGCGCCACGTCGAGGCTCGCGATCAGCCCGTACTGCGGACTGGTCGAGGTGTGCATGTTGAAGTTCTCGCGGAACAGGTGCTCGCGGAAGTCCGGGTCGTTGACGTGGATCATCGAGGCCTGCGAGAAGGCCGACAAGACCTTGTGCGTGGACTGCGTGGCGTAGTCTGCGCCCGCCTCGAGCGCGGTGGGGCGGAACTCCGGATGGAAGCGCGCGAAGCCGTACCAGGCCTCGTCGATGATCACTTTGATCTTCTTCGCGTGCGCCGCCTCGACGATCGGCTTCAGGTCGTAGCGCAGGCCGTCGTAGGTGCACGAAGTTAGGATCAGCGCCTCGGCGTCCGGGTGCCGGCGGATCGCCTCGAGCACCGTCTTTTTCGGCACGGGGCCGTACAGCCCGTACCTGCGGTTGAGCGCCGAGTCCAGGTACACGGGGTGCGCGCCCGAGAGCACCACGCCGTGGTGCACGCTCTTGTGGCAGTTGCGATCGAGCAGCAGTTTCTCGCCCGGTGCGAGCAGCGTCTGGAAGATCACCTTGTTGGCGGTCGAGGTGCCGTTGGTGGCGAAGAACGTGCGCCGCGCGCCGAACGCCTGCGCCGCCATGAGCTGCGCCTCGGCGATCACGCCCGTCGGGTCCATGAGGGAGTCGAGCATCGGCACCGAGACCGAGAGATCGGCGTCGAACACGTGCTCGCCCATGAACTCGTAGAAGTCGTTCACCCAGGGGCTGCCGCGCAGGGATTCGCCTGAGGAGTGCCCCGGCGTGTGCCACTGATCCTTCGCCATCCACACATAGTTCTTCAGCTGGTCGGTGAAGGGTGTCCTCGCGCGCTCCTGGATCTGCGCGTTGAGGATGCGGTAGATGCCCCGGTAGTCGCGCTCCTCGCGGTAGAAGTAGCCGTCTACCGATTCGGTGAACAGCGCGTCTACCACGTCGTCTTCCTTTTCCTGCGCGATCAGGATGTAGACCGATAGCTCGGGGCGAAAGCGCGTGATGCGCTGCACCAGCTCGAGCGCGGAGACCTGCAGGCGGCGCGAGCCGTTGTGCTTGGCCAGCGTATAGAGCGTGTCGTCGACCAGCACGGCCTGGATGTCGCCGTCGGACTGGATGGCGGCAAGTGCTTCCTTGGCGGTGGTGACGCCGGCGAAGGTGATGCCGAGGGGATTGTCGAGCGAGCGCGCCGCGGCGTTCAGGCCCTTGACGAACTCGCGCAACACCAGAAGCTCGTCGTTGATGACGAGGATGCGGCTGACGGGCTTCGCCATGAGGGGCGCAAGTATAATCCGGCATGCCCGAGGACTCGGCGGCCGAGCCCGCCCGGCGCCAGCGCGCCGAGCATACCGGATGCAGCCTTACTGCATCGCCTTGATCGCCTGCGCGAGGCGGCTCATGTGGCGCGAGGCGGCGTTGCGGTGCAGGATGCCCTTGGCGGCCGTGCGGTCGATGACGCTGCGCGACTTCTCCAGCGCTGCGGCGGCCGCAGCCTTGTTGCCGCCGGCGATGGCCTTCTTCACGTTCTTGATCGCCGTGCGCACTTCGGTGCGCAGGGTGAAGTTGTGGGCGCGGCGCACGACAGCCTGGCGGGCCGACTTGCGCGAAGATTTGATGTTGGCCATGACCTTGATCCGGTGGCGAAAAAGGGGCGCATTCTAGCATGAACCTGCTGCGCGTCCTGGCCACCGTCAGCAGCATGACGTTCCTGTCGCGGGTGCTGGGTTTCGCGCGCGACTTCTTCATCGCGCGGTTCTTCGGCGCGGGCCTCGCCACCGACGCGTTCTTCGTCGCTTTCCGCATCCCGAACCTGCTGCGGCGCATGTTTGCCGAGGGCGCGTTCTCGCAAGCGTTCGTGCCCATCCTTTCCGAATACAAGAACCGGCAGAGCGCCGAGGAGACGCGCTCGCTGGTGGACGTCATCGGCACCCTTCTCTTCGTCATGCTGGTCGTGGCGACGCTCATCGGCATGCTGGCCGCGCCGCTCATCGGCTACCTCTTCGTGCCGCGCTGGTTCCATGCGGAGCCGGACAAATTCGCGCTGACGGTGCAGCTGCTGCGCATCACCTTTCCCTACATCCTGTTCATCTCGCTGGTGGCGCTCGCCGCCGGCGTGCTCAACACCTGGAGCCGGTTCGCGGTGCCGGCGTTCACGCCGGTGCTGCTCAACGTGTCGTTCATCGTCGCCGCGGCGTTCTTCGCCGAGCGCTTCGATCCCCCGGTGCTGGCGCTTGCCTGGGCCGTGTTCATCGGCGGCGCGCTGCAGCTCGCGCTGCAGCTGCCGTTCCTCGCGCGCATCGGCATGCTGCCGCGCTGGCGGCTCGATCTGGGCCACCCCGGCGCCCGGCGCGTCCTGACGCTGATGGTGCCCGCGGCGTTCGGCGTCTCGGTGAGCCAGGTGTCGCTGCTCATCAACACCATCTTCGCTTCGTTTCTCGTTACCGGCAGCGTGTCGTGGCTGTATTACGCCGACCGCCTGATGGAGTTTCCCGCGGGAATGCTCGGCGTCGCGGTGGGCACCATCCTGCTGCCAAGCCTCTCGCGCCACTACGCGAGCGGCGCGGCCGCGGAGTACGCGAAGCTGCTCGACTGGGGACTGCGCGTGACGCTGCTGCTCGCGCTGCCCGCGGCGGCAGCCCTGGCGGTGCTCGCGGTGCCGCTGATCACGACGCTGTTCCACTACGGGCGCTTCGGCGCCGACGACGTCTGGATGACGCGCCAGGCGCTCGTGGCCTACAGCCTGGGTCTGGTCGGCATGATCCTGGTGAAGATCCTGGCGCCGGGGTTCTACGCTCGCCAGAACGTGGTGACGCCGGTGAAGATCGGCCTGGTGACGCTCGCGGCTACGCAGCTCATGAATCTCGCGTTCATCGTCCCGCTCAAGCACGCCGGTCTCGCGCTTGCCATCGGCCTGGGGGCGTGCCTGAACGCGGCGCTGCTCTACCGCAATCTGCGGCGCCATGGCATCTACGCACCCCAGCCGGGCTGGGGCGCCTTCGCCGGCCGCATCGCCTTTGCGGTGACGTCGATGTCGGCGGTGCTCTACTTTGCGATGGGGCCGAGCACGTGGTGGCTGCAAGCGCCCTGGCAGCACAAGGCGGCGGGAATGTGCGGCCTGGTTGCGCTCGGCGTTGCCGCCTATGGCCTCATCCTGCTGGCGCTCGGCTTCCACTGGCGCGACTTCGTGCGCCGCGAGGCACCCTGATGAACGTGCCGGACCCCTTTGCCGAGCTCATGGCGCGGGACGAGGCCGAAATCGACCTCGCGCGCGCCTGCCTGCTTATCGCCACCGACGCCTACCCGGGGCTCGACGTCGAGGGCTACCTGGGCGAGATCGAGCGGTTGGCGGCGCGCCTGCGCGGCCGGCTGGCTCCGGGCGGCGGCGCCGAGGAGCGCGTGCTGGCGCTGAACCAGTTTCTGTTCGACGACCTGGGCTACAGCGGCAACGCCGACAATTACTACGACCCGCGCAACAGCTTCCTGAACGAGGTGCTCGACCGGCGCACCGGCATCCCGATTACGCTCTCGGTGCTGTACCTGGAGATCGGGCGGCGCATCGGGCTGGAACTGGAGGGCGTATCGTTCCCCGGGCACTTCCTCGTGCGCCTGCGCTTGCGCGGCGCCATGCTGGTGCTCGATCCCTTCTCGGGTGGCGAGGCGCTTTCGGAGTCCGATCTGCGCGAGCGCCTGCAGCGCGTGATCCCCGAGGGCGCGGCCGGTGGCGTGCCGGTCGGCGCGCTCCCGCTCGATCCGTTTCTCGAGCCCGCCGGTAAGCGCCAGATCCTCGCCCGGTTGCTGCGCAACCTGAAAGGCATCTACCGCGAAGCGGACAAGCCGCAGCGCCTGCTCGACGTCCTGAACCGCATGCTGGTGGTGGCGCCGGAAGCGCATGGCGAGTTGCGCGAGCGGGGGCTGCTCTACCAGAAACTGGAGTGCTACCGCGCCGCGCTCAAGGACCTGCAGGATTACTCGGCGCTCGCGCCCGAAGCACCCGACATCGACGACGTGCGTGCCAAGCTGGTCGAGCTCTCGGCGCAGTGCGCCCGGCTCAACTAGCCGAGAAATCGGGGCGGCTTGTCGCGCGGGTCCCGGCGCTGGGTGCACGGGTACCCGTCTGCGGCTCGAGCGCCCGCATCGTCGCATCCGCGAAAGCCGCTATAATTCAGCATTTTACACGCGCTGATGCGGGTTACGCACGGTTTGACGGCGCCGGCAGGCAAGCGGCTGGCGCTCACCATTGGCAATTTCGACGGCGTGCACCGCGGTCATCAGGCGATGCTCGCGCGCACGGTGGCGCGCGCGCGCGAGCTGCGGCTCGATGCCTGCGCGCTCACCTTCGAGCCCCATCCGCGCGAGTTCTTCACCCCGGCGACCGCGCCGGCGCGTCTGACGCGCCTGCGCGACAAGCTCGAGCTGATGGCGGCGGCGGGCCTGGATCGGGTGCACGTGGCGCGCTTTGATGCGCGGCTCGCGTCGCTCCCCGCCGAGCGGTTCGTCGACACCTACGTGGCGCACGGGCTGCGCACGGCGTGGCTGCTCGTCGGGCGCGACTTCCGCTTCGGCGCCAGGCGCGGCGGCGACTTCGCCCTGCTTGGCGAGCTCGCCGGGCGTCACGGCTTCGAGCTGGAGGCGATGCCGGAGGTTGCGCTGCACGGCGAGCGCGTCTCGAGCTCCGCGGTGCGCGCGGCGCTGGCGGCCGGCGACCTCGCGGCGGCCGAGCGCCTGCTCGGCCGACCCTACGCCATGAGCGGGCGCATCGCGCACGGCGAGAAGCTCGGGCGCGAGCTGGGCTTCCCGACCGCCAACATCGCGCTGCCGCAGCGCGCGCCGCTCGCGGGCATCTTCGTGGTCGAATGCCTGATCGAGGGCGAAGCGCCGTGGCGGCCGGGCGTGGCGAGCGTGGGCCGGCGTCCCACGGTGAATCCGACTGCGGCGCCGCTGCTGGAGGTGCACCTGCTCGACTACGCCGCCGACCTGTACCGGCGCCACCTGCAGGTGCGGTTCCTCACCAAGCTGCGCGACGAGCAGAAGTACGACGACGTCCCGGCGCTGCGCGCGGCGATCGCGGGCGATGCCGCGCGCGCCCGATCCTACTTTGCGATGAAGACGAATGCCTGACTACAAGAAAACGCTGAATCTGCCCGACACCCCGTTCCCGATGCGCGGCGACCTCGCCAAGCGCGAGCCGCAGCGAGTCGCCGAGTGGCGCGACAAGGGCGTCTACCGGCGCCTGCGCGAGGTGGCCAAGGGGCGCCCGAAGTTCGTGCTGCACGACGGCCCGCCGTACGCCAACGGCGACATCCATATCGGCACCGCCGTGAACAAGATCCTGAAGGACATCGTGGTGAAGTCGAAGTCGCTGGCGGGCTTCGATGCGCCGTACGTGCCCGGGTGGGACTGCCACGGCATGCCGATCGAGGTGCAAATCGAGAAGCAGCACGGCAAGAACCTGCCGGCCGAGGAAACCTTGCGCCTGTGCCGCGCGTTCGCCGCCGAGCAGATCGAGCGCCAGAAGGCGGATTTCCGGCGCCTGGGAGTGCTCGGCGATTGGGATGACCCGTACAAGACGATGGCTCCTCGCAACGAAGCCGACGAGATCCGCGTGCTCGGCAAGCTGCTCGAGAAGGGCTACGTGTACCGGGGCCTCAAGCCCGTGAACTGGTGCTTCGACTGCGGCTCGGCGCTCGCCGAAGCCGAGGTGGAGTACGAGGACCGCAAGGACCCGGCGATCGACGTCGCCTTTGCGTTCGCGGAGCCCGCGAAGGTGGCGCAGGCCTTCGGCCTCGCCAAGCTTCCCGACAAGCCCGGCTACGCGGTGATCTGGACCACCACGCCCTGGACGATTCCCGGGAACCAGGCGCTCAACGTGCATCCTGAGTTCACCTATCACCTCGTGGACACGGAAAAGGGCCTGCTGATTCTCGCGGCGGACCTGCAGGCGGCATGCCTCGCGCGCTACAGGCTGCAGGGCACGACGCTGGGCGCGTGCAAGGGGAAGGCGCTCGAGCGCCTGCGCTTCAGGCATCCGTTCTACGACCGCGATGCCCCCGTGTACCTGGGCGAGTACGTGACGCTCGACACGGGCACCGGCGTCGTGCACTCGGCGCCGGCCTACGGCGTCGAGGACTTCGACTCGTGCCGCCGCTACGGCATGCCGGACGAGGACATTCTCACGCCCGTCATGGCCGACGGCAGGTTCGCAGCCTCGTTGCCGCTCTTCGGCGGGCAGTCGATCTGGGACGCCAACGGCGCGATCCTGAAGACACTCGCCGAGCGCGGCGCGCTCCTCGCCAAGGAAAACTACGTCCACAGCTACATGCATTGCTGGCGGCACAAGACCCCGGTCATCCTGCGCGCGACGACCCAGTGGTTCGCAGGGATGGAGGCGGTCCCCGGTTTCAGGGGCGCAAAACCCGCGGAGACACTGCGCGTCACCGCCCTGCGCGGCGTCGAAGCGACGCAGTTCTTTCCTGCCTGGGGCCAGGCGCGGCTGCACGGCATGATCGCCAACCGGCCCGACTGGACGCTCTCGCGCCAGCGCCAGTGGGGCACGCCGATGCCGTTCTTCCTGCACAAGGAGACGGGCCAGCCGCACCCGCGCACGCTCGAGCTGTTCGAGGAGGTCGCGAAGCGCGTGGAGAAAGGCGGCATCGAGGCCTGGCACACGCTGAAAGCGGAAGAGCTGCTCGGCGCCGAGGCCGCGCAGTACGACAAGGGCCGCGATACGCTCGACGTCTGGTTCGATTCCGGCTCGACGCACCAGACCGTGCTGCGCGGCTCGCATGCCGATCTGGGCTTTCCGGCGGAGATGTACCTGGAGGGCTCCGACCAGCACCGCGGTTGGTTCCACTCCTCGCTGCTCGTGTCGTGCATGCTGAACGGCGTGCCGCCGTACAAGTCGCTGCTTACGCACGGCTTCGTCGTCGACGGCGAGGGCCGCAAGATGTCAAAGTCCAAAGGCAACACCGTGGCGCCGCAGGAGGTCTCCAACACGCTGGGCGCCGAGATCCTGCGCCTGTGGGTGGCCTCGACCGACTACTCGGGCGAGCTGTCGATTTCCAACGAGATCCTGAAGCGCGTGGTCGAGAGCTACCGGCGCATCCGCAACACGCTGCGCTTTCTGCTCGCCAATACCTCGGATTTCGACGCCGCGAAGGACATGCTGCCCGTCGCGCAGATGGTGGAGATCGACCGCTACGCGCTCGCCATGACGGCGCGGCTGCAGCAGGACGCGGCCGGGGATTACGCGCGCTACCAGTTCCATCTGGTGGCGCAGAAGCTGCAGGGCTTCTGCGCCGAGGACCTGGGCGCGTTCTACCTCGACATTCTCAAGGATCGCCTGTACACCTGCGCCGCGCATTCGGCGGCGCGCCGCTCGGCGCAGACGGCGTTGTGGCACGTGACGAATGCGCTCGTCCGGCTGATGGCGCCGATCCTCTCCTTCACGGCCGAAGAGCTGTGGCAGGTCTTCACCGGCAAGGCCGACGACAGCGTGTTCTTGCAGACCCTGTACGAGCTGCCGTCGCCCGCGGACGCCGGCGCGCTGCTGAAGAAGTGGGACCGCCTGCGCGAGCTGCGCGCGCCGGTCCAAAAGCGCATCGAAGAGCTGAGAGCCGCGGGCAAGGTCGGCTCCTCGCTGCAAGCGGAGGCCGACCTGCACGTGAACGGCGCCGACCACGAGCTGCTGGAGAGCCTCGGCGAGGACCTGCGCTTCGTGTTGCTTACCTCGGCGGCGCGGCTGCACCGCGGCGACGGCGAGATGCGCGTCGACGTCGCGCCGAGCGCCAACGCCAAGTGCGACCGCTGCTGGCATTACCGGCCGGACGTCAACGGCGAGGGCCTTTGCGGGCGCTGCGAGGTGAACCTGCGTGGCAACGGTGAGTCGCGCCGGCACGCCTAGGGCCTGGCCCTGGTTCCTGGCGGCGGCGGGCATCGTGCTTGCCGATCGCGTGACCAAGGAGCTGATGCTCGCCTGGCTGCGCCCGGGAGAAAGCGTCGAGGTGACGGGGTTCTTCAACCTGGTGCTGGTGTTCAACCGCGGCGCCGCATTCAGCTTCCTTGCCGACGCGCCGGGCTGGCAGACGCCGTTGTTCGCCGCGGTGGCGATCGTCGCCGCCGCGGTGGTGAGCTGGATGCTGTGGCGCCATCCGGCGCGCACGCTGCTCTGCAGCGGCCTCGCGCTGATCCTGGGCGGTGCGCTCGGCAACCTGTGGGATCGGCTGCTGTGGGGCGCGGTCGCCGACTTTCTCGACTTTCATGCGTTCGGCTGGCACTGGCCGGCGTTCAACGTCGCCGACTCGGCGATCACGGTCGGCGCGGCGATCCTGATCGCCGAGGGCTTCATGCACAAGGACTAGAATGGCGGCCGTGGAAGTCCTGCTCGCCAATCCGCGTGGATTCTGCGCCGGGGTGGAACGCGCCATCGATATCGTGGAGCGCGCGCTCGCGCAGATCGGCGCGCCAATCTACGTGCGCCACGAGATCGTGCACAACAAGACCGTGGTGGAAGACCTGCGCGCCAAGGGCGCGGTATTCGTCGAGGAGCTCGACGAGGTGCCCGCCGGCGCCACAGTCGTATTCAGCGCGCACGGCGTGTCGAAGGCGGTGCGCGCCGACGCCGAGCGCCGCGGCCTCAAGGTCTTCGACGCCACCTGCCCGCTGGTCACCAAGGTGCACGTCGAAGTGGCCAAGATGCTGCGCGAGGGCTACGACATCGTCATGATCGGTCACCGCGGCCATCCGGAGGCCGAGGGCACCGTGGGGCAGGCATCGCGCGGCATGCATCTGGTGGAAACGCTCGCGGACGTGGCGCGCGTCGAGGTGTCCGAAGGCGCGAAGCTCGCCTATGTGACGCAGACGACGCTGTCGGTGGACGACGCGCGCGCGATCGTCGCGGCGCTCAAGGCGCGCTATCCGCAGATTCGCGGACCGAAGAAGGACGACATCTGCTACGCCACGCAGAACCGGCAGGACGCGGTGAAGCTCATGACGCCGCAGTGCGACGTGGTGATCGTGGTCGGTTCGCCCAACAGCTCGAATTCCAACCGCCTGCGCGAAGTGGCGGAGAACATGGGCACAAGCGCCTACATGGTGGATACGGCCGCGGACCTGCGGGCCGAGTGGCTCGCCGGCTGCAGCCGCGTCGGCGTCACCGCGGGCGCTTCGGCCCCGGAAGTGCTGGTGGACGAGGTCGTGGCGCGCCTCAAGGCGCTCGGTGCCGCGAGCGTGCGGCAGCTCGACGGCATCACCGAGCACGTGGCGTTCACGCTGCCGCGCGAGCTTGCGCGGCGCTAGCAAGCTCGCGCGGGCGGCCGAGCTGTACCGCGCCGGACGGCGGCGCGAATCCGAGGCGCTGCTGCGGGAGGTGCTCACTGCCGATCCGGAGTCGAGCGACGCCTTGTTCTATCTTGGCTGCATCGCCGCCGACGCCGGCCGGCTCGGCCGTGCGCTGCAGCTTCTCAATCGCGCCGTGGCGCGCCGACCCATGGAGGCGGCGTTCCACGCGGCACTGGGCAACGCGCTTGCGCGCGCCGGACGCGCGGACGACGCGCTCGCAAGCTTCCAGGCGGCGCGCGCGCTGCAGCCGGGTCTGGCCGAGCTGCTGCTCAATGCCGGCCACGCGCTGCGCGCCCTCGCACGCCATGAAGAAGCGCTCGCCTCCTACGATCAGCTGCTCGCGCGCCAGCCCGGGCACGCGGCGGCCCGGCTCGGGCGCGCGCTCGCGCTCGCGGCACTTCGGCGCCGAGACGAGGCGCTCGCCGAGCTCGTTCAGGCACGCTCGAGCGCGCCCGCCGCTTTCGACTACGAGCTCGAGGAAGCCGCGTTGCGACTGGCCTTGGGCGAGGCGGGGGAAGCGGCGCGGCGTTACGCGAGGCTTCTCGAGCGCCCGGGTGCGGATGCACGGCTGCGCCTCAACGTTGCCGCGGCCCTCATACAAGCCAGGGACCTCAAGGCTGCGCTCGCGCAGCTGCGCGAGCTGGAGCGCACTGGCCATCGCGATGCCGAGAGCGTTGTGGCGCTTGCCGATCTCTACAGCCGTTGCGGCGAGCACGGCGCCGCACTGCGGCTTCTCGAGCCGCTGCTCGCGGCCGACGATCTGCCGGAGTGGCGCGAGCGCGTCGCGCGCGAGCTGCTCGAGCTCGAGCGGCACGCCGACGCCGCCGAGCACCTGCGCAAGCTGATTGCCGTGCGTCCGGCCGATCCCGGAACGCACGCCAACCTCGGCCTGGCGCTGCTCGGGCTCGATCATGTCGACGAGGCGTCGGCCGAGCTGCGCGAGGCGCTGCGCCTTGCGCCGCGGCACTGGCAGGCGCTGCACGGTCTTGGCCTCGCGCTGCTCAAGCGCGGCGAGATCGGCGAGGCGATCGATGCGTTCGAACAGGCGCGCGCGATCAAGGCCGATGAGCCGGACTTGCTGAGCAATCTCGGCTATGCCTACGCGCTCGCGCGCCAGTTCGAGCGCGGCGAGCCGCTGTTGCGCGAAGCGGTGGCGCTTGCGCCAGGGCACCGGCGCGCGCGCCGAAATCTCGGGCTGTACCACCTCGTGCGGGGACGTTTCGAGCAGGGCTGGCAGCACGGCGAGGGGCCCTGGGACGAGCATCGCCTGCGCACGAGCGGGCAGCTCTTTGCGCAGCCGTGGTGGCAGGGCGAGCCCCTGGCAGGGCGTTCGCTTCTGGTGTGGGCGGAGCAGGGCCTCGGCGACCAGATCATGTTCTGCAATCCGCTGCCGGACCTCGTGGCGCAGGGCGTGCGCGTGACGCTGCAATGCGAGCCGCGCCTGGCGCGCCTCTTTGCACGCTCCTTTCCCGGTGTCGACGTCGTGCCGCGCGGGCCCGAAGGCCGCGCGCGTATCGAGCGTGCGGCGCCCGAGCTGCAGGTGCCGATGGGCCAGCTGCCGGTGTACCTGCGACGCTCGCGCGCGGCGTTCCCGCGCCACCGCGGCTACCTGCGCGCGGACGAGACACGCGTCGCCTACTGGCGCGCGCGTCTCGAGTCAATCGGGCCGGCGCCGAGGATCGGCGTGTCCTGGGTCGGCGGCACGGTGAAGACCGGGAAATCGCGCCGCTCGATGACGCTGGAGGACTGGCTGCCGGTGCTGCGGCTGCCGGGGGCGCGCTTTGTCAGCCTGCAGTACACGGACTGCCGCGCCGAGCTCGCGTGGCTGCGCGAGGCGCACGGTCTCGAGATCGTGCACTGGCAGGAAGCGATCGACGATTACGACGAGACGGCGGCGCTCGTCACGGCCCTCGACGCGGTGGCGAGCGTGTGCACGGCGGTGGTGCACCTCGCCGGCGCGCTCGACCGGCCGGTGCGGGTCGCCGTGCCGTGGTGGCCGGCGTGGTGCTTCATGCTGGAGGGCGAGGAGATGCCCTGGTATCCGTCGGTGCGGCTCATCCGCCAGCAGGAGCCCAACGACTGGAACGCGCCCATGGCGCGCATCGCGGAGGAGATCGCGGGGATGGCGCGCGCCTAGTTGCCGAACGTCACCTCGATGCGCACCAGGCTGGGCACGGCCTTGCCCTTGCGGATGCCGGGCGTAAAGCCTGCCGCCGAAAAAGCCTTGAGCGCGGCCTGCTCGAAGCGCCCGCGCGGCTCGGCACTGGCGACGCGTACGCGGTCCAATGTTCCGTCCGGGGCGACGAACAGCTCCAGCACCACGCGGCCGCGCACGCCCGCCGGGAGATCCTTCGGGTACTCCGGCATGACGTGCGTCTTGATCTGCGGCCGCGCCTCGAGCTTTTCGGCCGGCCAGTATTTCGGCTCGGCAGCGTCGCCGTGCGCGGTGGGCGCCAGGCAGAGGATACCGGCGGCGCCCACCCACGCGAGGACGCCGCGTCTCACTGGTCTGCGTTCAGCTCGCGCCAGCCCACGCGCCTGCCCTGGAAGCTGGCGGGCGCAATCGGCGTCTCGACCGGCAACTGCTGGTTGTCCGCGGTGGTCACCACCGTCACCACCTTGCCGCCCGGGAGCTGGATCACGTTGATACCCACCGCCACGGAGCCCGAGATCTTCTGGCTGACCGCGTTCGCCGTGGCGCCCGCGACGTAGCCGCCCGTGCGGTAGTCGAAGGTGTTGATCCAGGCCGTACCGCCCGCGACGCAGGTGTCGGTCGAAGGCACGTTGGAGCCGACCACCAGGGTACCGAGCTGCAGCTGCGGATCGACGCTGACGCGCTCGCCCTTGTCGGGCAGGTCGATGAACCAGCCGCGCACCGCGGCGTTGGTCCAGTCCACCACGTTAACCGACGACACCGTGCGCGAGGTGGAGCCGATCGCGGTGATCGTCTGCTGCACCAGCGGCGTGCGGTCGGTGACCGTGACGTTGCCGGCCAGGTCGTCGGCGATGGCGTAGATCGACTGCTTTCTCGTGTCGGCCTTGTCGGAGTTGCCGAGGAAGCGGCCGGTGCCCACGAAGATCACGCGCCGGCTGTTGATCAGGCCGAGCTCGGGCTTGGTGGTGATCGGCTGCGGGTTGGCGAACGCATCCTTCAGCTCCGCCACCTTTACCGCCGTGAGGTAGGTCGCGCTCGTGTTGTCGAGGTCGAAGCGCCACAGGTTGCCCAGCATGTCGCCGCCATAGACCGCAAGGGTCGTGTTGTCGGTGAGCGAGCTGGTTACCCAGTTGTTGACCTTGGCCAGGCCGCTCGGGACGGCGTCCGTGTAGCTGTTGGCGAGGGTGCCCGGACTGCCGACGTTGGTCGGGATCTTGTGCATGATGGCCCCGGTCAGCGCGTCGAGGATGTAAAGGTACCCCATGCCGTCGCCCTGGCGATTGGCGGTGCTCGGCTCGAAGCCGGTGTTGTTCAGGCCCGAAGTCACCATAACCACCCACTTGCCGGTCGCCTTCATCTTGGTGATCACAGGGTTGCCGAAGGACAGGCCCAGGTCGCAGTCATCCTTGGCGCCGACCGCGGCCGCGGGGGTGGCCGCGCACGCGGTGACGCTCGGCTTGCGCACCTTGAACTCCCACATGGCGCGCGGCTTGAGCGGGTTGGTGACGTCAAGGGCGTAGAAACCGCGCCCGCCGGAATTGAGACCGCCCACCAGCATGGTGCGCCAGTCGTCCAGCCCCGCGCACGGCGTGCTGATGCAGACGTCGCCCACGGTCGGCGAGCCGTCCACGAAGTAGCGGTGGCCGTAGGGCATCGACGCCAGCTTGTACAGGTTCGGCAGCACGATGCCCGGGATGTAGGCCCAGCGCTCGACGCCGTTGCCGGCGTTGTTGCCGCCGGAGAACGTGTCGTCCGCCGTGGACCCGGTCGGGATGCCGCCGGTCTGGTAGTACGGATCGTTGTTCACGTCGGTCTCGATCGCGTGCAGCATGCCGTCGTTGGCGGCGATGAACACGGTCGGCCGGCGCGGGATCGTCGGCGACGGGAACTGTGCGGCCGGGCAGGTCACCGTGGTGGTGCCTTCCGAGCACGTCTTGAAGTCCTTGTAGCCCGTGTCGTTGTAGTTGAAAGGCGACGAGCGCACGTAGGCCGGCTGCGCGTTGATGATGTCGCCGAGCAGCGCGGTGCGCTCGCGGAACAGGTCGGTGCCGGAGGCGTTGCCCTGGTCCTCGAATGCCTGGTGCCCGCGCAGGAAGTTCACGAGATTTTCCACGGTGGCATTGGGCACCTGCAGCGGATTGCCGCTGATCGAGGTCCATTGCGGCAGCTGATTGGGGTTGAAATACGCCTGTTCGGCGAGCGTCAGGCCCAGACCGTCGATGCACCACGGTGCAACCGGCGCCGCGCTGGCGCAGAAGTGCTTCAGCTGGTTGCCGACATCGGTGACGCTGGTCGAGACGTACGGGTCCGTGGCGTCGAACGTGAACAGCGTGCGGCTGGTATGCGCGCGGCCGTTGAGCAGCGCCTGCGCCGACCACAGCTCGACCTGGGAGATCGCGCCCGTGTTCAGGTCGATGGTGCGCGCCTTCAGGTCGCCGATCCAGTCCTGCGTCTGGTACTGCGCGGTGAAGGCGAAGTTGTCGCCCGCCACCGGCTGCAGGTTCGAGGTCGCCGCCGCCGCGCCCGCGCCGACCCGCTTCTTCAGCGCGTCGAGGGTGTCGGTGAGGCTGTTGGCCAGCTCCTGCGGGTTGGATGCGCTGAAGAACACGCCGCGGCCGTTGACCGCCGCGTGCCACAGGTCATCAAGCGCCTGCGGCGTGTTGGCCACCGGGTTCGGCCAGTCGAGCGTGCCCTGCTTGATGGCAAGGAAGTCGCCGCTGCCGGCGGTCTGGTAGTCGTTGCGGTAGGTCAACGTGCCGTCCAGGCCCAGGCCCAGCGTAAAGGTCGTCATATGCTGGTGGGCGGCGAAGTCCTGCTGCGTCGTCGGCACGTTGTTTGCCGACACGTCGACGCTCGCGGCGTTGAGCGAGCCGGTTGGCCGCAGGTCGGTCTGGTAGTAGTACAGGGCCGTATCGGCGAGGCCGACCGTGGCGCCGGCCGGACTGCCGTCGTAGACACCGTCGGCGCGGAGCGAATAGGGTCCGACGTTGGCGTTGTCCTGCTGCGTCATGGCGGTGCCGTCGATCTTGTTGCCCGACGAGCCCACCGTGGTCCAGTAACCGTCCGTGGACAGGATGGCGAAGTTCGGCTGGCAGGACACTTCCATCGGATCGTCGGCTGCCGGGATGCCGGTGTTGATGCCGTCGAACCTGCCCGCGTACAGGCGGCCGACGCGCGACAGCGCCTCGCGCAGCGGCGTGCCGCCGCTTGGGCCCTGGGCGTAGAACTTGGTGTACCAGTTGCCCTTGTGCACAGTGTCGTAGTTCTGGATGCGCAGATAGCGGCTCGAGCTCACCGGCGATTGCGGGTTGATGGTGATGAAGCCGACGCGGTAGGTGTCATCGATGGGGATGAAAGCGCGGCCGGCGGCCGACTTCATCATCTGCATGCGCGTGCGGTAGTACGAATACCAGTTTGCGAAGTTGGTCATTTCCTCCGCGTAGGTACAGGTGGCGCCGGCGCAGTCGAAGCGCCCCGAGCCCTTCGGGTACGAATTGTTGCTGGAGACGATGTTCACGCGCGAGAACTGGCCGACGCCAATCCGCAGCGGCAGCGTGCCCGTCGTCGTGTCGGCGCCGCCCGCCATGCTGCCGGAGGTCGATACCACCGCGCCCGTGGACACACCGCCACCGAAGCTGGAGGTGAAGTAGCTGCCGCTAGTCTGGTCCATGGTGATGCTGCGGCCGTTCATGAGCGAGCCAAGGCTCGTCGGCGCGCGCACGTCCACGGACTGGCCCGACTGGGTCGCGGTAAAGCCGGACGAGCCCTGGTTGATACACGCGGCAATCGCCGCGGCGGTCGCCGTGCGTTCGGCGCCGGAATTGGTGCCGTTGTTCGACCGGATATGGTTGCCATAGGTGCCGCCGCCGATCAGCGACACGCCGCTGCCGAAGCTTCCCGTGCAGCTCGTGGACATGATGTTGATCGAGCCGCTCGTCGGATGAACCACGAAGATGCCCTCGATGTACTGGGCGTTGGCGCCGCCATTGTTGACGGTGATCTGCCCCAGCGCGCCGACGGTACCGGTCTGGGATGTGGTGACGACGATGGTCTTGCCGTTCTCGCCGGCGCCGGTGGCCGCCGCAGCGATGGTGACCGTGCTTCCCGAGACGGTCGCGGTGTACTCCGGCGTCGATACGAACGCGTTGATCGCGTCGCGGATCAGCGTAGCGAACGCGCTGGTCGAGCTACCGCCCGCCGTCACCGGACCGGCGATGATCGAGATGCCGTCGACCGTAAGGGTGTTGACCTTCTCGTTCAGCTCAGTCTGCGTAACCGTCAGTGTTCCCGTCGCGGACACCGGCGGGATGTTGACCGTGCTCACCGCGGTGGTGCCGAGGTGCTTCGGCCAGCGGAAGTTGCCGACCTTCTTGCGCTGGCAGTTGAGCAGCGTGCCTTTGTCGCTGCACCAGCGCGCTCCGGAATAGATGTGCGCGGGCGTCAGCGCCGCACCCGCGGCACAGTTGACGAGCTCGGGGTCGGTGCAGAACTCCGGGGCGATGTAGATGTGCGCGCTGGGATTGACCGAGCTCCCGCTTACGCAGGTCCCGGCGTTGAGTGTCGGCGTGGAGCACCACTGCGCCGTCTGCATGCGGTAGTAGTACGGCGCGCCGTAGCGGAACTTCACGTGGGTATAGTTGCTGACGTAGCCGCTGGTGTTGTTGAAGCCGCGGTTGAACTCCCAGTTCGGGTACGTGTAGGCCGAGTTCACCCGGCAATTGGCGGTATCGGTGGCGGCGTCGGTGGTGTTCCTGCACCAGGCGCGATCAGGGTAGTTCGTTACCAGGTTCTCGGTGGTCTTGCTAATGCCGCGCTGGTCGTCCTGCTGCTGGCCATAGGGGTCGGTCGGCACCGCGGTCCAGTTGCTCGTGTTGGTTGCGCTCATGCCGGTCTTGACGCTGCCGTCGGAATTGACGCCGGGCCGGTACCAGATCGCGGGGTTGTAGTACTGCTTGTTGAAGTCCGGCGACATGAACGGCGGATCGCCCGCGATGCAGTGGTCCGCGCGGCCGGTGATCGAGCCCGCGGCGTCGTCGAAGTCTTCGGAAAAGTTGGTAAACGTCGGGCCGGTGTCGCCGCCGTCAAAGCACGCGGCGGTGGTGCTCGGCGACACCCCCGAGGGCTCGACGTCGTCGATGTAGTCCGGGCTGTAGTCCCAGTCCATGGAGCCCGAGTCGTCCAGGATGAACATGACGTTCGGCTTCACGCCCGCCGCCGCCTGCGACAGCGGCTCGTTGGCGATGTCGGTGTTGGCGGCGCCCGCCGTGGCGGCAAGGCCGAACACGCCGGCCAGGGCAAGGGTCAGTTGGCTGTAGGGGAAGGCGATGCGCGTTTTCATGGCGATCTCACAAAATGCAGCGATCAGTTGACCATCACTTGGACGTAGCTCACGGTGTTGCGCGGCCCGGTGACCCGGGCGGTGATGCGGTAATAGATCTGCGAGGTGCTCGGCAGGGCCGCGCCGCCGTAAGTGGCGCCGCCCTGCGTGCCGCCGGTGGTGCCGCCCAGGCTGGTGCGCACGCAATTGACGGAACCCGGGTTGCCGGCCAGGTCGCACATGCGGTGGATGACGTAGCGCACCTGGTTGCCGGCCGGGTCGGCGCCGGCATCGAAGGAATTGGCCGCCCAGTCGAAGTCGGGCGCCGACGGGTCGGTGGCCGTGAAATCGACCCCGCTCTGCATCGCCGCCGAATAGCGGCCCGGAACATCGTTGTACAAGGTGGCCGCGGCCTGCGCCTGAAGCCAGGCGCGCGCCAGCTCGACGCCCCAGTCGCCGCCGTGCGTGGCGTTCTGCTTGAACGCGAGGTTGCCCGCGATGAGGTTCGCGGTGTCCACGCCACGGATCAACGCGATGCCCGCGAGCGACATGGCGACCAGGACGATGAGCGCGATGAAGAGCACCGCGCCCCGCTGACGCGCGCGCGGAAGGGGGCGCGTGTTCATCCCTGCCTCCAGATCATGTTGCGCAGTGGCACCACGGTCTCGAATACGCGGTAGCCGTAGCAGCTCGGAATGCCGCCGGGCACGGCGAAGGCGCCGCCGCGCCAGGTGGGCGCTGCCGTCGTGGCGCTGCAAGGATCGCCGACGTTCTCGGGCTTCACGAAATGCTCGCTCCGCGCGAGCACGCCGATGCGTACCGACAGAACCTGCTGCCACTCGACGCCGTTTGCCGGCGTCACGTTGTCGTAGCTGTCCACGATCCCGTCGTTCGCCGTATACGCAACGGCACCGACCGTGCCGTTGTTCACGCCGTTGTCTTTTCCGTACTCGGCCTGCAGGTCGACGATGTTGTCGACGATGGTGAACGGTGTGGGCGTATAGGCCGGGACCACCGTCGACGATGTCGCCGAGAACAGGGTCGCGAGCTGCAACGCGTTGTTGCTGATCGAATAGACGTTGACGGTCGGGCGGCCGAGGTTGAAGACCTGCGCGCCGGCAGAGAACGCGGGGAGCAGGCTGCCGCCGCCCGGGGGGTTGTAGGGGGCCGTTACGCCGGGACCGTGCTGCAGGTGGCCCGCGGCGGGCTGCACCTGCGTGATCTGCGTCATGGAGCAGGTGCCGCCCTGGACGAGCAGCACCATGTCGCCCGGAGTGTCGGAGAACCCTTGCGGATTGTCGACTTCCAGCTCGGCCGAGGGAGACGGCATGCTCTTGCTCAGTGTCGCCGGAATCACGCGCTCGGTGCCGCTCCCGTACATGATGGTGATCGTGTCGGGCCCGGCGCCGCCGTCGGTGATGACGATGGGCGCGAGCGTGAGCACCGGCAGGCCGCCGCCGGGCGGGCTGGAGTAGTCGCCGTTGTAGAACCACTGGATGTTGGTGCAGCCCAGCGCCGTGGACCAGCTGATGCCCCAGCCGGCCATGCGCGCCTCGCGCTCGATCGAGAACAGCGCCAGCGCGCCGTTGGTCTGCGCACCGCCGGCGCTGGTGGTGGAGCGCTTGTAGTTCTCGTTCACGAGGTAGGTCTGCGTGATGACGACGATGCCGATCAGGCCGATCGCCATCGCGATCAGGATCTCCATCAGCGACATGCCCGCCATGCGCGCCGGCGCGGTGATACGGAAGTTGGACTTGAGCGGCATGGTCATGAATCGTTGATTTGCGCGACGACGGAGAATTGCCGCAGCACGCTGTCGCTGCCGGGCAGCTGCCAGAAGATCGTCACGGTTACCTGGTTGCCGGCGACGACGATGGTCGGCGAGTTGGTGCCGCCGGCAACAACGCGCGGCAGCGTGTTCGCCACCTGCGCACGCCACGCGGTCATATTCGGGTTCGCGCCACCGCCCGTGTCGTAGGCCGCGAGGTTGGCGCGATCGACCCACATCTGGCCGATGATCTGGTTGGCGAGGTAGGCCGCCTCGTTGCGGTACTTCGCCTCGACCGTATTGCGGATCGACTGCGCCTGCAGGCCCATGAGCGCGAGAATGCCGATGGAGAAGATCAGGATCCCCACCAGCGCTTCGAGCAGCGCGACGCCGGACTGGGTCTTCCTCACGGGCAGATCCTCGGATCGCTCGCGTCGGTGACGGCCGGATCGCACATGCGTGCCTCGCCGCCGACGGAGATGTTGATGCGCAAGCAGCGCATGGCGCCGCCGTCCACGTGCTCGCAGGTGCCGCCGACCGGATTGCTGATCGCCACCTGCGTCATGTTGGCCGCGCCGCCGGGGCTGGTGACACGGCCCAGGCCGTTAAAGTGCACCACGCCGGCGGTGGCCGCAGCCAGCACCACGCTCGTCGTGCCCTCGCTGCCGGAGCGCCTCTGGATGACGCGCGGCGCGGCCGTTTCGGAGGGGGCCGCGTCGCAGGCACCGGTGACGTCGTCAAGGCTTACCACCCAGTCCGTGCCGGACGTGGAAATCACGCAGGCGGAGGTCAGGTTATTCACCATCTGGAAGCGCACGATTTGGTTGCGGCGCACGGCCTCGGTGCGTGCCAGCGTGAGCCCCGCAAGCATGGTCTCGCCAGCGGTGCGGATCTTGGAATTCTGCAGCCAGGTGGCCATGTTCGGCAGCCCGATCATGATGAGCAGGCCCATGATCGCCAGCCCGATCAGCAGCTCGATCAGCGACACGCCGGACTGTGTGGTGCGCGTGATCAGCACTGGCTGGGCTTCTTCGTGATCCAGCAGGCGGCGTTGGACGTGTAGCCCTTGGCTGCCATGCTGGTGGCGGGCGTCACGACCGTCGCGCGCTGATTGGATTCATCGACGGTGAAGGCAATGCCTTCAAGTTCCGTTCCCACCATGCCGGCGGCCTGAAGGACGAACGTGTTCGCGGTCGCCGCGGCCGGGCAGGTGAACGTGAAGTACTTGACCTGCGCGCCGCCCGGGCCGGTCGGAGCGCAAGGCCCGCCGACGTAGGTACGGGCGTCCTGGAAGCGCTGCTCCATCTTCACGCGCAGGTCGGCAAGGTGGGAGTGCGCCTCGGTGAACTTGCTGCGCGTGACATAGTCCGTGTACGCGGGCAGCGCCACCGCGGCAAGGATCGCGACGATGGCCACCGTGATCATCAGTTCGATGAGCGTGAATCCCCTTGCAGAACGCATGAGTCCTCCTGTCTGTGGGAAAGATGCTAGGCGCCGTCGCGCGCTGCGGCAAAAGCGTGCGACCAACGGCCGGATTGCGCCCGCGGACGGCGTGACGCCCCGCAGCACGGCGTGAACTGCGTCACATCGCGGGTCCGTCGGCGAGCCCGTGGCGTATAATGCGCGCCACTTTGACGCACACTGCTGGTGTAGCTCAGCTGGTAGAGCAACTGATTCGTAATCAGTAGGTCGCCCGTTCGAGTCGGGCCACCAGCACCAAGAAGGCACCCGATGGCCGCGCGCATCCTGGTGGTCGACGACGACGAGAGCATCCGCGACTTGCTTCGCCTTCACCTGACGTCGGCCGGCTACGAGGTGGAGGTTGCGGCCGATGCCATCGCGGCGGGCTACAAGGTCCTCAAGTCGCCGCCCGACCTGATCATCACCGACGTCAGAATGCCGCACATGGATGGCTTCGAGTTCGTGGCGGCGCTGAGGGCCGACACCACCGTGCCGCGCATTCCGGTGATCTTCCTCACCTCGGTCGAGGACGGCGACGCGCGCGGACGCGAGCTGGGCGCGGTCGGCTATATCACGAAGCCGGTGCGCTCGGACCGCCTGCTGTCGCTGGTGGCGCAGCACGTGCCGGGCGGGGCGATCCCCATCGGCTGACCCGCCGCGGGCTCAGCTCCGCGGTGCGCAGTCGTGCAGCGTCGCCCCCTCGAATTCCCGCGCCATCGCCTGCAGCTTTTCCTGCAGTGGCGGCTCGACCTCGCGCACCTGGAACCAGACCTTCGGCACGCGCGTCTCGCGCCGGTCGATGATCGCGGTGCGCACGCCCTTCTCGCGCAGCGCCTGCAGGTGGGACCGGGCCGCCTCTTCGGTGCTGAAGACCCCGAGCGAGAGCGCCCAGCGCATCGGGCCCGCGTCCTGCAGAATGAAGTAGTCCTCCACGCCGAGCTTCTTCAGCTCGCCGGCCTTGCGCAGCGCGTTGGCGCGGCTGCCCTGTGGCGGCATGTGCACCCACCAGCTCGCGGTTTCCTCGCCGCGGTACTGCGCGAGGCGGGCGCCGAGCCCGAGCGGCTCGAGGCGCTGCGCGGCGCGCGTGGCCTCGGCCGGGCCGAAGCTGCCCCATTCCAGGCACGCGAGCCTTGCCGGCTCGGGCGCGGGCGGCGCCGGCTTGGGCTTGGCCGGCGCCGGCGGCGGCGCCTTGCCGAGCGCGCGCTCGCTGACGATGCGCAGCTTGTGCGGCTCCAGTTGCTGCGCAAGCGGCTGGCGGTCCACCGCGGGATCGGGCGGCGCGAAGCGCATCCAGGCGAAAAAGCCGAGGTTCGCGGCAAGCAGCAGGAGAAACAGCAGCCTCACGACCAGGCGATCCTGGCCAGGCCTTCCAGAACCAGGTTCTCCACATAGCGGCAGGGGATCTCGAGCTGCTCGATGAGCGACGGCCCGGCGCCGCCCGAGACCAGGCATTGCGCCCCGGCGCCCGCCACGCGGTACATGCGCTCGACCGCGCCCGCCTGCGCGTGCCGGCAGCCGGTTTCGATGGCATCGACGGTGTTGCGCGGCGTGCGCACGAAGTTGCCTTCCTGCAGCGGCAGGCGACCCGTATGCTCGTGCAGCACGAAGCGCATCAGGTCCACGCCGGGCAGGATCAGGCCGCCGAGGAACTCGCCGTCCGCCGACAGCAGGTCGGCGGTCGTCGCGGTGCCCGCCTGCACCACCAGGCACGGGCCGGTGTGCAGCGCGCGTGCCGCCACCAGCGCGGCCCAGCGGTCGGCGCCGAGCTGCCCCGGGCGCTCGTAGCGGCTCGTCACGCCGCAGCGCTCGGCCTCGCCTTTCAGCCAGAACGGCTCGGCGTCGAAGATGCTGGTCCAGTTGACGAGCAGCTGGTGCGCGCCCTCGCCCGCGACATTGGAGATGACGATGCGCTCCGGGTTGGCGTGCGTCGCCGCAAACGGATTGATATCGTGGTTGGCGGCCGCGAACTCGATCAGCGATACCGTGGCGAGGCTCGACCAGGCGCGGCCGTCGTGCCAGCCCCACTTGACGCGCGAGTTGCCGGCGTCGATGGCGAGAATCATGCCGGGGCCACGCGCCCGTTGCGCACCGTGCGCAGGCCGGTGCGCGTGCGCAGCTGCAGCGCGCCGTCCACGGCGAGGCCCGCGGCGACGCCGGCAAAGACGCGCCCATCGGCCAGCCGCACGCGCAGCGCCCTGCCCGCGTAGGCGTGCACCGCCTCCCAGTCGCCGCGAAACGGCTCGAAGCCGGCGGCATCGAAGGCGCGCAGCGCGGCGAGCACCTCGCGCGCCAGCGCGCCGATCACGGCGTTGCGCGGCGGCAGCGGCTGCAGGCCGTCTTGAAGCGCCGCGATGCCGCGTCGCAGCCGCGCGGCGAGGCCGGGCGCCCTGCGCCAGTTGACGCCGATACCGATGACCGCGGCGCTGCCCGCGCCCTGGGCGCGCGTCTGCACCAGGATGCCGCCGAGCTTGGCGCCGCCGAGCAGCAGGTCGTTGGGCCACTTGAGCGCGGTCTCGGCGGCGCCGAGCGCGCGCAGCGCCCGCACGGCCGCGACCCCCGCGACGATCGACAGGCCCGAGAGCTCGCGCGCCGGGCGCGCGAGCGCCAGGCCGAGCGAAAAGAGCGCGCCGCAGCCCGGCGGGCTGTGCCAGCGCCGGCCGCGGCGGCCGCGGCCGGCGGTCTGCTCGTCCGCCGCGAGCAGGGCGGGGCGCCGCAGATCGTCCGCGAGCAGCACTGTGTTGGTCGAAGCGCAGCGCGCGACGACGCGCACATCGACGCCCGGGACGCTGATCGCGCCTGCATTGAGCCGATCCATCGGCGCTAGTGTACGGTTTAGGCCGCGCCGAAGGCGAAATGGCGTCCCGGAGCGGCGTCGAACAGCGCCCGGGTGTACGCGTGGCGCGGGGCGCCGAACACCTCCGCCGCCGGGCCGTACTCGACGACGCGGCCCTGCGACATCACCGCCACGTGGTCGCAGATCTGCGCCGCGACGCGCAGGTCGTGCGTGATGAAGAGCATCGCCAGGTTGAGGCGGTTGCGGATGTCTTCCAGCAGCTCGAGCACCTGCGCCTGCACCGACACGTCGAGCGCCGAGACCGCCTCGTCGGCGATCAGCAGCTCGGGCTCCAGGGCGAGCGCGCGCGCGATGCAGATGCGCTGGCGCTGGCCGCCGGAGAACTGGTGCGGGTAGCGCGACAGCGACTCCGGGTCCATGCGCACGAGCTCCATCAGGCGCCGCGCGCGCTCCACCGCGTCGGCGCGGGACACGCCGTAGTTGCGCGGACCCTCTGTCACGGCCTCGAGCACCGAGCGGCGCGGGTTGAGCGAGCGGTAGGGATCCTGGAACACGATCTGCACGCGGCGCCGCAGCGCGCGCAGCCGGCCTTGCGGCATGGTGGCGATGTCCTCGCCCGCGAGCAGAACTTCGCCGCCGCTCGGGTCGATGAGGCGCACGATGCAGCGCGCCACGGTGGACTTGCCCGAGCCGGATTCGCCGACGATGCCCCGCGTCTGGCCCTTCCTCACCTCGAGAGTGACGTCCTCGGCGGCGCGCACTTCGCGCCGCGGCGCGAACCAGCCACGGTCGCGGTAGGTCTTCGACAGGCCGCGGGTGGCGAGCACCACCGGGGCGGAGGCGTCCGCCGGGCGGGCGTGCGGCTTCAATGCCGGCACGGCGCCGATCAGCATGCGCGTGTAGTCGTGGCGCGGCCGGCGCAGTACCTCGTCCTTCGGACCGAGCTCGACCAGCTGCCCCAGGCGCAGCACGGCGACGCGATGCGCGATCTCCGCCACCACCCCGAAGTCGTGCGTGATGAACAGCACCCCCATGCCGTGGCGCGCCTGCAGGTCGAGGATCAGGCGCAGGATCTGCGCCTGCGTGGTGACGTCGAGCGCCGTGGTCGGCTCGTCGGCGATGAACAGTGCCGGCTCCAGCAGCAGCGCCATGCCGATCATGATGCGCTGTCGCTGTCCGCCGGAGAGCTGGTGCGGGTAGGACTCGACCATGCGCTCGGGATCGGGCAGGCGCACCTCGCGCACGATGTCGAGGATGCGGCGCCTGCGCTCGGCGGCGGCGAGCGACGTATGCTCGCGCAGCACTTCGTCGAGCTGCGTGCCGCAGCGCATGACCGGATTGAGCGCCGTCATCGGCTCCTGGAACACCATCGACATGCGCGTTGCGCGCAGCTCGCGCAGCCGGTGCCGCGGTGCGCGCGTGATGTCCTCGCCTTCGAGCAGGATTGCGCCGGAGGTCACCGGCAGGCCCTTCGGCAGCAGGCCCATCACGCTCTGCGCGATCACCGACTTGCCGGAGCCCGACTCGCCCACCAGGCAGACGATCTCGCCGCGCTCCACGGCGAAGGACACGCGCGAGGCGGCCTCGCGGCGGTCGCTGCCGCGAGGCAGTCCGATGCTCAGCTCGCGGACCTCGAGGACGCTCATCAGATCCGCTTGGCCATCTTCGGGTCGAGCGTGTCGCGCAGGCCGTCGCCGAGGATGTTGACCGCGAGCACTGTAAGCGTGAGGAACACGCCCGGGATCAGGATCGTGTGGGGGTACTGCACGAACGCGATGCGCCCCTCGGCCATGATGTTGCCCCAGGTCGGGATGTCGGGCGGCAGGCCGACGCCGAGGAAGGACAGGATCGCCTCGGTGAGGATGGCCGCCGCGCAGATGAAGGTGCCCTGCACGATCAGCGGCGCGATGGTGTTCGGCAGGATGTGGCCGAACATGATCTTGCCCGTCGGCGTGCCGAGCGACACCGCCGCCTCGACGTAAGGCTCCTCGCGGATCGTCAGCACCAGCGAGCGCACCAGGCGCGTGACGCGCGGGATTTCGGGGATGGCGATGGCGATGATGACGGTCAGGAGGCTGGCGCGCCACATCGCCACCAGCGCGATGGCGATCAGGATTCCCGGTATCGCCATGATGCCGTCCATGACGCGCATCAAGATGCCGTCGAGCCAGCGCAGGTAGCCTGCCGCCAGGCCGCAGAGCACCCCGATGGCGAGCGCGACGAGCGCCGTCACCACGCCCACGAACAGCGACACGCGCGTGCCGAACAGCACGCGGCTGTAGACGTCGCGGCCGAGCGAGTCGGAGCCGAAGTGGAAGGTATGCTTCAGAAGGTCGCCGTCCAGCGTCATCATCTCGCCCTGCGCGCCCGGGGAGAGGTCGCGGCTGCCGGCGTCGAACATGGTCGGGTCGACGGTGTCGAGCCAGGGCGCGGCGATCGCCACGGCGAGGAGCAGGAGCAGGGCGTAGCCGCCGATGCGCACCGACCAGTTGCCGCGCACGCGCTGCCAACCGGTCTCCCGCGGCCGCACGTCGGCCGCTTCGACCGACAGGGCGGCAAATTTATCGGCGTCGGTGGAACCCATGCGCGGCTAGTAGCGGATGCGCGGGTCGAAGAACACGTAGGACAGGTCGACCAGTAGGTTGACGCCGACGTAGACCAGCGAGAAGAACAGGATCAGGCCCTGGATGGTCGGGAAGTCGCGCGCCAGCACCGCGTCCACGGTGAGTCGCCCGAGTCCCGGGATGGCGTACACGGACTCGGTGACCACCACCCCGCCGATCAGCAGTGCGATGCCGATGCCGATGACGGTGGCGATCGGCACCGCCGCGTTGGCGAGCGCATGGAACACGAGCACGCGCGATTCGGGAAGGCCCTTGGCGCGCGCAGTACGGATGTAGTCCTCGCCGAGCGCATCGAGCACCGAAGCGCGCGTGACGCGCGCGATCAGCGCGATGTAGATCACCGAGAGCGTGATCGCCGGCAGGACCAGGTGATACAGGTACGGGCCGAAGCCGGCATCGAGGCGCTTGTAGCCCTGCACCGGCAGCCAGCCGAGCTTGAGCGAAACCAGCCACACCAGCAGGTAGCCGAGCACGAACACCGGCACCGAGAAGCCGAACACGGAAAAGCCCATCAGGAAGCGGTCGAACCAGCCGCCGAAGCGCCAGGCGGCGACCACGCCGAGCGGCACGGCGACCAGCACCGCGAGCACGATGGTGAGGGTCGCCAGCGACAGCGTGGGCTCGATGCGCTGCGCGATCAGCTCGGTGACGCGCACCTTGTAGTAGTAGGACTCGCCGAGGTCGCCCTGCAGCATCTGGCCGAGCCAGATGCCGAACTGCACCGGCAGCGGCTGGTCCAGGCCGAGCGTGCGCCGGATGCCTTCGATCTGCTCGGTGCTGGCCGCGTCGCCCGCCAGGATCGCCGCCGGGTCTCCCGGCGTCAGCCGCAGCAGAAGGAACACCAGCACCGCCACGATCGCGAGCACCGGGATCGTGGCGAGCAGGCGCTGGCCGATGAATCTCAGCATTTAGAGCCCGGGCCGGTACGTACGGATGCCCCCCGCGGAGACGGGCCCGCCGTCCCCGCGAGCGGCCTGCGTCACTTGCTGATGTTCCAGTACGTGTGCGCGAGGCCGTGGGTCATCCAGCCCTTGATGCCCTTGCGTGCGGCGGTGGGCTGCGTGTACTCGCCGACCGGCGCATGCGTGCCGACCTCGAAGGCACGCTTCTGTACCGCGCCCGCGAGCTGGACCTTCTTCTTCTCGTCGGTCTCCTTCATGAACGCCGCGCGCAGTTTCTCCAGCTCGGCGTCCTCGGGCCAGCCGAACCATGGCGTGGCCGCGCCACGCGCGGGCAGCGCCGCGTTGTTCACCGGGTTGCCGATGTCGGGCGACACCCAGGCGGTGCAGAACATGTTCCAGCCGCCGTCCTTCGGCGCGTCCTTCTTCGCGCGGCGCGACACCAGCGTCTGCCAGTCCATCGCCTGCAGGTCGACCTTGAGCCCGGCCTGGCGCATCAACTGCGCGGCCACCTCGGGCAGCTTGTCGATCGAGGACAGGTCGGTGGGCTTCATGATCACCACCGTGGTGCCGTCGTAGCCCGACTGCTTCAGCAGTTGCTGGGCCTTGCGCATGCTCGACTTCGACTGGATCTCGCTGCCGGTCGACACGCCGTAGGGCGTGCCGCAGGTGAACATCGACGCGCAGGGCTTGTAGAGCTCCTTGACGCCCACCTGCGCCTGCAGGAAGGGCCGCTGGTCGAACGAGGCGAGCACCGCCTGGCGCACCTTGGGATTGTCGAACGGCGCGTGCAGGTGGTTGAAGCGGCACATGTACTGCAGGCCGATTTTGGGCTTGCGCACCTCGACGCTCGCGTCCTTGACCAGCGTCTCGTAGTGCTGGAAGGGCACGTTCTCGATGATGTCGACCTCGCCCTTCTGCAGCGCGTTGACCTGCGCCTGGTAGTCGCGCAGCGCGAGGTTCCACACCACCTTGTCGACATGGACGCGCTTGCCGCCCGCGGTGCCCGAGGCCTTTTCCTTGCGCGGCGCGTACTTGTCGAACTTCACGTACACCGCCTTGTCGCCGGGCTTGAACTCGTCCTTCTGGAACACGTACGGTCCCGAGCCGATGTATTCGCTGATCTGCTTGTCGGGCGGCGTCTCGGCGATGCGCTTGGGCATGATGAAGGGCACGTTGGAGGAAGGCTTGCCGAGCGCCTCCAGCACGAAGCCCGCGGGCTCCTTCAGCGTGATGCGGAAGCCGTCCTTGCCGGTCGCCTCCATCTTGTCGACGAAGGTGAGCAGCGCCCCGCCCATCGAGTCGCGCTTGCCCCAGCGCTCCAGCGACGCCACTACGTCCTCGCCCGTCACCAGCGCGCCGTCGTGGAAGTACAGGCCGGGCCGCAGCGTGAAGTCGTAGACCTTCTTATCCTTGGACACCGACCACTTGCCGACCATCTGCGGCTGGATCTTGCTTGCTTCGTCGGTACCGAACAGCGTGTCGTAGATCATGTAGCCGTGGTTGCGGCTCATGTACGCAGTGGTCCAGATGGGATCCAGGATGGCGAGGTTGGAGTGCGGGACGACAGTGAGCACGGTCTCCGCGCGGGCGGCGGGCAGGGCGACGGCCAGCAAAACGACGGCAAGGATCTTGCGGTTCATGCGGGTATCCTTTGCGCTCGGATTGGCAAAAACAGGTTAGCAGGCCATGGCACGCATCGCAATCGGCGGTTTCCAGCACGAAACGAACACCTTCGCGCCTTCGCCGGCGGACTACGCCGCG
>DATHYT010000090.1:0-87019 GCA_035459025.1 Burkholderiales bacterium | reverse complement strand
GGCTTGCGCCCCTCTTCCAGCCGCACCACCTCGGCGACGGGCGCGTCGTCCACCTCGGCGGCCTCGATTCTCTGGAACTGCTGCGAGATCTTGCCGCCGGTGGTCTGGATGCGATCGACGTCCTCGGCCGCCTGGCGGATGTGGCGCGCGAGCTCCTTCATGCGCTCGTCGAACCGGCCGAATTCGACCGCCAGGCGCGCGAGCGCTTCCTTGATGACGTGGATCTGCTTGCGCGTTTCCACGTCCTTCAGCACGGCGCGCGCGGTATTGAGCACCGCCATCAGCGTGGTCGGCGACACGATCCACACCCGCTTGCCGATGGCGTAGTCCACCACCTCGGCGTGGTAGGCGTGGATCTCGGCGAACACGGCTTCCGCGGGCACGAACATCACCGCGCCGTCCGAGGTCTCGCCCTCGATGATGTACTTGGAGGCGATGGCGTCGACGTGCCGCTTCACGTCGGCGCGGAACGCCTTTTGCGCGCCGGCGCGCTCGAGCTCGTTCGCCTTCGGATCGAGCATCAGCTTGTAGTTCTCCAGCGGGAACTTCGAGTCCACGCACACCAGGCCGGTGGGCGCGGGCAGGCGCAGCGCGCAGTCCACGCGCGTGCCGTTGGACAGGGTGTACTGCATCTCGAAGGCCTGCGTCGGCAGCACGTTCCTGACCAGCGCCTCGAGCTGCACCTCGCCGAACGCGCCGCGCGAGCGCTTGTCGCCCAGCAGCTCCTGCAGGCTCACCACGCTGCCGGTCAGGGTCTCGATCTTCTTCTGCGCCTCGTCGATGGTCGCCAGGCGCTGCATGACGTTGACGAAGGTCTCGTTGGTCTTCCTGAAGCCTTCGTCGAGCCGCTCGTTGACCCGCAGCGAGATCTGGTCGAGGCGCGCATCGAGCTTGGCTGCCACCGCCTCGCGCAGCTCGCCGAGCTGCGCGCCCAGGCGGTCGCCCTGCCTGGTGAGCCCGTCGTGCAGGTCGGTGAGCATTTCGCGGTGCTTCTTCTCCGCCGCACCCTGCAGGCGCAGCGCAAGCCATACCACGACGCCGAGGGCGGCCAGCGCGACGGCGAGCGCGGCGATTTCTGCCATACGCGATTCTAGACCGAGTCCCTGAGCGTCAGCGCCGGCGACGCGGTGAGCACCTTGCGCGCCGAGAGCCAAGCGTTGAGCGACAGCAGCACGACGCCGGCGAGCGGCCCGGCGAGCCACAGCCCCGCGCTCGGCGGCAGGTCGAGCTCGAACACCTGCCGCGCCAGGAGCTGGCCGATCGCCGCCGCGCCGAGCGTGGCGAGCACCCCCGCCACCAGCCCCATGGCGAGGAACTCGACGCGCTGGCTGCCGGTGACGTGCGCGCGCGAGGCGCCGTAGACGCGCATCACCGCCGCCTCGCGCCGGCGCTCGTCCTCGGTGGCCACCAGCGCCGAGTAGAGCACCAGCAGCCCCGCGCCGAGCGCGAACAGGAACACGAACTGCACCGCGTTGATCACCTGGTCGATCACGCGCTGCGCCTGGCGCAGCGCCGCGCTCACGTCGACGAGGGTGAGGTTGGGAAAGCGCTTCGCGAGCTCGTCGAGCGCGCGCTCCTCGCCGGGCGCGACGCGGAACGCCGAGACGAAGCTCGCCGGGTAGCCCTCGAGCAGCGCCGGCGGCACGATGACGAAGAAGTTGATCTTCATCGAGTCCCAGCGCAGCTTCCTGAGCGAGCTGATGCGCGCCGTGAACTGCTCGGCGCCGACGCTGAAGGTCAGCTCGTCGCCGAGCTTCCAGCCCAGGCGCTCGGCGATGCCCTCCTCCACCGACATCTCCTTCGCGCCCGGCGCGTACCAGCGGCCCGCGGCGATCTGGTTGTGCCCCGGGAGCGCGTCGGCGTAGGACAGGTTGAACTCGCGCTCGACCAGGCGCTTGGCGCGCTCCTCGGCGTAGTCGGCTTCGCTCACCGCCTTGCCGTTCACGGCGGCGAGCCGCCCGCGCACCATGGGATGCAGCTCCGCCTCGGCGATGCCGGCGCCGGCGAGAAAGCCGCGCACCTCGGCCACCTGGTCGGGCTGCACGCCGATGAGGAAGCGGTTGGGCGCATCGGGCGGCGCGCTCCGGCGCCACGCATCCACCAGGTCGTTGCGCGTGAAGGTGAGCAGCAGCACCGCCGTGAGCCCCAGCGCGAGGCTCGCCACCTGCACCGCGTTGCCGCGCGCGTGCCGCCGTAGGTTGGCGAGGCCGTAGCGCAGCGCCGAGCTGCGCGCCCCCAGGCGCCGCGCCACGGCCGAAGCCGATACGGCGCGCAGCGCACCGAAGGCCACCGCCGCGAAGACGAGCACCGCGACGCCGAAGCCGCCGATCACGTAGAGCCCGAGCCGCAGGTCGCCCGCCTGCCACACCAGCAGCGCGGAGAGCGCGGCGAGCCCCGCGGCGTAGATCGCGACCGTGCCGCCGCGCGGCGCGCCGGCCTCGCGGCGAATGACGCGCACCGCGGGCACGTTCTTCAGCTGCACGAGCGGGGGCAGCGCAAAGCCAAGGAGCAGCACCAGTCCGACCGAGAAGCCCTGCAGCGCGGGCGCGATGGACGCGGGCGGGAGCTGCGCGCGCAGCAGCTCGCCCAGCGCCGCGGCGATCGCGCCGTGCGCCAGGTAGCCGAGCGCGCAGCCGATGAGGCTCGCCGCGGCGCCGAGCACGAGGAACTCCGCGCCGTACAGGCCGAGGAGGCGCTTCTGCGTGGCGCCCATGCAGCGCATCACGGCGCAGGCATCCAGGTGCCGCTCGACGAAGCGGCGCGTGGCCAGCGCGATCGCCACGCCGGCGAGGATGGCGGCGAGGAGCGCGGTCAGGCCGAGAAAGCGCTGCGCGCGCTCGATCGAGGCGCGCACCTCGGGCCGGCCGCTCTCCAGGTTTTCGACGCGCTGGCCGCGCTCCAGGCGCGTGCGTGCCCAGGCTTCGAACGCCGCCACCGCCGCCGGGTCGCCGGCGGCGTAGAGGTAGAACCAGACGCGGCTGCCGGTCTGCACCAGCCCCGTTGCCGGGACGTCCGCCGCGTGCATCATGAGGCGCGGCGCGATATTGAAGAAGTTGGCGCCGCGCTCGGGCTCGAGCGTGATGACCGCGGCGACCGCGAACTCGGCGTTGCCGAGCTTGAGGCGCGCGCCCACCGGCGCGCCGAGCGCGCTCACCAGCCGCTCGTCGAGCCAGACGCTGCCGCGCCCGGGGCCCGTGGCCGCCGGCGCGTCCGGCGCATTGGGCGCGGCGGCGATGCGCAGGCGCCCGCGCAACGGGTAGTTATCGGTGACCGCCTTCACGCCCGCGAGCTGGCTGCCGGCGTCGCCGCGCGCCATGCTGATGAAATTCACCGCTTCGGCGCGCTGCAGGCCGCGGCGCGCGATCTCCGCGCCGATCCCCGCTTTCCACGGATGGTCGGACACGAGCACCAGGTCGGCGCCGAGCAGCTGGTGCGCGTCGCGCACCAGCGCCCGGCTCACGCGGTCGGCGAAGAAGGCGACGCTGGTGATGCTCGCCACCCCCACCACCAGCGCCGCGGCGATCACGCGCAGCTCGCCCGCGCGCAAGTCCCGGCCCAGCATGCGCAGCGCGAGCGGCATCAGGCGGCGATCCGGCCGGCGGCGAGGCGCACGATGCGCGTGCAGCGCTGCGCCAGGTGCTCGTCGTGCGTCACCATGACCAGCGTGGTGCCGGCCTCGCGGTTGAGCTGAAACAGCAGCTCGATCACCGCTTCGCCCGATTTCACGTCGAGGCTGCCCGTGGGCTCGTCCGCGAGCAGCAGCTGCGGGCGCACGACGAAGGCGCGCGCCAGCGCCACGCGCTGCTGCTCGCCGCCCGAGAGGTGCTTGGGATAGTGCTGCAGGCGCTCGGCGAGCCCGACGCGCGCGAGGATCTCGCGCGCCTTGTCCTCCGCGTCCGCGCGCCCGGCGAGCTCGAGCGGCAGCATCACGTTCTCCAGCGCCGTGAGCGAGGGCAGCAGCTGGAACGACTGGAACACGAAGCCCACCGCGCGCCCGCGCAGCTCGGCGCGCGCGTCCTCGTCCAGCGCGAACAGATCCGCGCCGGCGAGCTCGACCGTGCCCGTGGTGGGCGTATCCAGGCCGGCGAGCAGCGCGAGCAGCGTCGATTTCCCCGAGCCCGAGGCGCCGACGATCGCCACCACCTCGCCCGGCATGACGGCGAGGTCGATTTCCCGGAGAATGACGAGGTCCGCCTCGCCGCTCTTCACCGTCTTGCCGATGCCCCGCGCCGCCAGAACGCTCGTTGCCTGCTTGTTCATGTGCTTTTCATTGGGCGCGTGGGGCAAGACGATCCTGGTGTTCGGCGACAGCCTGTCGGCGGCCTACGGCATCGCCGCCAAGCGCGGCTGGGTGACGCTGCTCGCCGAGCGGCTCGAGCGCGAGCGTCTCGATTATAGCGTCGTCAACGCGAGCATCTCCGGCGAAACCACCGCCGGCGGCGTGTCGCGGCTGCCGCGCGCGCTCGCGCGGCACAAGCCCGCGATCGTCATCCTCGAGCTCGGCGCGAACGACGGCCTGCGCGGCCTGCCGGCGGCCGAGATGCAGAAGAATCTCGCGGCGATGATCGGCATGTCGAAGAAGGCCGGCGCAAAGGTGCTTCTCACCGGCATGCGCGTCCCGCCCAACTACGGACCGGAGTACGCCGAGGCATTCGCCGCCGTGTTCGAGGCGCTCGCGCGGCGTCATGCGACCGCGTTCGTGCCGTTCTTCCTGGAAGGCATCGCCGACAATCTGCGCCTGTTCCAGCCTGACCGCATCCACCCCACCGAAGAGGCGCAGCCGCTCCTGCTCGAGAACGTGTGGAAGGCGCTGCGGCCGCTGCTCAGCCGACCCTGACGCGCGGCGCGCCGGCCGTCAGCCGGCCGATGGTGCGCGCCTCGGTGAAGCCGCGATCGGCGAACGCCCGCAGCACCGCGCGCTCGGCCTGCGGCTCGCACGCGACCAGCAGTCCGCCGCTCGTCTGCGGATCCGTCACCAGCGCGCGCATCCAGTCGGGCGCGCCCGCGGGCAGCTCGACGTCCGCGCCGTAGCCCTTCCAGTTGCGGTCGGAGGCGCCGGTGGCGACGCCCTGCTTCACCCAGTCGAGCGCTTCCGCGATCACCGGCACCGCGTCGAGCTTCACTTCGGCCGCAAGCTTGGAGCCGCGGCAGATCCCGAGCAGGTGCCCGGCGAGGCCGAAGCCGGTGATGTCGGTGAGCGCGTGCACGCCCGGCATTTCCGAGAGCGCCTCGCCCGGCGTGTTGAGCCGCGTGGTGCACTCGATCATCTGCCGGTAGCCCTCGGCCGAGATCATGCCCTTCTTCAGCACCGCCGAAAGGATGCCTACGCCGAGCGGCTTGCCCAGCACCAGCACGTCGCCGGCGCGCGCGCCGCTGTTCTTCTTCACCCTGTCGGGGTGCACGAGGCCGAGCGCCACCAGGCCGTAGATCGGCTCGGGCGTATCGATCGAGTGGCCGCCCGCGATCGGGATGCCGACCGAGGCGCATACCGACTCCCCGCCCTCGAGGATCCTCTGGATCACCGACAGCGGAAGCTTCTCGAGCGGCATGCCGACGATGGCGAGCGCCATGATCGGCCGGCCGCCCATGGCGTAGACGTCGGAGAGGGCGTTGGTCGCGGCGATGCGGCCGAAGTCGTAGGGATCGTCGACGATCGGCGTGAAGAAGTCGGTCGTCGCCACCAGCGCCTGGCTGTCGTTGAGCCGGTAGACCGCGGCATCGTCGGCCGTTTCCGTGCCGACCATGAGCGCTTCGGGCAGGCCGCGGATCGGCGTCGCGGCGAGGATCTCGGACAGCACCGCCGGCGCAATCTTGCAGCCGCAACCGCCGCCGTGGCTGAACTCGGTGAGGCGGATTTTCTCGGGCGCGTTCACGCGTGGATTCTAGCGCGCGCGCGCGCGATGTAGTTCGTACCTAAAAGTACCGGCTCGACTTCCATTCCTTCGACATAGGCCTCGAGCGGCGCCCAGGGCCGGTCCAGCCCGCGGAACGTGGTGAGGTAGGGCCGCGCCTTCCACAGCCGCAGCAGCCGCAGCGGCAACAGCCACGCCGGCGGATGCTTGACCCCCGCGGCCACCACGCGTGCGCCGGGCTTCACGTGCGCAAAGATGTTGGCGAGCGCGCGCGGCGACTGCAGCACGTCGTGCGTGTAGTTGAACAGCACGGCGTCGAACGGGCCTTCGAGGACCGCGTCTTCCATCGACGCCTCGATGAGCCGCAGCTGCGCGCGCAGCGGCGCCGCGCGCGCGCGCGCCTGGCGCATCATCTCGGGGCTGAGCTCGACGCCCACCACCTGCCCGGCCGCGCCGACGCGCTCGGCAAGCAGCGGGAACGACAGGCCGGTGCCGCAGGCGACGTCGAGCACGCGCTCGCCCGGCGCGAGCTCGAGCCAGTCGACGGCGCGCCGGCGCAGCCGCATCGTGCGCCGCGCGCTCGCGTCGTAGCCCTGCGCGTGCCGGCGGTACTGCTCGAGGGCGCGGCGCGGATCCGGTTCTGTCGTCACGGGGCGTAAAATTCTAGCCGATGAAAGCGCCATCGCACTCGGTCGCCATGCAGCCGTCGATCCTTACCGCGTTCGACGCGATCATCGACGCGCGCTCGCCGGCCGAGTTTGCGCTCGATCACGTTCCGGGCGCGCTGTCGCTGCCCGTGCTGGACGACGCGGAGCGCGCGCGCATCGGCACAATGTATACGCAGGCATCGCCCTTCGCGGCGAAGCGGCTCGGTGCGGCGCTCGTCGCGCGCAACATCGCGCGCCACCTGGAAACCGCCCTCGCCGAGCGGCCGCGGCAGTGGCGGCCGCTCGTGTACTGCTGGCGCGGCGGCAAGCGGAGCGCCGCGTTCGCGCACGTGCTGCGCGAGGTCGGCTGGCCCGCGCAAACGCTCGAGGGCGGCTATCGAGCCTACCGCCGCGGCATCGTCGAGCAGCTCGCCGCGCTGCCGGCGGCATTCGAGCTGCGCGTGGTGCACGGCGCCACCGGCAGCGGCAAGAGCCGGCTGCTGGGCGCGCTCGCGCGCGCCGGCGCCCAGGTGCTGGACCTCGAGGCGCTTGCCGCGCACCGCGGCTCGGTACTGGGCGAGCTGCCCGACCAGCCGCAGCCGTCGCAGAAGATGTTCGAGAGCCGGCTGTACGCAGCGCTCGCGGCGCTGGATCGCCGCCGCGCGGTCTACGTCGAAGGCGAGAGCCGCAAGATCGGCCAGCTGCAGGTGCCGGAGGCGCTGATCAGCGCCATGCGCGCCGCCGAGTGCGTGCGGCTCGAGGCGGACCTCGAGGCGCGCGTCGCGCTGCTGATGGAGGAGTACCGGCATTTCTTCGCCGCGCCCGAAATGCTCGCGGCGCAGCTCGAGTGCCTCGCGCCGCTGCACGGCCGCGAGCGCGTCGACGCGTGGAAGGCGCTCGCCGCGCGCGGTGCCTGGCCGCAGCTGGTGGCGCGGCTTCTCGAAGAGCACTACGACCCGGCCTATCGCCGCTCGGCCGAGCGCAATTTCGCGCGCCTGCCGCAGGCCCGGGTGCTGCGCGTGGCCGCGGCGGACGAGGACGTTTTCGCCGGCCTGGCGCGCACGCTCAGCGCATGAGGGGCCTGGTCGCGCTGGCCCGGGCGCTGGCGGCGGCCCCCGCGCCCGCCCGGGACGTGCTCCTGGCGTAGCAGGCCGTCACGCCCGAGTCGGCGCACTTCATCGAGCGGGTCGGGCCGAGCGTGCCCTGACGGGTGGACTGACAATTTCTTGCGTTTGGCGCCCGTTGTGCTAGCTCAAATACAGATGGCACAGGGCGTTTGCTATAGTGCTACGGCCATGGACATCAAGGATCTGCGCTATTTCGTCGCCGTGTACGAAGAGGGTGGATTTGCCCGGGCGGGCGTGCGGCTCGACACGGTGCAGTCCAACGTCTCGGCGCGCATCCGGCGTCTCGAGCTGTTCCTCGACGCGCAGTTGTTCGAGCGCCGCCGGCGCGGCGTGGCGGTGACCGAAAAGGGCGAGAAGCTCTACCGGCACGCCAAGCGCGTCATCGCGCTTGTCGAGGAAACGCCCGCCGCGGTGAGGGGCAAGGAAGCCGCCTAGCACTACGCAACGGCGCAGGTCCGGAAGCCGCAGAACACGTCGGCGCGCTGCGGCATGTAGAAGTTGCGGAAGGCGGGGCGCACGAGGCGCGGCGGAGTGGAAAAGCTCGCGCCCCGCAGCACGCGGTGCGTGCCGAACCAGGGCCGCGAATATTCCTCGTACGGGTCGGGCGAAAACCCCGGGTAAGGCAGGAACGCGCTCGCGGTCCATTCCCAGACGCCGCCCGCGGCCAGCCGGCCGCTGCGCGCCGCGAATTCCCATTCGGCTTCGCTCGGCAGGCGGCGCCCGGCCCAGCGGCAGTAGCCCTCGGCCTCGAGCGCGCTCACGTGCAGGACCGGCCCGGCGGGCGCGAGCGGCAGCCAGCGGTCGAAGCGCCGCTGCAGCCAGGCCCCGTCTTCGCGCTTCCAGTAGCGCGGCGGCGCCCCGCCGCCCTGCTCCACGTATTCCAGATACTCGGCGTTGGTGACCGGCGCGCACGCCATGCGAAACGGCGCCACGTCGATCTCGTGCGCCCACTTCTCGTTGTCGAACACGAAGCCCTCGCCCGGCCGCGCGCCGCGCTCGAAGCGCCCGCCCGCGAACGCTTCGTCGCCCGCGGCCGCCACGGGCGCCGGCGCACCCGCGCCCGGATCGGGATAGCCGAGCGTCTGGCGGGTGTAGTGGAAAGCCTCGGCGTGCATGTCCTCGTGGGCGAGGCAGAGCTGCGCGTAATACTCGAGCGCCGGATTGTCGGGCTCACGCTGCAGCCGCGCGCACACGCGCTCGAGCACCTCGGCCATGTAGGCGCGCGTCGCCTGCGGCCCGGGCAGCGGCAGGTCCCAGCGCGTGTCGTGCGCCACGGCCGCGGAATCGTAGAGCGCGTCGGCGCCTTCGAGGATCGAATCGATGGGCGCGCCGCTTTGCGCCATGCGCAGGCACCAGCGCTCCTGGAACCAGGCCACGTGCCCGATCTCCCACAGCGGCGGATTGACGATGTCGAGCATCGGCCCGAGCAGGCGCTCGCCGTCGAGGTCGCGCGTCATCAGGTCGGTACGCGCGCGCGCTTCGCGCAGCTGGCGTTCAAGCATGGCGTGCTAGTCTAGCCGCTCCCATGGCGCGCATCGCTCTGGTCACGCCCGCCGGCGCCGGGACGCGCAACGGCAACCGGCACACCGCCCTGCGCTGGGCCGCGTTTCTGCGCCGCGCCGGCCACCGCGTGTCGGTGTCGCTCGCCTGGGACGGCGCGCCCTGCGAGCTGCTCCTCGCGCTGCACGCGAGACGCAGCCACGATGCCGTGGCTCGCTACCGGGCCGCGCACCCGCGCGGCGCGCTCGCCGTGGCGCTGACCGGCACCGACCTGTACCGCGACCTGCCGGGCTCGGCCGATGCACGCCGCTCGCTCGCGCTCGCCGACCGGCTGATCGTGCTGCAGGACGAAGCGCTGCGGCGCCTGGCGCCGGCCCTGCGCCGCAAGACGCGCGTCGTGTTTCAGTCGGCCGCGCCGCGCGCGCGGCGCCAGCCGCCCGCCGCTGTATTTCGCGTCGCCGTCATCGGCCACCTGCGCGAGGAGAAGGATCCGTTTCGTGCCGCCGCGGCGCTCGCGCGCCTGCCGCGGGACGCCGCCCTCGAAGTCGTGCACGTCGGTGCTGCCTTGCGGGGCGGGATGGAGCGCGAAGCGCGCCGGCGCATGCGCGGCGAGCCGCGCTACCGCTGGCTCGGCGGCCTGCCGCACGCGCGCGCGCTCGCCTGGCTCGCGCGCAGCCACCTGCTGGTAGTGAGCTCGCGCATGGAGGGCGGCGCCAACGTGATCGCGGAGGCCGCGCGCATCGGCACGCCGGTACTCGCTTCCCGCGTGCCCGGGAACATCGGCATGCTCGGGCGCGGGTACCCGGGGTACTTCCCGCTCGGCGACGAGCGCGCGCTCGCGCGCCTGATGGCGCGCGCCGCGCGCGAGCCGGAGTTCTACCGGCGGCTGCGGCGCGCGCTCGCCGCGCGGCGTCACCTGTTCGCCCCCGCGGCCGAGCGCGCCGCGCTGGTGCACGCGCTGCGCGGCCTCACGCGCCCGAGCGGCCGAGGAAGCGGCGCAGCCAGGCGCTGAGCAGGTCGACCAGGGTCACCATCGCGATCATGGCGAGGAGCAGCGTCGCCGCCTCGTGCGTCTTGAACACCGACAGCGACACATACAGCATCTGCCCGAGCCCGCCGGCGCCGACGAACCCGAGCACCGCGGCCATGCGGATGTTGTACTCCCAGCGGTAGAGCGCGTAGGACGTGAACTGCGGCAACGCCACGGGCAGCGTGCCGTAGAGAAACGCGAGCGTCGCACCGGCGCCCGCGTCGCGCAGCGCGCGCGCCGGCTCGGGCGGCGCGTTCTCCAGCGTCTCGGCGAAGAGGCGCCCCAGCACGCCCGCGGTGTGCACCGCGAGCGCGAGGCAGCCGGCGAACGGGCCGAGTCCCGCCGCGAGCACCATGAACACGGCCCACACGAGCTCGGGAATCGAGCGCAGCACATTGAGCACGAGCCGCGCCGGGGGTCGCAGCCAGCGGCTCCAGCGCCCCGAGGCCGGCAGCGCGAGGAACGCGCCGCCGAGCGCCGCGAGCAGCGTGCCGACCACGGAGATGGCGAGCGTCTCGGCCGCGCCCACGGCCGCGCGGCCGAGAAACTCGGGCGAGGTGTCCGGCGGCGCGAAGCCCCGCGCGAACTCCGCCATCTGGCGCACGCTGTCACGCCCGAACAGCGCGATGAAATCGACGCCGAGGTACAGCAGGCTGGCGAGCGCGGCCAGCACAAACGCGCCGAGCACCGCCCACGGCCGCCAGACGAAGGCGCCCGGGGTCATGTCAGCACCTTGCGCAGCAGCGCGCTGATGGCATCGGCGAGCATCACCAGCAGGAAGAACGCCACCAGCATGGTGGCCACCTCGCCCCCTGCCAGCATGCGCATCGACAGTTCCATCTGCTGGCCGAGGCCGCCGGCGCCGACGAAGCCCATGACCACGGAGGCGCGGATGGCGCATTCCCAGCGGTACACCGTGTACGAGACCAGCTCGGGCAGCGATACCGGCAGGATGCCGTAGAAGAAGGCGTGCAGCCGGCCGCCGCCCGCTTCCAGCACGGCGCGCGCCGGGCGCGTGTCGCCCGCCTCGTAGATCTCGAAGTACACCTTGCCGAGCATGCCGGCGTAGTTGATGCCGATGGCGAGGATGCCGGCCGCCGGCCCGAGGCCCACCGCGCGCACGAACAATAGCGCCCAGACGATCTCCGGGATCGAGCGCATGACCACGAGCAGCAGCCGCAGCGGCGCGCGCAGCAGCCGGCGCAGCCCGGCGAGCGGCGCGGGACCGATGCGCGACACGGAAAGGCTCTCCGACACCGCGAGCGAGAGCGGCGCAGCGAGCGCCACCGCGAGCGCCATGCCGGCCGTCGCCAGCGCGAGCGTCTCCAGGGCCGAGCGCAGCACCAGCCCGAGGAAATCCGCGCCCAGCGCGAGCGGGAAGAAGGTGCCGAGGAAGCGCCCCATCATCTGCAGGTTTCCCGGCTCGAAGAGCTTCCCCGGGTCGAACTCGGTCAGCTCGAGCGCCGGCCAGAGCAACAGCAGGACGACGAGGGTGAGCGCGACGCGCGCCGGCAGCGCCGGGTCGCGCGGTGCCGCGGCCGCGCCCGCTAACGGCACAGGGGCTGGGCGCCCCGGCGCGACGCGCGCGACAGCGGCTCGGGATGCGCGAGCGGCGCGCCGCCCTGGACCGGGAGGGTCTGCGATTCGGTCGCGTACAGCTCGTGCAGCATGGCGTCGCTCACGCGCACCGGCGGGCAGTCGAACACCACCGCGCCGTCGCGCAGGCCGACGATGCGCGGGAACCACTTCAGCGCCAGGTCCACGGCGTGCAAGCTCGCCACCAGCGTCACGCCGCGCGATTGCGCTTCACGGTGCAGCTCGCCCACGGCCTGGTCGGCGAGCTGCGGATCGAGCGCCGACACCGGCTCGTCGGCGAGGATCAGGTCGGGCTTCTGGTAGAGCACCCGTGCCACGCCGACGCGCTGCAGCTGGCCCCCGGAGAGCCGGTCGCAGCGGTCGAAGACGCGCTCGGCGAGGTCGAGCCGGCCGAGCGCGTCGCGCGCCCCCGCGATATCGGCCGGGTACGCGAGGGAAGCGAGCCCGCGCCACAGTCCCCAGGCACCCAGCCGTCCGGCAAGGACCGCCGTGACCAGGCGCTGGCGCGGCGGCAGCGGCGGCGCCTGGTGGATCATGCCGATGCGCCCGCGCAACTGCTGCAGCGCCCGCGCCGGCAGCACCCACGGATCGACGTCGGCGAGGGCGAGCCTGCCGGCGCTCGGGCGCAGCGCCAGGCCCAGGATCCGCAGCAGGCTGGTCTTGCCGGCCCCCGAGGGACCGATGACGGCCACGCGCTCGCCGCGCGCCACGCCGAGCGAAACGCCCGCGAGCGCCCGCTGCCCGCCCGGCAGCACCAGGTGCAGCGCGTCGACGTCGAGCTTCACGTGCGCAGCGTGCCTACTTCAGCAGTCCCGCGGAGCGCGCCGCTTCCTCGATGCCCTTGTAGTTCTCGGGCTTGGTGGCGACGAAGCGCGTCGCCCGCTGCAGATCGAGGATCTCCTTGTGCGCCGGGTTCTTCGGATCGAGGTCGAGGAACGCCGCGGTGAGCTTGCTCACCAGCGCCGGGTCGAGGCTGCCGCGCACCGTCCAGTTGTAGTCGTAGTACGGCGGCGTGGTCTGCAGGATGCGCACCGATCTTGCGTTGGCGTCGCCCTTCTCGATCAGCTTGTCGTACACCGAAGCGTTCAGCGCGCCGGCTTCGGCGCGGCCGGAGGCGACGAACGCCACCGTCGCGTCGTGCGCGCCCGAGAACGCAAGGCGCGTGAAGTCCTTGTCCGGGTTGAGCCCCGCCTTGAGCAGGAAGAAGCGCGGCATCAAGTGTCCCGAGGTGGAGGCCGGCGAGCCGAACGCGAAAGTCTTGCCCTTGAGGTCCTGCAGCGTCTTCGCCCTGCTCGCCTTCGGCACGATGTAGTAGCTGATGAACTTCTCGTCCTCCACGCGCTGCGCGATGGGGATCGCGTCGCCGGTGCGGATGCGCGCCTGCACGAAGGTGAAGCCGCCGAGCCAGGCGAGGTCGATGCGCTTGGCGGCGAGACCTTCGACCACCGCCGGGTAGTCGTTGACCGGCGTCCAGTCGACCTTCATGCCGGTTTGCTTTTCGAGGTAGGCGCCCAGCGGCTTGAACTTGCGCAGCAGCTCGGTGGGAGATTCGTCCGGGATCGCGGACACTTTGAGGGACTGCGCATGCAGGGGAAGGACGAGCGCAGCCAGTGCAAGGGCAACGGCCAGATGAGCCAGGCGCATCAGGGTCCTTTCTTGAATCGGGTGAACGTGTTGAACAGTCGCATGGGGGGCCTTCCGGGCGCAGTCGCGCCCCACGGCCGATACCTTACACCAGGAACTGCGTTACGCGTCCAGCCCCGCGAGCACGCGCAGGTGCTGCACCACGCTGCGACCGAGCGCCGACAGGGCGTACCCGCCTTCCAGCGCCGACACGATGCGGCCGCCCGCGTGCCGGTCCGCCACCGCCTTCACCTGCTGCGTCACCCAGGCGTAGTCCTGGTCGGTGAAGCTGAGCATCGCCATGTCGTCATCGGCGTGCGCGTCGAACCCCGCGGAAAAGATCACCAACTGTGGGCGGAAGCCCTCGAGCGCGGGCAGCCAGGCTTCGCTCACCGCGGCGCGGAACTGCTTCGAGCCCGCGCCCGCACGCAGCGGCACGTTGACCATGTTGGGCGCCGGGTCCTCGGTGCCGCTGTAGGGATAGAACGGGTGCTGGAAGGTGGAGGCCATCAGCACGCGCGCATCGTTCTGGAAAATGTCCTCGGTGCCGTTGCCGTGGTGGACGTCGAAATCGATGATGGCGACGCGCTCCAGGCCGTGCGCCTCGAGCGCGTGGCGCGCGGCCACGGCCACGTTGTTGAAGATGCAGAAGCCCATCGGCCGCGCGCGGCACGCGTGGTGCCCCGGCGGGCGCACCCCGCAGAACGCGCCATCGACCTCCCCGCGCAGCACGAGGTCGGTGGCGAGCACGACGGCACCGGCCGCGCGCAGCGCCGCCTGCAGGCTGTGCGGGTTCATCGCCGTGTCGGGGTCGAGATGCACCGTGCCTTCGGTGGGCGCGGCCTCGCGGATCGCGCGCACGTACTCCATCGGATGCACGCGCGCGAGCTGCTCGTCGGTGGCGAGCGGCGCCTCATGGCGCTGCAGAAACTGCCCGAGGCCGGACGCAATCAGCTGATCCTCGATCGCCGTCAGGCGCTCGGGCCGCTCGGGATGCCACGCGCCCATCTCGTGCTTCAGGCAGTCCGCGTGCGTGACATAAGCCACGGTCATGGTGCTTCAAATCATACCCTGTACAATCGGGCCATGCTGCTGAAAACACAATTCAAACCGGCGCAGACGCGCGCGCCGCTCGAGCGCCTGATCGCCGCCGCCGGCGAAGTGATCCTCGGCAAGGAAACGCAGGTGCGCCTCGCGCTCGCCTGCCTCATCGCGCGCGGCCACCTGTTGATCGAGGACCTGCCCGGCGTGGGCAAGACCACGCTCGCGCACGTGCTGGCGAAGACGCTCGGCATGCATTTCCAGCGCATCCAGTTCACGAGCGACATGCTGCCCGCGGACATCATCGGCGTCTCGGTGTACGAGCGCGACAGCGGCGCCTTCAAGTTCCATCCGGGTCCGATCTTCGCGCAGCTGATCCTCGCGGACGAGGTGAACCGCGCCACGCCCAAGACGCAGAGCGCGCTGCTGGAGGCGATGGAGGAGCACCAGGTGACGGTGGAGACCGAGACGAGGAAGCTCCCCGAGCCGTTCTTCGTCATCGCCACGCAGAACCCCTCCGAGCAGGTTGGCACGTTCCCCCTGCCCGAGTCGCAGCTCGACCGCTTCCTGATGCGCATCGAGCTCGGCTATCCGGACCGCGGCGCCGAGCGCGCGCTGCTCGCGGGGGCCGACCGGCGCGACCTGCTGGCGAGCCTCGACCCGTGCATGAGCCCCGCCGAGCTGGTCGAGCTGCAGAGCGACGCGCAGCGCGTGCACGTGGCGCCGGCGCTGCTCGATTACGTGCAGGCGATCGTGGAGTACACGCGGCGCTCGCCGGACTACGTGGCGGGCCTGTCGCCGCGCGCGGCGCTCGCGCTGGTGCACTCGGCGCGCGCCTGGGCGCTGCTGGAAAAGCGCGACAAGGTGATCCCGGAAGACGTGCAGACGATCCTGCCCGGGGTCGCCGCGCACCGCCTGCGCCCCGCGCACGACACCGCGCGGCGCGTGGACGTCGGCGCGCAGCTGCTCGCTGCGGTGCCGATCCCGTAGTCCCGTCTCGGGTTTAGCCTTTCAAAGACTCTCGCCTTTTCTGGCGGGGAGATTCATCCCGCCAGAAAAGGCGAGACCGTTTTTTGGTGCGTACGCGGCGCGTTTAAGCCGGCGTCGCCGCCTGCGAGGTCCCTGGTTAGGCCGCCGCGCGTTCCGCGCGCCGGCGCTCGGACTCCACCAGGAAGCGCTTGCGCAGCCGGATCGACTTCGGCGTGATCTCGACGAGCTCATCGTCGGCGATGAATTCCACCGCGTATTCCAGCGTCAGGCCGATCGGCGGGGTGAGGTCGATGGCCTCGTCCTTGCCCGAGGCGCGGATGTTGGTGAGCTGCTTGCCGCGGATCGGGTTCACCACCAGGTCGTTGTCGCGGCTGTGGATGCCGATGATCATGCCCTCGTACACCGGGTCGCCGGGGTTGACGAACATGCGGCCGCGCTCCTGCAGCTTCCAGAGCGCGTAGGCGACCGCCGCGCCGTCGTCCTGCGACACGAGCACGCCGTTGCGGCGCTCGGCCATCTCCTCGGTCCGCGCGGGCGCGTATTCGTCGAACACGTGGCTCATGATGCCGGTGCCGCGCGTGAGCGTCATGAACTCGCCCTGGAAGCCGATCAGGCCGCGCGCCGAGATGCGGTAATCGAGGCGCACGCGCCCCTTGCCGTCGGGATGCATCTCCAGCAGCTCGCCGCGGCGGCGCCCCAGCTCCTCCATCACGCCGCCCTGGTTGGCCTCCTCCACGTCCACGGTGAGCACTTCGAACGGCTCGCAGCGCACCCCGCCGATCTCCTTGTAGACCACGCGCGGGCGCGACACCGCGATCTCGTAGCCTTCGCGGCGCATGTTCTCGAGCAGGATCGTCAGGTGCAGCTCGCCGCGCCCGTGCACGATGAAGGTGTCGGTGTCCGCGGGATACTCGACGCGCAGCGCCACGTTCGACTTCGTCTCGCGCTCCAGGCGCTCGCGGATCTGGCGGCTGGTCACGTACTTGCCCTCGCGGCCGGCGAGCGGCGAGGCATTGACGAGGAAGTTCATGGTCAGCGTCGGCTCGTCGACCTTGAGCGGCGCCATCGCCTCGGGGTGCTCGGGATGGCACAGCGTGGTGCCGATGCCGAGCTCCTCGATGCCGTTCACCAGCACGATGTCCCCGGCCTCGGCCTGGGCGACCTGCACGCGCTGCAGCCCCTCGAACATCTGCACCTGGTTGACCTTGGCCTTCAGCGGCGCGGCGTCCGGGCCGTTCAGCACCAGCACCTCCTGTGCCGCCTTGAGGCGCCCGCGCCGGATGCGGCCGATGCCGATCTTGCCGACGTAGCTCGAGTAGTCGAGCGAGCAGATCTGCAGCTGCAGCGGCCCCTCGGCGTCCTCGTCGCGCATCGGCACGTGCGCGAGGATCGCCTCGAACAGCGGCTTCATGTCGCCGCCGCGCGCGCCGGACTCGAGGCTGGCCCAGCCTTCCAGCGCCGAAGCGTAGACGACGGGGAAATCGAGCTGCTCCTCGCTTGCGCCCAGCTTGTCGAACAGGTCGAAGGTCTGGTTGACCGTCCACTGCGCGCGCGCGCCCGGTCGGTCCACCTTGTTGACGACGACGATCGGCTTGAGCCCGAGCGCGAGCGCCTTGCGCGTGACGAAGCGCGTCTGCGGCATCGGCCCCTCCACCGCGTCCACCAGCAGCAGTACGCCGTCCACCATCGACAGCACGCGCTCGACCTCGCCGCCGAAGTCGGCGTGTCCCGGGGTGTCGACGATGTTGATGTGCGTGCCTTCGTAGCGCACGGCGCAATTCTTGGCGAGGATGGTGATGCCGCGCTCGCGCTCGAGGTCGTTGGAGTCCATGACGCGCTCCTCGAGGCGCTCGTGGGCCGCGAAGGTGCCGGCGGCGCGCAGCAGCTTGTCGACGAGCGTCGTCTTGCCGTGGTCGACGTGGGCGATGATGGCGAGGTTGCGCAGGGCGCGTGGCATCGGCTTGATCAGAAAAGCAAAAAGTCGCGCATTGTACGCGACTTACGCGCCCGCGTGTTGCACCGCGTCAGCGCTGCAACGCGCCCGCGATCGCGTCCTGGATCGCGATGGCCGCGGCGCGCGGATCGGCTGCGTCGCGGATCGGACGGCCCACCACGATGTAGTCGGCGCCGCTGGCGAAGGCCTGCTTCACGTCAACGACGCGCTTCTGGTCCTGCGCCGCCGCGCCCGCCGGCCGCACGCCCGGCACCACCACGAGCAGGCGCCCGCCGAACGCCGCCTTGATCTTGGGCGCCTCCAGCCCCGAGGCGATGACGCCGTCGCAGCCCGACTCGAGCGCGGCGCGCGCTCTGTGCAGCACCAGGTCCTCGACGCTGCCGGCGTAGCCCATCTCGGCGAGGCTCTTCTGGTCGAAGCTGGTGAGCACGGTAACGGCGAGGACCTTCAGGTCCCCCTTCTCCCGCGCCGCGGCCTCCATGATCGAGCGCTCGGCGTGCACGGTAAGGAAGCTCGCCCCGCTGGCGCGCAGGTTGGCCACCGCGCGACGCACGGTTTCGGGAATGTCGTAGAGCTTGAGGTCGGCGAACACGCGCGCGCCGCGCCCGCGCAGCCAGTCCGAGAGCTCGAAGTAGCCGCCGGCGCTGAACAGCTCCAGGCCGATCTTGTAGAACCGCACCGCGTCGCCCAGGCGCTCGGCGAGCGCCCGGGCGTCGCCGGCGCTCGGCACGTCGAGCGCGGCGATCAGGCGCCCGCGGTCGTCGATCGCGCTCATGCGTCTTGCTCCTGCAGCAGGTCCTGCACCGTCATGGTGAGCGAGTCCTCCGCGCGCAGCAGCTGCTCGGCGAGCGCGGCTGGCGCGCCTGCGCGCAGCGCTTCGGGATCCATGGCAAAGGCGCGCACCACGGCACCGAGCTGAATGGTATCGGCGTCGCGAACCAGCAGCCAGCGCTCGCGGTCGGTGCGCGCGGCCCAGCCCTGCGCGGCACAGCGCTCCAGCACCCGCTCGCAACGCTCGGGCGGGAGCTTCGCGCGCCGCGCGAGGGCGACGAGCGCCAGCGCGCCCTCGTCGCGCCGGGCAAGCGCCAGCACGCGCAACACCGCGGTGGCGTCGATCAGCTCGCGCCCGGGCGCATCGGCATGGCGGCCGTAGCCGCCGCGGTAGCCCGGCAGCATGGCGCTCAGCGTCGCCCCGAACAGCACCACCACCCAGGAAAGGTAGAGCCACAGCAGGAAGATCGGCACGGTGGCGAAGGCGCCATAGATCAGGGAGTAGGTCGGGAACTTCGCGATGTAGAGCGCGAAGCCGCGCTTGGCGAACTCGAACAGGATGCCGGCCACGATCGCGCCCGCGAGCGCGTGCCGCGCCTCGATCCTGCGGTAGGGCACCACGAGGTAGAGCAGCGCGAGCGCCGCGCAGGTGAACAAGAACGGCATCAGCCCGAGCACGCCGCGCGTCATCCATCCCAGGTTGAGCAGGCCGAGCGAGCTGCCGACGAGGAACGAGGTCATGGACAGGCTCGCGCCGATGAGCAGCGGCCCGAGCGACAGCACCGCCCAGTACATCAGCAGGCGCTGCGCCAGGCCGCGGCGGCGCTGCACGCGAAAGATGCGGTTCATGACCTCGTCCACGGTCAGGATCAGCATCAGCGCGGTCACCGCGAGGAACGCCAGCCCGACCGCGGTGAGCCTGCCTGCTTTGGCGGCGAATGCCGCGAACTGCTGCGTGATCCGGGCGCCGCCCTCGGGCAGCAGCTGCCCCGACACGTAGCGCCCCAGCGCCTCCATGGCCTGCTCGAAGACCGGAAACGCCGTCGACATCGCCAGCGCGACCGTGACCAGCGGCACGAGGGCCAGCAGCGTGGTGAAGGTGAGCGAGCCCGCGGTCTGGATGCCGCGGTCGTCGCGGAAGCGCCGCGCCAGCGCGAGGCAGAACTCGAGCAGCGCGCGGAGATCGGGGCGGCGCATCGGGCCCGTATGATACAGGCCATGGCGGACATCCTCGTCCTGTACTACAGCGTCGGCGGCGCGGTGCGGCGCCTGGCGGAGCTGGTGGCCGAAGGCGTGGAGCGCGTGCCCGGCGCCGCCGCGCGGCTGCGCACCGTGCCCCGCGTGTCGACGGTGACGCGCCAGGCGCAGCCCCAGATTCCCGAGTCCGGCGCGCCTTACTGCGAGCTCGCCGACCTCGAGTCCTGCGCGGGCCTCGCGCTGGGCAGCCCGACGCGCTTCGGCGACATGGCGGCGCCGCTGAAGCATTTTCTCGACGGCACCGGGTCGCTGTGGCTGAAGGGCGGGCTCGCCGGCAAGCCCGCGTGCGTCTTCACCTCCACGGGGTCGATGCACGGCGGACAGGAAACGACGCTGCTCGCCATGATGGTGCCGCTGCTGCACCATGGCATGGTGATCGTGGGAACGCCCTACACGCAGGCGGAACTGAACGCCACGCGGTCCGGCGGCACGCCTTACGGGCCGAGCCACTTCGCCGGCATCGCCGACGATCAGCCGGTGACCGATGCCGAGCGCGCGCTGTGCATCGCGCAGGGCCGGCGGCTGGCGCAGGTCGCGCTGAAGCTCGCCCAGTGATCCGCGCCGCCCATCTCGCGGCGTGCGCGAGCCTGGGGTTTCTCATCCTTCTGTGCCTCGGGTGGGAACTGTGGCTGGCGCCGCTGCGGCCCGGCGGCTCCCTGCTCGCGCTGAAAGCCGCGCCGCTCGCCCTTGCCATTCCCGGCATCCTCAACGGCCGGCGCTACACCTACCAGTGGTCGAGCATGCTGATCCTCGCCTACTTCGCCGAGGGCGCGGTGCGCGCCTGGAGCGAGCGCGGCGCCGCGCAGTGGCTGGCGGGCGCCGAGATCGCGCTCAGCCTCGCGTTCTTCGCGTCGACGGTGGCGTACGCGCGGCTGACTCGAGCACCCGCTTAGCCGCAGCGTAGATCGGCACCTCGATCAGCGCGCCGTTCACGCGCGCCCGTTCTTTGCCCTGTGCACGCGCCTTCTCGAACGCCGCCACGATCCTGCGCGCGGCGGCGACATTCGGGGTGAACACGCGGTTGACCGCCCCCGCATGCGAGGGGTCGACCAGGCTTTTCATGCGGTAGCCCATGCGCCTCGCCCAGCGCGCGTCCGCCGCCGCGCCCTTCGCATCGCTGAAGGTATAGGGACAGTCGATCGCTTCCACGCCGGCGGCCCGGCACTCGAGCAGGAAGCGCTGGCGCACATAGGCAAGCTCCTCGCCGCCGCGGCTGCGGCTGGTGCCGAGGTCCGCCACCATGTCCTCGCTCGCGACCAGGAGCGCACTGACGCGGCGATCGGCGCGCGCGATTGCGGCCGTTCTCAGCAATCCGCGCGCGGATTCGATGTTGGGCACCAGCTCCACGCCCGGCGCCGCCGCCGCGAGCGCGCGCACCTGTTCCGGCGCGTCCACCTTCGACATCAGCACGATGTCGGGCCGCCCGGCGAGGACCGCGGCGAGGTCCTCGCGCCCGCAGGTCTCGAGCGGATTGACGCGCACGCCGGCGAGCGCGCCGGCGGCGCGCCAGCGCTCGTACAGGGTCGCGGCGAGGCGGCGCGCCTGCGGCCGCCGCTCGGGCGGCGTGAAGTCTTCCAGCTCCTGGATGAGAACATCGGCGCCGGAACGCGCCGCCGCTTCATGCGCGGCGGCGTCCGCACCCGGCACGAACAGCCATGTGCGGCGCGCGTTCGCCACGGCGGCTATCCGCCCGCGCGCCCGGGCTTGGACACCACGTCGAGAATGCGGATGCGCGCCATGCGTCCGCCGGGCACCGGCCAGTCGATGCGCTGGCCCACTGACAGGCCGAGCAGCGCGCTGCCGAGCGGCGCCAGGATCGACACCTTGTCCTCGCCCCCGGTGACCTCCTCCGGCCAGCACAGCGTGCGCCGGAATTCCTTGCCGCTCTCCTCGTCGGTGAAGCGCACGGTGGAGTTCATGGTTACCACGTCGGGGGGAATCTCGGACGGCTCGACGATGCGTGCGCGGTCCAGCTCCGAGCGCAGCCCGTCGGCAATCTCGGGCGCGCCGCCGCGCAACTCGCCCAGCAGGCCCTCGAGCCGCTCGAGGTCGTCGGTGGCCACGGTGATCTCGGGTCGCTTCAGCTTGCCTTCGCTCATGATGCTCACTCCTTGGGGTTGCCTCACAGCTGATGCTGCGGGTTGAGCCGCTCGACCTTGCTTTCCAGCTTGTTGAGCGCGCTGATGTAGGCCTTGGCGGAGGCCACCACGATATCAGTATCGGCGCCGACGCCGTTGACGATGCGCCCACCCTTGGAGAGCCGCACCGTCACCTCGCCCTGCGACTCCGTGCCCTGCGTGACTGCGTTGACCGAGTAGAGCAGCAGCTCGGCACCGCTCTTGGCCACCGTCTCGATCGCCTTGAAGGTCGCGTCGACCGGCCCGTCGCCCTGCGATTCGGCCTTCTTCTCGGCGCCGTTCTCGGCCAGCACGATGCGCGCGTGCGGTTTCTCGCCCATGCCGCTCGCCTGGTTCATGGTCACCAGCCGCCAGTGCTCGTCGCCCGACTTGCCCGCTTCCTGCGTCACCAGCGCCTGCAGGTCCTCGTCGAAGATCTCGGCCTTCTTGTCGGCGAGGTCCTTGAAGCGCTGAAAGGCCTTGTTGTAGGCGTCCTCGCTCTCCAGCTCGATGCCGATCTCCTTCATGCGCTGCTTGAATGCATTGCGGCCGGAGAGCTTGCCGAGCACGATCTTGTTGTTGGTCCAGCCGACGTCGGCCGCGGTCATGATCTCGTAGGTTTCGCGCGCCTTCAGCACGCCGTCCTGGTGGATGCCCGAGGCGTGCGCGAAGGCGTTGGCCCCGACCACCGCCTTGTTCGGCTGCACGACGAAGCCGGTGATCTGCGACACCAGGCGCGAGGTCGGCACGATCTGCGTGGTGTCGATTCCGGTCTCGAGATCGAAGAAGTCCTTGCGCGTGCGCACCGCCATCACCACCTCCTCGAGCGAGGTGTTGCCCGCGCGCTCGCCCAGGCCGTTGATGGTGCATTCGATCTGGCGCGCGCCGCCGATCACCACCGCGGCAAGCGAGTTGGCGACCGCCATGCCGAGGTCGTTGTGGCAGTGCACGCTCCACACTGCCTTGTCCGAGTTCGGCACGCGCTCGCGCAGGGAGCGGATCATCTGGCCGAACTGCTCGGGCACCGCGTAGCCGACGGTATCGGGAATGTTGATGGTGGTGGCGCCTTCCTTGATCGCCGCCTCCAGCACCCGGCACAGGAACTCCGGGTCCGAGCGGCTGCCGTCCTCGGGCGAGAACTCGACGTCGTCGCAGGCGTTCTTCGCATAGCGCACCGAGAGCCTGGTCTGCTCCAGCACCTGCTCGGGCGTCATGCGCAGCTTCTTCGCCATATGCAGCTCGCTCGTGGCGATGAAGGTGTGGATGCGCCAGGACTTGGCGCCCCTCAGCGCGTCGATGCCGCGCTGGATATCGCGGTCGTTCGCGCGGCACAGCCCGGCCACGGTGCAGTCCTTCACCACGTTGGCGATGGCGCGCACCGCCTCGAAATCGCCGTTGGAGGACGCGGGGAAGCCCGCTTCGATCACGTCCACGCGCATGCGCTCGAGCGCGCGCGCGATGCGCAGCTTCTCGTCCTTGGTCATCGACGCGCCGGGACTCTGCTCGCCGTCGCGCATGGTGGTGTCGAAGATGATCAACTTGCCCTTGCTCATGGTCCGCTCCTCGTGGGAATGCGATGGGTCCTTGCCGCCGGGTGGGCGGTCAGGGGTACAGCCGAATTGGGGGTTGTTAGTTTGCGCGCGCGGGGCGCAGCAGCAGCAGGCCGCCCAGCGCGAGAAGCGCGAGCGAAAGGACGGTGCCGAGAATCTTGGCCTGATGCATGCGGCGCACTATAGCCCGCGCCGCGCGCGGGCGTCAAGGACGCGGCCGAGGTCGCTTGCCGAGCGCCCACATGACGTAGCCGGACAGGCCGTAGGCGCAAAACAGCAGAAAGAGCACGATCGGCGGGTCCGACGACACCAGCACGAAGCCCAGCACGATGAGCAGCATGGCCCAGAACGGCACGCTCTTCCTGAAGTTGACGTCCTTGAAGCTGTAGAACGGGACGTTCGAGACCATGGTGAGACCGCCATACAGCGCGACGCACGCCGCCACCCACTGCAGGCCGTACTCGGTGAGCGGAATCTTGTTGTCGTGCGCGAGCCAGACGAAGCCGGCGACGAGCGCCGCGGCCGCCGGGCTCGGCAGACCCTGGAAGTAGCGCTTGTCGACGACATCGATCATGACGTTGAAGCGCGCGAGGCGCAGCGCCGCGCCCGCGCAGTAGACGAACGCCGCGATCCAGCCGAAGCGCCCGAGGTCCTTCAGCGCCCACTCGTAGAGCACGAGTGCCGGCGCGGCGCCGAAAGACACCATGTCCGAGAGGCTGTCGTATTCGGCGCCGAACTCGCTTTGCGTACGCGTCAGGCGCGCGACGCGCCCGTCGAGGCCGTCGAGCAGCCCGGCGATGAAGATGGCGATCGCGGACTCGCCGAATCGCCCGTTCATCGCCTGCACGATGGCGTAGAACCCTGCGAACAATGCTGCCGTAGTGAACAGATTCGGCAGCAGGTAGATGCCGCGCCGGCGCAGCGCGCCGCCGCGCGGCGGCACCAGGCCCGGCAGGTAATCTTGGCGCTGCGGCTCCTTCGGATCAGGCATGCCCGGCGAGCTTCGCCAGTACGGTTTCGGCAGCGTATACCTTGTCGCCGATCGCCGCCACCGCCTGCGCTTCGAGAGGCAGGTATACGTCGACGCGCGAGCCGAAACGAATGAAGCCGAAGCGCTGCCCGCGCTGCAGCTCGGCGCCGGCGCCGACGTAGCACAGGATGCGCCGCGCGACGAGGCCGGCGATCTGCACGCAGGTCACGTCGGCCCCGTCTGCCGTGCGCAGCCAGAGCGCGTTGCGCTCGTTCTCGACCGAGGCCTTGTCGAGCGCGGCGTTGACGAAGCTTCCCGCGTGGTACCAGACCTGGCGTACCGCGCCGTCCACCGGCGCGCGGTTGGAGTGCACGTTGAACACGTTCATGAACACGCTGATCTTGAGCGCGTCGCGCTCGAGCCAGGGGTCGCGCGCTTTCTCGACGGCGACCACGCGCCCGTCGGCAGGCGCGACCACGGCACGCGGGTCATCGGGCACCTCGCGCGCGGGATCGCGGAAGAACTGCAGCACGAACAGCGCGGCCAGCCAGACCGGCACCGACCACCACCCGCCCGCGAAGATCCAGATGAGCAGCGCAGCCGCCACCGCCGCGCCGAGGAACGGCCAGCCCTCGCGCGCGATGAGGGGATGCGGGTACGGTGGCTTCACTCCTCAGTTCTTCGACGTGTCGACCAGGCGGTTCTTCTTGATCCAGGGCATCATCTCGCGCAGCCGCGCGCCAACCTTCTCGATCGGCAGCTCCGCGGTCATGCGCCGGCGGCTGAGGAGCTCCGGCGCGCCGGCGCGGTTCTCCAGCACGAATTCCTTCGCGTACTCGCCGGTCTGGATGCGCCCGAGGATCTCCTTCATGCGCGCCCGCGTGCCCGCATCGATCACTTTCGGGCCGCTCACGTATTCGCCGTACTCGGCATTGTTGGAGATCGAGTAGTTCATGGTGCCGATGCCGCCCTCGTACATCAGGTCGACGATCAGCTTGAGCTCGTGCAGGCACTCGAAGTACGCCATCTCGGGCGCGTAGCCGGCGTCCACCAGCGTGTCGAAGCCGGCCTTGACCAGCTCGACGCAGCCGCCGCACAGCACCGCCTGCTCGCCGAAGAGATCGGTCTCGGTCTCCTCCTTGAAGCTGGTCTCGATGATGCCGGCCTTGCCGCCGCCGATCGCCGCGGCGTACGAGAGCGCGAACTCGCGCGCCTTCTTCGAGGGATTGCGGTGCACGGCGATCAGCATCGGCACGCCGCCGCCCGCCGCATAGGTGGAGCGCACCGTGTGCCCGGGGGCCTTCGGCGCCACCATCCACACGTCGAGGTCGGCGCGCGGCTGGATCAGGCCGTAGTGGATGTTGAAGCCGTGCGCGAAGGCAAGCGACGCGCCCTTCTTGATGTTCGGCTCGACGTAGTCCCTGTAGATCTGGGCGTGGTGCTCGTCGGGCAGCAGGATCATGACGATGTCGGCGCCCTTGATCGCCTCGCCGAGCTCCGCGACCTTGACGCCGCCTTTCTTCGCCTTGTCCCAGGACGCGCCGCCCTTTCTCAGGCCGACGGTCACCTTGACGCCCGATTCCTGGAGGTTCAACGCGTGCGCGTGACCCTGCGAGCCGTAGCCGATGATGGTGACCTTCTTGCCCTTGACGAGCGAGAGGTCGGCGTCCTTGTCGTAATAGACCTTCATGCATTTCCCCCGGGGTTTCAGAAAACGGGGACGGTCCCCATTTCCATGTCTTGCTTGCAGTTACACGCGCAGGACGCGGTTGCCGCGGCCGATGCCGCTCGCGCCGGTGCGCACGGTCTCGATGATCGCGCCCTGGTCGAGCGCCTGGATGAACGCGTCGAGCTTGCGGCCCTCGCCGGTCAGCTCGATGGTGTAGGTATTGTCGGAGACGTCGATGATGCGGCCGCGGAAGATATCCGCCATGCGCTTCATGTCCTCGCGCTCCTTGGCGCCAGCGCGCACCTTGATCAGCATCATCTCGCGCTCGATGTGCTCGGCTTCCGACAGGTCCACCACCTTGACCACTTCGACGAGCTTGTTCAGCTGCTTGGTGATCTGCTCGATGACGTCCTCCGAGCCCACGGTCACCACGGTCATGCGCGACATGGAGGCGTCCTCGGTCGGCGCCACGGTCAGCGACTCGATGTTGTAGCCGCGCGCCGAGAACATGTTGGAGATGCGCGACAGCGCCCCGGCCTCGTTCTCGACCAGGATCGAGATGATGTGACGCATCAAAGCTCTTCGGACAGGATCATTTCCGTGATGCCCTTGCCGCCCGGCACCATCGGATAGACGTTCTCGGCCTGGTCGGTGAGGAAGTCCAGGAACACCAGCTCGTCCTTGCGCTTGAAGGCGTCGCGCAGCGCCGGCTCGACATCGGCGGGTTTCTCGATCAGCACGCCGCGGTGGCCGTAGCCCTCGGCGAGCTTGACGAAGTCGGGCAGCGCGTCCATGTAGGACTCGGAATAGCGGTTGCCGTGGAAGAACTGTTGCCACTGGCGCACCATGCCCATGTATCTGTTGTTGAGGTTGACGATCTTGATCGGCAGCCGGTACTGCTTGCAGGTGGAGAGCTCCTGCAGGCACATCTGGATCGAGGACTCGCCGGTGACGCAGGCCACCGTGGCACCGGGGTTGGCGAGCTGCGCGCCCATCGCCGCCGGGAGGCCAAAGCCCATCGTGCCGAGGCCGCCGGAGTTGATCCATTGCCGCGGCCGGTCGAACTTGTAGAACTGTGCCGCCCACATCTGGTGCTGGCCGACGTCCGAGGTGACGATGGCCTCGCCGCCCGTCACCTCGTAGAGCTTCTCCAGCACGAATTGCGGCTTGATGATCTTCGAAGTGCGGTCGAAGCGCAGGCAGTCGCGCGCGCGCCAGGCCTCGATCTGCTTCCACCACGGCTCGATGGCAAGGGGCTTGTGGTCCTTCAGCAGCTTGAGCACGTCGTCCAGCACGTCGGGGATGTTGCCGACGATCGGCACGTCGACCCTGACCCGCTTGGAGATGGACGACGGGTCGACGTCGATGTGGATGATCTTGCGGGGGTTCTGCGCGAAGTGCGCCGGGTTGCCGATCACGCGGTCGTCGAAGCGCGCGCCGATCGCCAGCAGCACGTCGCAGTGCTGCATCGCCATGTTGGCCTGATACGTTCCATGCATGCCCAGCATGCCCAGGAACTGGCGGTCGGTGCCAGGGTAGGCGCCCAGGCCCATGAGCGTGTTGGTGCACGGCAGGCCGAGCTGCTGGACCAGCGCGCGCAACTGCGGCGCGGCGTTCGAAAGGACGACGCCGCCGCCCGTGTACACCATCGGCCGCTCGGACTCGAGCAGCAGCTGCACCGCCTTCTTGATCTGCCCGGCGTGGCCCTTCTTCACCGGGTTGTACGAACGCATTGCCACGACGTCCGGGTACTGGAACTCGCACAGTTGCGTCGTGACGTCCTTCGGGATATCCACCAGCACCGGGCCGGGCCGCCCGCTTTGCGCGAGGTAGAAGGCCTTCTTGATGGTGGTGGCGAGGTCCTTCACGTCCTTCACCAGGAAGTTGTGCTTGACGCAAGGTCGCGTGATGCCGACCGCATCGCACTCCTGGAAGGCGTCCTGGCCGATGGCGTGCGTCGGCACCTGACCGGTGAGCACAACCATCGGGATCGAGTCCATGTAGGCGGTGGCGATGCCGGTCACCGCGTTGGTCACGCCGGGGCCGGACGTCACCAGGCACACGCCGACTTTCTTCGAGGAGCGCGAGTAGCCGTCCGCCGCGTGGGCCGCCCCCTGCTCGTGGCGCACCAGCACATGGCGCACCTTGTCCTGCTTGAAGAGCTCGTCGTAGATGAACAGCACGGCCCCGCCCGGGTAGCCGAATACGTACTCGACGCCTTCTTCCTGCAGGCAACGCACCACGATCTGGGCGCCGCTCAACTCCACTCCCTTGATTCGGTCCATGACCCGCGATGGCTGGGGAAAACGTTGAACATTAATGACTTGTTGCATTGCGGTCAAGCAACGGGCCGCGGCTGTTCGGGGCGCTTTTGGTAACATCGCCCGCAAACCGCACCCCGGGCGTCGGAGGAAGGGAGAACCACTGGCCTCGCGCAGCGAGCTTTCGGCCTTCCTCGAGGGCGTGGAGCGGCGCGCCTTCAAGCAGGCCCTGTATGCCGTGCGTGACGAGCAGGCGGCGCTCGACATCGTGCAGGACGCGATGCTGCGGCTGGCGGAGAAGTACGGCGAGCGCCCCGGCACGGAGCTGCCGATGCTGTTCCAGCGCATCCTGCAGAACGCGATCCGCGACTGGTACCGGCGGCAGCGGGTACGCGCGGGGTGGGTGACGCTGTTTTCGTCGTTGCTGCCGGGCCACGCCGGGGACGACGACGCCGATCCGCTCGAAACTTTGGCCGCGGCCGGCGAGTCGAACGCCGAAGACGCTCCGCCGCAGCACCTTGAGCGGTCGCAAGTTGTTGAAATAATTGAACAAGAGATCGAGAAGCTGCCGGCGCGTCAACGGGAGGCGTTTCTCATGCGTTATTGGGAGGAATTGGACGTTGCCGACACCGCTCGCGCCATGGGCTGCTCCGAGGGCAGCGTGAAAACGCACTGCTCACGGGCAGCGCATGCCTTGGCCGTAGCCCTCAAGGCGCGCGGTATTACGCTGTAAGCCCATGAACGAATCGCAATTCGCCCTCCGCGTCCGCCAGGCGTTGAACCAGGGGCTGCACCTGGATGCCCGGGTGGCCGCGCGGCTGCGCGCCGCGCGCGAGCAGGCGCTCGCGCACCAGCGGCCTGAGGCCGCGGCAGGGCTCGCCCTTGCCAGCAACGCGCTGGGTCGCCTCGGCGGCGCGCGCGGCCTGTCGCTGCGCGTGCTGCTGCCGCTCCTGGTCCTCGCCGTCGCGTTCGCCACCACCTATGCGTGGCAGCAGCAGCAGCGCGCGGCCGAGCTTGAGGAGCTGGACGCGCAGCTGCTCTCCAGCGACCTGCCGATCGACGCCTACCTGGACCAGGGTTTCGCAGCGTGGCTCAAGCGGCGCGCCTCGCAGCAGCCCTAGCGGCGGCGCTGCTGCTCACGGCGGCACCGGCGGGCGCCGCCCCGGAGCCGGACCGTCGCTGGCAGCAGCTGAGCGCGGAGCAGCGGACGATCCTCGCGCCCCTCGAGGCCGAATGGGATCGCCTCGAACCGGTGCAGCGCGTGAAGTGGATCGGCGTCGCCAAGCGCTATCCGAAGATGACGCCCGTCGGCCAAAAACGCGTGCAGTCGAACATGAAGAAATGGGCCAAGCTCACACCGGCGCAGCGCAAGCAGGCGCGCGAGAACTACCGCCGCATCAGCAAGGTGCCGCCCGAGCAGCGCGGCGACTTGCGCCAGCAGTGGGACGAGTACCAGTCGTTGCCGCCGCCCAAGAAGCCCGCGCCGGCGAAGTGACGCCGGGCCTCGCGCGCCGCCTGGGCGGCATGCTGTACGAGGCGCTGCTGCTGTTTGCCGTCGCCTTCTTCGCCGGCTCCGCCTTCCATTTCGCTTCGGGCGCGGCGCCGCTCGAAGGCTGGCTGCTGCGCGCGCACCAGGCGTTTCTCGCCGCCGTGTTCGCCGCCTACTTCTTGTGGTGCTGGCTGCGCGGCGGCCAGACGCTGGCGATGAAGGCCTGGCGCGTACGCCTGGTAAACGTGACGCCGGGCCGCGCGCTGCTGCGCTTCGCCTGCGCGCTCGTCCTCGTGCCGACCGGCATCTCGATAATCTGGTCCCTCGCCGACCGCGACGGCCAGTTCCTGCACGATCGGCTGGCGGGCACGCGGCTCGTGCTCGCCTAGCGCCGCTCGACCCACCACATCATCAGCACCGCGGCGAGAAAGAACGCCGTCCCCGGCACGGCGGCGGCGGCAAACGGCGGCCAGTCCTGCAGCAGGCCGATATGGGCAAAGAGGCCGTTCAGCATGTGGAAGAAGATGCCCAGCATGATGCCGAGGAATACCTTCAGGCCCACCATGCCGGAGCGAGCGTGCATGTACGCGAACGGCAGCGCGAGCGCCATCATCACCAGCGTGGCGATCGGGTAAAAGAGCTTCTTCCACAGCGCGATCTCATAGCGCCCCGTCTTCTGGCGGTTGCCCGCCAGGTGCTGGGTGTAGCGGTACAGGCTCCACGCCGACATGCGCTCGGGATCGACCACCAGCACGCCGATCAGCTCAGGCGTTACGGCGGTGCGCCATTGCGTCTGCGCAAGGTGCGTCGTGCGCGGGCCTTCCCCGGTGAAGCGGGTCTGCACCACCTTGCTCAGGCGCCAGGCGCCCTGCTCCAAGTACTCGCCGAGCGCTGCCGAGGTGATGCTGTCCAAGCGGTAATCGGCGTCGAACTCGTAGATGCGCACGCCGTTCAGCCGGCTCGCTTCGCGCGCTTCGCGCACGTTGATGAACGCGCGCTCATCCCTGAACCACAGCCCCGAGTGCAGATCTTGGCCGATGGCAGAGGAGAACGCGCGCATGCGCACCTGTTGCGCCGCTTCTTCCGCGGCCGGCGCCACCCACTCGCCGATGGCGAAGGTGAGCGCAGCGAACACGAGGCCGGTGCGCAGCAGCATGCCGCTCGCCTGGCCCGGCGACATGCCGGCGGCGCGCATCACGGTGAACTCGGAATTGTTGGCGAGGTGCGCCAGCACGTAGAGCGTGCCGATCAGCACCGCCACCGGCAGCAGCTCATAGGCGTGCGTCGGCGTGGACAGCAGCACGTAGGTGAACACCTGGCGCAGGTTGTACTCGCCCTTGCCCAGGTCGCGGAATTCGCCCAACAGGTCGAAAAAGGCGAACAAGCCGAGAAACCCGAGCAGGATGAAGCTCACCGCCGCCAGCACTTCGCGCGCGAGGTAGCGGTTTAGCGTACGGGTTGCGCCCGTCATCGTCTCAACCCCGCAACCTCGAGCGCCGCAACGTCATGCGCTGCGCGAACAGCACCAAGAGCACCGCGAGCACGGCCGCGTGCACCAGCCACCATCCCAGGGAAAAGTCGAGCCGGCCTTGCGCCACCCGCGCCTGGCTGACGCTCAGCAGGTTCTGGTACACGAGATAGGCGAGCAGCGCGAACAGCAGGTTCACCGAGCGCCCCGCTCGCGGGTTGACGAAGCTCATCGGGATAGCGAGCAGCGCCAGGATCAGCGCCGAAAGCGGAACGCCGATGCGCCACACCAGCTCGCCGTGGTTTACGTGCGTCGGATTCCCCAGCAGCGCGAGCGTCGACAGGCTCTTGTGCGTCGGCACCGGCTCCTCGCCAGCCGCGGACTCGACGCGCGCCTCGTAGCGCTCGAATTCCATGACGCGGTAATCGGCCTCGCCCGGCACGCCTTCGTAGCGCCGGCCATCGAGCATCACGATGAAGCGATCGCCGTTGGGTGCGGTCTCGACGAGGCCGCGGCGGCTGAACATGACGCCGGTGCGCCCGTGCTGCACCGAGTTGACGAACACGTTCCGCACCTCCCCGGCGGCGGCGCCCTCCGACTCGACGAAGAACACGCGGTCGCGCGAGCGCGACTCGCGGAACACGCCCGGGTCGACGCGCGCCACGTCGTCGCGAGCATCCACGCGGCTGCGGTACTGCTCGCTCATGCGCACGGCCCAGGGCGCGATCACCATCGACAGGGTTGCGATCAGCGCCACCAGCGGCAGGGCGAACGCGAGCACCGGGCGTACCCAGGCGGCGAGCGACAGGCCGGCGCTGAACCAGATCACCATCTCGGAGTCGCGGTAGCTGCGCGTCACCGTGAGCAGCACTGTGACGAACAGCGTCAGCGACAGCAGCAACGGAAGCGCATTGAGCGCGAAGAAGCCGAGGAAGGCGACCACGGCGTCGGTCGGAATCTTGCCGCCCGCCGCCTGTCCGAGCAGGCGCACCAGGCGCGTCGTGATGGCGATCAGGAACAGCGACAGGAACACCGCGGTCGCCAGTTGCGCGAACTCACGCAGCAGCGCGCGGTGAAAGATCATGCGATACTTAAAGCACTCATTACACGGGAGATTCGGGTGGAATTTAGCATACGTGCGCTGGCGCCCCAGGGCGCGAAGACCGGCTGTCTCGTGCTCGGCGTCTATCAGGCTACCGGCGCCGGCGCACCTGTGCTCACGCGCGCCGCGGCTGCGGCTGACCGCGCTGCGCGCGGCCGGCTCGCCACGGTGCTGGCGCACGGCGACCTGAGCGCCAAGCCTGGCTCGACGTTGCTGCTGCACAACGTGCCCGGCCTCGCTGCGGAGCGCGTGCTCCTTGTCGGGCTGGGGGAACAGAAGGAATTCGCGGAAACCGCCTTTCGCAAGGCCGTGCATGGCGCTGCGGTTGCGCTGCGCGAGCTCGGTGCGCGCGACGCCGTGCTCTACTTCGCCGAGCTGAAGGTCGGTCGTCGTGCCATGGCCTGGAGCGTGCGGCAGGCGGCCCTGGCGTTGCGCGATGCCTTTTACCGCTTCGACCAGCTGAAGACGCAGAAGAAGCCGCCCGCACCCGCGCTGGCCGAGGTGACGCTCGCGATCCACGGTGAAGCGGTGACCGAGCAGGCGCGCAATGCGTTGCGCGAGGCGGCGGCGACGGCTGAAGGCGTCGCGCTCGCGCGCACGTTGGGGAACCTGCCGCCCAACATCTGCACGCCCTCCTACCTGGCGGACGAGGCGAAGAAGCTCGCGCGCCAGTTCAAGCTCGGCCTCGAGGTGCTGGAGCGCCGCGACATGCAGCGCCTGGGCATGGGGGCGCTGCTGGCGGTAACGCGCGGCTCGCACCAGCCGCCCAAGCTGATCGTCCTGCGCTACATGGGCGGCGCGAAGAAGGCTGCGCCGCTGGTCCTGGTCGGCAAGGGCATCACCTTCGACACCGGCGGAATTTCGCTGAAGCCCGCCGGCGAGATGGACGAGATGAAGTACGACATGTCGGGCGCCGGCAGCGTGCTGGGCGCAATACGCGCGCTGGCCGGGATGAAGGCGCCGGTGAACGTCATCGGCGTGGTGCCGACCTGCGAGAACATGCCCGGCGGCCAGGCGACGCGCCCGGGCGATGTGGTGAAGACCCTGTCGGGGCAGACCGTGGAGATCCTGAACACCGACGCCGAGGGTCGCCTCATCCTGTGCGACGCGCTCACCTATGCGGAGCGCTTCAAACCCGACGCGGTAATCGACATCGCGACGCTCACCGGCGCCTGCGTCATCGCGCTGGGGCACGTGGCCACGGGCCTGTTCGCCAACGACGACAAGCTCGCCGAGAAGCTGCGCGCGGCCGGCGAGGACGCCTGGGACCGCGTGTGGCCGATGCCGCTGTGGGAGGACTACCAGGAGCAGCTGCGCTCGAACTTCGCCGACATGGCGAATATCGGCGGGCGGCCCGCGGGCAGCGTCACCGCGGCGTGCTATCTCGCCCGCTTCACCAAGAAGCTGCGCTGGGCGCACCTCGACATCGCCGGCACGGCGTGGAAGAGCGGCCGCGACAAGGGCTCCACCGGCCGGCCGGTGCCGCTGCTGGTGCGCTTTGCGCTCGCGAACGCGGGACGATGACCAGCGTCGATTTCTACTTCAACGCCGCGGACAAGCTGCAGGTGGCCTGCCGCCTGGCCGGCAAGGCGCTGGCGCAAGGCAAGCGGCTGCTGATCTACGCCCCGCAGCCCGATACCGCGCAGAGCATCGACCGGCTGCTGTGGACTTGGCCGGCCACCGGCTTCGTGCCGCACTGCCGCGACGGGGACGCGCTTGCCGCGGAGACGCCCGTGCTCATCGCCGCCGATGTCGGCAGCGCCGCCGAGTGCGACATCCTGCTCAACCTCGGGCCGGACACGCCGCCCGCATTCGAGCGCTACGAGCGCCTGCTCGAGGTGGTGGCGCGCGACGACGGCGACCGCCAGGCGGCGCGCGAGCGCTACCGCTTCTATCGCGAGCGCGGCTACCGCGTCGCCAGCCACGATCTCGCCGGAGCGAGCCGCAGTGAGTGATCCCAATCCTCTGGTGCAGCGCGTCGATGCGCTGCTCAGGCGCCACCAGGAGGCGTCTCAGGGCGGCGGCGACGACCTGCCGGTGCTGACCGAGATCGTCGATCCGGCCAAGCCCGCGGGGCCGGCCGCCCTCGATGCGGCCGCCGTGGAGGCGCTGTCGCGCGAGCTCGAGCGTGCGGTGCTGGCGCGCCTGGAGAACGAGCTGCAGCGCACCCTCGCCGCGCTTGGCGATGGGCTGCGCGCTGCGCTGCGCGAGGCGGTGGCGGGTGCCGTGGCGCGCGAGCTGCAGGCGCGCAAGCTCGATGCCGGCGCCCTCGCCGCCAAGCGCTCCACCTCCACGGGCAGCTGAGGATGTCGCTCGACAAGAGCTTCGATCCGCACGCGGTCGAGGCCCGCTGGTATGGGCGCTGGGAAGCTGCGGGCTGGTTCGCGCACCGCGCTGACGCGCGGCCCGCCTACTGCATCCAGCTGCCGCCGCCGAACGTCACCGGGACGCTGCACATGGGGCATGCGTTCCAGCAGACGCTGATGGATGCGCTGATCCGCTACCACCGCATGCGCGGCGCGAACACCAACTGGGTGGTCGGCACCGACCACGCGGGGATCGCCACGCAGATCGTGGTCGAGCGCCAGCTGCAGGACGAAGGCAAATCGCGCCACGAGCTGGGGCGCGAGAAGTTCGTCGATCGCGTCTGGCAGTGGAAGCAGCGCTCCGGCGCCTCGATCATGGGCCAGATGCGCCGCCTGGGCGCCTCGGGCAACTGGGCCTACGCCGACACCGAAGGCCAGAAGGCCGGCTACTTCACCATGGACGCGAAGATGTCGCGCGCCGTGGTCGAGGTGTTCGTGCGGCTGTACGAGGAAGGCCTGATCTACCGCGGCAAGCGGCTCGTCAACTGGGATCCCGTGCTCGGCACCGCGGTGTCCGACCTCGAAGTGGACAGCGAGGAGGAAGACGGCAAGATCTGGGAGATCCGCTACCCGGGCGAAGGCTTCAGCGTGACGGTGGCGACCACCCGGCCGGAGACCATGCTCGGCGACGTCGCGGTCGCGGTGAACCCTAAGGACGAGCGCTACGCCGCGCTCGTCGGCAAGACGGTGCGGCTGCCGCTCACCGGCCGCACGATCCCGGTCATCGCCGACGACTACGTCGACCCCGCGTTCGGCACCGGCTGCGTGAAGATCACGCCGGCGCACGACTTCAACGACTTCGCCGTCGGCCAGCGCCACGGGCTCGCGCCGATCGAGGTCCTGACCCTCGAGGCGAAGGTGAAGGGCACGCCGTACGCGGGACTCGACCGGTTCGAAGCGCGCAAGCGCGTGCTCGCCGACCTGAAGCAGCAGGGGCTGCTGGTTTCGGAGAAGCCCTACAGGCTGCGCGTGCCGCGCTCCGGGCGCACCAACGAGATCGTCGAGCCGATGCTCACGGACCAGTGGTTCGTGAAGATGGAGGGGCTGGCGCGGTCCGGCCTCGAGGCGGTGGCGAGCGGCGAGGTGAAGTTCTTTCCCGAGCACTGGCGCAGCACCTACGACCACTGGCTGGAGAACATCCAGGACTGGTGCATCTCGCGCCAGCTGTGGTGGGGCCACCAGATCCCGGCCTGGTACGACGAGTCCGGCAACATCACCGTGGCGCGCAGCGAGGACGAGGCGCGCGCCAAGGCGGGCGGCGCCAAGCTGCGTCGCGACGAAGACGTGCTCGACACCTGGTTCTCCTCCGCCCTGGTGCCGTTCTCCTCGCTCGGCTGGCCGGAGAAGACGAAGGACCTGGACGTGTTCCTGCCCTCCTCCGTACTGATCACGGGCTTCGACATCATCTTCTTCTGGGTCGCGCGCATGATCATGATGACGCGCCACTTCACCGGCCGGGTGCCGTTCCGCCACGTCTACATCAACGCCATCGTGCGCGACGCCGAGGGCGAGAAGATGTCCAAATCAAAGGGCAACACGCTCGATCCGCTCGACCTCATCGACGGCATCACGCTGCCCGAGCTGCTCGCCAAGTCGACGCTCGGGCTGCTGCGCGCCGATCACAAGGCGAAGATCGAGAAATACGTGCGCGCGCACTATCCGCAGGGGATCCCCGCCTTCGGCGCCGACGCGCTGCGCTTCACCTTCGCGGCGCAGGCCACGTTTGCGCGCACGCTCAATTTCGACCTCGGGCGCTGCGAGGGCTACAGGAACTTCTGCAACAAGTTGTGGAACGCGACGCGCTTCGTGCTGATGAACACCGAAGGGCGTGATTGCGGGCAGGACGACAGCGCCGCCGTCGAGCTGTCGGCCTGGGACCGCTGGATCGTGAGCACGCTGCAGCGCGCCGAGGCCGAAGTCGAGAAAGGCTTCGACGAATACCGCTTCGACAACGCCGCCGGCGCGATCTACCGCTTCGTGTGGGACGAGTACTGCGACTGGTACGTCGAGGTGGCGAAAGAGCAGCTGGCCAAAGGCAACCAGGCGCAGCAGCGCGGCACGCGGCGCACGCTGGTGCGCGTGCTCGAGGCGGCGCTGCGCCTCGCACACCCGATCATCCCCTTCGTGACCGAGGAGCTGTGGCAAAGGGTGGCGCCGCTCGCCGGCAAGACCGGCGAGACCATCATGCTTGCGCCGTATCCGCGCAGCCAGCCGGAGAAGATCGATGAAGCGGCGGAGCGCGAGATCGCGCTGGCGAAAGAAGTGGTGAACGCCGGCCGCAATCTGCGAAGCGAAGCCAAGATCCCGCCGAAGGAACGCATTCCGTTCTATGTCACCGGGACGCTGAGCGCTTCCGCCGCAGCGGGATTCGTGACGCTGGCACGGGTATCGGATCTGAGGAGCGTCGCCGACTTGCCGGCGTCGGACTCCCCGGTTGCCGTCGCCGGGCCCCACAAGATCATGCCGCACATCGAGGTCGATCCAGAAGCCGAGCGCGAGCGCATCGCCAAGGAAGTGAACCGCCTCGAGGCCGAGATCGCCAAGGCCCGCGCCAAGCTCGCCAACGCGTCCTTCGTCGAGCGCGCCCCCGCGCACGTGGTACAGCAGGAGCGCGACCGCCTGCAGGCGTTCCAGGCCACGCTGGACAAGCTCGCCGCGAAGACGTGACGCTCCCGCACGGGCTGCGCGCCTTCCGGCACCGCAGCTTCCGGCTGTTCTTCCTCGGCCAGGGGGTATCGCAGTTCGGCACCTGGCTGCAACTCATCGCCACCAGCTGGCTCATCTACCGCCTGACCGGCTCGGCGCTCTATCTCGGGCTCGCCAGCTTCGCGCTGCAGATCCCGTTCCTGGTGCTGGCGCCATTCGCCGGGGTCTGGGTCGACCGGCTGGAAAAGCGCACGGTGCTGCGCATCACCAACAGCATCGCCCTCACCCAGTCCCTGGTCATGCTCGCGCTCGTCGCCACGGGCCTGATCCAGCCCTGGCACCTGATCGCCGGCAACCTGGTGCTCGGGGTGGTGAACGCCTTCGACAGCCCGGCGCGCCAGTCCTTCCTCATCGAGCTGGTCGAGGGCCGCGAAGACCTGCCGAACGCCATCGCCTTCCAGTCGATGCTGATGAACGGCGCGCGCTTCCTCGGTCCGATGATCGGCGGCGCCGTGATCGCCTTGTTCGGCGAGGTGTGGGGCTTCGCGCTGAACAGCGCCTCCTACCTCGCGATCCTGGCGGCGCTGGCGTGGCTCACGGTGCACGCGCGGGCGCCCGAGGGCGCCCCCGAGCGCTGGCTCTCGGGGCTGGCGGCGGGCTTTCGCTGGGCGTACGGCTTTGGCCCTTCGCGCAACCTGCTGCTTCTGCTTGCCGCGGTGAGCATCGGCGTGCAGCCGGTGCAGGCGCTGGCACCCTATTTCGCGCGCGACGTGTTCGGCGGCGACTCGCAGACGCTGGGCTGGCTGATCGGCGCCGGAGGCTTCGGCGCGGTGTCGGGCATGCTCTATCTCGCGCTGCGCTCGACGGTGCGCGGGCTCCTGGCGGTGATCGGCGGCGCGGGCGCGGCCGCCGGCGCCGCCGTGATCGCATTCACCTGGACCAGCCAGCTGTGGCTTGCGCTGCCGCTCGTGTACCTCTCCGGCATGGGCATCATGCTCACCGCAGGCTCGACCAACACGATCCTGCAGACGATCGTCGAAGACCGCCTGCGCGCGCGCGTCGCCGCCATTTACATCATGTCCTTCCTCGGCATGAGCCCCCTGGGAGCGCTGCTGGCGGGCTGGGCGGCCCAGTACCTCGGTCCACCCGCGGCGCTCGCGCTGGGCGGCGGCCTCGCCCTGTGCGCCTCGCTCGCATACCTGGCACGGCTGCCCGCGATGCGGCGCGAGTTGCGGCCGCTCTACGCGCAGCTCGGCATCACCCCGCGCCCCGTTCAGTAGCGGTTGTAGTCGGTCGGGTCAAACGGCACGCCGCGCCCGACCAGCGACTCGAGCATCGCGAGCTCGGCGTCGGTGTGGTTGACCACCGGCGCCTTCATCATCATCTGCGGCGCGCCCTTGGGCAGGATGTAGCGCGGCTGCTCATGATGGCGCGTGCGCACGATTTCCCGCGCCGCGGGGTCGGCGAGCGGCGTGAGCTCGGCTTCGCCATAGCAGGTGCAGACGTAGGTCTTGTCGGCGCCGCTCTCGACGTAGACCGCCGTGCCGCGGATGCCGATGGTGGCGTTCTGCGCGTGCAGCGTCTTGCGCACGCCGGGCTGATAGACCGAGAGCAGCGCCCCGGCGACGATGCGAAAGACGTTCGCCACAGCGCCCACTTCAAGGCGCGAGTTCTCGCGCAGCAGGAACGCGTCGCGGTTGACGACGAAGATGATCTCGCCGCCGGCCGCCGTGGTGACGGCGTCGCCCGGCTTCACCTCCATGCCGCGCACGGCGGTCCGGTCATTGACGCGCGCCGCGCCGCTCACGCGGTACACGCCTTTCTCCAAGGTCCCGGCGGCAAGCGCCTCGCGCACGAGGAGCAGCGCCGCAGCGCCCTGCAGGAAACGCCGACGGCTGCTCACCGGCGCGCCTCGCCGCCGCTCGGCCACGCGGTATCGAAGCGCCACCCGTGCTGCGCTTCGATGCGCTCGCGAAACGCCGACTCCAGCCTGGGCTCGGCGGCGAGCGGCGCGGGAAATGCGCCTTCGATTACCGCGCATTGCCCCTTGTGCGTGGCGCGCAGGCCCGCCGCGCGACGCCCATGCAGCCAGATCGCCCCACCCTCCAGATACGCCGGCAGGCCGAACGTGCGGCAGGTGGCGACCGCCGGCATCGCGCCCCACGCCAGCCAGCGCCATGCCTTGCCGGGGGCCAGGCGCAGGGGCGCCAAGAGCGCAAACGCGCACGCGCCCGAGGAGCGAAGCCAGACGAGAAGCGGGTCGGCCGCCGCCGGCTGGGCAGCCGCGAGCACGGCGCACAACGCCGCCGTCTCGCCGTCCGCGGCGAGATGCATGCGCATCCATCGCGCAGCCTGGGCCATGACTTCCGCTTATATATCAGGCACGCCGCGCTATGCAATAATCGGCGCGCGCCATGCAGACGGAACACACCGCGACGGCGAACGGAAATCCGGCCGCGGGCAGCCGCTGGCTGGTCACCGTGACGCAATTTCCCACCGAGGATCCCGCGGGCCGCATGCGCATGCTGCGCACGCTGGAGTCGCTCGGCGCCGCCGTGATGCGCGAAGGCGTCTATCTGCTCCCCGACACGGCGGATAACCGGTATGCACTGGAGCGGCTGGCGCAGTACGTCGCACAGTGCGCAGGCATCGCCAGCGTGCTGCGGGTGGAGGCGGCGGACGCGGCGCAGCAGGCACAGCTCAGGCGCTATTTCGACCGCTCCGCGCGCTACGACGAGCTGACCAAGAACGTGCTCAGCCTGCGCGTCGGCTTCGGCGTGTCCGAGGCCTCCGCGATCGCGCGCGTACTGAGCAAGCAGCGCCGCAATTTCGAGGCCATCGCGGCGCTCGATTTCTTTCCCAACGAGGCGCGCGCACGCACCGAGCAGGCGCTTGCGCAGGCGGAGGCCGAGGTGCGCGCGTTGCTGTCCCAGGCGCTGCCGGGCGCTGCGGCGCCCGGCGCCGAGCCGCTCCAGCGCCGCACCTGGGCGACGCGCCGGCCGCTGTGGGCCGACCGCCTCGCCTGCGCCTGGCTGATCCGGCGCTTCATCGACTCGGAGGCGAAGATCGTTTGTCTCGACAAGAGCGCCGCCTGCCCCGAAGACGCGCTCGGCTTCGGCTTCGAGGGCGCGCGCTTTGCCAGCAGCGAGGCGCGCACCACCTTCGAGCAGATGCTGAGCCATTTCGGCCTTGCCGGGCACGCGGCGCTCGGCCGCATCGGCGGCATCGTCCACTTTCTGGAAGTGCGCGGCACGCCAGTGGCGGACGCTGCCGGCGTGCAAACGCTGCTGCAGGCGGCCGTGCGGCGCGGCGCGAACGACGACGAGCTGATACGGGAGGCAGAAAAGGCCTTTGACCTGCTCTACGAGGCTTACTCGAGCCAGCGCGAAACGACGCGCGCCTGATCAGCGCTTGGCGTCGCGTTGCTCCTGCGCGTGACGCGCGCGCAATTCCTTCAGGCGGGCCTCGACTGCCGAGAGCTCGTAGAAGTTGCCGTCGCCTGCCGCACGCGCCAGCTGCAGCTGCTCGATCGCCGCCGGCACGCTGCCGCGCAGCAGGTACAGCTCTGCTTGCGCCTGGTGCTGAAGCAGGCGCTTGCCAAGCGCCGCGTAGGTCTGCGCCTGCAGCGCCCGCAGACGCGCGTCCTCCGGATGCCGGCGCACCGGGGCATCGAGCGCTTCGAGCGCCTCCGCGTGGCGCCCCGCCTGATACAGCGCCAGCGCGTAGGCGTGGATGAGCGGCGGGCGGCCCGGGTAACGCTGCAGCGCAGTCCCGAGCGTGGCCAGCGCTCCGGCGGCGTCTCCCGACGCCTGCTGCACGCGTGCTGCCAGCGTCTCGATCATCGGGCTGGCCGCGCCCGTGGCGCGCAGCGCCGCCAGGTCGGCACGCACTTCTGCGAACTGGCGCGCGCGCAGGCGCGCGCTCACCAGCCCGTAGCGGGCGGCCGCCTCGTTGGCGTAGCGCCGCTCGCGCACTGCAGCGTCAAACGCGGCCACCGCATCGAGCGGCTCGCCGCCTTCGGCACGCAGCTTCGCGCGCACGAGGTGGAAATCCAGGCTGTCCAGATGCTGCCGGTACTTCGCGCTCGCCGCGCGCCCTTGCGCATCGGCGATGCGCTCGGTGGTCATGGGGTGGGTGCGCAGGTAGCTCGGCACCGTGCCGTCGTCGCCCAGCCGCCCGTAGCGCTGCATCTTCTCGAAGAAGCTTGGCATGGCGCGCACGTCGAAGCCCGCTTCCTGCAGCGTGCGAGCGCCGATCCGATCCGCCTCGCGCTCGAAATCGCGCGTATAGCTGAGCTGCTGCTGGATGACGCCGCCCTGGGCCGCCGCCGCCGCGCCGACCGCGAGGTCCGGCCGCGAGCCGCCGAGCAGGATCGCGGCAGCGAGCGCCACCATGCTCGGCAGCTGCATTTGCTGCTGCGCGCCGATCAGCCGGGCGATGTGCCGCTGCGTGACGTGCGCGATCTCGTGCGCCAGCACCGAGGCGAGCTCGGACTCGCTTTCGGCCGCGACCAGCAGCCCGGTGTGCACGCCGACGAACCCTCCGGGCAGGGCAAAAGCGTTGATGGCCGGATCGCGCACCGCGAAGAACTCGAAATCGTGACGCGCGTCGGGGATCGTGGACAGCAGGCGCCGGCCGAGGCTGTCGAGGTAGGCGGTCACCTCCGCGTCGTCGACGTACGCGGGGTCGCGGTAGCGGATCTCGCGCACGATGCTCTCGCCAATGCGGCGCTCCACCTGCGGCGCGATCGCGGCGCCGGCCGCATCGCCGAGCTCGGGCAGCGGCTGCGCCGGAGCACGCAGCGCGAAAACCATCAGGCCGGCGAGGCATAGGGTCGGGAGGCGCATGCGAATATGATACCGTCGCGTCCTTCAAGTTCCGGTGCAGGCATGGCAGGAAAACCGAGAGCGCGGCGCGCGCTGACCCATTTCGATCGCGGCGGACGCGCGCACATGGTCAACGTCGGCGCCAAGGCGCGCACCCATCGCGTCGCCGTCGCCTCCGGGCGCATCCTGATGCGCGCGACGACGTTGCGCCTGCTCGCCGACGGACGGGCCAAGAAAGGCGACGTGCTCGGCGTCGCGCGCATCGCCGCGCTGCAGGCGGCCAAGCGCACGCCGGAGCTGATTCCGCTTGCCCATCCGCTTGCCATCACGCGTGCCGCAGTGGATTTCGAGCTGCAGCCGCGGCAAGGCGCCGTCGCGATCGTCGCGACGGTCGAATGCCGCGGCCCGACCGGCGTGGAGATGGAGGCGCTCACCGCGGCCGCGGTCGGCCTGCTCACCGTGTACGACATGCTCAAGGCCGTGGACCGTGGCATGGTGCTCACCGACCTGCGCCTGGAGGCCAAGCGCGGCGGGCGCTCCGGCGCCTGGCGGCGCACGCCTTGAATCTCCTGCGCACCGGGCTGGTGGTCGCCGCGCTTGCCGCCGCGGCGGGCGGCTACGCGTGGCTGAAGATCGGCAACGGCGGCGGCGAGCACCCGCAGTACCGCCTGGCGCGCGCCGAGCGCGGCCCGCTCACCGCAGCGGTGGCGGCGAGCGGCACGCTGAATGCCGTGACCACGGTGCAGGTCGGCTCGCAGATCTCCGGCCAGGTAAAAGAAATCTTCGCCGACTTCAACACGGCGGTGAAGGCGGGCCAAGTCATTGCCCGCATCGACCCCGAGACCTACGAGCTGCGCGTCAACCAGGCACGCGCCGACCTCGACGCCGCTCAGAGCGCGGTGGCGGTGGCGCGCTCCGGCCTTGCCGCGCAGATGGCCGAGCTTGGTCGCGTCAAGGTCACGCTCGCCGACGCACAGCGCGACCACGAGCGCAAGAAGGCGCTAGTGGAGAGGAGCTTCATCTCGCCTTCGGAGCTCGACAAGGCGCGCACCCTTCTGGATGCGATGCGCGAGCAGCTGAAGGCGGTCGAAGCGCAAATCCGCGTCGGCGAGGCGCAGGTGAAGAGCGCCCTTGCCGCGGTGAAGCAACGCGAGTCGCTGCTCAAGCAGGCGCAGGTGGACCTCGAGCGCACCATCATCCGCGCACCGGTGGACGGCACCGTGATCCTGCGCAACGTGGACGCCGGCCAGACCGTGGCCGCGAGCCTGCAGGCGCCGGTGCTCTTCACCATCGCGCGCGACCTGCGCGACATGCAGGTCGAGGCGGCGATCGACGAAGCGGACGTCGGTCGGCTGCGTCCCGGCCTGCCGACGACGTTCACCGTCGACGCGTTCCCGCGGCGCGGTTTCAGCGGCGAGATCGTGCAAATCCGCAAGTCTCCGGTGAACGTGCAGAACGTGGTCAGCTATACGGTGGTGATCTCGGCGCGCAATCCGGACCTCGCGCTGCTGCCGGGCATGACGGCCAACGTGCGCATCGTGGTCGAGCAGCGCGACAACGCGCTCAAGGTGCCGAATGCCGCGCTGCGCTTCCGGCCTGCCGGCGCCGCCGAGCCGGCGCCCGCCGCGGCAGCGCCGCAGCCGGGCGGTGGCCAGGCGCTGCAGCAGTTCCGCCAGCGGCTCGTCGAGGCCGTGCAGCCGGACGCCTCGCAGCGCGCGCAACTGGAGGAGATCTTCAACGACCTGCGCCGGAAGGCGGCGCCCCTGCGTGAGCTGGCCGACGAGGCGGAGCGGCGCCGCCAGTCCGAGCGCCTGCGCGCCGACATGCGCACCCGCGTGGCCGAGATTCTCAAGCCCGAGCAGCGCGCCGCCTATGAGCAGCTGCTGCGCGACTACGCCGGCCGCGCAGCGGTGGCAACCGGCCGAGTCTGGGTGCCGGACGGCCGCGGCACCCGTGCCATCGACGTGCGGCTCGGCCTAAGCGACGGCCTGAATACTGAAATCGTCGCCGGCGAGCTCAAGGAAGGCGCCGAGGTCATCGTCGGATTGGCGGCGACCGAGCAGCGCGGCACCGGCCTGCCGCGCCTTCGACTCTTCTGATGGGCGAGCCGCTGATCCGCACGCGCGACGTGGCCAAGGAGTACCGCGTCGGCGACAACCTGATCCGCGCATTGGCCGGGGTCAGCATCGACATCGCGCGCGGCGAGTACGTCGCCGTGATGGGACCCTCAGGCTCGGGCAAGTCGACCTTCATGAACGTGCTCGGCTGCCTCGACCGGCCGAGCGCGGGCGAGGTGTGGCTCGACGCCCAGCCCGTATCCGCGCTGAGCGACGATGCGCTGGCTGCAGTCCGCAACCGCAGCATCGGCTTCGTGTTCCAGAGCTTCAACTTGCTTGCGCGCACCAGCGCGCTGGAAAACGTCGAGCTGCCCCTGGTCTACGCGGGCGTCGCTGCCCGGTCGCGGCGCGAGCGCGCCCTCGAGATGCTGGCGCGCGTCGGCCTGGCAGAGCGCGCGCACCACCTGCCCCAGCAGCTCTCCGGCGGCCAGCAGCAGCGCGTCGCCATCGCGCGCGCCCTGGTGACGCGCCCGGTGCTGATCCTGGCGGATGAACCGACCGGCGCCCTCGATTCCCACACCAGCCTCGAGATCATGGCGCTGCTGCAGGAACTCAACGACCTGGGCATGACCGTGGTGCTCGTGACGCACGAGGCGGACGTGGCGCGCTTTGCGCGCCGTGTGCTGCGTTTCCTGGACGGGCGCGTCGTGGCGGACGAAGCCAACGCAGCGCCCGCAGACGCGCGGCGCCTGGGCCCCCGGGACGCGGCGGTGGCCGCATGAGCCTCATCGCGCTGCTGCGCCTGGCGCTCAGGGCTCTGGCGGTGAACAAGCTGCGCAGCGCCCTCACCATGCTCGGCATCATCATCGGCGTGGCCGCGGTGATCGTCATGATCGCGGTCGGCGCGGGCGCGCAGGCCCGGGTCGAGCAGCAGATCCGCTCGCTCGGCGCGAACCTGCTGCTCATTCTCTCCGGCGCACGCACCCAGGGCGGCGTGCGTCTCGGCGTGGGCTCCAACTACACGCTCTCGGAGGAAGACGCCCTCGCCATCAACCGCGAGATCGCCGAGGCGCTCGCAGCGCCGGCGCTGCGCGGCGGCGCGCAGGTGGTCTGGGGCAACAGCAACTGGGCCACGCAGATCTACGGCACCACGCCGGACTATCTCGAGGTGCGGCAGTGGCCGCTGGCGCAGGGGCGCATCTTCGAGCCCGCGGAGATGGCGGGCGCGGGCAAGGTATGCGTGGTCGGCCAGACGGTGGTGCGGCAGCTGTTCGCCAGCGCCGATCCGGTGGGCCAGGTGATCCGCATCAAGCGCGTCCCCTTTACCGTGGTCGGCGTCCTCGAGACCAAGGGCCAGAGTTTGATGGGGAGCGACCAGGACGACGTGATCCTGGTGCCGATCGCCACGGCGCGCAGCCGCGTGCTCGGCAGCGCCAGCCTCGCCAAGCAGAGCGCCGTCAGCACCATCTGGGTGAAGGTCGCCGACGGCTACGACACCAAGGTCGTCGAGGAGCAGGTGCGCGCCCTGCTGCGCCAGCGCCATCGCCTGCAGCCGGGCGCGGAAGACGACTTTTCGCTGCGCAACCTGGCCGAGTTCATGGCGGCCCAGGAGGCCGCGAGCCGGGTTCTCGCCCTGCTGCTCGCCGCGGTGGCGTCGGTGTCGCTGGTGGTCGGCGGCATCGGCATCATGAACATCATGCTCGTGTCGGTCACCGAGCGCACACGCGAGATCGGGCTGCGCATGGCGCTCGGCGCGCGCACGCGCGACATCCTGGGCCAGTTCCTGGTCGAGGCAGTGACGCTGTCGCTGATCGGCGGATTGGTGGGCGTGCTGATCGGCGTGGGCGGCGCGCTGGCCGCCGCGCGGATCGCCGACTGGCAGCTGGTCCTCCCGGGTGGGGCGGTGGCGCTCGCGGTGGCGTTCGCGTTCGCGATCGGCGTGTTCTTCGGCTTCTATCCGGCGCGCAAAGCGGCCCGCCTCAACCCGGTGGAAGCGCTGCGCTTCGAATGAGCCGCGGGCGCCTCCGGCACGCTGGATGCGCGCTCGCCGTGGCCGCGCTGGCCGCCGCCCTGTACGTGCCGTTCCTCGGCAATCCGCTGGTGTTCGACGACAAGATCTTCTTCACCGGCTGGCGATTCTCCTATTACGCCACGCACCCGCTCGGCTTCGACCTGAGGTTGCCGCCGTATTTTTCCCTCACGATGACGCACGCGCTCGAGGGCGGCATCGTCGCCCAGCGCGTGGTCAGCCTGATCCTGCACATCGGCTGCGCCCTCGTCCTGTACAGGCTCCTGCTCGACCTGCAGCGCGCGACGGTGCGTCCGACCAATGACGCCGATGCCGCGCTGCGCGCGGGGATCGGTGCGGCCGCGTTCGCCTTGCACCCGGCGGCGGTCTATGGCGCCGCTTACCTGGTCCAGCGCAGCATCGTCATGGCGACGCTGTTCGGGCTCGCCTCGGCGGTGCTCTTCCTGCGCGGGCTGCGCCGCGGCAGCCATGCCGACGCGATTTCCGCCGCGTTGCTCTATTCGCTGGCGGTGCTTTCCAAGGAGCACGCCGTCCTGATACCGGCTGCGGTGGTCCCGGTGCTCGTGCTGGCGCAGGCCGAGCGGCGCTTCGCGCTGCGGCATGCCGTGATCTATCTTGCCGCCTGCGCGCCGGCGGCCATCTTCGTCACCCTGCTGAGCACGGGCGTGATCGGGGGCGTCTACGAGGAAGGCGCCGCAGCCATCGCGGCGCAGGTGAGCGCGGCCGGCGGCGAAGACATCCTGCAGCACTCGCTCGCGCTCAGCGCGGTGACGCAGGCCGGGCTGTTCTTCAAGTACCTCGGCCTGTGGCTGTGGCCGGATCCGGGGTTGATGTCCATCGACCTGCGCGTGGACTTCGCCGCCGGCTGGAGCGTCGCCTGGATCGTGGCGAAGGTCGCGGGATTCATCGCGTTCGGGGCCCTCGGTGCGGCGCTGCTCCTGCGCCGCGGCGCCCTGGGCCTCGTGGGTTTCGGCGCGCTCTACGCGTGGCTGCTGTTCTTCGTCGAGTTCACCGCCGTGCGCTATCAGGAACCGCTCGTTTTGTACCGCAGCTACCTGTGGGGGCCGGGGGTGATCTGCATGGTGGTAGCCGGGCTATCGCGCCTGCCGCGCAAGGGGGCGCTCGCAGCCGGCCTCGCCGCCAGCCTCGCGCTCGCCTGGGGCGCGCACGATCGGCTGGTCACCTTCTCGAACCCCTTGTTGCTGTGGGAGGACGCGGCGGCGAAGCTTCCCGAGTCGCCCGTGCCCTGGGGCTCGCGCACGCTCTACGGCCTGGGCCGCGAGTACCTGTACGCCGGCCAGCCGGACAAGGCCATTGCGATCACCGAACGCTGCGCGCAGCTTTATCCAAAGACCGTGCAGTGCGTCTACGCGCGCGGCGCCATCCACTTGCACCTCGAGCAATACGAGCTGGCGCGGCAGCATTTGCAGCGCGCGCTCGATCTAAAGCCCGAGGACGGCGTCATCCACCACCGGCTGGGGCTCGCGTTGGAAGGCCTGGAACGCCTGGACGAAGCGAAAGCCGCCTACCGGCGCGCCGGCGAATTCGGCTACAGGGCGGGGCAGATCGAGCTGCAGCGGCTCGAGAGCACTGGCAGCGGGCGCAGGAAATAAAAAAGGCGCCCCGCAGGGCGCCTTCTTCGTGCTGCCGCTGCCGCTTAGTTGCCGCGGCAAGAACCCGGCAGGTACTTGGCCTGGACGCTCGTGCCGTCCGCGGTGCCACCGCAGCGCCAGCCGAACAGGCCCTGGCCCATGTTGTTGGTGGTATCCGCGACCTGCGTCGCCGTGATGAGCGGCGCGAGGGTCACGAGGCTGCCGTTCACGTCCGGGCTGATGTTCTGCACCGTCGCCGTGATCACGCCGTTCACGTCGGTCGCCAGGCCACCCACGTACTTCGAGGCCACCGCTTCGCAGCCCCACTGGTTGGCGGCGGGCGGCGTGCCACCCGACTGGTACACCTCGGTAATCGACGTACGGCAGGCGCTCATCGCCAGAATCACCTCGGACATCTTCGCCCGGATGGTGTAGTCCTGGTACGCGGGGAGCGCCACCGCGGCCAGAATGCCGATGATCGCGACCACGATCATCAACTCGATCAGCGTGAAGCCTTGTTGCATGCGTTTCATTCGACTCTCCTTTGAGGTAACGACGCGGCGGTGCCGCTGGCCCCTATCTCTGCAAGGCGCGTGCCAGGCCGTGGCTGCCAAAAACCTCACCAAATTGGGGGCTTAGCGGGCCTCAAGGTGACGGAAATGGGCAGTCCCTGACCGATCTTGGACCACGCCGGGGCTATGTGAAAATCGTCACGTGCCCCCGCCGCTACCGAGCTGGATCTTCCCGCGCCCGCGTAGCCCCCGGGCCCGGGCTGACGCGCTGATCGAAAAGGGCCTGCGCAGCGAAAAGCAGGGGAATCTTCGAGCCGCTGCCACGCATTTCCGTGCTGCGACGGCGGCCGCGCCGGACTATCCCACCGCACACGTCAATCTGGGTGTCGTGCTGGAGGATCTGGGCGAGGCGGACGCTGCCGCGGCAGCCTATGAAGCAGCGCTTGCGCTGGATCCCCGCCACCCCTACGCGAGCTATAACCTCGGCAAAGCGCTGCTGCTGCGGGGGGAGCCCGCGCGGGCCGAGGCGTTGCTGCGCGCTGCGCTCGACGCCAAGCCGGGTTTTGCCGAGGCCATGGTGGTGCTGGCCAGCCTGCTTGACGCGCGGGGCGATGCGGCCGGCGCGCTGCAGTCGCTGCAGGCCGCCGTCGCGCAGCGCCCTGGCTACGCGCTTGCGTTGCGCAACCTCGGGATGCAGTTGTGCCGGCTGCAGCGCTGGGCAGAAGCCGCGGGCGCCCTGGAGCAGGCGGTGGCCGCCGAGCCGGGAAATGCAGACGCGCACTACTGGCTCGGCAACGCGCGGGTGCGGTTGCACCAGCCCAGGGAAGCGGAAGCCGCGTACCGTGCCGCGCTCGAGCGCCGGCCCGAGTTTGCCGAAGCCTGGTGCAACCTGGGCAATGTGCTCGCCGACCGCGGGCTGCGCGACGAAGCCGGCCAGTGCCTGGAGCGCGCCCTGCGGATCCGCCCCCAGTACGCCGACGCCCTGCTCGGGATGGGAAACCTCTACGCCGCCACCGGGCGCCTGGAGGTGGCGGCCGATTGCTACCGCAGGGCGCTGGCGCTCGATCCCGCGCTCGCCGACGCCGAAGTCAACCTCGGCAACGTGCTCAAGGACCAGGGCCTGTGGCGCGAAGCGCTGCAGCACTACGACGCCGCGCTGGCGCTCAGTCCCGAGGCAGTGGAGGCGCGGTGGGCGCGCGCCATGTGCCATATCCCGGCGATGCGCGAGGCGCAGGACGATCTTGCCGCTTTGCGTGCCGGCTTTGCTGCGGAGCTCGAGCATCTGGAGCGCTGGTTCGAGGGCGAGCGCGTCGACCAAGGCTGGAAGGCCGTCGGCGTGGCGCAGCCGTTCTGGCTGGCCTATCAGGAGGCGGACAACCGGGAGCTGCTACGCCGCTATGGGCGGCTGTGCGCGCAGCTCATGGCGTCTTGGCAGGCGCGTCAGGCGCCGCCGCCCGGCCCGCGCCGCGCCGCGCGCCCTGTCCGGGTCGGCATCGTGTCGCAGTTCTTCCGCGACCACTCGGTGTGGAACGCCATCATCAAAGGCTGGTTCCGGCATCTGGATCGCGACGGATTCGAGCTGCAGGCGTTCTGCCTCGACCCCTACGAGGACGCCGAGACGCGCTACGCCCTCGCGCGGGCCGCGCGGTTCGAGCGCGGGCACGCGGGACTGCGCCAGTGGGCCGCTGCGATCCGGGAGGCCCGGCCCGACGTGCTGATCTATCCTGAGATCGGCATGGATCCGATGAGCGTGAAGCTGGCGAGCATGCGCCTTGCGCCCTTGCAGGCGGTGTCTTGGGGCCACCCGGAAACGAGCGGCCTGCCGACGATCGACGCCTACCTCTCGGCGGCCGACCTCGAGCCGCCGGAGGCTCAGGCGCATTACACCGAGCGGCTCATCGCGCTGCCCAACCTCGGCTGCTGCGTGCAGCCGGGCGCGGTCGAGGCCGCCGCGCCGGGCTTGAGCCGGGAACCGGGCGTGCCGCTGCTCGTGTGCCCCGGCACGCCGTTCAAGTACGCACCCGAGCACGACGGAGTGCTGGCCGAGATCGCGCACCGGCTCGGCGGCCGCTGCCGGCTGGTGTTCTTCGAGTACCGCACGCGCGCCCTGTCGGCGGCACTGCGCGCGCGGCTCGCCGCCGGGTTCGCCCGTCGCGGCCTGGATTTCGAGCGCTGCGCCGTATTTCTCCCCTGGCAGAGCCGCGCCGCGTTTCTCGGCTTGTTGCGCAGCGCGGACGTATTCCTCGACACGCTCGGCTTCTCGGGCTTCAACACCGCGCAGCAGGCTGTCGAATGCGGCCTTCCGATCGTGACGCGCGAAGGGCGCTTTCTGCGCGGCCGGCTGGCGAGCGGGATCCTGAAGCGCATCGGCCTGCCGGCGCTGGTGGCCGCCGACGCGGCGCAATATGTGGATCTGGCGGTCAGGCTGGCGCAGGACCCGGACTACCGACAGGACATCACGCGGCAGATCGAGGCCGGCCGGCCAGCGCTATTCGAAGACACCGCGCCGGTGCGGGCCCTCGAAGGCTTCCTCGCTCAGGGCGTATAGCCGGGGATCCGCGCCGGGTCGACGTCGTCGATCTGCTCCTTGTCGAGAAACATGTCGGCGTAGCGCAGGTAGATCTTGCGGCGCACGAACACATCGAAGAGCTCCGGATCGATGTGCCCGTTGAGGCTCATGCGCCCCAGGATCTCCAGAGACTCCGACAGCGTCTTGCCCTTCTTGTAGGGCCGGTCCTTGGCGGTCAGCGCCTCGAAAATATCGGCGATGCCCATGACGCGCGCCTGCCACGACATCTGCTCGCGCGTCAGGCCCTTGGGATAGCCCTTGCCGTCCATGCGCTCGTGGTGCCCGCCCGCGTACTCGGGCACGTTCTTCAGGTGCCGCGGCCAGGGCAGCGCCTCCAGCATCTTGATGGTGGCGACGATGTGGTGGTTGATGATCTGCCGCTCCTCGGCGGTGAGCGTGCCCGAGCGGATGCTGAGGTTCTTCAGCTCGTCGTTGCTGAGGAACTTGGCCTCGTGGCCGGAGACGTCGGTCCAGCGGTACTCGGCGATGCGCCGGATGCGCTCGACGTCCGCGTCGCGCATGCGCTCGCCGCCGATGTTGGCGGCGCGCAGGAACATGCGGTCCTCCTCGATCTGGCGCAGCCGCTCGCGGTAGCGCGCGCGCCCCTCGTGGGTGCCGTCCTTCAGCATCGCGATCTCGGCGTCGCGCTTCAGGATCTCGAAGCGCGTGTCGATGAGGTGCACGCGGTCGTAGATGCCCTCGAGCTTGGTGGCCTTGTCCACCACGTGCACCGGCGTGGTCACCTTGCCGCAGTCGTGCAGCAGGCCCGCGATCTTGAGCTCGTAGCGGTCCTTCTCGGTCATTTGGAAATCGCGCAGCGGGCCCTCGGTGGTGTCGCTCACCGCCTCGGCCAGCATCATGGTGAGCGCGGGCACGCGCTGGCAGTGGCCGCCGGTGTAGGGCGACTTTTCGTCGATCGCGGTATTGATGAGCGCGATGAACGACTCGAACAGCTGCTCGAGCTGGTTGATCAGCATGCGGTTGGTGAGCGCGATCGCCGCCTGCGAGGCGAGCGATTCGGCCAGCCGCTGGTCGGCGGGCGAGAACGGCACCACCTCGCCCGTCGTCGGGTCCTGGGCATTGATCAGCTGCAGCACGCCGATGATCTCGCGCTCGTGGTTCATCATCGGCACGGTGAGGAAGGACTTCGAGCGGTAGCCGGTCTTCTTGTCGAAGTTGCGCGTGCCGGTGAAATCGAAGCCGTCGGCGGTATAGGCGTCCGCGATGTTCACCGTCTTGCCGGTCAGTGCGGCGTACGCGGCTACCATGCTGTGGTTCGGCTTGCCGTCCTTGCCCGTGAGGTGGATCGGATAGAACGGAATCGGCTCGCCGGTGGTGCCGCCGAGGTAGAGCTTGAGGCTCGAGGTGCGCACGATCTCGAAGCGCAGGGTGCCCTCTTCCGTCAGGCGGTAGAGCGTGCCGCCATCGGCGCGCGTGATCGACTTGGAGGCGGTAAGGATGGCCTCCAGCAGCCGGTGGATGTCACGCTCCGCGGACAGCGAAGCGCCGATAGCGTGCAGCTGCTCGAGGCGCTGCACCAGGTCGTCGGCCGCAGTGCGCCCCGCGGCCGAGAAGCCCAGTATCTGGGTGCTGTCGAGGGTGCGGCTCATGCGCTCGCCAGGCGGCGCCGCCTCACTTGATGCAGACCGAGCGCACTTCCTTCAGGTGCGTGACTCCCATCAGGCACTTCTCCATCCCGTCCTGCTTCAGCGTGCGCATGCCCTCCTCCAGGCAGATCGCCAGCATCTCGGCCACGCGCGCGTGCTCCTGGATCGCCTTCTTCAGGCGGTCCGAGGCGATCAGCAGCTCGTGCAGGCCGCAGCGTCCTTTGAAGCCGCTGCCGCCGCACTTGTCGCAGCCCACGGGCTTGTAGAACGTGAGCTGACCCTTGTCGTTGCCGTAGTGCCGCACCCAGTCCTTGTACACGGCTTCCATCGCGCCCTTCGGGTCGGCCTTGAAGCGCGCCGTGTTCTGCAGCTCGTCGCAATACTCGCGCAGGAACGCGGTCAGCTCGGCCGACTCGGGCGTATAGGTCTGCTTGCAGCTGCACAGGCGCCGGGCGAGGCGCTGCGCAAGGATGCCGAGCAGCGCGTCCGAGAAGTTGAAAGGGTCCATGCCCATGTCGAGCAAGCGCGTGATGGATTCCGGCGCCGAGTTGGTGTGCAGCGTGGCGAACACGAGGTGGCCGGTGAGCGAAGCTTCGATGCCGGTCGAGGTGGTCTCCTTGTCGCGCATCTCGCCGACCATGATGATGTCCGGATCGGCGCGCAGGAACGACTTCATCACCGCGGCGAAGTCCAGGCCCGCCTTCTTGTTCACCTGCACCTGGCGCAAGCCCTTCTGCGTGATCTCGACCGGGTCCTCCGCGGTCCAGATCTTGGTTTCCGGCGTGTTGAGGAACTTGAGCACCGAGTGCAGCGTCGTGGTCTTGCCCGAGCCGGTCGGGCCGCAGACGAAGAACAGGCCGTAGGGCTTGCTCACCGTGTCCTTCAGCTTGCCCTCGTTCGTCTTGGTGAAGCCCATCTTGTCCAGCGGCATCGGCTCGCCGGCGGCGAGAATCCGCATCACGATGTCCTCGACGCCGCCGGCCGTGGGAATCGTCGCCACGCGCAGCTCGATGTCGAGCGGCCCGAACTTCTTGAACTTGATCTTGCCGTCCTGCGGACGGCGCTTCTCCGAAATATCCAGGTCGCACATGATCTTGATGCGCGCGGCGAGCGCCGACCGGTAGCTCGCGGGCACCTCGATGTAAGGGCCCAGGTCGCCGTCGCGGCGGAAGCGGATCTCGGTCTTCACCTTGCCGGGGTACGGCTCGATATGGATGTCGGACGCCCCCTGGTTGTAGGCATCGACGATGATCTTGTTGACCAGCTTCACCAGCTCGTTGTCGGCGGCGGCGGAGGCCTCGTCCGCCGTCACCCCCTCCATCGCCCCGTCGGCCTCGTCGTCGAGGCTCGACAGCATGTCGCCGATGTCGCCCATGTCCACGGACTCGGCGCCGTAGAACAGGTTGACGGTTTCCTTGAACTCCCTCTGCGTCGTGACACGGTAGACGATCTTCGCCTTCGGGAACACGTTGGAGGCGATGCGCGAGCTGCGGATGCGCTCCGGGTCCAGGCACACCACCACCAGGCCTTCCTTGGTATCGTCTATCGGCAGCCACTGGTTCTGCTCGACGTACTCGCGCTTCAGGTTCTTCAGCAGCTCCATCGGCTTCACGCGGTCCTGCTTGTAGGGCTCGTAGGGCACGCCGAAGAACTTCGACAGCGCCGCGCCGATCGCCGGGATCTTGACCTGGAATTCCTCGGCGAGCACCGCCTCGACGTCGACGGCCTTCTTGCGCGCCTGGCGCGAAGCGAGCTCGAACTCGCCCGCCGAGAGCACCGCGTCCGAGATCAGGTAGTCGTACTTGGTCTTGACGAGCTGCGGCTTCTGCCGCTGGCGGAAAGCGATCGCCAGCGTCTGCGACAGCTCGCCGACGCCGTCCTCGGTCAGCGGGCCGAACGGCACGCCGGCCTTGTTGTTGATGATCTGGATGACGCCGATCAGCTCCTGGCCGTCCACGATCGGCGCCACCAGCATCTGCTTGGTGCGGTAGCCGGTGCGCTTGTCGACTTCCTGCAGGAAGCGCAGGTTCGGGTTGAGCGCCTTCAGCTCGGCGTCGTCGTAGACGTCCTTCAGGTTGACCGTCTTCTTGGCGAGCGCGACGTAGCCCGCGATCGAGTGCTCGGCGATCGGCAGCTTCAGGTCCTTGAACGAGTTGAGGCCCGTCTTCACCTTGGAGACGATGGCCTGCTTGTCCTCGCTGATCGAGTAGATCGTCAGGCGGTCGGCGTTAAACAGCACGCAGATGTCCGCGCTCACCTCGAGCATGATCTCGTCGATGTTGCTGGTGGCGTGGATCTTGTTGGTGACCGCCTGCAGCTGCTTCTGGAACGCGAGCCGGACGCTGACGTCAGTCTGCGGCGCAGCGTGTGGGCTGAGAACGGCGCTCATCGTGGACCTCTCGATTCGGGCTTGCCGGCTATGCTATCGTCCGGTGCGCAAACATTCAACCGCCGCCGACCGCCACCGCCCTGATTTTTAGGCGGTTTTTCACGTCCGACGGCTCCGCGCGCGGTCAAAATTCAAAAACCTGGTTGTTCTGCAGCATGCGCGGCTGCAGCCGGCCCGAGGACTCCTCGATCTCCTGCATCGTGAGCTCGGTCTCGCCGGGCTTGAGGTGGGTGACGTACACCTCGGCGTCGAGCTCGAATTTCACTAGCTCCTCGGCGAGCATCGAGGGGCACAGGTGCTGCGAGAGCTCGGCGAGCTGGCGATCCTTGTCGGCGAACGCAGTCTCGATGATGAGGAATTTCAGGTTGTCGATGCCATTCACGATCTTCCACAGCGCGTCGTTCGGGCCGGTATCGCCGGTGAACACCAGGCTGCCGCTGCCGCTATCGAGCCGGAAGCCGACCGCCGGCACCGTGTGGATCGCCGGCAGCGGCGTGAACGCGCGGCCCGCGAGCGTCACCGTGCGGCCCAGCGCAATTTCCTCGTAGCGCATGAATGGCGCTTCGGGCGTCGGGATCTGCGTAAAGTCCGGCCAGATCTCCCAGTTGAAGATGTGATCCTTCAGGATGGCGATGGTCTCGGGCAGCGCGTGCACCAGGATCGGCTTGGAGCGCATGCCGCCGACGGTGTCGGCGATGAACGCGATCGAGGCTACGTGATCCAGGTGCGAATGGGTGACGAAGATGTGGTCGACCAGCGACAGCTCGGCCAGCGACAGGTCGCCCACGCCCGTGCCCGCGTCGAGCAGCACGTCGCCGTCGACCAGGAACGAGGTGGTGCGCATGTGCCGCCCGCCGATGCCGCCGGAGCAGCCGAGAACCTTGAGCCTCATACGCGCCTATTTCTCGTCGAACACCGCGACGCCGTCCCAGTCCGGCGGCGGCGGGTTGCGGCGCTTCTCCGCCACCTTGTCCGCGTACACCTGGTACAGACCGCAATCCGGGCTCATGCGTTGCAGATTGAGCAGTGCCACCTCGACCTGATCCCACTGCTGGGCGCGGTAGGCGCGCAGGGCCGGGTTCCAGAGCTTCAGCTCGTCCAGGGCCGTGCGCTCGACCTCGCCTTCCAAGCCGAGCGGCTCGTAGATGGTGACCGCCTCGTCCTTGCCCTTGACCTTGATCCGGTCCACCTCGCGGAATACGACGTCCTTGACGTGCCTGCGCGTCGCCTCGCCGACCAGGGTGCCGACGCCGTAGCCCTTGGTGCGGCCTTCCAGCCGCGAGGCCACGTTCACCGGATCGCCGATCACGGTGTAGGCGCGCCGCACCCGCGAGCCCATGTCGCCCACGCGTACGTTGCCGGTATTCACGCCGACGCCGATCTTGAGCGTCGGCCACCCGCGCGCGGCAAATTTCTCGTTGAGGACCCTGCACTCCTTCTGCATGTCGAGCGCCGCGAGAACGCCGTTCCTTGCGTGCTGCGCGTCGTCCACCGGCGCGCCCCAGAACGCCATGATGGCATCGCCGATGTACTTGTCGAGCGTGCCGTGGTGGCGGCTGCGGATGATCCCGCTCATGACGGTGAGGTACTCGTTAATGTACTCGCGCAGCTCCTCCGGCTTGAGCGCCTCCGAGATGCTGGTGAAGCCGCGTACGTCCGAGAACAGGATCGTGAGCTCGGCGGCGCGCGGCTCCATGTTGTACTTCTGCGGATCGCGCGCCATGCGGTCGACCAGCTCCGGCGGCACGTACTGGCCGAACAGCTCCGTGAACTGGCGCTTGGAGCGCGCCTCCACGAAATAGCCGTAGGCCATGTTGACGGTATAGAGCGAAAGCGTCATCAGCAGCGACGCGGCGAGCGGCAGCACCATACCGGCCTCGGTCCAGACCACCACGTTCAGCCCCGTGATCGCCATCATGCTCGCCAGCGTGGCGAGGGTCGCCCACAGCGGGGCGAGAATCGGGATCAGGAGCGACAGCGCGACCCCGGTCACCAGCAGCAGCACCACTTCCGCGCCGAGCATGTAGGGCGGCTTCAGCTTGATGTTCCTGTCGAGCATGCCGGCAATCAGGTTGGCGTGCACTTCCACCCCCGGATAAACGTTGTCGACAGGCGTCGAGCGCAGGTCGAGCAGGCCCGGCGCGGTGGTGCCGATCAGCGCAATCTTGCCTTTCAGGCGCTCCGCCGGCACGCGCTCCGCGAGCACGTCCGCCAGCGACACGTAGGCGAAGCTGCCCTTGCGGCCGCGATACGGAATCAGCGCGCTCGCGGTCTCGTCCACGGGGATGGCGAGCGGGCCGACCTGCAGCCACTCCAGTCCGGTGTAGCCGCGTTGCAGAAAGCGGTCGGGCGCGTAGCCCGGCTCGACCTTCGGAAAGCCAAGGATCGTGCGCACGACGGCGAGCGACAGCGCCTCGTAATATGCGCCATCGAGCTCGGCGAGCATCGGCACCCGCCGCACCACGCCGTCGGGATCGGTGATCGGGTTGAAGTGCCCGGCGCTGGCGGCGTTCTTCGTGAACTGGACCAGGTTGCCGCCGTAGCCCACCCAGGTGGTGAACGGGATGTTGCGTCCCTGGAAGGTGCCCTTGGGAAGCACCGGCTCCGGAATCGCGGCAATGCGCTTCGCGTCCTGCTCACTGTTCAGGTAATAGCCGAGCACCACCGGCTTGCCCTTGATCGCCTGCGCGAATCGCCCGTCATTGTCCAGCCGCGGGCGCAGGTCGCGGTAGGACTCCAGGAAGCTCGGCACGTCCTTGAGCTGCCCCTGCGCAAGCTGGTCCAGCGCGCGGATTCCGGACGAATGGTCGGCCTCGGCGAACACCACGTCGAACGCGACGATGCCGACGTCGTAGGTCGTGAACAGCTTCTCGACCAGGTCCGCCATGATGTCGCGCGGCCAGGGCCAGCGTGCCACCTCCTGCAGGCTCTTCTCGTCTATGTCCAGGATCACGACGCGCTCGTCCACCCCGCGCGGCATGGTCACCTGCAGGCGCGCGTCGTACATGATGTTGTCGAGCCGCGTGATGAACGGCACCTCGTAGTAGCGCGCCGCGTGGCCGATGAAGAACAGCGTGATGACGAGCCCGAGGACGATGCGGACTAGGTTCTGTTTCACGCGCGGTCCGTCGGGCCGGCGGAGCCGCGGGCGGGGCGCGGTGCCGCGCCGCGGCTCATCCCTTCAGGAAGAACTCCATCTTGACGCCCGCCAGCTCGACGACGTCGTGGTCCTTGAGCGCGTGCGGCGCGGTACCGATGGCCTGACCGTTCACCTGCGGCGGGTTCGCGCCCTCGACGTGGGTGATGAAGTAGCCCTGCGGGCGGCGCGTCAGCACCGCCACCTGCACGCCCGGTTTGCCGAGGGTGGTCAGCGGCTTGGCGAGCTCGAGCTCCTTGCCGGCGTTGCCGCCCGACAGGATCTGGATCGCACCAAGCGGGTGCGGGCTTTTCGGCGCCGCGGCGGCAGGGGCCGCGGCGGCCGGGGCGGCCGGGGCGGCGGCGGGGGGCCGCGCGAGCGCCGGGATGGGCGTCGGCGTGGTGGCCGCTGGCGACGACAGCGGCGTGGTGGCCGTCGGCGATGGCGTCGGCGTGGGCGTGGCCCTCTCGGCAGTGCCCATGGAGGTCGCGCTGGCCGCGGCCTGCTGCGCAGCCGACGCGCGCGCCGCCTCGGCGCCGCCCGCGCCCATCGCCCGCGCCTGGTCGGCGGCCGCCTTAATCGCCGATGGGCGCAGCACCATGGTCTTCTCGAAGTCCGCCCTCTCGGCGGTGGCCGCCGGCACCGGCGCCTCGCCGACGAACTTCAGGCGGTACTTGCCCAGCTCGACGACGTCGTTGTTCTGCAGGAAGTGCTTCTTGACCGGGTTGCCGTTGACCAGGGTCCCGTTGGTGCTGCCGAGGTCCTCGAGGAAGCAGTCGTTCAGGATGGTAACGATCACCGCGTGCTCGCCGCTCACTGCGAGGTTGTCGATCTGGATGTCGTTGTGCGGCTTGCGGCCGATGGTGGTGCGCTCCTTGCTCAAGGGGATCTCCTTGAGCACCAGCCCGTCCATGCTGAGTATCAGTTTCGCCATAGCCGACCCCTGGAGCCTATTTTAGCCATCCTAGAAACTTCCCCATCACGCCGCGGGCGGCGGGGTACTCCCGCTGGACGCGCACGAGTATAACCGAAACGTTGTCTTTGCCGCCGTTGTCATTGGCCATCTGCACCAGCTGCTGCGCGGCGAGCTTCAGGTTTGCGCCGAGCGCCTCCAGCGTCATGCTGATGTCCTCGTCCGTGACCATGTCGCACAGCCCGTCCGAGCACAGCAGGTAGATGTCGCCGGGCCGCGTCTCGTACTCTCGAATCTCGGGCTCGACCGCCGGGTCGATGCCGAGCGCCCGGGTGACGAGATTCTTGTGCTGCGCGTGCTTGGCCTGCTCCGCCGTGATCAGGCCCGAGTCGATCTGCTCCTGCAGCAGCGAATGGTCGCGCGTCACCTGCTTGAGCGTGCCGTCGCGCATGCGGTACAGGCGCGAGTCGCCAAGGTGCGCCACCAGCGCCTTGTTGTCGTAGAACAGGCACACCACGAGCGTGGTGCCCATGCCCGCGTACTGCGGCTGGCTCTGCGCGGCCTGGTAGATCGAGGTGTTGGCCTTCATCACCTGCTCGCGCACCATCTGTCCGGCGATGATCTTGTTCGATTCCGGATCGACGTCGTAGGGCCTCACCTTGGCGAGCAGCTGCCGGATCTCCGTGGTGATCACCGTGGTCGCCATGCCGCTCGCGACCTCGCCGGCGTTGTAGCCGCCCATGCCGTCGGCGAGCACCACCAGGCCGCTGGCGGGATCGGCGGCGATCGAATCCTCGTTGTGCGAGCGCACCATGCCCGGGTCGGTGCACGACGCGATCTCGAGGACCTGGCTCAGATCCATGGGCTCAGAGCTCGATGTCCACGCTTCTGGGCGGGCCGCCGGCCGGCGCCGCCGGTCGCGCGCCCCCCGCGGCGCCGGCCGCCGCACGCAGCGCGGCGGCGAACTCCTCGCCCGATTGATAGCGCGCGTCGGGATTCTTGGCGAGCGCCTTGTCCAGAAACGCCACCAGTGCCGGCGGCACGCGCGGATTGACCGTCAGGATGCTGGTCGGCGGCTCGCTCGCGATCTTGAACATGAGCTGCGCCATGGACTCGCCTTCGAACGGCAGCCTGCCGCACAGCAACTGGTACAGGCTCACCGCCAGCGAGAACAGGTCGGAGCGCCCCTCGATTCTCTTGCCGGCGAGCTGCTCGGGCGACATGTAGGACGGCGTGCCGAGCACCATCCCGGTCTTGGTCTTCGACGAATCGGTGAGACGCGCGATACCGAAGTCGGTGAGCTTCAGCGTGTCGCTGTCCGGGTGGTACATCATGTTCGCCGGCTTGACGTCCCGGTGCACGACGCCCTGCTTGTGCGCGTAGCCGAGGGCGTCGGCCGCACGCGCCACGATCGACACCACCTTGTCGCCGGGCAGCAGGTTCGGCGCCTTGACATACGGCGCGAGGTCACCGCCTTTGAGCAGCTCCATGGCGATGTAGCAGAAGTCGTGCTCTTCGCCGGTATCGTAGATGGTGACGATGTTCGGGTGCGAGAGGCGCCCCGCGGTCTCCGCCTCGCGGAAGAACCGCTCCTTCACCTCGGCGAGCTCGTCGGCCTCGAACTCCTGCGCCAGCGCCATCGTCTTGATCGCGACCTCGCGGCCGATCTTCGGATCCTTGCCCAGGTACACGACGCCCATGGCGCCCTTGCCCAGTTCCTTTTGCACCACGAAGCGGCCGAACTTGGGCTTCTCGCCCGCGGCGAGGTTGAGCGAACCGCCCGGGTGGGTCGAGCCGCCGCCGATGATCACGGTTTCCGAGAGCTGCTTGGCGCGCGACAGGCGGCTCGCGAGGTCCTTGAATTTCGGGTTGTGGTCGTGCATGTGGCGGAAGACCGATTCCGCCTTGTTGAACTGGCGCTTCCTCTCGAAGTCGAGCGCCAGGTTGTACAGGTTGTCCATCACCGCCGCCGACATCGGCACCTGGCGGAACTTGTCCCAGGCGAGATCCAGCTGCCCCTGCGCCTGGTAGGCGATGCCGAGCATGCGGTTCGACTCGGCGGAGGACTCGTCCGATTTCACCTTCGCGGCCTCGGTGACGATGAAGCGCTTGGTCACCAGCGCGACGTGGCCCACGAGCAGCAGCGACGCCGGCACCATCAGCTGCATCCAGGTGTTCTGCGTCGTCATGAGGACGAAGTGCACGCCGATCAGCACGCCAAGCACCAGGACCGTCACCAGCGCCGCCGGCGCCGCGCTGAGACGCGGCAGCAGGATGATCAGGTACAGCGCCACGAGCAGGAACGCGCCCCAGGAGGCGAGGTAGGCCCAGGCCGGCGCCACGAAGAAGTGCTCCTGCAGGATCGAGGACACCGAATGCGCCAGCGTCAGCACCGGCGCCATTGCCGGGGACACCGGCGTCACGGAGGTGGTGCCCACACCCGCCGCGGTGGCGCCGATCAGCACGATCTTGTCGGCGTACTTCGCCGCCGGGATCTTGCCGGTGATCACGTCGTAGAACGAGTCCACCTGGAAGGCGGGTCGCCCGTCGACGTTCTTGTAGAAGTAGGTGTACATCTGCAGCGCGGGGTCGGTGCCGATGCTGAGCCGCCCGAGCGTGACGCCCTCGTTGGCGCGGATCGTGATGTCGTCGGGCGAGAGGTTCAGGCTCTTCGCGGCGATCATCAGCGAGAGCGAGGGGAAGTGCTGCTCGAAGTAGCGCAGCACCAGCGGCTCGGTGCGGATGCCGCCGTCGACGTCCGGGTTGGCGTTGAGGTGCCCGAGCGCCGCCGCCGCGCGGCCGAGGTTCTCGAGGGGAAAATACACCTCCGCCGCCGGAAGCGCGCCGAGCTCGGGCTGCCCGGCGGGAATCGCGTTCTTCGCCACGAAGTCGGGCAGCGGCCGGTCGGGCTTGCCGCGCGGGATGTCGATGGTGAAGAGCATGGGCAGCAGGACGTTTCCGGCGCGCGCGTAGCTTTCCGCGAGGCGCCGGTCGGTGTTGAGCGCGGCCTCTGCCGAGCGCAGGAGCGCGAGCATCTCGGCCTGGGCGGGCGTGGCGGGCGCCGCCGCGTCGGCGCGCGCGGCCAGCTCGAGCAGCTTGGTGATGTACTGGTAGCCGGGGTCGAGCTGCGGCTCGAACAGGAACAGCGTGTTGGCGATCACCTTGGCTCGGGCCCCCGCCAGCAGATCGGTCATGCGCGCGTGCACCTCGCGCGACCACGGCCAGCGGCCGATATTGGCGATCGAGGTGTCGTCGATTGCGATCACCGCGATGCGGTCCGACGGCGCACGCGCGGAGCTCTGCACGCCGATGTCGTAGGCTTTGCGCTCGAGGCTCTGCATCAGGTCGCTGCCGCCCGCGAACAGCATCACGACCACGACCACCAGGCCGAGGAACCAGTCGGACTTCCAGAATGACGCTTTCATGCCAGGGCCCTCCCCGATCCCCTGTTGTCGATCAAGGCGGCCCAGCCCCCGACAACGCCCTTTGAAACAGCCGTCTGGACCGCATTCTTGCAGTCAAAACTAAGCTGCGTCAAATATTTACGGATCAGGTACCGAGAATCTGCCCCGCCTGGATGCCGGCCTCGGCAGCGGCGAGCTTCTTGCCGTCGCCGAGCTTCACCTTGCCAGCGTGGATGCGCCCGCCCTGCGCGGTGATCACCAGGCGCCCGCCTTCGAGGCCCAGCACCTCGCCGATCTTGCCCCTTACGGCGCCAAACGTGCGCACGGTTTCCTTGCGGCTGTCGAACAACTGCAGCTTGACGCCCCCGAGCGTGGTCCAGGCGCCCGGGGCCGGGTCGCTCGCCCGGATCAGGTTGTGGATCAGGTCGACATGGTTTGCCCAGTGGATCTTGGCTTCGGCCTCGCGGAACCAGCCCTCGTAGGAGGCCTGCGACTCGTCCTGCGCAGTCTCCTTGTGCTTGCCGGCAACGACCAGGTCCGCCGCCTCCAGCATCGCTTCCACGCCCATCGGGAACAGGCGCTCGAAATACACGTTGCCCAGCGTGTCGTTGTCGCCGACCGGCGTCTTCTTCTGCAGGATGACGGCGCCTTCGTCCAGCCCGTCGGTCGGGCGGAAGATGGTGAGGCCGGTCTCCTTGTCGCCGCGGCTGATCGGCCAGTTGATCGACGACGGCCCGCGGTACTTCGGCAGCAGCGACGGGTGGTACTGGATGGTGCCGTGCTTGGGCAGCGTGACGAACTCCTGCGGCGCGAACTGCAGCACGAACGCCATGATGCCGATCTGCGCGCCCGCGTCCTTCATCGCCTGCACCGCCTCCGGGGCCTTCAGCGACTTGAACTGGTGCACCTTGAGGCCCTTTTCCTGCGCCGCGGCGCGCAGCGCGTCGGGGCGCGCGCCCTCCTTCTCCGGCGCGCAGAACACCGCCGCCACTTGGTCGCCGCGCGCGAGGAACGCCTCGAGCACCGCCTTGCCGAAATCCTGCTGACCGACGATGGCGATTTTCATCAGGCAGCCTTCTTCGGAGGTGCGGTGAACGCGCCGGCGCTCTTCAGGGCATTGATCCGGCCCTCGTCATAGCCCAGCACCTCCTTCAGCACCTCGTCGGTGTGCTCGCCGAGCGTTGGCGAGCGCTTGATCACCGCGGGCGAGTCCGACAGCTTGATCGGCATGCCGACGTTGTACCAGGGCCCGCGCTCGGGATGGTCGAGCTCGACCCACATCTCGCGCCCGCGCACGTGCTCGTCGTGCGTGAGGTCTTCGGTGGACATGACGGGCCCGCAGGGCACGTCCAGAGGGTTCAGGAGCGCCATCAGTTCCCGCTTCGTATGCTTGAGCGCGAACTCGCCGATGATTTCCCACATGTCGTTCTGGTTCAGGCGGCGATCGGCGATCTTGGCGAACTTGGGGTCGGTCGCCAGATCCGGCATGCCGACCTCGGGCCCGATCAGCTTGGCGAGCGCGCTCCACACCGCCTCCTGCACCACGATGTAGAGGAAGTCGTTCGGGCCGCCCGGCTTGCAGCGCACCGCGTTGCCGAGCTGGCCGCCGCCCGAGTCGTTTCCGGCGCGCGGCACTGCGCCCATGCCCTTGTGCGTGCCCACCGAATACTCGCTAAGGGAGCCGCGCGTCAGGCGCTGATGGTCGCGGAATTTCACGCGGCACAGGTTCATGATGCCGTCCATCATCGCGACTTCGACATACTGGCCCTTGCCGGTCAGATCGCGCTGGCGCAGCGCCGCAAGCAGCCCGATGGCGAGGTGCAGCCCGGTGCCCGAGTCGCCGATCTGCGCGCCCGTCACGAACGGCGGGCCGTCGGGTGTGCCGGTGGTGCTCATGGCCCCGCCCATCGCCTGCGCCACGTTCTCGTAGGCCTTGAAGTCGGCGTAGGGCCCGCTCGAGCCGAAGCCCTTGATCGAGCCCATGACGATCCTCGGGTTGAGCTCGTGGATCTTCTCCCAGGTGAAGCCGAAACGGTCGAGCACGCCGGGGCCGAAGTTCTCCATGATGATGTCGCACTTCTTCAGCAGGTCGACGAACACCTGCTTGCCCTCGGCGCTCTTCATGTTCACGGTGATCGAGCGCTTGTTGCAGTTGAGCATCGTGAAGTACAGGCTGTCGGCGTTCGGCACGTCGCGCAGCTGCCCGCGCGTCGCGTCGCCCGCCGGGTTCTCGAACTTGATCACGTCGGCGCCCAGCCAGGCGAGCAGCTGCGAGCAGGTCGGGCCCGCCTGCACGTGGGACATGTCGAGGATGCGGACTCCCTTGAGTGCTTCCATTCTCCCCTCCGGAAACCTACTTCTTCTTCGCGCTCGGGTTCAGGCTCGTGATGCGGCCGCTTTCGGTGCCGGCGGTCTCGTCGATCACGGCGTTGATGAGCGTCGGCCTGCGCGAGCGGATGGCGTCCTCCATGCCCTTGCGCAGCTCCTCCGGCGTGGTGGCGTACACGCCCACGCCGCCGAAGGCCTCCATCAGCTTTTCGTAGCGCGCATCCTTGACGAACACCGTGGGCGCGACGTCGCCGCCCCGCGGGTTGACGTCGGTGCCCTTGTACACGCCGTTGTTGTTCATGATCACCACGCACACCGGCAGCTTGTAGCGGCAGATGGTCTCGACTTCCATGCCGGAAAAGCCGAAGGCGCTGTCGCCCTCGATCGCGATCACCTGCTGCTTCGTGACCACTGCGGCGGCGACGCAGTAGCCCATGCCGACGCCCATGATGCCCCAGGTGCCGACGTCGATGCGCTTGCGCGGCTTGTACATGTCGACGATGCTGCGCGTGAAGTCGAGCGCGTTCGCGCCCTCGTTCACGAACATCGCGTCCGGATTCGCTTTCACGATGTCGCGCACCACGGCAAGCGCGCTGTGGAAGTTCATCGGCGACGGGTTCTTCGCCAGCGTCTCGGCCATCTTCGCGACGTTGGTGGACTTCTTCTCCTGGATCGCGTTCAGCCAGTCCGCGGGCGGCTTCGCCCAGCCCGCGCCGACGCCGGCGAGCAGCGCCTGGACGCACGAGCCGATGTCGCCCACCACCGGCGCATCGATGCGCACGTTGCTGTCGGCCTCGGTGGGCGAGATGTCGACCTGGATGAACTTCTGCCCGCCCCAGTCCTTGTGCGACTTGCCGCCCCAGGTCTTGCCCTTGCCATGCGACAGCAGCCAGTTGAGGCGCGCGCCGATCAGCATCACCACGTCGGCGCCGGGCAGGACGAAGGAGCGCGCGGCGGACGCGCACTGCTCGTGCGTGTCGGGCAGCAGCCCCTTGGCCATCGACATCGGCAGATAGGGAATGCCGGTCTTCTCGACCAGCGCGCGGATGTCGGCGTCCGCCTGCGCGTAGGCCGCGCCTTTGCCGAGAATGATGAGCGGCTTGTTCGCGCCTTTCAGCAGGTCCAGCGCCCGCTTGACGGCATCGGGCGCGGGAATCTGCCGCGGCGCCGGGTCGACGACCTTGATCAGCGAGTTCTTCCCGGCCGCGGCGTCGATGCCCTGGGCAAAGAGCTTCGCCGGCAGGTCGAGATACACCCCGCCCGGACGCCCGGAGACCGCCGCGCGGATGGCGCGCGCCACGCCCACGCCGATGTCCTCCGCGTGCAGCACACGGAACGCCGCCTTGGCGAGCGGCTTGGCGATGGCGAGCTGGTCCATCTCCTCGTAGTCGCCCTGTTGCAGGTCGACGATCTCGCGCTCGCTCGAGCCGCTGATCAGGATCATCGGGAAGCAGTTGGTGGTCGCGTGGGCCAGGGCATTGAGGCCATTCAGGAACCCCGGCGCGGACACCGTCAGGCAGATGCCCGGCTTTTGCGTGAGGAACCCGGCGATCGACGCGGCGTAGCCCGCGTTCTGCTCGTGGCGGAACGACAGCACGCGCAGGCCGTCGGCCTGCGCGCGGCGCGTGAGGTCGGTGATCGGAATGCCGGGCAGTCCGTAGATCGTATCGATGCCGTTCAGCTTCAGCGCATCGATGACCAGCTGAAAGCCGTCGGTGACGGCGGCTTGCGCATCGGCGGCGACTTGCGGTTCGACGGTGCCCATGGTGGCCTCCTCGAGGGGAACGGTATGGTATGAAGCGCACCCCGCGGCGGGCCTTGACTCAGGTCAAGGGTCTAAAATCCCGGCTCCGATGACCGCGTTCCCGAGCCACCCGCAGCGCAACAGCATCCGCCTGCAGCTGCGGCAGAACCAGCTCCTGAAAGGCCTGACCGCGGCGCAGTGGGGCGAGCTCGAGCCGCTGCTCGCGGTCGCCGACTACCGCAAGGGCGAGCCGGTGGTGCGTCAGGGCGACGAGGAGATGGAGCAGATCTTCATCCTCGAGGGGATGCTGAAGCGCGTGGTGTCCAACCCGGAAGGCCGCGAGATGATCCTGCGCTTCGCCGCGGAGACCGAGATGGACACGTCCTACGCGGCGTGGCGCCTGCGCACACCGATCCCCTACTCCATCGTCGCGGTGACCAAGGTGCGCACCGCAGAGCTGCCGATGCCGCAATGGGTGGAATTCATGGAGCGCCACACCGACATCAAGCTGCGCTTCGAGCACGAGGTGATGAAGCTGATGAGCGAGGTGATGGCGCACACCATCACCCTGCACCTGCTCGATGCGCCCGGGCGGCTGTCGCGCTTCCAGAGGAAGCACCCCGAGCTCTCCGGGCGCATCCCGAAGAAGGAGCTCGCGGCCTACCTGAATCTCACGCCGGAGACGCTGTCGCGCCTGCGGCAGAAGCTCGGCGAGCCCTAGCCGCCGCGCAGCTTGCGGATTAGGAGCGAGAGCAACGGCCAGAACAGCAGGAAGAGCGCCAGGCTGGTGATCGAGCCGACCAGGCCGTTGGAGAAGAACACCAGCATGTCGCCCTGCGAGCCGAGGATCGCCTGCCGGAACGAGGCCTCGGCGCGGTCGCCGAGCACGATGGCGAGCACCAGCGGCGCCAGCGGGTACGCGAGCTTTTTGAAGAAGTAGCCCGCGACGCCGAACACCACCATCATCCAGACGTCGAACATCGAGTTGTGCACCGTGTAGGCGCCGATCGAGCAGATGACGATGATGATCGGCGCGATGACCGAGAACGGGATGCGCAGGATGGCGGCAAACAGCGGCACGCAGGTCAGCACCACGATCAAACCGGCGATGTTGCCGAGGTACATGCTGGCGATCAGGCCCCAGACGAAGTCCTTCTGCTCCACGAACAGCAGCGGCCCGGGCTGCAGGCCCCAGATCAGCAGGCCGCCGAGGAGCACCGCGGCGGTCGGCGAGCCGGGCACGCCGAGCGTGATCATGGGCAGGAGCGCGGCGGTGCCCGCGGCGTGCGCCGCGGTTTCCGGCGCCACCACGCCCTCGATCTGCCCGGTGCCGAACTTGTCGCCGTCCTTCGAGAATCGGCGCGCGACGCCGTACGACATGAAGGACGCCGGCGTCGCGCCGCCCGGCACGATGCCCATGAAGCAGCCCACGGCCGACGAGCGCAGCGACGTGAGCCAGTAGCGCGGCAGCTCCTTCCAGGTCTCGATCACCGCGCGCAGGTTGAGCTTTGCCGAGGCGCCCTTGAACGCGAGCCCTTCTTCCAGGGTCAGCAATATCTCGCCGATGCCGAACAGGCCGATCACCGCGATCAGGAAGTCGAATCCGGTCAGCAGGTGAATCGAGCCGAACGTCAGGCGCAGCGTGCCGGTCACCGGGTCGGTGCCGACCGCGGCGAGGGCGAAGCCGAGCATCATCGCCGCTACCGTCTTGAAAGGCGGCTCCTTGCTCATGCCGACGAAGGCGCAGAACGTGAGCAGGTACACCGAAAAGAACTCCGCCGGGCCGAACTCCAGCGCGAAGCCGGCGATGATCGGCGACAGGAACGTGATCACGATCACCGCGATGAACGCGCCGATGAACGAGGACGTGAAGGCTGCCGTGAGCGCGTGGCCGGCGCGGCCCTTCTGCGACAGCGGATAGCCGTCGAAGGTGGTGGCCACCGACCAGGGCTCGCCCGGAATATTGAACAGGATCGAGGTGATGGCGCCGCCGAATAGGGCGCCCCAGTAGATGCACGACAGCAGGATGATGGCCGAGGTCTGTCCCTCGGGCGTCTGCGCCATGGCAAAGGTAAGCGGCAGCAGGATGGCGACGCCGTTGGCGCCCCCCAGGCCGGGCAGCACGCCGATGATGACCCCCAGCACAATGCCGACGAACATCAGGGCGAGGTTGGTGAAGCTCAGGGCAATCGCGAAGCCCTGCATCAACGACCGGATTTCCTCCACGCGCGCGCTCCGGTCAGTCGAGCCCGAGCAGGGCCTCGAGGGGGCCCTTGGGCAGCGGAATCTTGAACCACACTTCGAAGATCAGATAGAACACGGTGCTATTGCCGAACGCCACCAGGAGCAGCTTCCACCACGCGTAGCGACCCAGCCAGCGCATGAAGAATCCGACGTAGAGGATCGCCGACACGTAGATGCCAAGCCAGCCGATGAGCCCCGCAAACACGGCCGAGGGGATGAGCACGCTCAGCACCAACTTCAGCTGCCCGCGGCCGACGAACGAGCCGTTCTTTTCCTCCGTGATGCGCAGTGCCTGCACGATGTTGATCAGCGACGCCGCGCATATCAGACAGCCCAGGTAGAACGGAAAATAGCCGGGCTGCGGCCCGTCGGCGGCCCACTTCGCGCCCAGGCGCACGCTGTCGAAGACGACGATGGCGCCGAGCACGAAAAGAATTCCGGCTACCGCCAGCTCGGCGGTCTTGAACCGGAACGCCGGCCGCTCACCGGTCTGCTCTGCCATTTCCTCCTCCTGACATGAAACGCGGCGCGCGGACTTCGTTCCGCGCGCCGCGGCCCTTGCGGCGAATCCGGGCGGCTACTGACCGGCGATGAAGCCGGCGCCCTTCATCAGCGACACGTGGCGTGCCTCCTCGCGCGCCACCCAGTCCGCATACGCCTTGCCTTCCAGCGAGGTCGTATCGAACGCACCCTTGGCCATCAGGTCCTTCCACTCGGCCGTCTCCTGCACCTTGCGCAGCACGCCGACGTAGTAGTCCACCTGGTCCTGGGTGACGCCGCCGGGCATGAAGATGCCGCGCAGCATCATGTAGCTGACGTCCAGCCCCGCCTTCTTGCAGGTGGGAATGCTGTTCCAGGACAGGTCGCCCGTCAGCTTTTCCTTGTACGGCATCGGGTTGTCATTGAACACGCATAGCGGACGGAGCTTGCCCCCGCGCCAGTGCGCCACCGCCTCGATCGGGTTGTTCACCGACGAATCGATGTGCTTGCCCACCAGCTGCACCGCCACCGCGCCGCCGCCCTTGATCGGGATGTAGGTCCACTTCGCGCCCGTCAGCTGCTCGATCGCTGCGGTGATGATCTGGTCCTCCTGCTTCGCGCCCGTGCCGCCCATCTTCATCTTGCCGGAGCCGGCCTGCTTCACCGCATCGACGTACGCCTTAGGCGTCTTGTAGGGCGTCTCGGCGTTCACCCAGAGCACGAAATTGTCGAGCGCCATCATCTTCACCGGCGTCAGGTCACGCCAGTTGAACGGCACGCCCGTGGCGAGCGGCGTGGTGAACAGGTTCGACAGCGTGATGATGATCTTGTGCGGGTTGCCCTGCGAGCCCTTGACGTCGAGGAAGCCCTCGGCGCCCGAGCCGCCGCTGCGGTTGATCACCACCATCGATTCGTTCATCAGCTTGTACTTGGCAACGATGCCCTGGATCGCGCGCGCCATCTGGTCGGCGCCGCCGCCGGTGCCAGCCGGCACGACGAACTCCACGGTCTTGCTGGGTTCCCACGCCTGCGCCGCGCCGAGCCAGCCGACGGCAAGCGCTGTTGCGAGAACGCGCCAAAAGATCCTCTTCATAACTCCTCCTGTCCGAGTTGATCGGTCGCCGCGGCGCACCCTTCGAGCGTGGCACTACCGTGTCGGATTTTGTGTTTTACCTTAATCCGCCCACATTGACCAGCGTCAAGAAAAATCGAGGCGCGGCCCGGTTCAGGCCTGGCCCAGCACGTAGACCACGTACAGCGCGGCAACGTAGACGATGGGGATCGCCGGTGCGAGCGCGCGAAACGCTGCGTACGGCCGCGACTGGAACGCCTTGAACACCAGGTAGCCCATGCCCATCAGGACGAACGCGGCGAGCGCCGCGGCGAAGTGCGCGCTTTGCATTTCGCGCAGCAGCGGGCCGCGCGCGTGGAAGAAGTCGGCGATGAAGATGATGGTGACGTTGAACGCGCAGCTGCCGTAGACATTGCCCATCGCGATGCCGTAGGAGCGGCGCAGGCTCGCCGCCACGGTCACCGAGCCTTCGGGCAGGGTCGTCACGATCGACACCAGCAGCACGCCGATGAAGCTCGCGCTGATGCCGGAGGCTTCCGCGATGGCGTCGGCGCTCGAGGCGAGGAAGCGTCCCGCGACGATGACCACGGCCGCAGAGACCAGGAACCCGATCCAGGCATTGCGCACGCTGCCCTTGGGCTCCTCGCCGCCGTTCTCGCCCGGCGCCTCCAGCCCGGCGAGATACACCCGCCGCATGCCGTAGACGTAGAGCGCGCCGATCAGCAGCCCGCCGACGCTGGTCGGGCCGAGCACCTTGATGTCGCCGAACGCGCCGAAAGCGAGCGCGAGCGCCACCAGCCCGAGGCCGGTCAGGATCAGCAGCTCCGTATCGCGCCCCTGGTTGCCGAAGAGGTTCGGCACGCCAAAGACGAGCGCCACCACGCCGATGACGAAGATGTTGATCATGTCGGCGCCGAACACATTGCCGAGCGCAAGGCTCGGGTTGTGCTCCAGCCATACCGCCGAGACGTTGACCGTGACCTCGGGCAGCGACGTGGCGATACCCACCAGCAGCGTCCCCACCCAGAGCTTGCCCCAGCCGGTAGCCTCGGCGAGGTCGTCGCCGAAGCGCGCCAGGCCGATGCCGGCGGCGATGACGAACGCCGAGCTGATCAGGAATACGACGATGGCGCCGCTCAATGTATCCATGGTGTCCCGTTGTCGTTCTGGCCCCGGCGGGGCGCGCGCGATTGTACACTTGCCGGGTGGAACTGCTGCTCGATCCTCAGGCCTGGATCGCTTTCGTCACGTTGACGGCGCTCGAGCTGGTGCTCGGCATCGACAACATCGTTTTCATTTCCATCCTGGTCGACCGGCTGCCGCCGCAACGGCGCGAGCTGGCGCGGCGCATCGGCCTGTTCCTCGCCATGTTCATGCGCATCGCGCTGCTGCTGACGATCGCCTGGATCATCGGCCTCACTGCGCCGATCTTCACCGTCGTCGGCAACGAGATCTCGGGCCGCGACCTGATCCTGCTCGCCGGCGGGCTGTTCCTGATCTGGAAAGCGACCGGCGAGATCCACGAGATGTACGAGGATCACGCGACCCCGCGCGACCCCGGCGCGAAAGCCGTTCGCGCCACCTTTGGCGCGATCATCGGACAGATCATCGTCATCGACCTGGTGTTCTCGCTCGATTCCATCATCACCGCGGTCGGCATGGTGGACGACGTGCGCGTGATGGTCGCCGCCGTGATCGCCTCGGTCGGCCTGATGATGGTGGCGGCCGGGCCGATCGGGCGCTTCGTGTCGGCGCACCCGACGGTGAAGATGCTGGCCCTTGCCTTCCTCATCATGATCGGCATGGCGCTCGTTGCCGACGGCCTGGATTTCCATGTGCCCAAGGGCTACATCTACTTTGCGATGGCGTTCTCGGTGGCGGTCGAGATGCTCAACCTGCGCCTGCGGCGCAAGCCGCGCTAGAACAGCCCCACCACCTTGCCGTCGACCAGGTCGATCTTGGCCGCCGAGGGCACCTTGGGCAGTCCCGGCATGGTCATGATGTCGCCGCAGACCATGACCACGAACTCCGCGCCCGCGGCGAGACGCACCTCGCGCACATTCAGCGCGTGGCCGCTCGGCGCCGCGCGCTTCGCCACGTCGGTGGAGAACGAATACTGGGTCTTCGCCACGCACACCGGGTAGTGCCCGTAGCCGTCGTCCTGCAGCTTCTTGATCTGGTTCCTGACCTTGGTGTCGGCCGTGACCGCGGACGCGCGGTACACCTTCTGCGCGATCTTGGTGATCTTGTCCCACAGGGGATCGGCGTCCTCGTAGACGAAGGTCGCCTGGGAGGGCTTCTCGCATAGCCCGACCACCAGCTTGGCGAGCTCCGCGGCGCCCTTGCCGCCGTCGCTCCAGTGCGTGGCGAGCACCACCGGCACCTCGAGCTTCTTCATGCGCGCCTGCACGCACTCGATCTCGGCCGGCGTATCGAAGGTGAAGCGGTTGATCGACACCACGCAGGGAATGCCGTACACCTTGCTCACGTTCTCGACGTGGCGCTCGAGGTTGACCAGTCCCTGCTCCAGCGCGGCGACGTTCTCCTTGTTTACTTCCTTCACGTCGACGCCGCCGTGGTACTTGAGCGCGCGGATCGTGGCGACGATGACCGCGGCATCGGGCGAAAGGCCGTTCTTGCGGCACTTGATGTCGAGGAACTTCTCCGCGCCGAGGTCGGCGCCGAAGCCGGCCTCCGTGACCACGTAGTCGGCCAGCTTGAGCGCGCTCTGCGTCGCGATCACCGAGTTGCAGCCGTGCGCGATATTGGCGAAGGGGCCGCCGTGGATGAACGCGGGGTTGTTCTCCAGCGTCTGCACCAGGTTCGGCGCCAGCGCGTCCTTCAGCAGCACGGTCATTGCGCCGTGCGCCTGCAGGTCGCGCGCGGTCACCGGCTTTTGCTCGCGCGTGTAGCCGACGACGATGTTACCGAGGCGCTTCTTCAGGTCCTCCAGGGACGTGGCGAGGCAGAAGATCGCCATCACCTCGGACGCCACGACGATGTCGAAGCCGTCCTGGCGCGGGTAGCCGTTGCCCGGCCCGCCCAGCGACACCACCACGTCGCGCAGCGCGCGGTCGTTCATGTCGAGCACCCGCTTCCAGGCGATGCGGCGCACGTCGATGCCGAGCTCGTTACCGTGGTGGATGTGGTTGTCGAGCATCGCCGCGAGCAGGTTGTTGGCGAGCTGGATGGCGCCGAAGTCGCCGGTGAAATGCAGGTTGATGTCCTCCATCGGCACCACCTGCGCATAGCCGCCGCCGGCGGCGCCGCCCTTCATGCCGAACACCGGGCCGAGCGAGGGCTCGCGCAGGCAGATCACCGCCTTCTTGCCGATGTGGTTGAGCGCGTCCCCCAGGCCTACCGTGGTCGTGGTCTTGCCTTCGCCCGCCGGGGTGGGCGTCATCGCCGTCACAAGGATCAGCTTGCCGTTCTTCTTGCCTTTGAGCGAATCGAGGTACTTGAGCGAAACCTTGGCCTTGTAGTGCCCGTAAGGCTCGAGGTGCTCCTCGGCGATGCCCAGGCGCTCGAGCGCGACCTTGCTGACGCGCTTGAGCTTTGCGGCCTGGGCGATATCGATGTCGGACGGCATGGCGTGTTCCCCGGGGTGATGTGTGCGGACTGCCGGACTATAGGCGAGCGCGCACGAGCGCGCCCTTGACTGCGGTCAAGCCCTAGCGGGCGATCTGCGCCAGCGACCGGCCCTTGCCGTAACCGGGATCGGCGGGGCGCGCCCCGCCCTTCGCCACCTTCACCGCGCAGTACTTGAACTCCGGGATCTTGCCGAAGGGATCGAGCACCGGGTTGGTGAGGAGATTGGCCGCGGCCTCCTGGAAGGCGAACGGGATGAACACCGCGCCGCGCGGGGTGCCCTCGTCGGCGCGCGCGAAGAGCGCAATGCGGCCGCGCCGCGATTCGACCGTCACCACGTCGCCGGGCTTCGCCCGGAGCTCGGCAAGGTCGAGGGGATGCAACGACGCCATCGGCTCGGGCTCGATGGCGTCGAGCACGCCCGAGCGGCGCGTCATGGCGCCGGTGTGCCAGTGCTCGAGCTGGCGTCCGGTGATCAGCACCATCGGGTAGTCCCGGTCGGGTCGCTCGTCAGCGCGGATCAGGTCCGCGGGCACGAACTTGCCGCGGCCGGTGGCGGTGGGGAAATGCGTCTGGAACACGACCGGCTGCCCGGGGTCGCCCTCGTTCTCGCACGGGTAGGTGACGGAGGAATCGCGCTCCAGGCGCTCCCAGGTGATGCCGCGGATCGAGTCCATGCAGCCGCGCATTTCGTTCCACACGTCCTTCGGCCCGGCGTAGTTCCACTCGAGCCCCAGGCGCCGCGCCAGCGCCTGGATGATCCAAAGGTCGGGCTTCGCCTCGCCCGGAGCGTCGAGCGCCTTCCTGCCCAGTTGCACCATGCGATCGGTGTTGGTCACGGTGCCGTCCTTCTCCGGCCAGGCGGTGGCCGGCAGCACCACGTCGGCGAGGTACGCCGTCTCGGTCAGGAAGATGTCCTGCACCACCAGGTGCTCGAGCTTGGCCATCGCCGCGCGCGCGTGCGCGAGATCCGGGTCCGACATCGCCGGGTTCTCGCCCATGATGTACATGCCGCGGATCTTGCCGTCGTACGCGGCGTGCATGATCTCGACCACGGTGAGGCCGGGCTTGGGGTCGAGCTCGGCGCCCCAGAACTTCTCGAAGCGCGCCTTCGCTTCAGGCGTCGCCACGCGCTGGTAGTCCGGGTACATCATCGGGATGAGGCCCGAGTCGGAAGCGCCCTGCACGTTGTTCTGGCCACGCAGCGGGTGCAGGCCGGTGCCCGGGCGCCCGACCTGGCCGGTCATCAGCGTCAGCGCGATGAGGCAGCGCGCATTGTCGGTGCCGTGCACATGCTGGCTGATGCCCATGCCCCACAGGATGATCGAGGCCTTCGAGGTCGCGTACAGCCGCGCCACCTCGCGGATGGTGGCCGCGGGAATCCCGCAGATCGGCGCCATCTTCTCCGGCGAGAACGCCTTCGCGTTGTCTTTCAGCGCGTCGTAGCCGCTGGTGCGGTCCTTGATGAACGCTTCGTTCGCCAGGCCTTCGTCGATGATGGTGTGGATCATCGCGTTCAGGAGCGCGACGTCGGTATCCGGGTTGAACTGCAGGAAGTGCGACGCGTGGCGGCTCAGGTCGGTGCGCCGCGGATCGGCCACGATCAGCTTGGCGCCGCGCTTGGCGGCATTCTTCAGCCAGGTCGCCGCCACCGGGTGGTTGGAGGTCGGGTTGGCGCCGATGAGGAAGATGACTTCCGAGTGCTCGACATCGTTCACCTGGTTCGACACCGCGCCCGAGCCGATGCCTTCCAGCAGCGCCGCCACCGACGAGGCGTGGCACAGGCGCGTGCAGTGATCGACGTTGTTGGTGCCAAAACCCATGCGCACCAGCTTCTGGAACAGGTACGCCTCCTCATTCGAGCCTTTCGCGGAACCGAAGCCGGCGAGCGCCGTGCGGTCGGCGTCGCGGATGCGCGCGAGGCCCGTGGCGGCGAGATCGAGCGCCTCTTCCCAGGTCGCTTCGCGAAACACCTCGCCCCAGCTACCCGGATCGACCTTGACGTCTGCCGATTTCTTCACCCCGGGCTTGCGGATGAGCGGTGTCGTCAGGCGGTGCGGATGCTGCACGTAGTCGAAGCCGTAGCGGCCCTTCACGCACAGGCGCCCGTGGTTCGACGGGCCGTCCTTGCCGTTGACGAACTGGATCACGTTTTCCTTGACGTGGTAGGTCAGCAGGCACCCGACGCCGCAGAACGGGCACACCGAATCCACGGTCTTGTCGATCTGCTGCAGTCCCGCCTCGCGCGCCGGCATCAGCGCGCCGGTGGGGCAGGCCTGCACGCACTCGCCGCAGGCGACGCAGGTCGAGGCGCCCATCGGGTCGTCGAAGTCGAACACGATCTTCGAATGCTCGCCGCGCCAGGCGTAGCCGATGACATCGTTCACCTGCTCCTCGCGGCAGGCGCGCAGGCAGCGCGTGCACTGGATGCAGGCATCGAGGTTGACCGCGATCGCCGGGTGCGTAATGTCGGCCGCGGGCTGCCGGCGCGCCTTGAAGCGCGGCAGGCCCATGTCAAGCTTCCGTGCCCACTGGTCGAGCTCGGAATCCTTGCGGTACTGCTTTTCCGGCATGTCGGACAGCAGCAATTCGAGCACCATCTTCTGCGACAGCACGGCGCGCGCCGAGTCGCTCGTCACTTCCATGCCTTCTGTCGGGTAGCGGCAGCACGAGGGCGCGAGCACGCGCTCGCCCTTGATCTCGACCACGCAGGCGCGACAGTTGCCGTCAGGCCGCAGGCCGGGCGTGTAGCAAAGGTGCGGGATCTCGACGCCGTGGCGTTTCGCGGTCTCGATGAGGGTCTCGTCCGGCCGGCCGACCACGCTCCGGCCGTTCAACTTGAACTCGATCGGCAGCGTCGCCAGTTGCTGGGTGCTCACGCGATCCATCATTGCACCTCGTGCGGAAAGTATTTGATGACGCTCTGCACCGGGTTCGGCGCCGCCTGCCCCAGGCCGCAGATCGAGGCGTCCATCATCGCCTGTGAGAGCTCGCCGAGCAACGGCGCGTTCCACTTTCTTTCCTGCATCAGCGCGAGCGCCTTGGCGGTACCGACGCGGCAGGGCGTGCACTGGCCGCAGGACTCCTCGCGGAAGAACCGCATCAGGTTGCGCGCCGCGGCCGCCGCCTGGTCGTGCTGCGACAGGATGACGATCGCCGCCGAGCCGATGAAGCAGCCGTGCGGCTGCAGCGTGTCGAAGTCGAGCGGCACGCCGCCCTTCGACGCGGGCAGGATACCGCCCGAGGCGCCGCCCGGCAGGTAGGCGTAGAACTCGTGCCCGGGCAGCATGCCGCCGCAGTACTCGTCGATCAGCTCGCGCGCGCTGACGCCCGCGGGAGCAAGGTGCATGCCGGGCTTGTTCACCCGCCCCGATACCGAGAACGAGCGCAGGCCCTTGCGGCCGTTGCGGCCGTGGCCGGAGAACCAGGCGGCGCCTTTCTCCACGATCTCGCGCACCCAGTGCACCGTCTCCATGTTGTGCTCGAGCGTCGGGTAGCCGAAGAGGCCCACCTGCGCTACGTAGGGCGGTCGCAGGCGCGGCATGCCGCGTTTGCCTTCGATCGACTCGATCATCGCCGACTCCTCGCCGCAGATGTAGGCGCCCGCGCCGCGGCGAAGACTGATCGGCGGCAGCGCGCACGGCGGGTTCTTCTGCAGCTTGGCCAGCTCGCGCTCCAGCACCGCGCGGCAGCCGGCGTACTCGTCGCGCAGGTAGACGTAGATCTCGCCGACCCCGGCGCACCACGCCGCCACCAGCATGCCCTCGAGGAAGCGGTGCGGGTCGCGCTCCAAATACCAGCGGTCCTTGAACGTGCCGGGCTCGCCTTCGTCGATGTTGACCGCCATCAGCCGCGGCGCGGGCTCGGCGGCGACCAGGCGCCACTTGCGGCCGGCCGGGAACCCCGCGCCGCCCAGGCCCCTCAAGCCCGAGTCCTCCATGATCGTGGTGATCGCGTCGCGCGTGTGCTTGCCGGCAAGGCAGTCGGCGATCAGGCGGTAGCCGCCCGCCTTGCGATACGCGGCGTAATCGATGTACGCGGGCTGCGCGCACTTGAAGGACTTTTTCTGCACCGCCGCGCGCACCTTGTCGACGGTGGCGTTGCCCACGGGATTCTGGTGCACCACGGCGCACGGCGCGACTTCGCAGCGCCCGACGCAGGGCGCGGGAATCACGCGCACGTCCTTGCCGAGGATGGCCGGCAGTTTCTCGAGGAGTTCCCGCGCGCCTGCCATCTCGCAGGCGATGGAATCGCATATGCGCACGGTGAGCGCGGGCGGCGCCTGCTCGCCCTCCTTCACGACGTCGAAGTGGTGATAGAAGGTCGCCACCTCGAACACTTCGGTGAGCGAGAGCCTCAGCTCCTGCGCCAGCGCCGCGAGGCGCGCGGCGGAAAGGTGTCCGTAGCGGTCCTGGATGCGATGCAGGTGCTCGATCAGCAGGTCGGGACGGCGCGGCGATGTGCCGAGCAGCGCCCTGACCTCCTGCAGCGCCTGCGGCTCGACCCTGCGCCCCTTGGGCGTCGGACGGACTTTCATGCGGCCATTATCCGGCAGCCGTGCGTCTCGCTTTCTTGACTGCGGTCAAGGGGTTCGGGACCATTGGCGAACCATGTGCCGCGCGCTGCTCTACCTCGGCCAGCCGGTGCCGCTGGACGATTTTCTGTTCCGCCCCGATTCGGCGCTGGTCAAGCAAAGCTACATGCCGAAGATGCTGTACCTGCTCAACCTCGCCGGCTTCGGCATGCGCGCCTGGGACGCGGCGTCGCACGAGCCGGACAAGCCCTTCGCCTACGCCTCGGACGCCATCCCGGTATTCGACCGCAACCTGAAGGGGCTGGCCGAAAAGATCCGCGCCCGCTGCCTGCTGGCCCACGTGCGCGGCGTGCCTTACAACACCAGGGTCGAGATCGCGACGCAGAACGTGCACCCGTTCCAGTTCCCGGGCGTGCCGCTCGCCATGGCGCACAACGGCGACCTCGCGCGCTTCGCCGACATGAAGCCGCTCCTTCTGCCGCACCTGCGCCCGGAATTCGCGGCGCAGATCCGCGGCACCACCGACAGCGAATGGATCTACGCGCTCGTCGTGTCGCGCCTCAAGGACCCGGCGGCGCGGCCCTCGGCCGAGGAGCTGCACGACGCGGTAGCGCACACGCTGGGCGTGCTGCGCGCGGCGCGCGAAAAGCTCGGCATTGCGCTCGCCTCGCCCGTCAACCTGTTCCTCACCGACGGCATGCAGCTCGCGGCCGTGCGCTACACGCTCGACTTCGGCTGCTACCCGCAGGATCCGGCGGAGTTCCTGCCCGGGCACCTCGCCTACTACAGCCTCTGGTACACGGTCGGGCGCGACTACGGGCTGCACGACGGCGAGTGGCGCATGACCGGCGGCAGCGACAGCGCCGACTCGGTGCTGGTCGCCTCCGAGCCGCTGACGCGCGACGTCTCGGCCTGGGTCGAGGTGCCCGAGTACACGATGCTGCACGCGCTCATCCGGCGCAATCAGCAGCCGGCGATCACGCTGCGGGAGCTGCGCTAGCGGGCGCCGGCGCGGCCACGATCTGGCCGCCCTGCACGGTCTCGAGCTTGTCGCCCTCGCGGCGCGCGCCGCGCAGCCGCGCCAGGCTGATCAGGCGGGTGAAGTGGCGGTTGGTCTGCGCAAGCGACGCGAGCAGGCTGCGCTGGATCGCGTGGTGCAGCGCGGTGGTCACGGTGCTGGCGCCGAAGTACAGCGCCTCGAACCCCGCGCGCGGCATCTCGAGAAGTATTGCCGCCTCGCGCACCGTCGCCGCCGAGCCGTGGGCGCCGCCCGCGAGCAGGCTCATGAAGCCGAACAGCTGGCCCGGCCCGAGGATCGCCATGCGCCGCTCGCGCTTGGCGTGTCGCGCCACGATCTCGACGGCACCGCGCAGCACCGCGTACGCCGCCTCCGACGGCTGCCCGATGGTAAACACCCCGTGGCCGGGCGGTAGCTCGACGAACTTCGACGCATCGAGCACCTCCGCGATCTCCTGCTCGTCGAAGCCCTCGAACAGCGGCAGCAGCGGCAGGAACGGCTGCAGGTCGAAAGTACTCTTGCGCGAGCGTTTCACGCCTTCGAGCGGATCCTTGCCGGCGCCCTTCGCCGGTGGCCGGTCCTCCGGCGTCGCCACATCCATGACGCGCGCGTTGAGCGCACGCAGTTTTTCCGCCAGCAGCAGCGTGAGCGCGTGCTGCAAGCGCAGCGCCTCCGGGGTGCGCTGCGCCGCGAGCGCGCGGAACTCGTCGCGGTCGAGAAACCAGCCGTCCACATTGGTCGCGGCGATCACGGTAGCCGTGCACGTACCGCGCTCGAACAGCGCCGTTTCGCCCAGCAGGCCGCCCGCGCCGAGCTTCGCCACCGTGAGGCGGTCGCCGCCCGGCAGCACCACGCTCGCTTCCGCCGTGCCCTCGCGCAGTACATAGGCGCCGCGCGTCGCCTCGCCGAAGCGCACCAGGCGCGCGCCGCGCGTGAAGGACACCGGCCGCGCGACCGAGAGCAGCAGATTGCGCGCCGCATCATCCAGGCGCTCGAGAAACGGCCTCGCGGCATCGACGGTCGGCATCGCCGACGAGTGTACACTCGGCCGACCATGGATCAGGCCAGCGGACCGATCGACGCGGGAAAGGTGCTGGCGGTGGTGCACGCCGTCGCGCGCGAGGCACGCCCGAGCATCGAGCCCCACGTCACGCTGGACAGCTCGCTGGAGAAGGAACTGGGCCTGGACAGTCTGGCGCGCGTCGAGCTCGTCCTGCGGCTGGAACGCCAGTTCGCCACCAGCCTGCCGGAGCAGGCGCTCGCCACGAGTGAAACGCCGCGCGACCTGTTGCGCTTCCTGCTCTCGAGCGCCGGCCACGCCCCGCGCGCCGCGGATCTGAGCGTCGCCAGCCTGGCGCACGGCACTGACGTGCGCCCGCCGGTCAAGGCGCAGACGCTCACCGAGGCGCTCGAGTACCACGTCGAGCGCCAGCCCGAGCGCCTCACGGTGCATCTGTACGAGGACGGCCAGGAAACGCCCATCACCTACCGCCAGCTCTACGACGGCGCGCTCGGCTACGCTGCGCGGCTCGCCGAGGCCGGGCTGCAGCCGGGGCAGATGGTCGCGATCATGCTGCCCACCTGCAAGGAATACCTCTATTCCTTCTACGGCGTGCTGCTCGCGGGCGGCGTGCCGGTGCCGCTGTACCCGCCGGCGCGCCTCACCACCATCGAGGACCACATGACGCGCCACGTCGGCATCCTGAAGAGCGCCGGCGCGACCATCATGATCACCATTCCCGAGGCGAAGGCGCTCGCCTATCTGCTGCGCGCACAGGTGGAGAGCCTGCGCGCGGTCATGATGCCCGCGGACCTGCAGGGCAGCGGCGCCGGGTTCGCCCCGGTGCGCGGAAGATCCGGCGACATCGGTTTCCTGCAGTACACCTCCGGCAGCACGGGCAGCCCGAAAGGCGTGGTGCTGTCGCACGCCAACCTGCTGGTCAACGTTCAGGCCATGGGCAAGGCGGTCAGCGCCGGCCCCGACGACGTGTTCGTGAGCTGGCTGCCGCTCTACCACGACATGGGCCTCATCGGCGGCTGCTTCGCCACCATGTTTCTCGGCTTCCCGGTGGTGCTGATGTCGCCGCTCGCCTTCCTGTCGCGGCCCGGCAGCTGGATGCGCGCCATCCACCGCCACCGCGGCACCATTTCCGGCGGACCGAACTTCTCCTACGAGCTGTGCCTGCGCCGCATCGCCGACGAGGAAATGGAAGGCATCGACCTGTCCTCGTGGCGCTTCGCGTTCAACGGCGCCGAGCCGGTGAGCCCGGACACGATCACCGCGTTCGCGGACAGGTTCTCGCGCTGGGGCTTTCGCCGCAACTCCCTTTCGCCGGTGTACGGCCTCGCCGAATGCACCGTCGGCGTCTCGTTCACCACGCCGGGCGAGCCGTGGCGCATGGACGCGCTCGACCGCGAGGTCTTTTCGCAGACCGGCGAGGCGGTGCCGGCGAAGGCGGCCGATCCGTCGCCGCTCAAGGTGGTGGGCTGCGGAAACGTGATCGAAGGCCACGACCTGCGCGTGGTGGACGCCGCGGGGCTCGAGCTGCCCGACGGCCAGGAGGGGCTGCTCCAGTTCCGCGGCCCATCGGCCACGTCGGGCTACTACCGCAACCCGGCCGCGACCAAGAGCCTGTTCGACGGCGAATGGGTGAATACGGGTGACCGCGCCTACCTGAAGGAAGGCATGGTGTACATCACCGGCCGCGAAAAGGACATCATCATCCGCGGCGGGCGCAATATCAGCCCCTACGAGCTGGAGCAGGCGGTGGGGGACCTCGGCGGCGTGCGCCGCGGCTGCGTCGCGGTGTTCGGCAGCGTCGACCCGGCAAGCGGCACCGAGCGCCTCGTGGTGCTCGCGGAGATGCGCGAAAACGACCCGTCGCGCCACGACGACCTGCGGCGCATGATCAACGAGCTCGCCGTGAGCCTGGTCGGCGCGCCGGCCGACGACATCGTGCTCGCGCCCCCTGCCACCGTGCCCAAGACCTCGAGCGGCAAGATCCGGCGCGTGGCGGCGCGCGAGTTCTACGAGCGCGGCCCGACGTCGGTAAAACCGCAGGCGGTATGGCTGCAGTTCGCGCGGCTGGTGCTCGCCGGCGCGGCGCCGCAGCTGCGCCGCACCTGGCGCACGGTGCGCGGCGCGCTGTATGCCCTACGCGTCTACGTCGCCTTCGGGCTGTTATTTCCCTTCGCCCTGCTGACTGCGGCGCTCGCCGGGCCGCGCATCACCTGGCGCGTCGGCGGGGCGGTATGCCGCGCCTTCCTGCGCGCCGCGGGCATTCCGCTCGTCGTGCGCGGCGCCGACGCGCTGCCGTCGGGCCCGGCGGTGCTCGCGGTGAACCACACGAGCTATCTCGACGCGGTGGTGCTGGTGGCGGTGCTTTCGCCGCGCGTGCACGCGTTCGTCGCCAAGCGCGAGTTCGAGTCCAATCTCCTGATGCGGCTGCTGCTCAAGGGCTTCGGCACGATCTTCGTCGAGCGCTTCGACGTGCAAAAGAGCGCCGAGCACGCCGACGTCCTCGTTGAGGCCGCGCGCGCCGGCGCCTCCATCGTCATCTTTCCGGAGGGCACGCTGACGCGGAACACCGGGCTGATGGCGTTCCGCGCCGGCGCGTTCCAGGTGGCGGCGCAGGCCGGGGTGCCGGTGGTGCCGGTCGCGTTGCGCGGCGTGCGCTCGGTGCTGCGCGACGGCACCTGGTACGCGCGGCGTGCGCCGATCGCCGTGACATTGAGCGCGCCGATCGCGCCCGACGGCGACGACTGGGCGGCGACGCTGCGGCTGCGCGACCGCGCGCGCGCCGAGATCCTCAAGCATTGCGGCGAGCCCGACCTGGCGCGCGCGCTCCCGGCGCAGGACGCTACTTCCTGACCGCGTCCTCGAGGAAGCGCTCCAGCGCGCGCACCGGCTCGGCGTCGCCGTAGAGCCGTTCGCGCGCCGCGACCAGGCGCTCGCGCACTTCGCCCCAGTAGGCCGCGTCCTGCGCCAGCTTCACGGCGAGCTGCGCGTATTCGGCTTCGCTGGTCGCCACCAGCTCGTCGAGCCCCATGCGGCGCAAGATGCCGCTCGCCAGGCGGCCGCGCAGGAACCGTCCCTCCCAGGCCACGACCGGCAGGCCCGCCTCGATCGACTGCAGCGCGGTGTTGAATCCGGAAAACCCGAGCGTATCCAGGTGCGCGTCGGCCTGCGCCATCAGCCCGTGAAACGACGCGCGATCCTGCCAGGGCACCCAGGTCACAAAGGCTGAAGCGTCGAGCCCGGCCTGCGCGAACGCGCGCTCCATGCGGCGGCGCAGCCGCGCGGCGAGCTCGGGCGGGTGCGGCGTGAAGAACAAGAACTGGCACTCGCCCAGGCGCCGCGCGATCTCCACCAGCACCGCGTCGTGGCGCGGCGTGTACTTGAAGGGCGTGCCGGGGCACAGCAGCAGGGGCACGCCATCGCGGATGCCCAGCGCTGCCGGGTCCACTTCGCGCGCCACGGTCTTCTGCGCCTCCAGGCATACGCCGAGCCCCGGCAGCCGCACCAGCTTCTCCGTATAGTGCTCGGCGCCCGCGGCCGGCTCGAGCGCGTCGGCGGAGAGGAAGTAATCGATGCTCGGCAACCCGGTAGTGATCGGGTGGCCCCAGGCCGCCGCCTGCACCGGCGCAAGGCGCATCGCCGCGAGCTTGGCGGTGGTCGGGTCCATGGCGATCTCGGGGTAGATCAGCACGTCGGGCTGGTGCTCGAGGATCAGCGGCGCCCATTCGCGCCAGTCGGTACGCCCGTACGAGTAGTGCGTTGCCAGCGTCTTGGCGATCGCGGTCTCGGCGTCGTTGGCCACGCCGAGGTGGAACAGCCGGATATCGAAGCGGGTGCGGTCGATGCGCGAGAGCCAGCCCTTGACGATGGCGTTCCACACCGAATGGTCGTGCAGGTGCGCGGAGACGATGCCGACGCGGATCTCGGCGCGCGTGATGCGCGAGGGCGCGGCGAGGCCGGCGGCGTTCTGCCAGTTGCCGATCAGCCTGCAGGACACTCGCCCGTAGCGCGCCAGCAGCTCGTGGTGATCGCCCTCCAGGTACGCGAGGTAGAACGGCTGCTGCACGGCCACCGCGCGCGCGGTCCTTTCCGCGCTGCGCGACTCGCACCAGCCCTCGAGTGCGTCCAGCTCCGCGGCGAATGCGTCGCGCGCGAGCGCCTGCTCGGCCGCGCTGTCGGCGATCGCCGGCAGCTGGGACATGGCGAGGGACCAGCGCGCCACCTCCGATTCCGGGTCGTGCACGAGAGCGGCGCGGTAGCACTCGAGCGCCTCGGCCTGCTCGCCCATGGCCATCAGCGCATTGCCCAGCTCGAGGTGCGCCTCGGCGAATTCGGGCTTGCGTGCGAGCGCGCCGCGCAGCACTTCCGCGGCGTCGGCGAAGCGCCGCTGCCGGCAGAGCGCGCTGCCGACGTTGAGCCAGGCTTCCATGAGCCCGGGGTTGAGGCGCAGCGCCCGCTCGAAGCTGGCGAGCGCCTCGTCCAGGCGGTGGCGGTCGCGCAGCGCATTGCCCAGATTGTTGTGCGCCTCCGCGAAGTCGGGATCCAGCGTGGTCGCACTGCGGTAGGCGGCGATCGCCTCGTCGAAGAAACCTTTGTCGCGCAACACGTTGCCGACGTTGAGGTGCGCGAGCGCCGACTCGGGCTTCAACGCCACTGCGCGCTGGCAGGAGGCGAGCGCCTCGTCGAGATGTCCGGCGTCGCGCAGCGCGGTGCCGAGGCTGCTGTGCGCCTCGGCAAGCTCCGGGTCGAGCTCGAGCGCCGCGCGCAGCGCAACCGCCGCCGCCTCCGGGCGCCCGAGCGCGTTCAGCGTCTCGCCCAGTCGCAGGTGCGCCTCGGTGAACGCCGGCTTCAGCGTTGCGGCACGGGCGAAGGCCGCGCGCGCTTCCTCGGCGCGGCCGGCGCGGCGCAGCACGCCGCCGAGATTGAAATGCGCTTCCGCGTAATTGGCGTCCTGCGCCACCGCCCGCTCGAGGCTCTCGATCGCTTCCGCGGTGCGGCCGAGGCGCCGGTAGGCCTCGCCGAGGTTGTTGTGCGCCGCCGCGTTCTGCGGCGCGATGTCGGCCGCGCGCGCGAAGTGCTCGGCCGCCTCCCCGGGACGCGCCGACTGCAGGGCGAGCACGCCGAGCAGGTTCACTGCGTCGAAGTTGCGCGCGTCGAGCGCGAGCACCGCCTGGTAGCCGGCCTGCGCCTCGGCGAGGCGTCCGGCCTGGTGGTGCGCGAACGCCTCGACCAGCACCTCCCGCGCGCCCCGCGCGGGCGCCGCGGCGCGCCGCTTGCCGAGCAACCAGCCGAGCATCGGCGGCGTCAGCCGCTCGTCTTGGCCGCTTGGCGCGACGCCAGCGTGGCGACGGTGACCAGCTCGTAGCTGAGCGCGTCGGTGAATTCCGGCGCGTAGCCCGCCTCGCGCAGTGCCCAGCGCACGCGGTTGCCGAGGCGCGCCTTCTTGTAGATATTGAGCCTGCGCGAGCGCGCGAACTGCTCCAGGCGCGCGAAGATCACGTCGTGCGTCTTGCGCAGCCGGTCGGCGGTCTTGCGCGTGTGCGGGCCGGGCGACGGCGGCAGCCGCTTCACGAGGTCGGCGACGATGGCGTCGGCCACCTCGTCGACCTCCTTCGTGTTGAACCAGTTACCGAACATGGACGCCTCGCAGAATTGGGCAGGCGCCATTCTACGTGATGCGCTGCGCGCACCATGTGCGCCACATCACGCGGTAAGCGCTTTCCATGTCGCGCGCGAACCCCGCTTCGTCCATCAGCGGCGATCGCCGCAGCCGCGCGCGCAGGGTGGCGCGCAGGTGCGCGAGGCCCGAGCCGTCCGCCGCGTGCGCGAGCGCGAGGCGCACGTAGTCCTCGGGCGTCGTTGCCACCCAATCGTCGAGGCCGAGCGCGCCGAGGATGCTCGCCGAGCTGCGCCCGGCGGAGCGCTCGCCGGCGAGCGTGAGCACCGGCACGCCCATCCACAGCGTGTCGAAGGTCGTGGTGCCGCCGCCGTAGGGCAGGGAATCGAGCGCCAGGTCCACCGCGTCGAACTGGCGCAGGTACTCGCCGAACGACACGCGCGGCAGCACCGTGAGGCGCGACGCCTCCACGCCTGCCGCGCCGAATTCGTCGAGCAGCGCGCGGCGCGCGCGGCCCTCGGGAAAGCCGACGATCAGCAGCCGCGCGCCCGGCGCGCCGCGCAGGATCTCGGCCCACAGGCGGCGCGCCGCGGCCGAGAGCTTGGGCGCGTGGTTGAACGAGCCAAAGGTCGCGTGGCCCTGCGCCATGTGCGGCGGCGCGGCGGCGTGCGGCGCGTCGTGCACCGGGCGGTAGCACCACAAGCTGTGCGGCAGGCGCACGAGCGTCTCGGTGTGCAGGCGATCGGCCTCGCCCGGCGGGTCGGCACGCGCGTCGGTCAACCGGTACTGGATGCGCGTGAGCCCCGTGCTGCCGAGATAGCCGAGCCAGCTGGCCTGCACGGGGGCGGGCTGCCTGGCGAACGCGCCGAGGCGCAGCGCACCGGCGTGCCCGGTGAGATCGACCAGCACGTCGATGCCGTCCTCTTCCACCAGCTGCGCGAGCTGCGCGTCCGTCAGCGCCGTCGCCTCGCGCCAGCCGTCGGCGGCGGCGCGCACCTCCTCGGTCACCTCGTCCCGCTTGTCGCCGGTGAAGTAGCAGATCGCCTCGTAGCCCGCGCGGTCGTGGCGCTCGAGCAGCGGCTTGAGAAACCAGGCCACAGGGTGGCGGTTGAAGTCGCACGACACGTAGCCGACGCGCAGGCGCCGATCCGGGTTCGCGGACTGCGCGTGCGGCGCGCGGCGCGCCGGCACCGCGGCCTCCAGGCGCGCGCCGAAGGCGCGGTGGCGCTCGAACAGCGCCGCGGCCGGCAGCGTGTCGGACAGCGTGAGCGACAGCAGCTCCATCGACTCCAGGTCGAAGCGCGCCGGCTCGAGCC
>DATHYT010000089.1:0-24399 GCA_035459025.1 Burkholderiales bacterium | reverse complement strand
AAGAGGCGCTGCTTAGAGCAGCGCGTCGGCGTCGGTCGTCGTAGTTCCGAGCGACTGTTCCAGCCCGGCGACAAAGGTTTCCTCAAAAGAGGAGGTCGCGGGAGCCGGATCAGCAAGCCCCAGAACCTTGAGGCTTACGTTGGCGACGTCGAAGCCGCCCCTGCCGTCCGACAGCTGATAGTCAAAGCTGTCTTCCACGATCTCGCCTTCCGCGAGATGATTCAGCGCCACCGTCGGGTCGTACTCGAAGTTGCCTGCCGCGTTGATCGACAGCGCCGCGCCGAGGGTGCTGGTCGCGGACAGCAGAGCGATCGTCAAGGCGTCTCCATCTGCGTCGGAGTCGTTGGCGAGAAGCGTGGAGCGAAGGATCTCCAGGACGCTGTCTTCGTCGGTCGCTGCCGTTTCGCGCGTACCGGCCGCCCAGGTGACGGTGCGCTCGAGGATCTGGTCCGCGACGCCGCTTCGCAGCGCCGGCGAACCGAGAGCGTCGCTTGCCATATAGGCATTGCCAAGGAACGCCGTCCGCCCAGTCCCCACTGCTTCGTCTACCGCAATCGCCTGGAATACGGTGCCGATCCCCGATGTCCATGTGGCAAGAGTTTTGGCCGTGGGGGTGCCGTCCAGCGCAACCCCAAAATCGTGCAACACGGCGTCTGCCGTGTAATTGGCGATCCCGGCGGTAATTGGGTGCGATTGATCGACCACTTCGATCGTCAACGGCGCAAGCTTGGCGCTGGACAGACCGGATTGGATCGGGGTAATCAGATCGGCGAAGAGGTTCGGAGTGCCTCCGAAGGGCGGGTTCGTGTACTCGTTCAGGTAGTTCGCGTACATGCCGGTGGTGATCACGCCCCCACCAGCGGTGGCGAAGTTGTAAAGCGCTTCAAAAATGCCGGACCCGGTGTAATCCGCGCCAAAACCATCATCGCCGATCACCACGACATCGTAGCCCGCGAGGATGGTCGCCCAGTCGGCCGTCGGCGAATGCGCGATCGCCGTGGCGCTGAACAGGGCAGGATCCAGCTGGCCGGCCGCCGCGATGTAAGAACTGCCACCCCCCGAAACTGGGTCAGGGTCGGATCCCACCACCGCGACCTTGACCCGGGCGGTGAGCGTGCCAGTTATAGTGTCGTTACCCGCGACCGGCGCGTTGTTCCCCGTCAGTACTACCGTAACGACGTTGGAGGCGTCCGTGCCGTCACTCGCCCGGTAGGTGAACGAATCGCCGCCCAGAAAATCGGAATTGGGCGTGTAGGTGAGAGTGCCGTCGGCGTTCGGCGTCAGCGATCCGTTAACCGGACCGTCGACAATCACGGCCGATAGCAAGTCGCCATCCGCGTCGGAATCGTTGGCGAGCACGTCCAGGACCGAGGGCGTGTTCTTGTTGAAGTCGAACGCATCGCCTAGCGCCACCGGCGCTATGTTGCCGCCGCCGACCATCTCGACTCTCACGGCCTCGAAGTCGCGTACCGTGAGCCCCCAGCTATCGAAGTGGTATACCTTTCCGCCCTCCGCGAGGAACGCCTCAAACTTGTCGATCTCAGCTTTTGCGGCGTCGTACTCGGCCTTGGTGAGCGTGAGCTGCAGCGTGTCGTCGCCCTTGCCGCCGTCGTAATAGTTCTTCGCGCCAAGGTTCTCCGACAGGGTGAAGTTGAACGTGTCGTCGCCCTTGCCGCCAAAGAGCTTGTCGTTGCCGGCGCCGCCGTCGAGAAAGTCGTTGCCCTTGCCACCGAAGAGCTTGTCGTTGCCGTCGCCACCGAAGAGCTGGTCGTTACCTTTTCCCCCGAACAACCAATCGTTGCCGTCGTCGCCGAAGAGCTTGTCGTTGCCCTTGCCGCCGAAGAGGAAATCGTTGCCCTCACCACCATCGAGCACGTCGTCACCCTTCTTGCCCAGGATGGTGTCGCGCAGAGTCGTGCCCGACAGGTGTTCGCCGCTCTTCGTGCCGAGAATTACGCTGCGCTTTTTCATGTAGGTTTACCTGTGTGGCAGGGCGTCCAATAGACGTGGATGGATTATCCCCAGAGGCACTGAAATCGGTCTGTCAGAAACCATTTGCAGCGTGCCAAAATCCCTGCGGGAGTCAAGGCGGTATCGTAGAGGCCAGCGAGAAGGAAGTGTGCGGCCCCCGAGGGCTGCGCCGGCAAACGGCGTGCCGGTGTCAGGAAGCGTAAAATCACTTAAGGCTGAATGATTTATGACCGAGCTAGGCGATAGGCACCGCCGTATCAAGCGCAAAGCGCCCTCATGACCAACGTCTCCGACATCGCCAAGCTGGTCGCGGGTGAATCGCTCGACGCCGATCCGGCCGAGACGCGCGAGTGGCTCGAGGCGCTCGATGCGCTCGTCGCCGCGGCAGGCAAGGACCGCGCGCGCTACGTCATGGGGCGGCTCACCGAGCACGCCGGTGCACTCGACGTGCAGGCGCGCGCGCGCTTCAACACGCCCTACTGCAACACGATCTGGCCGCACGAACAGCCGCCCTTCCCGGGCGATTTCACCATCGAGCAGCGGCTCGCCTCGATCATCCGCTGGAACGCGCTCGCCATGGTGGTGCGCGCCAACCGCGCGTACGCCGAGCTCGGCGGCCACATCGCCAGCTTCGCCTCCGCCGCCGACCTGTTCGAAGTCGGCTTCAACCATTTCTTCCGCGGCCACGCCGCGCCGGGCGGGGCCGACCTGGTCTATTTCCAGCCGCATTCGGCGCCGGGGGTGTACGCGCGGGCCTTCCTCGAGGGGCGCCTGACCGAAGACCAGCTCAACCACTACCGGCGCGAGTCCGGCGGGGGGCTGTCGTCCTATCCGCACCCCTGGCTCATGCCGAAATTCTGGCAGTTCCCCACCGGCTCGATGGGCCTGGGGCCGTTGAACGCCATCTACCAGGCGCGCTTCATGCGGTATCTCGAGCAGCGCGGGGTGCTGAAGACGCAGGGCCGCAAGGTCTGGGCGTTCCCCGGCGACGGCGAGATGGACGAGCCCGAGTCGCTCGCCGGATTGTCGATCGCGGCGCGCGAGGGGCTCGACAACCTGATTTTCGTCGTCAACTGCAACCTGCAGCGCCTGGACGGTCCGGTGCGCGGCAACAGCTCCATCATCCAGGAGCTGGAAGGCCTGTTCGCGGGCGCGGGCTGGAACGTGGTGAAGCTCATCTGGGGCAGCGACTGGGATCCGCTCTTCGCGCGCGATCGCGAGGGCGTGATCCTGCGGCGCCTGCACGAGACGGTCGATGGCGAATTCCAGACCTATGCCGCCACCGACGGGCGCTTCAACCGAGAGCACTTCTTCAACAAGTACCCGGAGCTGAAGGCGCTGGTGGCCGACCTGACCGACGACGACATCGATCGTTTGAAGCGCGGCGGCCACGACCCGGTGAAGATCTACTCCGCGTACCACGCGGCGGTTAACCACAAGGGCCAGCCCACGGTGATCCTCGCCAAGACCAAGAAGGGCTACGGCATGGGCACCTGGGGCCAGGGCAAGATGGGCACCCACCAGCAGAAGAAGCTCGACGACGACGCCCTGAAGGCGTTCCGCGACCGCTTCGCGCTGCCGCTCTCGGACGAGGACGTGACCGGCCTCAAGTTCTACCGGCCGGCGGACGGCTCGCCCGAGATGCGCTACCTGCACGCGAAACGCGAGCGCCTCGGCGGCTACCTGCCGGAGCGAAAGACCGAAGGCAAGAAGCTGAAGGCGCCCGCGCGCGAGTCGTTCAAACGGTTCCTCGACGGCTCCGGCGGGCGCGAGCAGTCCACCACCATGCAGTACGTGCAGCTCCTGACGCAGCTGCTCAGGGACCCGGGCCTCGGCCGGCACATCGTGCCGATCGTCGCCGACGAGGCGCGCACCTTCGGCATGCAGTCGCTGTTCCGCAATGTCGCGATCTACGCGCCGCACGGGCAGCTGTACGAGCCGGAGGACCGCGAGGAGCTGCTCTATTACAAGGAAGCGCAGGACGGCCAGATCCTGGAGGAGGGCATCACCGAGGCGGGCGCGCTTGCTTCGTGGATCGCGGCGGCCACCAGCTACAGCACGCACGGCGTGCCGATGCTGCCGTTCTACATCTTCTATTCGATGTTCGGCTTCCAGCGCGTCGGCGACCTGATCTGGGCGGCGGCCGACTCGCGCTCGCGCGGCTTTCTCGTCGGCGCCACGGCGGGCCGCACCACGCTCGCGGGCGAAGGGCTGCAGCACCAGGACGGCTCGAGCCATTTCGTCGCGTCGACCGTCCCGAACTGCGTCGCCTACGACCCCTGCTACGGCTACGAGCTGGCCGTCATCCTGCAGGACGGCGCGCGCCGCATGCTCGAGGCGGACGAGGACGTCTTCTATTACGTCACGGTGATGAACGAGAACTACGCGCACCCGGCAATGCCGGCGGGCGCGGAGGAAGGGATCCTGAAGGGCATGCACCGGGTGCGCGACGCGGGCAAGGGCAAGCGCCACGTCAGGCTGCTGGGCGCGGGCGCGATCCTGCGCGAGGCGCTGGCCGCGGCCGAGACGCTCGAAGCAGAGCACGGCGTGGCCGCCGAAGTATGGTCGGTGACGAGCTTCACCGAGCTGCGGCGCGAGGGCCGTTCAGGCGGGCAAAGCTGGGTAGCGCAGTGCCTCGCGGGCGGCAAGGGCCCGGTGATCGCGGCGAGCGACTACGTGAGCGGCCTCGCCGACCTGATCCGCGAGTGGGTACCGGGCAAGTACGTCACGCTCGGCACCGACGGCTTCGGCCGCAGCGACACCCGCGCCGCGCTGCGCCGGCACTTCGGCGTGGATCGCGACAGCATCGTGCGCGCGGCGCTCGGCGCGCTGTAGCATGATCCCGCGCACGCTGTTCTCGCCCGAGCACGAGACCTTCCGCGACAGCGTGCGCCGCTTCATGCAGACCGAGGTGGTGCCGCACGACGAGCGCTGGCAGGAGCAGGGCTACGTCGACCGCGAGGTGTGGAAGAAGGCGGGTGCCAACGGCTTTCTGTGCTGCTCGATGCCCGAAGAGTTCGGCGGCGCGGGCGCCGACCGGCTCTACAGCATGGTGCTGATGGAGGAGCAGGCGCGCGCCAACAATTCGTCCCTCGGCTGGGGGCTGCACTCCGAGATCGTCGCGCCGTACCTCCTGCGCTACGGCAGCGAAGCGCTGAAGAAAGCGTACCTGCCGAAGATGGCCGCCGGCGAGATGATCGGCGCCATCGCCATGAGCGAGCCCGGCGCGGGCTCCGACCTGCAGGCGGTGAAGACCACCGCGGTGAAGAAGGGCGGCGCGTACCTCGTCAATGGCTCGAAGACCTTCATCACCAACGGCTGGCATTGCGACCTCGTCATCGTCGTGGCGAAGACCGACCCGTCAAAGGGCGCCAAGGGCACGAGCCTCGTCGTCGTCGACACGTCGATGAAGGGCTTCACCAAGGGCAAGCGCCTGAAGAAGCTGGGGTTGAAGGGCCAGGACACCGCCGAGCTCTTCTTCGACAACGTCGAGGTCCCGGCGCAGAACCTGCTCGGGCAGGAGAACAACGGCTTCGTCTACCTCATGCAGGAGCTGCCCTGGGAGCGCATGCAGATCGCGATCGCGGCGGTGGCCAAAGCCGAGGCCGCGGTGGAGTGGACCAAGGCGTATGTCACCGAGCGCAAGGCCTTCGGCAGGACGGTGGCGAGCTTCCAGAACACGCGCTTCAAGCTCGCCGAGCTCGCCACCGAGGTGCAGGTGGCGCGCGTCTTCGTCGACCGCTGCATGGAGCTGCTGCTCGCCGAAAAGCTCGACACGGCCACCGCCTCGATGGCGAAGTACTGGGTCACGGACCTCGAGTGCCGGGTGATCGACGAATGCCTGCAGCTGCACGGCGGCTACGGCTTCATGTGGGAGTTCCCCATCGCGCGCGCCTACGCGGACGCGCGCGTGCAGCGCATCTACGGCGGCACCAACGAGATCATGAAGGAAGTGATTTCACGCTCGCTCGGCTTGGGCGGTGATAGATAGGGACAGTCCCCATTTACGCTTCTGCTTTTCGTAAATGGGGACTGTCCCTCTTACGGAGGTTGCGATGGCCAAGAGTGCAAACGAAGCGATGATTTTCGACGCGATCCGCACCCCGCGCGGCAAGGGCAAGCGCGACGGCTCGCTGCACGAGGTGAAGCCCGTGACGCTGCTCGCGGGCGTGCTGCAGGAGCTGCAGCGCCGCAACGACTTCGACACGGGCGAGGTCGAGGACGTGGTGATGGGCTGCGTCACGCCCTCGGGCGAGCAGGGCTCGTGCATCGCCAAGACCGCGGCGCTCGCCGCGGGCTGGGACTGGAAGGTGCCGGGCTTCCAGTTGAACCGCTTCTGCGCCTCGGGCCTCGAGGCGGTCAACCTCGCGGCGCAGAAGGTGCGCTCGGGCTGGGAGGACCTGGTCGTCGCCGGCGGGATCGAGTCCATGTCGCGCGTGCCGATGGGCTCGGACCGCGGCGCCTGGGCCTGCGACCCGCAAACGAGCATCGACACGGCGTTCATCCCGCAGGGCATCAGCGCCGACCTTATCGCCACGCTGGAGGAATTTTCGCGCGACGAGGTGGACGAGTTCGCGCTGAAGTCCCAGAAGAAGGCCGCCGCCGCGCGCGAGAGCGGCAAGTTCAAGAAGTCGATCGTGCCGGTGAAGGACGCGCTCGGCGACCTGATCCTCGGCGAAGACGAGTTCATCAAGCCGCACACGACGAAGGAAGGCCTCGCCGCGCTGAAGCTGTCCTTCGACAAGGTGGGCGAGATGGGCTACGACGCGGTGGCGATCCGCCGCTATCCGATGGTCGAGCGCATCCGCCACGTGCACACCGCGGGCAACTCCTCCGGGATCGTCGACGGCTCGGCCGCGGTGCTCATCGGCACCGAGAAGAAGGGCAAGAGCCTGGGCCTGAAGCCGCGCGCGCGCATCGTCGCGGCGGCGCTCTCGGGCGCCGACCCCACGATCATGCTCACCGGCCCGATGCCCGCGGCGCGGAAGGCCCTCGAAAAGGCGAAGATGAAGATCGAGAGAATCGACCTGTTCGAAGTGAACGAGGCCTTCGCCGTGGTGCCGATGAAGTTCATGAAGGAGATGGGCGTTCCCGAGGAGAAGGTGAACGTGAACGGCGGCTCGATCGCCATGGGCCACCCGCTCGGCGCGACCGGGGCCATGATCCTCGGTACGCTCATCGACGAGCTCGAGCGCCGCAAGCTCCGCTACGGCCTCGCCACGCTGTGCGTGGGCGGCGGCATGGGCATCGCCACCATCGTCGAGCGCCTGTAGATGGCAGTCCGCTACGAAAAGGGAGGCGACAACGTCGTCACTCTGACCCTCGACGCACCCGGAGCGCCGGTCAACACCATGACCGCGGCCTGGGAGAAGGCATTCGACGAAGCCACCGCGCGGCTGGAAAAGGAAAAGGACGGCATTGCCGGCGTAATCCTGTGCTCGGCGAAGAAGACCTTCTTCGCCGGTGCCGAGCTGAAGGACGTCTTGAAGCTCAGGCCCGAGGACGGCGCGAAGGCCTTTGCCTGGCTCGAATCGCTCAAGTTGCGGCTGCGGCGGCTCGAGCGGTTGGGCAAGCCCGTGGTGGCGGCGATCGAGGGCGCGGCGCTCGGCGGCGGCTGGGAGCTTGCGCTCGCCGCCCACTGCCGCATCTGCCTGAACGACGAGCGCATCGAGCTCGGCCTGCCCGAAGTGACGCTGGGCCTCCTGCCCGGCGCGGGCGGCATCGTGAAGACGGTGCGCCTGGTCGGCCTGCAGGCGGCGCTGCCGCTGCTGCTCGAAGGCAAGAACATGCGTCCCGCGCAAGCCGCGAAGCTCGGCTTCCTGCAGGGGCTTGCCGCGAACCGCGACGATCTGTTTCGCATGGCGCGCGAGTGGATCGCGGCCAACCCCGCGCCCAAGCAGCCCTGGGACGACGAGAGCTACCGCATCCCCGGCGGCACGCCCGCGAGCCCGGCGCTCGCGCAGATGCTCACCATCGCGCCGGCGATGCTGATCGAGAAGACGCGCGGCCTGTACCCGGCGCCCGAAGCCATCATGGCGGCGGCGACCGAAGGCGCGAGCGTGGACTTCGACACGGCGATGCGCATCGAGTCGCGCTACGGCGCCAAGCTCATCGTCAGCCCGGTGGCGAAGAACATGATCACGCTGTTCTTCAACCGCACGGCGATCCGCTCGGGTGCCTCGCGGCCGAAGGACGTGCCCAAGTGGAAGGCGACGAAGGTCGGCATCCTCGGTGCGGGCATGATGGGCGGCGGCATCGCCTGGGCGAACGCGAGCCGCGGCGTGCCCTGCGTGCTGAAGGACGTGACCCTCGAGCAGGCGCTCAAGGGAAAAGCGTACGGCGAGAAGCTGGCCGCCAAGCGCAACCGGCCGCAGATTCCCGAGCTCATCAAGCCGACGGCCAACGCAGCGGACCTGCAGGGCTGCGACCTGATCATCGAGGCGGTGTTCGAGAAGCGCGAGCTCAAGGCGCAGGTGACCAAAGAAGCCGAGCCGATGCTCGCCGCGGGCGGCTTCTTCGCGTCCAACACGTCCACGCTGCCGATCACGGGCCTTGCGCAGGCGTTCTCGGCGCCCGAGCGCTTCGTCGGCCTGCACTTCTTCTCGCCCGTCGATCGCATGCAGCTCGTCGAGATCATCAAGGGCAAGCAGACCTCCGCGGAGACGCTGGCGCGCGCCTACGACTACGTGCTGCAGATCGGCAAGATCCCGATCGTGGTGAACGACGCGCGCGGCTTCTACACCAGCCGCACCTTCGGCACCTTCGTCGCCGAGGGCTGCTCGATGCTCACCGAAGGCATTCCCGCGGCGGTGATCGAAAACGCCGGGCGCTTCGCCGGCATGCCGGTGGGCCCGCTCGCGGTGATCGACGAGACCTCGATGTCGCTCTCGGTCTCCGTCATGGACCAGGCCAAGGCGGACCTCGAGGCCGAAGGCAGGAAATACACGCCGCTCCCCGGGCAGGAAGTGATCCAGCGCATGGTGAAGGAGTTCAAGCGCCCCGGGCGCGCGGGCGGGGGCGGCTTCTACGAGTATCCGAAAGAGGGCAAGAAGTACCTCTGGCCGGAGCTTGCAAAGATCTTCGGCAAGAAGAACGCCAAGTGGGACTTCGAGGAGCTGAAGGAGCGCATCCTCTACCGGCAGGCGATCGAGACCGCGCGCTGCCTCGAGCAAGGCGTGCTCGAGCACGTGCACGATGGCAACATCGGCTCGGTGTTCGGCATCGGCTTTCCGGCCTGGGCCGGCGGCGCGCTGCAGTACGTGAACCACATCGGCATCAAGCAGTTCGTCAAGCGCGCCGACCAGCTCGCCAAGAAGATCGGCCCGCGCTTCGCCCCGCCGAAGCTCCTGCGCGGGCTCGCCGCAAAGGGCAAGCCCCTCGCCTGATGGCGCTGCCGCCGATCCTGCAGCGCCTGAAGCTTCCCGTCGTCGGCGCGCCGATGTTCATCGCCGGCAACCCGAAGCTCGTCATCGAGCAGTGCCGGGCCGGCATCGTCGGCTCGTTTCCCGCCCTCAACGCGCGCCCGAAGGAGGCGCTCGATCAGTGGCTGACCGAAATCGAGCAGGCGCTCGCGGGCGCGCCGGACGCCGCCCCCTACGCGGTGAACCAGATCGTGCACAAGTCGAACGACCGCCTCGAGCACGACCTCGAGGTGTGCATCCGCCACAAGGTGCCGATCACGATCACGAGCCTCAGGGCGCCGAACGACGTCATCCCCGCGATCCACGCCTACGGCGGCATCGTGCTGCACGACGTGATCAACGTGCGCCACGCCGAAAAAGCGCTCGAGGCGGGCGTCGACGGGCTGATCCTGGTCTGCGCGGGCGCGGGCGGCCACGCCGGGATGCTCTCGCCGTTCGCGCTGGTGGGCGAGGTGCGGCGCTTCTTCGACGGCCCCATCATCCTCTCGGGCGCCATTGCCACGGGCGACGCGATCCTTGCCGCGCTCGCGTCGGGCGCGGACCTCGCCTACATCGGCACGCGCTTTCTCGCCACGCCGGAAGCGAGCGTGCCCGAGCGCTACAAGCAGGAGATCCTCAAGGCGAGCGCTGCCGACATCGTCTATACCGACCTCTTCTCGGGCGTGAACGGCAACTACCTCAAGCACAGCGTGCTCGCGGCCGGCTTCGATCCGCTGAACCTGCCCAAGTCCGATCCGAAGAAGATGAATTTCGGCTCCGCGAGCGGTGCCGAGAAGAAGGTCTGGCGCGACATCTGGAGCGCGGGGCAGGGCGTCGGGCAGATCGACGCCGTGCAGCCGGTGGCCGAGGTGGTGGCGAAGCTCGCCGCCGAGTACACGGCGGCGCGGCGCCGGCTGGCCCTGTCGTGATCCTCGACATCCAGCCGCGCGGCCCCGCCTTCTGCTCGGGCGGCGACCTCGCCAAGATGGAGAAGGCGGCGAAGATGACCAAGGCGCGCGCGAGCGCCGAGGCGCGCGAGGGCGTCCGCTCGTTCCTCGAGAAGCGCAAGCCCCGGTGGCAGTAGAGTTCCGCGCGGACGCGCCGGAGTTCCTGCGCGATCCGTTCCCGCTGTATCGCGCCTTGCGCGCGGAAGACCCCGTGCACTGGAGCCCGCGCCTGAAGGCCTGGGTGCTGACGCGCTACGACGACTGCCGCGCGGTGCTCCTCGACCGCGAGATGTCCTCCGACCGCCTGCGGCCGTTCTTTGCCACGCTGCCCGGCCCGGAGGCCGAGCGCATCGGCGACATCATGCGCTACCTCACGCACTGGATGGTGTTCCGCGACCCGCCCGAGCACACGCGCCTGCGCCGGCTGACCAGCAAGGTGTTCCACCTGCAGTCCATGAACGCCATGCGCCCCCAGGTCGAGGCGCTCGCCGCGTGGCTGCTCGGGCGCCTCGGCGATCGCGAGAAGTTCGACTTCATCGCCGATTTCGCCGGACCGCTGCCGGGACTGGTGATCATGGCGATGCTCGGCGTGCCGCGCGACCACCTGCCGGTCATCAAGCGTCTGTCGGACGACATGGCGCTGTTCATCGGCAGCTCGCGCATGTCGCCGGAGAAGTACGCCATCGCCGAGGCCGCGACGCGCGAAATGGCGGCGTTCTTTCGCGGACTGATCGCCGAGCGCCGCGCCGCGCCGCGCGCGGACCTGCTTTCGCAGCTCGTGCACCTGGAGGACGATGGCGACCGGCTGAGCGAGGACGAGCTCGTCGCCACCTGCATCCTGCTGCTCTTCGCCGGGCACGAGACCACCACCAACCACATCGCCAACGCGATGCTGGCGCTGCTCCGGTTTCCGGGCGAGGCTGCGGCGCTGCGCGCCGATCCGGCGCTGGCGCCGCGCGCCGTCGAGGAGCTGCTGCGCTACGACGGGCCGAGCGGAGCGCAAGTGCGCGTGGTGAAGGTCGCGCAGGAGATGCGCGGCAAGCGCCTGGCGCCGGGCGATCGCGTGTTCCTGATGCTGAATGCGGCGAACCGCGATCCCGAGGCCTATGACGATCCGGAGCGGCTCGACCTGCGCCGCAAGGAAGTGCCGCACCTCACCTTCGGCTTCGGCCTGCACATCTGCCTCGGCTTTCCGCTTGCCCGCATGGAAGGGCAGGTGGCGCTGCCGGCGGTGCTGCGCCACTGGAAGCGCATCGAGCTCGCGCAGCCCGAGGAGCGCCTCGAGTGGCTCAATTCGATGGTGTTCCGCGGCATGGCTGCGCTGCCGCTGCGGGTGGTGCGTTAACATCGCTCCTTTCCCGAAGGGCCCCCGATGAACAAGCGCATCGTCCTCGCCAGCTATCCGGAAGGCTGGGTCACCGAAGCCAATTTCCGGCTGGAAACCGCGCCCGTGCCGAAGCCCGGCGAGGGCGAAGTGCTGGTAAAGAACCACTGGCTGTCGCTCGACCCGTACATGCGCGGCCGCATGAGCCAGCAGAAGAGCTACGTGAAGGGCGTCGAGCCGGGCGAGGTGATGACCGGCGAGACCGCGGGCGAAGTCGTGGAATCGAAGGACCCGAGGTTCAAGCCCGGCGACAAGGTGGCGACCGGGCAGGGCGGGGGCTGGCAGCTGTACTCGTGCCTGAAGGGCGAGCGGCTCGCCAAGGTGGACGACGCCAAGGCGCCGCTCTCCTATTACCTCGGCTGCCTCGGCATGCCGGGGCGCACCGCCTACTTCGGCATGAAGGACATCTGCCAGCCCAAGCCCGGCGAGACGGTGGTGGTGTCCGCGGCCTCCGGCGCGGTGGGCAGCGTCGTCGGCCAGCTCGCCAAGGCCTGGGGCTGCCGCGCGGTGGGCATCGCGGGCGGCAAGGCCAAGTGCGACTACGTGGTGAAAGAGCTGGGGTTCGACGCCTGCGTCGACTACAAGGCGGGCGACGTCTACGCGCAGCTGAAGGCCGCGTGCCCGAAGGGCATCGACGCCGACTTCGAGAACGTGGGCGGGGAGATCCTCGACACCGTGCTGCGGCTCATGAACGTGCGCGGGCGCATCGCCGTCTGCGGCCTGATCTCGGACTACAACGCGAAGGAACCGTACGGCGTGAAGATGATCCGCTCGGTTCTCGTCAACCGCCTCACGGTTCGGGGCATGATCGTCTTCGACTGGCAGCCGCGCTACCCGGAAGCGAACCAGGCCTTGCTGGACCTGGTGGCGGCCGGCAAGCTCAAGTACCGCGAATCGGTGGTGCAAGGCATCGAGAACGCGCCCAAGGGCCTGATCGGGCTCCTCAAGGGCGAAAACTTCGGCAAGCAGCTGGTGAAACTCACATGATCGACCTCTATACCTGGCCCACGCCCAACGGGCACAAGATCCACATCATGCTGGAGGAGACGGGACTGCCCTACAAGGTGATCCCGGTCGACATCGGCGCGGGCGACCAGTTCAAGCCCGAGTTCCTCAAGATCTCGCCCAACAACAAGATGCCGGCGATGGTGGACAGCGACGGCCCGGACGGCAAGCCGATGGCGCTCGCCGAGTCGGGGGCGATGCTCTTTTACCTCGCCTCGAAGACCGGCAGGTTCCTGCCCGAGGACATCCGCAAGCGCTGGCAGGTGATGCAGTGGGTAATGTTCCAGATGGGGCACATCGGGCCGATGCTCGGGCAGGCGCATCACTTCCTCGGCTACGCGCCCGAGAGAATCGAGTACGCCATGAACCGCTACAAGAACGAGGCCAACCGCCTGTACGGCGTGGTGGACCGGCGGCTCAAGGAATCGAAATACCTTGCGTGCGACGAGTACACTATCGCCGACATGGCCACCATGCCCTGGATGCGCTTTCCCGAGCGCCAGGGCGTGAACATCGAGGAGTACCCGAACGTGCGCCGCTGGCGCGACGGCATCGCCGCGCGTCCGGCGGTGGAGCGCGCGCTCAAGGTGCTCGCCGACCGCCGCCGCGCCGAGATGACGCCGGAGCAGAAGGAGAACCTGTTCGGAGCCAAGCAATATGCCAAGCACTGAGCTGAAGGGAAAGGTCGCCTGGATCACGGGCGGCGGCTCGGGCATCGGCCTGGCGGGCGCAAAGGCGCTCGCCGCGGCCGGCGCGCACGTGATCATCTCCGGGCGCACCGCGCGCACCAATGAAAGCGGCCTCGCCGAGCTGAAGAAGCTGGGGAGCGCGGAAGCCAACCTGCTCGACGTCGGCGAGCGCGCCGCGGTGGAGAAGGCCGCGGCCGAGATCGAGAAGCGCCACGGGCGCATCGACATCCTCGTCACCAGCGCCGGCACCAACATCGGCGGCGGCAAGCGTAACCTGAAGACCATGTCGCTCGAGGGCTGGGACGACGTGGTGAAGATCAACCTGAACGGCCTGTTCTACTGCTGCTACGCCGTGCTGCCCGGCATGCGCCAGCGCAAAGACGGCGTCATCATCAACATCTCCTCCTGGGCCGGGCGCTACGCAAGCGTGCTGACCGGCCCCGCCTACAACGCCACCAAGCGTGCCGTGATCGCGGTGAGCGAGTCGATCAACATGGAGGAGTGCACCAACGGCATCCGCGCCACCTCGATCCTGCCGGGCGAAGTGGCCACGCCGATCATGGAGAAGCGCCCCGTGCCGCCGAGCGCCGAGGAGCGCGCGCGCATGGCGCAGGCCGAGGACTTCGGCAAAGCGATCCTGTTCGTCGCGACGATGCCGGCACGCACCTGCGTGAACGAGATCATCATGGCGCCGACCTGGAACCGCTTCTACGTCGGCGGCATCGAACCGCCGCCGCGCTGAGCGTACCCGCCGGCCGCAGCGCCGAGATGGCCGAAGATCGCAAGGAGTCCCGGCTGCTCGCACGGCTGCTGCGCGTACAGCTGTTCCCGCGGCGCGGCTCGGGACGGCGCGTGCGGCTCCTGGTGCGCCAGGAAGAGTCGACCGCGGCGCGCACCCTGGCGCTACGCGTGGTGCTGGTGCTGGTGCTGTTCGCCGCGGTGCTGGCGGTGTTCTGGCTGGATCGCGACGGCCTGCGCGACGCCTCCGACGGCGTGGTCTCGTTCCTCGACGTCGTCTACTTCACGATGGTGACGGTGACCACGGTCGGCTACGGCGACATCGTGCCGGTCACCGACCGCGCGCGCCTCATCGACTCCTTCTTCGTCACGCCGATCCGGTTTTTCGTCCTGTTCATATTCGTGGGCACCGCCTACCAGATGGTGTTCCAGCGCATGATGGAGGAGCGCCGCATGAGAAAGCTCGAGGATTCGCTGTCCGACCACGTCATCGTCTGCGGCTTCGGCCACAGCGGGCGCATCGCCGCGGTCGAGCTCGTCGCCAAGGGCGAGAAGCCCGAGCAGGTGGTGGTGATCGACCAGAGCGAGGGCGCGGCGCGCGCCGCCGCCGAGGCCGGCTTCGTCGCGCTGGTGGGCAGCTGCACCAGCGAGGAGATCATGCGCCGCGCGGTGGTGCAGCAGGCGCGCGCGCTGCTGCTGTGCATCGGGCGCGACGACACCGCGGTGCTCGCCACGCTCACCGCGCGCCACCTGTCCGACAAGGTCCGCATCATCGCCAGCGTGCGCGAGAACGAGAACGCGAAGCTCCTGCGCCAGGGCGGCGCGGACGTGATCGTGTCGCCGGCGCGCGTCGGCGGCTACCTCCTCGCCGACGCGGTGGAAAGCGCGTACACCGTCGGCCTGATCAACGAGCTGCTGACCGAGCGCGGCCGCGTGCGGCTCACCGAGCGCGCGCCGAACCCCGACGAGGTCGGGCGCGAGGCGCGCGCGCTGCCGTGCCTGGTGATCGGCATCGAGCGCGACAAGAAGCGCATCCTGTTCTGGGATCTGGGCGACACGACCGTGCGGGCGGACGACCTGATGCTGGTGATCGAGGGTCCGGCGACCGAGGCGCGGGCCTGAACCTGCTCGTGCGCGTCACCCTGCCGTTCCTGGCGGGGTACTTCATCTCCTACCTGTACCGCTCGGTGAACGCCATCATCGGGCCGGTCATCGCGCGCGAGCTGGGGCTCACGGCCGCGGGGCTCGGCCTGCTCACGGCGATCTTCTTCTTTGCCTTTGCGGTATTCCAGCTGCCGCTCGGGGTGCTGCTCGACCGCTACGGGCCGCGCCGCGTCAACGCCACCATGCTGCTGGTGGCCGCGGTCGGCGGCATCTGGTTCGCGTCCGGCAGCAGCGCGGCGGAGCTGACCGCGGCGCGCGGCCTGATCGGCCTCGGCGTCTCGGGCTGCCTGATGGCGGCGTTCTCGGCCTTCGCACTTTGGTACCCGTCCGAGCGCCTCGCCAGCATGAACGGCATCGCCTTCGCCAGCGGCATGCTCGGCGCGGTGGTGGCCACGGTGCCGCTGGAGATGGCGTTGCGCGTCTTCCACTGGCGCGAGGTGTTCGCCGGCATCGTGGCGCTGAACCTCGCCGTCAGCCTGCTCCTCTACCTCGTCGTTCCGGAGCGCAGCGCGACCCAGCGCGGCGAGAGCGTCGGCGCGCAACTGCGCGGCTTCGGCGCCATCGCGCGCGATCCGGCGTTCTGGCGCGTGGCGCTGTGCATCGGCGCGAGCCAGGTGGCCGCTGTGTCTCTATCAACGCTCTGGGTGGCGACCTGGCTGCGCGACATCGCCGGCTATACGGCTGCCGAGGTCGCCCGCGCTTTGCTCCTGTTCAGCCTCGCCATGATGCTCGGCTACGTCGGCTTCGGCCGCGCGGCCGATGCGCGCGTGCGCAGCGGCCGCAGCGCGCTGCCGCTGCTCGCGGGCGGCGTGGCGGCGGCTTCCGTGGCTTTGGCCATGCTCGCGCTCGGCGTGCGCGCGGGTGCGCTCGCGCTGTGGTGCGTGTTCTTCGCCGGCTCGACGGCGGTGGTGCTGTCCTACGCGCTGTTCTCGCGCCGCTACCCGCGGCACATGGTGGGGCGCGTGAACACCGCGCTCAACGTCTTTGTCTTCATCGGCATGTTCAGCGGCCAGGCGGCCGTGGGGCTGGTGCTCAGCCTGTGGCCGCAGACGGCGGCAGGCTATGCGCCCGACGCCTACGCGTGGGCGCTGGGGCTGCTGTGGCTCACGCAGTTCGCGGGCCTGGCCTGGCTGTGGTTGGGCCGCCGGCTGCTGGCGGCCGATCAGGCCTCGAGGTAGATGTCGCGGTAGGACGCGTACACCGAGGCGATCAGCACCGGGCCGAGCAGCAGCCACCCCAGGCCGAAGGGGATGGCCGCGAGGATCGCGAACGCCAGCGCGATCAGGCCGTAGATCAGGAATGGCAGGACGTTCTTCAGGCAGCCGGCGAAGCTCTCCTTCATGGCTTCGACCGCCCCGCGCTCGTGGAACACCACCAGCGCCGGCGCGAACCACATCGCCATCACCAGCGGCAGCAGCAGCGCGAACATGACCAGCATGGCGAGCAGCACCGTCATCAGCACTTCCGGCGCGGCGTTGGGGCCGGGGCCGCCACCCAGCATCGTGCCGATGCCCACGCCCATGACGACCGCGACGAGAACGGCGATGGCCAAGGAAATGCCGAAGGAGATGGCGCCTACCGCGATCAGCGTGCCGAAGCGCCCGCGAAACCCAGCGAAAAGATGGTTGAACTCCAGGTTGCCGCCTTCGACGAGCGCGCCGCAGCCAAGGAGCAGCCCGGCGCTCAGCACCGGCCACAGCAGATAGTTGGCGAACGGGCCGAGCACGGGGATCAACGCCAGCACCAGCAAGATCACGAACAGCGTCACCGAAATGCCGATCCACAGGCCAGGCTGGCGCTTGAACAGGTCCCAGCCCTGCGCAATCCAGCTCCAGCCGTGGCCAGCGGCGACGCGGCGGCCGCCTGGAATGAACTTGCCCTGCGGGGCGACCGGATCAGCGACCGCCGCGGCAGGGGCGGAGTAGGGATTGGCGGTCATGTCCGGCCTCCTCTCAGGTTTCCTTCTCCTTGTGGCGCACGCGCACCGTGCCGATCGCCTTGGCGACGAGCGAGCCGTCGGCGTTCTTCGCCTCGCCCTCCACGAAGGTGATGCTGCGCCCGTCCTTCAGCACGCGCGCCTCGGCGATCAGCTGATGGCCCTTGCCGCCGCCGATGAAGGACGTGGTCATGTCGATGGTGACCACGCCGGTGGACTCCGGGTGCAGCGTGCGCGCCGCGGTGCACAGCGCCACGTCGAGCAGCGACATGATGACGCCGCCGTGCGCCGTGCCGAGGCTGTTGGTGAAGTGCGCGGGCAGCGGCATCGACAGGCGCGCCGTGCCCGCGCCGAGCGCGTCGGTGGTGAGGCCCAGGTGCGCGACGAACGGGATGCGGTTCTGGTAGTCGCGCGTGAATTGCAGCGTCGCGTCGGCGCTCATATCAGGATCGCGCCGCCGTCCACCGCGATCGCCTGCCCGGTGATGTGGCGCGAGGCCTCCGAGGCGAGCAGGACGACGAGGCCCTTCAGGTCCTCGTCGTTGCCGAGGCGCTTGGTGGGCGTGAGCTCCGCCACCATGCGCCCGAGCGTATCGAGCGTCGCCTTGGTCATCCTGGAGGGGAAGAACCCCGGGCAGATGGCGTTCACGGTGATGCCGTGCTCGCCCCACTCCGCCGCCAGCTGCCGCGTGAGGCCCACGACGCCGTGCTTGGTCGCGTTGTAGGCCACGGTCTTCACCACGCGCGGATCGCTCGCCGCGATGCCGGCGATCGAGGCGACGTTGACGATGCGGCCCCATTTCGACGGGATCATGGATTTCTTGGCGACGAGCTGCGAGGCAAGGAAGGTGCCCGTGAGGTTGAGGTTCACGAGCTTGTCCCAGGCTTCCAGCGGATGATCCTCGGCCGGCGCGCCCCAGGTGGCGCCGGCATTGTTGACGAGGATGTCGATCCTGCTGAGCTTGGCGAGGATCGCCTCGACCACCGGGGCGATCGCCTCGCGCTTGCCGAGGTCGCAGACCCAGGCCGTGGCCTCGATGCCCTGCGCCTTCAGGTGCGCGACCGCTTCGTCGAGCTCGGCCTGCTTTCGCGCCGTGAGCGCGAGGCGCGCGCCCATCTCGCCGAGCGCCTCGGCCATCTGCAGGCCGAGCCCGCGCGAGCCGCCGGTGACCAGCGCGACGCGCCCCTTGAGATCCAGAAGCTGCTTGACGTTCATGCAAAGGCCGATGCTGTTATCGTTTCGCCTATGCTAACACCGGAGCGCCGCGCGGCGTACACGCGCGCCGAGCTCGAGCGCCTCGTCGCGCCGCGCTCGGTGGCGGTGGTCGGCGCCTCGCCGCGCGCCGGCTCCTTCGGCGTGCGCACGCTCGAGAACCTCGCGCAGTTCGCGGGCGAGGTGTTCCCGGTGAACGCCAAGTACGAAATGATCGGCGAGCGGCGCTGCTACGCCTCGCTCGCGTCGCTGCCGCGCTCGCCCGACTGCGTGGTGCTGGCGGTGCCGCGCGAGGGCGTGGAGGCCGCGCTGGAGGAGGCCGCCGCGGCGGGCGCGGGCTCGGCGATCGTCTTCGCCTCCGGGTACGGCGAGATGACGCGCGAGGACGCCGCGCGCGCGCAGCACCGCCTGGGCGAGATCGCGCGCGCCGCGAAGATGCCGATGCTCGGGCCCAACTGCATGGGCATGGTCAATCACGCGGCGCGCGCCGGCGTGACCTTCCTCTCCGAGTACGCGCGCGCGCCGCGCGCGACGGGCTCGATCGCCATCGTCAGCCAGTCCGGCGCGCTCGGCTACTCGCTCGCGCAGGCCTGGGACCGGGGCCTCGGGATCCGCTACTTCTTCTCGTGCGGCAACTCCGCCGACGTGGACGTCGGCGACCTGGTCGCCGCCATGGCCGAGGACCCGGAGGTGCGCGCGATCGCGTGCCTGTTCGAGGGCGCGGCGAGCGCCGCGCGCCTGCTGGAAGCGGGCGCGCGCGCGCACCGCGCGCAGAAGCCCGTCGTCGTCTTCAAGCTCGGCACGAGCGCCGACGGTGCGGCCGCGGCGCGCTCGCACACCGGCTCGCTCGCCGGCTCGGCGGTCGCCTGGCGGGCGCTGTTCGACCGCGCGGGGTTCGTGACGGTGCAGGATTTCGAGGCGCTCCTCGAGTACGCGGCGTTCTTCGCCGCCGCGGGGGCGCCCGGCGCGCGCGGCGCGGCGGTCATCTCCGGCTCGGGCGGCGCGGGCGTCATGGCGGCGGACAAGGCGGCGGCGCACGGCGTGCCCATGCCGCAGCCGCAGCCGGCGACGGTGGATGTGCTGCGCGGCATCGTTCCGGAGTTCGGCGCGGCGCGCAATCCCTGCGACCCGACCGCGCAGGTGCTGAACGTCCCCGATTCCTTTACGCGCTGCTGCCGCGCGCTGCTCGAGGACCCCCAGTACGGCGTGCTCGTCGTCCCGGCCACCGTGGCGATCCAGCAGACGGCGGCCGAGCGCGTGCCGATGATGGGGCGGCTCGCCCGGGACCAGGCGAAGCCCGTCGTGCTGGTGTGGCTCTCGGAGTGGCTGCAGGGGCCTGGCGCCGAGGGCTACGAGCAGGACGAGCGCATTCCGGTGTTCCGCTCCATGGAGCGCTGCTTCGCCGCGATCGCGGCGTGGCACCGGCGAGCCGACCTCGAGCACGCCCCGGCGCCGCGCCGCTCGCCGCCCGGCGCCGCGGCGCAGGCCCGCCAGCTGCTCGATGCCGCGGGCGCCACGCTCACCGAGCGCGAGGCGAAGCGCGTGCTCGCGGCCTACGGCGTGCCGGTGGTCGGGGAGCGGCTCGCGCAAAGCGCGGACGAGGCGGCCGCCGCGGCGCGCGCGCTCGGCTACCCGGTCGTGCTCAAGGCCGAGGCGTCCGACATCCTGCACAAGAGCGAGCTCGGCGTCGTGCGCGTGGACATCGCCAACGAGGCCGAGCTGCGCCCCGCGTACGCCGAGATCGTCGCCGCCGCGCGCGGCCACGCGCTGCGCGGCGTGCTCGTGCAGCCGATGGTGCCGGGCGCCGAGGTGATCGTCGGCGCGCGCATCGATCCCGAGGTCGGCGCGCTCGTCGTCGTCGGCTCGGGCGGCGTGCTCGTCGAGCTGATCCACGACACGGTCGCGGCGCTCGCGCCGGTGACGGCGGCCGAGGCGCGCGCGATGCTCGCGCGGCTGCGCGGCTACCGGCTGCTCACGGGATTTCGCGGCGGCGCGGCGGCGGATCTGGAGGCGCTCGCTGATGCGATCGCGCGCGTCTCCGAGCTCGCCGCCGACCTCGCCGGCGAGATCGAGGAGCTCGATGTCAATCCCTTGCGCTGCGGCGCGAAGGGCGTCCTCGCGGTCGATGCGCTGATCGCGCGGCGGCGCTAGCCCTTCAGCTGCAGCGACTTTAGCTCCAGAAACTCCTCCAGCCCGTACACGCCCGCCTCGCGCCCGTGCCCGGACTGCTTGAACCCGCCGAAGGGCGCGTTCATGTTGTAGGCGCCGCCGTTCACGTCGATCTGGCCCGCGCGGATGCGCCGCGCCACGGCCTGCGCGCGCGCCTCGTCCTTGGACCACACCGCGCCCGCGAGGCCGTAGGGCGAATCGTTGGCGATCTTCACTGCCTCCTCTTCGTCCTGGTACGGGATGATGGAGAGCACCGGCCCGAAGATCTCCTCCTGGGCGATGGTCATGGAGTTCTTCACTTTGCCGAAGATGGTGGGCTTGACGAAGTACCCGGCCGGGACGCCCTCGGGCGGCTCGGCGCCGCCGGCGAGGAGCTCGGCGCCTTCCTCGACGCCCTTGCGGATGTAGCCGCGCACGCGCTCGAGCTGCAGGTGCGAGGCGAGCGGCCCGAGTCGGGTGGATTCCGAGAGCGGATCGCCCAGCGTGAAGCCCTTGGCCGCCTCGACCGCGAGCTTCGCGATCTCGTCGTGCCTGGAAGCGGGCACGAGCATCCGCGTGAGCGCGGTGCAGGTCTGCCCCGAGTTGAGGTAGCAGCCGTTCACCGTGCCCTTCACCGCGGCGGCGAGGTCGGCGTCCTCCAGGATCACGGAGGCGCTCTTGCCGCCCAGCTCGAGCGCCACGCGCTTCACCTGCTGCGCCGCGACCTCCGAGATGCGTTTTCCTGCGCGCGTCGAGCCGGTGAAGGAGATCATGTCCACCTTCGGATGCTTGACGAGCGCCTCGCCCACCACGGGCCCCAGGCCGGTGACGAGGTTGAAGACGCCCTTCGGCAGCCCCGCGGCCTCGATCACCTCGGCGAGGATGAATGCGTTGAACGGCGCGACCTCGGAGGGCTTGAGCACCACCGTGCAGCCCGCGGCGAGCGCGGGCGCGAGCTTGAGCGTGATCTGGTGCAGGGGATAGTTCCAGGGCGTGATCGCGCCGACCACGCCCACGGGGTCCTTCACGACGAGCGAGTTGCCGACGCGCTCCTCGAACTTGAACTCGCGCGCAATCCGGGCGTAGTTGGCGAAGTTCGCGATCGGCAGGCCGACCTGGATCCGGCCGGCGAGCTTGATCGGCATGCCGACCTCGGCGGCGATGGTCTTCGCGATCTCCTCCGAGCGCGCCTTCAGGCCCTCGGAGATCTTCTGCAGGCAGCCCGCGCGCTCCTCGGCGCTGGTCGCGCTCCAGGACGGCAGGGCGGCTGCCGCCGCGGCCGCCGCGGCGTCGATGTCGCGCTCGGTGCCCGCGGGCACTTCGCCCATCACCTCGCCGGTGCCGGAGTGGTGCACCTCGATCGTTTCCCGGGAAGAAGGGGCGACCCATTGGCCGCCAATGAAGAACTTGTCTCGATTGAGCATGGGATCACCCGTGGACGGCAAGAGCGGTACTTTAACGCCCCGCCGCGGCCCGCGGCAACGAGACGATGCGCGCGGCCCGGGCTGCGGAACTGCGGGGCGCGCCTCGGTGCAGGCCGCTATACTCGAGGCGATCTGACGCAGAGATTGGGGGGCTGCATGTCCCGCGCCGGCAAGGCAGTGATCTGTCGCGAACTGAACAAGCCCGTGGTCGTCGAGCCGGTGAGCGTCGACGCGCCCAAGCGCGGCGAGGTGACGGTGAAGATCGCCGCCTGCGGCGTGTGCCATTCGGACCTCTCGGCCACCAACGGCACCATCGCGATGCCCCCGCCGCTCGTGCTCGGGCACGAGGCCGCGGGCGAGGTGATCGAGGTGGGCGAGGGCGTGACGGGCCTCGCCGTCGGCGACCACGTCGTGTCCTCGTTCATCTACATGTGCGGCAGGTGCCGGTTCTGCGCCGCCGGCCGCCCGGTGCTGTGCATCGAGCAGGGCAAGGCGCTCACCACGCCGCCCGAAGGCACGCCGCGCGTGAAGGATGCCGCGGGCAAGCCGCTCGGCATCTTCTCGGGCTGCGGGGTGATGGCGGAGTACGCCACGCTGTCGGTGGACAACCTCGTCAGGATCGATCCCAAGATCCCGCTCGATCGCGCGGCGCTGGTCGGCTGCGCCGTGACCACCGGCGTGGGCGCGGTGTTCAACACGGCGAAGGTCGAACCGGGCAGTAGCGTCGCCGTGTTCGGCTGCGGCGGCGTCGGGCTCAACGTGGTGCAGGGCGCGGCGATCGCCGGCGCCGAGCGCATCATCGCCATCGACACCCTGCCGGAGAAGCTCGAGATGGCCAAGCGCTTCGGCGCCACCGACACGGTCCTCGCCAAGCCGGGCGAGGACACGGCCAAGGCGCTGAAGAAGATGACCGGGGGCGGCCCCGACTACGCCTTCGAGTGCGTGGGCGCGGGCGTGCTGGCCGAAACCGCGTACCGCGCGATCCGGCGCGGCGGCAAAGCGGTGATCGTGGGGGTGGCGCGCCCGACCGAGGCCGCCTCCTTCAGGCCCATGAGCATGGTGTTCGAGGAGAAGACCCTGCAGGGCAGCTACTTCGGCTCCTCGGTGCCGCGCATCGATTTCCCGAAGATGCTGCAGCTCTACATGGCGGGGCGCCTCAAGCTCGACGAGCTGATCACGCACCGCTACAAGATCGACGAGGCGCCGCAGGCGTTCGCCGACCTCGAATCCGGCCGTAACGCGCGGGGCGTGATCGTCTTCTGATGGCATCGATCGTCGCCGCGCGCCGCGGCCGCATCCTGGTGGTGGACGACCAGCGCGCGAACGTCGAGATGCTGGCCGAACTGCTGCGCTCGCGCGGCTACCTCGTCGACGGCGCCTACGACGGCGAGTCCGCGCTGGCGAAGATCGCCGAGATGAAGCCCGACCTCGTCATCTCCGACATCCGCATGCCGGGCATGGACGGCTACGAGCTCACGCAGCGCCTGCGCGGCGAGCCCGCCACCGAGCTCCTGCCGGTGGTGCTGGTGACCTCGCTCGAGGACCGCGACGGGCACGACGAGCGCGTCAAGGGCATCGAATCGGGCGCGGACGACTTCCTCACCAAGCCGGTGCGCTACGCGGAGCTGTTCGCGCGCGTGCGCTCGCTGCTGCGCGTCAAGGTGCTGCAGGACGAGGTGCGCCGCCAGGCCACGGAGCTGCGCGAGTGGAACGAGCGGCTGGAGGAGCGCGTGAAGGAGCAGGTGGCGGCGATCGACCGCCTGGCGAAGATGAAGCGCTTCTTCTCGCCGCCGGTCGCCGACGCCATCATCGCCGGCGGCGTCGACATGCTCGAGCCGCACCGGCGCGAGATCACCGCCGTGTTCCTCGACCTGCGCGGCTTCACCGCGTTCACCGATCGCGCCGATCCCGACGAGGTGATGGACCTGCTCTCGGACTACCACGAGACAATGGGCAACCTCGTCGAGCGCTACGGCGGGACCCTGGAGCACTTCGCCGGCGACGGCGTGATGATCTTCTTCAACGACCCGATACCGGTGGAGCAGCCCGCGCACAAGGCGGTGCGCATGGCGATCGATCTGCTGCATGCCTTCGACCCCATCGCCCGGACCTGGAAGAGCCGCGGGTACGAGGTGGCGCTCGGGGTGGGCATCGCCCAGGGCGAGGCGACGCTCGGGGTCATCGGCTTCGAGCAGCGCTGGGAATACGCCGCGATCGGCGCGGTTCCAAATCTCGCGGCGCGCCTGTGCGGCCAGGCGAAGGGCGGCGAGATCCTGGTGGATTCCGCGACGTGCAGCGCCGTGGGGGACGCCGTGGACCTCGAGCCCGTCGGGCCGATGAGCCTGCGCGGCTTAACCCAGCCGATCAAGGCGTTTCGGGTG
>DATHYT010000088.1:0-79068 GCA_035459025.1 Burkholderiales bacterium | reverse complement strand
CCGAGCTTGAGCGCGACGCGCTTGGCGCCCTTATCGAGCGCCCAGTCGAGGATCGCCTCGGGCGCTTCGCACCCCGAGAGCGCGCGCGCGTCTTCCAGGCTCGGCAGGAAGTCGTCGGCGAGCGCGATCGTCGCCTCGATCACAGCGCGCGCGCGCGCAAGCGGCCAGAGCTTGAGGCGCAGGTTCGAGTCGTAGGCGATCTTCGCTCCGGCCGCGCGCGCCGCTTCGATCGCGGCGAACACCGCGTCGCAGGCGCTCGCGCTGATCGCCTGGCTGATCGCCGAGCAGTGAAAGAAGCGCGCCCCGCGCAAAACGTCGAGAGGAAGATCCTGCGCGCGCATGCAGCTCGCCGCCGACCCCGCGCGCAGGTAGCTGAACTGGTGGCCATCGGGACCGTGGCTGATGAGGTAACCGCCGGTCGGCGCCTCCGCATCGCGCGCGACGCCGCTCGTATCGACTCCCTCGGCGCGCCACAGCGCGAGGAAGCGATCGCCGAAGGCGTCGGTGCCGATGCGCGTCACATAGGCGACGCGCGCGCCGAGGCGCGCCGCGGCGATCGCCGCGTTCGAGGTGTCGCCGCCGAAGCCGAAGAGGAACCGTTCCTCGTCGCCCGGGACCTGCGACAGCTCCCAGAGCGGCTCGCCGAGCGAGACGACGTCAAAGCGCGCCACGCCCGGCCGCTCAGGCGCTCAGAAGGGGAACCCGGTCGCGCGGTCCTGCAGCGTCACCCACTGCCACTGGGTGAACTCCTCCCAGTTGGCCACGCCGCCGTGGCGCCCGCCGTTGCCCGAGGCGCCGCGCCCGCCGAAGGGCACCCAGGGCTCGTCGGCCACGGTCTGGTCGTTCACGTGGATGATCCCGGTCTTCAGCTTCGCGGTGAAGTTCATCGCGCGCTCGACCGACTGCGTGATGACGCCGGTCGACAAGCCGTACTCGGTGGCGTTGTTGAGCGCGATCGCCTCCTCGTCGGTGTCGAACGGCACGACCGCGAGCACGGGGCCGAACACCTCCTCGGTGTACACCCGCATCGCGGGCGTGACGTTTTCGAGCACGGTGGGCGCGTAAAAGAGCTTGTCGTAGGTGCCGCCCGCGCGCAGCACCGCGCCCTTGGCCACGGCGTCCTTCACGATGCCGTCGATGCGCTCGATCTGGCGGCCGTTGATGATCGGCCCGAGCGCGCACGGTCCCGCGCTCGGATCGCCCACCGGCAGGTGCTTGGCCTTGGCGACGAGTCGCTCGGTGAGGTCGCGCGCGATCTTCCTTTGCGCGAGCACCGTGCCGGTCGCCATGCAGATCTGGCCCTGGTGCAGGTAGGCGCCCCAGGCGGCGCTCGAAGCCGCAACGTCCAGATCGGCGTCGTCGAGCACGATGGTGGAGTTCTTGCCGCCGAGCTCGAGCGTGACGCGCTTCAGGTGCTCGCTCGCGAGCTGCCCTACGCGCTTGCCGGCGGCGGTCGAGCCGGTGAACGAGATCATGGCGATGTTCGGATCCTTGATCATCGCCTCGCCCACCGCGGCGTCGCCCGGCAGCACGTGCAGCAGCCCGGCGGGCAGTCCGGCCGCCTCGAAGAGACGCGCGAGCATGAAGCCGCCCGTCACCGGCGTGCTCGGGTCGGGCTTCAGCACCACCGCGTTGCCGAGCGCGAGCGCCGGCGCCACCGCGCGGCTGGAGAGGATGAGCGGCGCGTTGAACGGCGAGATCACGCCGACCACGCCGTGCGGCACGCGTCGCGCGAAGCTCATGCGCTTGGGGCCCGAGGGCAGCATCATGCCCGGCGGCTGAGTGGCGATCGCGGCGGCTTCCAGCAGAATCCCGGTCACCATGTGCAGCTCGAAATCCGCCTTCGGCGGGATCGAGCCCGTCTCGCGCACGATCCAGGGCCGCAGCGCTTCGGCGTGCGCTTCGAGCAGCTGCGCCGCGCGCCGCAGCACCGCCGCGCGCTGGTCGGCAGGCGTATTCGCCCACTCGGTCTGTGCCGCAGCGGCCGCCTGCGCCGCCTCGGCCACGTCCTCGGCGTCGGCGAAGCCGACTTCGGTCAGCACTTTGCCCGTGGCGGGCTCGAAGATCTCGCGCGTGCCGCCCTTCGCCATCTGCCAGCGGCCGGTGAAGACTTTGCCCTTCCAGGCGTTCTCGGCGGCGATGGTCACTGCGGTGGTCTGCTTATCGGCCATGAAGAGGCCTCCCTTCCAGGTCAATGTTCCGGGTTTGGTGTCGGCGCCGAGGTAGGCCGCGCGCAGGCGCTCCGATTTGAGGAGCTTGCCCGCCTGGCCCTTCATCACCACGGCGCCGCGCTCGATCACGTAGGCGCCCTCGGCGATCGCCAGCGCCTTGGCGATGTTCTGCTCGACGAGCAGGATGGTCACCCCGTCGTCGCGGATGCGCCGCACGATGCCGAGCAGCTCGTCGATCATCTTCGGCGCGAGGCCGAGCGAGGGTTCGTCGAGCATGAGGAGCTTCGGCTTGCCCATCAGCGCGCGCCCCACGGCGAGCATCTGCTGCTCGCCGCCCGACAGGGTGCCGGCGAGCTGCTCGCGGCGCTGCGCGAGCTTGGGGAAGAAGTCGAACACGCGCTCGAGGCGCGCGTCGCGCTCGCCGCGCGGCAGGAGGTAGCCGCCGAGCTCAAGGTTCTCGCGCACCGTCATCTGCGGGAAGAGCTGCCGGCCTTCGGCCACCTGCGCGAGGCCGCGGCGCACGATGATCGCGGGCTGCGCCGGCAGGGCTTCGCCTTCGAAGACGACCTCGCCTTCGCGCGGAATGAGGCCCGAGACCGCCTTCAGCAGCGTCGTCTTGCCCGCCCCGTTGGGACCCACCACGACGGTGATCTCCCCCGAGGGCGCCTCCAGGTCCACGTTCTGCAGTACGCGGATCGGGCCGTAGCCCGCGGAGAGCCCCTTGATGGACAGGCCGCCGCTCACGCCGCGACCTCGTCGCCCAGGTAGGCCTCCACGACGGCCGGGTTCTTCGCCACGGCGCGCGGGTCGCCGTCGGCGATCTTCGCGCCCTGGTGCAGTACCGCGACGCGCTCAACGTAGTTCATGAGGACGTGCACCGCATGCTCGATCCAGATCACGGCGAGCCCCAGCTCGTCGCGCACCCGGCGGATGAGCTGGGCGGTGGCGTCGACTTCGGCATGCGTGAGCCCCGCGGCCACCTCGTCGAGCAGCAGCACGCGCGGGCGTGCGCCGAGCGCCATGCCGATCTCGAGCAGGCGCTGGCGCGCAGGCGTGAGCCCGCCCGCCGGCACCGCCGCGGCGTCTGACAATCCGAGGAAATCGAGGATCGTTTCGGCTTCGTCGAATGCATCGTGCGCATGGTGCCGCGTGCGGCCGGCAAACTCCAGCCCGAAGCGCACGTTCTCGAGTGCCGGCATCTCCTTGAACACGCGCGGAGTCTGGAAGGTGCGCGCCACGCCGTGCGCGGCGAACGCGTGCGGCGCGCGGCCGGTGAGGTCCTCGCCCGCGACGACGACGCGCCCCGAAGTGGGCGCCAGCACCCCCGAGAGCGTGTGGAAGAAGGTCGTCTTGCCTGCCCCGTTTGGGCCGATGATGCCCACCAGCCCGCCCGCGTGCACGTCGAGATCCACGCCGTCGACCGCCACCAGGCCGCCAAAACGCACCGTGATGCCGCGCGCCGAAAGCAGCGGCTCACGCATCGCCGCGCCTCCAGCGCCAGCGCACGAAGAGCGAGGCGATGCCGCCGGGCAGGTAGAGCACCAGCAGGATGAGGAGCAGCCCCAGGATGACGAGGAACAGGTACGGAAACTGAAGGCGCAGGAACTCGGTGAGCAGGCTGAATACCAGCGCCGAGACGATCGGTCCGAGCAGGGTCTGCGCGCCGCCGACCATCGCGATCAGCACGGTCTGGAAGCCGATGAACGGGTTGAACACCGTGGGCGGGTCGATGTAGGTCCAGCGCACCGCCATCGCCGCGCCCAGCGCGCCGGCGAAGAACGCCGACAGCGCGAAGGCGAAGATCTTGCTGCGGCGCGCGTTCACGCCGAGCGTCTGCGCGCGCTCCTCATCGGAGCCGATGCCGCGCAACGCGAGCCCGAGGCGGCTTTCGCGCACCAGGAGCGCCGTCGCCACCGCCGCCGCGGCCACGATCAGCACCGTCCAGTATATGGTGGCGGATTCAGGCGCCTCGGCGATGATGCGGCCCACCGTGCCCTCGTAGGCTTTCTCGTAGTAGGTGATCGAATGGCGCACCAGCTCGCCGAGGCCGAAGGTGATGACGGCGAAATAGGCGCCTCGCAGATGCAGCACCGCGGCGCCGACCAGCGCCGCGAAGGCCGCGGCCACCAGTCCGCCGGCGAGCACCGACAGGCCGTAAGGCAGCGCGCCCGCGCCCCAGGCCGTGACGTAGGCCCCGAGGCCGAAGAAAGCGGCGGTGGCGAGCGACAGGTAGTTGGTCGCGCCGCAGAACATCGACCAGCTCACGGCGAGCCCCGCGTACATGATGCAGGAGAGCGCGAGCGCCAGCAGGAAGTCCGACAGCAGCCAGGGAAGCAGCGCGAGCGCGAGGCTGCCGGCAAGGATGGCGAGCAGGCCGTGGCGCAGCGTCATCGCGCGAACAGGCCCTTCGGGCGCGCGAGCAGCACCGCGATCAGCACGCCGTAGGAAAGCACCATCTTGAGCGACGGGCTGGTGAAATGCATGCCGAAGGTCTCCACCACGCCGAGAAGAAAACCGCCGAGCAGGCTCCCCAGCGCGCTCCCCAGCCCGCCCAGCACGATCACGATCAGCGCGGTCACGGTGTAGGGCTCCCCCATCGCCGGCGAGATCTCGTACACCATGGAAAGGAGCGCCCCGGCCACCCCGGCGAGGGCGAGCCCGGCGCCGAACACCACCGGGTGCAGCACGTGGGTGTCGATGCCGACGAGCTGCGCGCCGGTGGGCGATTGCATCATCGCGCGCACCGCCTTGCCGATGAGCGTAAAGCGCAGCACCGCGAGGAGCAGCAGGCTCGTGCCGACGGCGAACGCGAAGACCACCAGACGGTTGGCGGAGAAGCGCGCGCCCGCGATCTCCACCGGCTCGGCGAGAAACGTGTATCCGCGCAGGTCTGCGCCCCAGGTCAGGTAGGCGAGGTTCTGCACCAGGTACAACAGCCCGAAGCCCACCAGGAGGCTGCGCGCCTCGATCACCTCGACCACGGGCGCGGTGCTGACGATGCGGTAGAAGCACAGCCGGTAGATCGCCACGCCCGCGACAAACATCGCCAGCGCCACCACCGGCAGAAACACGAGCGGGTTCACCTGCAGCACCGTGTGCGCGAGCCAGGTGAGATACGCCCCCAGCATCAGGAACTCGCCGTGCGAGATGTTGAGGATGCGCATCAGCCCGTACTGCAGGTTGAGGCCGATCGCCACCACGGCATAGATGCCGCCGGTGATGAGGCCGGAGGCGGCGAGCTCGAACCAGAGGCTCATGGCCCCGTGAGCCCCTGGTTCGCCGCTATGCGATCACTTCCAGCCGGGCTTCGGGAACTGCGAGGCCGCCGTCGCGCGCTGCGGCGGCCACACGACCTCGAACTCGCCGTTCTGCCACTGGCTCACCACGCCCGGGGTGGCCACGTTCTCGCCGTTCTTGAACCGGATCTTGCCGATCACGGTGTCGAACTCGGTCGCGGCGATGTGCGCGCGGATCTTGGCGCGGTCGAGCCCCACCTTCTCCACCGTCTGCTGCAGGATCTCGAGCCCGGCCCAGCAGTGCGCGCTCGCCCAGCGGTCCGGCTCCTTCTGCCAGCGCGCGACGTGCGCGTCGAAGTAGGCCTTGGCGCGCGGGCTCATCTTCGGGTTCCAGGTGCCAAGGCCCATCACGCCCTCCACCGTCGCCGCGCCCATCTTGTCGCGGTAGATCGGGAACGCGGTGCCTACCGCGGCGTAGAACGCGTTCGGGTTGAAGGCGAGCGCCTTGGACTGCCCGGTGATGAGGAACGTGTCGGGCGGGTACGAGAGCGCGACGAACGCGCCCGGCGCCTTCGCCTTGATGTCGCGCAGCACCGGCTGCAGGTCCTTCACGCCGATCGGATAGCTCTTCTTCTCGACGATCTGGATGCCCTTCGCCTTGAATTCCTTCTCCAGCGCCGCGGCCTGCTCGAGGCCGAACAGCTCGTCGACATGAATCACCGCCGCGGTGGTCGTGCCGCGCGCCTTCAGGAACGTGGCGAGCGCCTCCATCATCACGTCGGGCTGCTGCAGCAGCGGGAAGAAGTACGGGTTCTTCAGCGACAGCAGCTTCCTGCCGGTGGCCGTGCACGAAAGCATCGGATACTTGTGCCGCTGCGCAAGCGGCATCAGCGCGAAGTTCATGCCCGTGCCCCAGGGCGGCAGGATCAGGTCGACCTTGTCGCTGCCCATCAGCTTCTCGTAGGTGCGCACCATGGTCTCGGGCTCGCTGCGGTCGTCCAAGCCGACGAGCTCCACCTTGCGCTTCTTGCCCCCGACGGTGAGCCCGCCCGCGGCGTTCACCTGCTCGGCCCACATGATGTAGTTCGGCTCCTGGGTGATCTGCGCGCCGGCGGCGAACGGCCCGGTGCGCGAGATGGCGTAGCCGATGCGGATGTCCTGCGCGAGCGCCGGCGCGGCAGCCGTCGCCGCAACTAGGCCCAGGGCGGCGCCCCGAACGAAACGATTGATTCCCATCGCTATCTCCTCTCTGGTTGGGGCGGCCGTGGCTGCCGACCGTCTCGAATCTTTTGGTTTCTTGGCAATTTACGATTGAACAGTGGTTCATGCAACCCATCCGGTGCCGAGCGTTAGAATTCCGCATCAACCAGCGAGGTCCCCATGAACGCTCCCGCACAGGCCGGCTTTGCCGGCTTTTCCCTCAAGGACACCAAACTCTTCCGCGAGCAGTGCTACATCGACGGCCAGTGGCTCTCGGCCGACGGCAAGAAGACGTTCGAGGTGCGTAACCCGGCGAGCAACGAGACGCTCGGCTCGGTGCCCGACATGGGCGCCGCCGAGGCGAAACGCGCGATCGAGGCCGCCGAGCGCGCCTGGCCGGCCTGGCGCGCCAAGACCGCCAAGGAGCGCGCCGCGATCCTGCGCAAGTGGTACGACCTGATGATGGCGGCGCAGGAGGACCTGGCGCAGATCCTCACCGCCGAGCAGGGCAAGCCGCTCGCCGAGGCCAAAGGCGAGATCGCCTACGGCGCCTCGTTCATCGAGTGGTTCGCCGAAGAAGGCAAGCGCGCCTACGGCGACGTCATCCCGACGCACCAGGCCGACAAGCGCGTGCTGGTCATCAAGCAGCCGGTCGGGGTCTGCGCCATGATCACCCCCTGGAATTTCCCGAACGCGATGATCACGCGCAAGGCCGGGCCGGCGCTGGCGGCCGGCTGCACCGTGGTCCTGAAGCCCGCCGAGCAGACGCCGTTCTCCGCGCTTGCCATGGCCGAGCTCGCCGAGCGCGCCGGCATCCCGAAAGGCGTGCTCAACATCATCACCGGGGACGCCGCGACGATCGGCAAGGAGCTCTGCGCCAATCCCAAGGTGCGCAAGCTCTCGTTCACCGGCTCGACGGAGGTCGGCCGCATCCTGATGAAGCAGTCGGCCGACACCGTGAAGAAGCTCTCGCTCGAGCTTGGCGGCAACGCGCCCTTCATCGTGTTCGACGATGCAGACCTCGACGCCGCGGTGGAAGGGGCGATCGCCTCGAAATACCGCAACGCGGGCCAGACCTGCGTGTGCGCCAACCGCCTCTACGTGCAGGACGGCGTCTACGACGCCTTTGCCGCCAAGCTTGCGGAGAAGGTGAAAGGCTTCAAGGTCGGCGCGGGCCACGAGGCCGGCGTCGTGATCGGCCCGCTGATCGACGCGCAGGGCATGAAGAAGGTCGAGCAGCACGTCGCCGACGCGGTCGGCAAGGGCGCCAAGGTGCTGCTGGGCGGCAAGAAGCACGAGAAGGGCGGCTACTTCTTCCAGCCGACCGTGCTGACCGACGTCACCCCCGAGATGATCGTGTCCTACGAGGAGACCTTCGGCCCCGTCGCGCCGCTCATCCGCTTCAAGAGCGAGGACGAGGTGATTCGGCTGGCCAACAACACCGAGTTCGGGCTTTCGGGCTACTTCTACAGCCGCGACGTCGGCCGCATCTTCCGCGTCGCCGAGGCGATGGAGGTCGGCATCGTCGGCGCGAACGTCGGCATCATCTCCACCGAGATCGCGCCCTTCGGCGGCGTCAAGCAGTCGGGGCTCGGCCGCGAGGGCTCGAAGTACGGGCTCGAGGAGTACCTCGAGGTGAAGTACATCCTGATCGGGGGCATCCAGTAGCTCAGAGCTTGAGCCGCATCGCGAGCATCGAAGAGGGCGCGAAGCCGAGCTTGCCGTAAAGCGCCTGCGCGCGCGCGTTGTCGCCGTCGGTGAGCAGCATCACGCGCAGCGCGCCCTCGGCCCTCGCCTGCTCGAGGACATAGGCGAGGAGCTTCTCGCCGACGCCCCTGCCACGGTGCTCGGGGTGCACGACGCAGTCCTCGAGCCCGGCGACGCGGCCGCCCTCCGCGGTGCTGGTCGTGAAGTGCAGCGCCGCCATGGCGATGGCCCTGCCCTCGTCGCGCGCGACGTAGATCCGCGCGCGCGACGGATCGGCGAGGATCAGCTCCAGGGCGCGCTGCTGCTTCCTCGCGTCGGGCGAGAGCTCGTGCTCCTGCGTGAACAGAATCCCGAGCAGCTCGACGAGCTGCGGCAGATCCTCCGCAACAGCGGTGCCGAGCTGTTCGCTCACACGTTGAAGCGGAAGTGCATGACGTCGCCGTCGCGCACCAGGTAATCCTTGCCCTCGACGCGCAGCTTGCCCGCCTCCTTCGCCCCCTGCTCGCCGCCATTGCTGACGAAATCGTCGTAGGTCGCGACCTCGGCGCGGATGAAGCCGCGCTCGAAATCGGTGTGAATCACGCCCGCGGCCTGCGGCGCGGTGGCCCCGAGCGGCACGGTCCAGGCGCGCACCTCCTTCGGCCCGGCGGTGAAGTAGGTCTGCAGGCCGAGCAGCGCATACGCGGCGCGCGCGAGGCGGTTCAGCCCCGGCTCCTCCATCCCGGCGTCGGTGAGAAACACTTTCTTGTCCTCGTCGCTCATGTCGGCGATCTGGGCCTCGAGCGCCGCACATATCGCGACCACCGGCGCGCCTTCGGCCTTGGCGTAGGCCTCGACCTTCTCCAGGAGCGGGTTGCCCTCGAAGCCGTGCTCGGCGACGTTCGCCACGTACATGGTGGGCTTCATGGTGAGCAGGAAGAACGGCCGCAGCACCGCAAGCTCCTCCTTCGACCAGTCCACCGAGCGCGCCGGTCGGCCCGCATCGAGCGCCGCCTGTGCCTTCAGCAATACCGCCACCAGGCGCTGCGCCTCCTTGTCGCCGCCGGTCTGCGCCACCTTGGCGTACTTCGCGAGCTGCTTGCCGACCGAATCCAGATCGGCGAGCGCGAGCTCGGTATGAATGGTCTCGATGTCGGACACCGGGTCGACCTTGCCCGCGACGTGCACCACGTTCGGGTCCTCGAAGCAGCGCACCACGTGCGCGATGGCGTCGGTCTCGCGGATGTTGGCGAGGAACTTGTTGCCCAGGCCCTCGCCTTTCGAGGCCCCGGCGACCAGGCCCGCGATGTCCACGAACTCGACCACCGCCGGAATCACCTTCTGCGGCTTGGCGATCGCGGCGATCCGTGACAGGCGCGGGTCGGGCACCTCGACGATGCCGACGTTGGGCTCGATGGTGCAGAACGGATAGTTCTCGGCGGCGATCGCCGCCTTGGTGAGCGCATTAAAGAGCGTCGACTTGCCGACGTTCGGCAAGCCGACGATGCCGCACTTGAGGCTCATTTCTTGCCGGTGAGGCCCTTGAGCAGGCCCTTCAGCAGGCCGGGTTTCTCCTCCTTCGGCTGGGGCGTCTTCGCCTCCGCCTTCTTCGCGGCCTTCGTCGGCTCAGGCTTCCCGGGCTCGGGCTGCTTCTCCTCGGCTTTCTTCGGCGCGGCCTTCCTCGGCTCGGGCTTGGGCGCGTCGGCCTTCGCCACCACCGGCTTGTCCTGCGTGTGCAGCTTCTGCATCGCGCCCTGCAGGTCGCCCTCGATCATCTGCGGCATGAGCTCCAGCGCGCGCGCGATGGCGCCTTCGATCGCCTCACGCTCCTCGGCGGGGGGCTTCTCCAGCACGTAGTCGGCGCCGGAATCGCCGTCCGGGCGGCCGACGCCGATACGCAGGCGCCAGTAGTCGTGCGTGCCGAGCCGCTGCGAGATGTCCTTCAGGCCGTTGTGCCCCGCGATGCCGCCGCCCTGCTTCAGCCGCGCGGTGCCCGGCGCGAAGTCGAGCTCGTCGTGCACCACCAGGATTTCCTCGGGCGGGATCTTGAAGAACCCGGCGAGCATTTGCACCGCGCGGCCGGAAGCGTTCATGAACGTCTGCGGCATCACCAGCCACAGGCCGCCGTCCTTGCCCACCAGCGCCTGGTAGTGGTTGTCCTTCTTGAGCGCGACGCCGCGGGCCAGGGCAAGCCGCTCCACGAGCCAGAACCCGGCATTGTGCCGGGTACGCTCGTACTCCTTGCCCGGGTTGCCCAGGCCGACGACGAGGCGGATCTTGGACAGCGGCTACTTCTTTTCTTTCTTGTCCGACTTCTCGGCGCCCTTGTCGGCGCCTTTGTCGGCGGCTTTCGCCTTGTCGCCCGCGCCTGCCGCGGCAGCCCCTTCGCCCGGCTTCTCCGCCGCCGCCTGCTCGGTGGTCGGCACTTCGCCCGCGGCCGGTAGGGCCTCGGCGGCGACTTCTTCCTCCTCGCTGACCAGCGCCGGCAGCGTGCAGGTGGCGACCACCGGGTCGTCGTCCTTGTGCAGCAGCGCCTCGACGCCGTTCGGCAGCTTGAGCTCGCGCGCGTGCACCGAGCTGCCGACCGTGATCTGCGCCAGGTCGACCTCGATGAACTCCGGCAGGTCGTCGGGAAAGCACTCGATGTCGAGCTCGTTCAACACGTGCGTGATGACGCCGGCCTGCTCCTTCACCCCGGGCGAGCCGGCGGCATTGACGAAGTGCAGCGGCACCTTCACGTGGATCTTCTTGTCCTTGGACACGCGCTGGAAGTCCACGTGCTGCACCTGCGATTTGACCGGGTGCATGTTGAAGGCGCGCAGCAGCACCTGCTCGGCGCCGCCGTCGAGCTGCAACGTCAGGATCGAGGCGTGGAACTTCTCGTTGTGCAGGTTGCGCAGCAGGTCCTTGTGGTCGAGCTCGATATTCACGGCGCCCTTGTCGCCGCCGTAGAGGATTCCGGGCACGCGGCCCGCGCGGCGCAGGCGGCGGCTCGCACCCGTACCTTGCACCTTGCGTTGGCTGGCGTTGATCTCGAATTTCATTGACAGCTCCTTGTCGTGCCGGCGGTCCCGCGACCAGGCCCCACCGGGGTTGATGATCCTATTCGATGAATAGAGAACTCACCGAGTCCTCGTTGAAGATGCGCAGAATGGTCTCGGCGAGCAGGCCGGCCACCGACAGCTGGCGGATCTTGGCGCTTGCGCGCGCATCCTCGCGCAGCGGAATGGTGTCGGTGACCACCAGCTCGTCGAGGTCCGAATTGTCGATGCGCTCGACCGCGGCCCCGGAGAGCACGGCGTGCGTACAGTAGGCGACCACCTTGGTGGCGCCCTCTTCCTTCAGCACCTGCGCCGCCTTCACCAGCGTGCCGGCGGTGTCCACCATGTCGTCCATGATGACGCAGCTGCGGCCCTGCACTTCGCCGATGACATTCATCACTTCCGAGAGATTGGCCTTCGGTCGGCGCTTGTCGATGATCGCCAGGTCCGATTCCAGCCGCTTGGCGAGCGCGCGCGCGCGCACCACGCCGCCGACGTCCGGCGACACCACGATCAGATCCTTGTAGCCCTGCTTCCAGACGTCGCCGAGCAGCACCGGCGCCGCGTACACGTTGTCCACCGGCATGTCGAAAAAGCCCTGGATCTGATCGGCGTGCAGGTCCATGGTGAGCACGCGCGCCACGCCCACCGAGGTGAGCATGTTGGCCACCACCTTGGCGCTGATGGCCACGCGCGCCGAGCGCGGGCGGCGGTCCTGGCGCGCGTAGCCGAAGTAGGGAATGGCGGCCGTGACGCGCGCGGCGGAGGAGCGCTTGAGCGCATCCACCATCACCAGCAGCTCCATCAGGTTGTCGTTGGTCGGCGCGCAGGTCGACTGCAGCACGAACACGTCCTTGCCGCGCACGTTCTCCATGATCTCGACCATCACCTCGCCGTCCGAGAAGCGCCCGCAGATCGCGCGCCCGAGCGACATGTTGAGGTGCTTGGCGACGTCCTGCGCGAGCCGCGGGTTGGCGTTGCCCGTGAACACCATCAGGCGGTCCATCACGGAGGCGGGGGCGGTGGCGATGCGGTTCACGATGACGTTGCGCGGCGCAAATGGCTGGGGAGGTAGGACTCGAACCTACGAATGCCGGAATCAAAATCCGGTGCCTTAACCAACTTGGCGACTCCCCAAAAGGTTCAAGAAATCAAACAACGGGTGACGCTCGAGTCCCCGCGTGACGAAACCGCGCATCGTGCCGGGCAGCTCGCCCAGCACGCCTTGCGCTTCTTCCTGCGACGCGAACTCCGCGAACACGCACGCCCCCGATCCTGTCATCCGCGCTTGCGGGCGCCGCGCGCGCAACCACGCGAGGTGCGCCGCAATCTCCGGGCTGCGCTTCACGGCCACGGGTTCGAGATCGTTTGCGCCCAGGCCGGAGAAAAAGGGCGGTATTTTGAGTCGTTTCGTATTACGTGTCAACGCGTTATCGCTGAACACGTCGCGCGTGGAAACGGCCGCCGGCGGCACCAGCACCAGGTACCACGCCGCGGGCAGCTCGAGCGCGCTCAGGCGCTCGCCGACGCCCTCGCCGAGCGCATTCTCGCCGAAGACGAACGCCGGCACGTCGGCCCCGAGGCGCAGCGCGAGCTCGAGCAGCCGCGCGCGCGGCCAGTGCAGGCCCCACAGGCGGTTCAGCACGATGAGCGTGGTGGCGGCGTCCGAGGAGCCGCCTCCGAGGCCGCCGCCGATCGGCAGGCGCTTGTCGAGCGCGAGATCGGCACCCTGCGGCGCACCGCTCTCGGCCTGCAGGAGGCGCGCGGCGCGCACGCACAGGTCGTCGGCCTCGGCGAGGCCGGGCAGCGGGTCGTAGCGCCGGATCGCGGCGTCGCCGCGCACCTGGATGCCGACGCGATCGCCGCGCTCGATGAGGCGGAACACGGTCTGCAGCTCATGCATGCCGTCGGCGCGGCGGCCAAGCACGTGCAAGAACAGGTTCAGCTTCCCCGGCGCGGGAAACCAGTTCATCGCCACTCGGAAATGGCGAGCCGCAGCTCGAGCCCCGGGTAGCGCAGGCGCAGCCGCGCCGGGCGCCCGGCCTCGTAGGCCTGGTACTCGATCGTCCAGCCGTGCTGCTCGAGCAGGGCGAGGCGCCCGGCCGCGTCGTAGGTGGATTGCGCCGGTGCGCCTGCCGCGGGCCGCGCGCGCACCCAGTGGGCGAGGCCGACGAGCGGCAGGCGAAAGCCCAGCACTTCCTCGGTCAGGGTTTCGGCGTCGGCGGCCGAGTAGCGCCGGTCGTCGGCGGTGACCAGGGTGACGCGGCCATCGCGGCGCGTCACGCGCGCCAGCCCTTGGCCCAGGGGCGAGCTGATCAGCACCTCGTCGCGCGCCGCGTCGTGGCGCCACGCCAGCTGCCCCGAGGCCGCCTCATCGCGGTAGCGCGCGGCGAACCGCGCATTGAACTCGAATTCGGCGCTCTCGCCGGGCGCGCGCGCCGTGAGCTCGGCGCAGCCGGCGGCGGCGAGCGCGGCGGCGATGGCAAAGGCACGCAGGATCGGGTTCACGCCTGGCACCCGCCCGCCGCGCGCTAGGGGCGCAGGCGCTTCAGGGTCCTCTGCAGCGTCTCGTTGTCGGGATTGCGCTTCTGCACTTCCTGCCACACGCGCTCGGCTTCGGCGCGCTCGCCCATTTGCCACAGCACTTCGCCGAGGTGCGCGCCGATCTCGGCATCCGGGCGGCCGTGGTAGGCGCGGCGCAGGTGCTCGGCAGCGCCCTTCAGGTCGCCCATGCGGTAGAGCACCCAGCCCATGCTGTCGATGATGTAGAAGTCCTCCGGCGACAGCTCGAGCGCGCGCTCGATGAGCTTGCGCGCCTCGGGCAGGCGCAGGTTGCGGTCGGCGTACGAGTAGCCGAGCGCGTTGTAGGCGTGCGCGTAATCCGGCTTCAGCCGGATCAGCGTGCGCAGGCTCTTTTCGAGCACGTCGAAGCGCTCGAGCTTCTCGGCGGTGATGGCGTGATCGTAGAGCAGCTCGGGCTGCTCGGGACGCGCCTTGAGCGCGCCGCCGAGCAGCTCGAAGGCGTCGCGGTGCTGGTTCGCGTCGCGCAGCAGCTGCGCCTCCGCGATCAGCACCTGCACGCCCTGGTCGCCCTCGGTGTCGAGCGTGCGCAGGTACGCGCGCGCTTCCGTGAGCTTGCCCTGCTTGCCCATCACGTTGGCGATGCGCAGGCGCGAAGGCAGGTAGTTGCTGTCGCCGTGCGGGATGCTCTCGTACCAGCGCAAGGCGGCGGCCCACTTCTTTTGCTCCTCGGCCGCCTGCCCCAGCATGAAGCGCACCCCGTGCGGATCGCGAAAGCCCATCTCGAGCAGGCGCTGCAGGCTCGTTTCGGCGGTCGCGTAATCCTTCAGCTGCAGCGCCAGCAGCCCCACCGCGTAGCGCACGTCGCCGTTGTCGGGAAACGCGGCGAGCAGCTTCTCGAACTCCGCGCGCGCCTCGGCATAGCGGTGCTCGCCGGTGAGCAGGCGCGCGTAGGCGAGGCGCGCCTCGCGCGACTCGGGGTGCCGGCCGAGGAACGCGGCGAGCGAGGCCGCGGCGAGCTCGGGCGACTTGCGCTGCAGCACCTGCGCTTCGTAGATGGCGGCCGCGTCCCAGCCGGGGCGCATCTCGGCGGCGCGGCGCGCCGCGGCGAGCGCCGCGGCATCGTCGCCCGCGGCATACGCTGCCTGCGCGATCGCGAGCTGCGCCTGCGGCACCTGCGGATGGCGCGCCGCGAGCTTGCGCACCACGCGCAGGTTGGCAGGCTTGTCGGGGTTCGCGGCGAGCAGCCGCGACAGCTGCATGAAGCCGCCCGCCGCCGCCTCGCCGTCGCGCTCGAGCAGCTTGGCGAGGTAGGGCTCGGCTTCGTCCACCTTGCGCGCGTTTACCAGCAGCGCGGTCAGCGTCTGCAGCGCCTGCACCGAGTCGGCGTCGGCATCGTGCCAGATGCGCGCCGCCTCCAGCGCGAACTGCGGCGTGCGCGCGAAGTTGGCGACCTCGACCGCGCGGCGCGCGACGCGCGGATCGCGCGTGCGCCGGGCGAGATCGGCGTAGGTCTGCGCCGCCAGCGCGGGATTGCCGCGCTGCAGCGCGATCTCGGCGAGCAGCATCTCGTAGAGCAGCGGCTCGGTCAGCTCTTGCTCCGGCAGCTTCGCGGTGGAGCGCTCGGGCTCGGCGGCTTCCGGGACGCCCGCCTGCAACTCGGGCTCCTCGTCAGACTGCGCGAGCGCCACGCAGGCCGCGAGCGGCAGCACAAAGAGCAGGATCAGCAGGCGATTTACCGCGGGCATGGCCGGCAGAGTGTAGGTATATTTGGTGCCCTGCACAAGCAACAAAGTTCCATGCCCGAGCTACCCGAAGTCGAAGTCACGCGGCGCGGCATCGCGCGCGCGCTCGCCGGCCGGCAAATCTCCGCCATCGCGGTGCGCGAGCCGCGGCTGCGCTGGCCGGTGCCCGACGCAGTGCGCGCCCTCGCCGGGCGCACCGTGCGCTCGGTGAAGCGCCGCGCCAAGTACCTGCTGCTCGACTGCGGCGACGGCGAGCTCATCGTGCACCTCGGCATGAGCGGGAGCCTGCGCCTGCTGCCTGCGGGCGCCGCGTTCGACAAGCACGACCACTTCGACCTGGTGCTCGGCGAGCAGCTGCTGCGCCTCAGGGACCCGCGGCGATTCGGCGCGGTGCTGTGGCACGCGGCGGGCGGGGCGCCGCATCCGCTGCTCGCGCAACTGGGAATCGAGCCGTTGTCGCGCGCGCTCGACGGCGCGCGCCTCTACGCGCTGACGCGCGTGCACCGTGCCGCGATCAAGGTCTTCCTGATGGACAGCCGGCGCATCGTGGGGGTGGGCAACATCTATGCGAGCGAGGCGCTTTACCGCGCGCGGATCGACCCGCGCACGCCGGCGCGGCGCCTGTCGCTTGCGCGCTGCACGCGCCTCGCGCGCGCCATCAAGGACACGCTGCGCGCCGCGATCCGCGCCGGCGGTTCGTCGCTGCGCGACTATGTCGGCGCCGACGGCGGCTACGGCTGCTTCCAGCTGCGCACCCTGGTCTACGACCGTGCGGGCCGCCCCTGCCGGCGCTGCGGCGCGGCGGTGCGGCGCATCGTGCAGGGGCAGCGCTCGACCTACTTCTGCCCCGCCTGCCAGCGCTAGCGCGCTACTTCTTGCCGAGGGACTTCACCTTCGCGTCGAGCCGCTTGCCGACGAAGGGATGCACGAACTTGGAGACGTCGCCGCCCAGAATCGCGATCTCGCGCACCAGCGTCGCCGAGATGAACATGTGCTGCTCGGAGGGCGTCAGGAACAGGGTTTCGAAATCCGGGTTGAGGCTCCGGTTCATGCCGGCGAGCTGGAACTCGTACTCGAAGTCGGACACCGCGCGCAGGCCCCGCAGCACCACGTGGGCATCGTGCTGGCGCACGAAGTCGGTGAGCAGGCCGGTGAAGCTCGTGATCTGCACGCTCTTCAGATCGCCGAGCACCTCGCGCGCCATCTCGGTGCGCTCCTGCAGCGTGAAGAAGGTGCTCTTGCCGCGGCTGATGGCGACGCCGATGATGAGCGGGTCGAACAGCTTCGCCGCGCGCCGCACCAGGTCTTCATGGCCGCGCGTGAGCGGATCAAAGGTCCCCGGGTACACCGCTCGGATCATGTTCGCTCCATTCGAGTAGTTGGTAGCTCACCTGCCCGGCCCGCGCGCGCTTTAGCTCGCGCCACGGCGCCGCGGCTTCCGCGGGCCGCTCCCCTTCTACGTACACGCGCGCCCCGCGCCGCAGCCGCGGCGGCAGCGCGGCGAGCAGCGCCGGCAGGGCATTCTGCCTGAACGGCGGGTCGAGGAAAACCACGTCGAAGCGCTCGCCGCCGCGCGCGAGGAACGCGAGCGCATCCAGCGCCACGATCTCCACGGCCGCCGCGCCGAGCCGCTCGCGGCTCTTGCGCAGCGCGGCGGCGATGGCGCGGTCGGCCTCCACCATCACCACGCGCGCCGCGCCGCGCGACGCGGCCTCGAAGCCGAGCGCGCCGCTGCCCGCGAACAGATCCAGGCACACGGCGCCGTCGAGGCGCTGGCCGAGCCAGTTGAACAACGTCTCGCGCACGCGATCGGGCGTTGGCCGCACGTCTGCGCGCGCGGGAACGTCGATACGCCGCCCGCGCCATTCGCCGCCCACAATGCGCACGCGGCCCGGCGCAGCCCGCTTGCTAGAATTCACCGCAGGATGTTAGCAGCGACTTCGTGGACGGCGCGCCTGAGAAGCGGCCTTGCGCGCACCCGCGCCGCCCTCGGCGGCGGGCTCGGCGCGCTCTTTGGCCGCGCCACGGTCGACGAGGCGCTCTACGAAGCGCTGGAAGAAGCGCTGCTCACCGCCGACTGCGGCGTCGCCGCGACGCGGCACCTGCTCGAGCGGCTGCGCAGCCGAGCGCGGCGCGAGCGCATCACCGAGCCGCAGGCGCTCAAGCGCGCGCTTCAGGAAGAGCTGTGCCTGCTGCTCGCACCGCTGGAACGGCCGCTCGAGCTCGCTCGTGCCAAGCCGCTCGTCATCATGATCGCGGGGGTCAACGGCTCGGGCAAGACCACCTCCATCGGCAAGCTCGCGAAGTGGCTGCAGGCCCAGGGCAAGTCCGTTCTGCTGGCCGCCGGCGATACGTTTCGCGCGGCGGCGCGCGAGCAGCTCGCCGCCTGGGGGCAGCGCAACGGCGTCGCCGTCATCGCGCAGCAATCGGGCGACGCCGCCGCGGTGGTGTACGACGCGGCGGCCGCAGCGCGGGCGCGCGGCATCGACGCGCTGATCGCCGACACCGCCGGGCGACTGCCGACGCAGCTGCACCTGATGGAGGAAATCAAGAAGGTGAAGCGCGTGCTGGCGAAGGCGCTGCCGGGCGCGCCGCACGAGGTGCTGCTGGTGCTCGACGCCAACACCGGTCAGAACGCGCTCGCGCAGGTGAAGGCGTTCGACGAGGCGCTCGGGCTTACCGGACTGGTGCTGACCAAGCTCGACGGCACCGCGAAGGGCGGCGTGGTGTGCGCGATCGCGCGCGAGCGGCCGGTGCCGCTGCTGTTCATTGGCGTGGGCGAGGGCATCGACGACCTGCGGCCCTTCGCCGCCGCGGATTTCGCCGAGGCGCTGGTTGATTAGTTTCTCCGCGGTTTCCAAGCGCTATCCGGGCGGCCAGGATGCGCTCGCGGGCGTGTCGTTCGCGCTCGCGGCGGGCGAGCTCGCCTTCGTCACCGGGCCTTCGGGCGCGGGCAAGTCGACGCTCCTGAAGCTGATTCCGGCGATCGAGCGTCCGACCGCGGGCAGCGTGGTGGTGAACGGCCAGAACGTGGGCGCGCTCAAGCGCGGCGCGATCCCCTACCTGCGCCGCAACCTCGGCCTGGTGTTCCAGGACCACAAGCTCCTTTACGACCGCAGCGTCTTCGACAACGTCATGCTGCCGCTCTCGTTCGGGGCGCTGGCGCCGCGCGACGCGGCGCGGCGCGCGCGCGCGGCGCTCGACAAGGTGGGGCTGCTCGCGCGCGAGCGCGCCAACCCGATCCAGCTTTCGGGCGGAGAGCAGCAGCGCCTGGCGATCGCGCGCGCGGTGGTCAACCGTCCGGCGGTGCTGGTGGCCGACGAGCCCACCGCCAACCTGGATGCCGACACGGCCGCACGCGTGATCGACATCCTGCTCTCGTTCAACCAGGTGGGCGTCACGCTGGTGATCGCCACGCACGACGCGGCGCTGGTGGCGCGCCACGGTCGCCGCGTGCTGCAGCTCGCCGCGGGCAGGCTGGTCGCGGCATGAGGACCTGGCTGCGCCAGCACCGGGCGGCGCTCGGGCGCGCCGTGCGCAAGCTCGCCGCGCAGCGCGCCGCGACGCTGCTCAACGCGCTCGTCATCGGCGTAGCGCTGTCGCTGCCCGCCGGCGGCTACGCGCTGCTCGCCAACCTCCAGGGCGTGGCGCAGCGCTTCACCTTCGAGCCGCAGATTTCGGTGTTCCTCGAGCCCCAGGCAAAGCGCGCCGAGCTCGAGCCGCGCCTGCGCGCCGACGCGCGCGTCGCGGCGCTGCGCTTCGTGCCGCGCGACGAGGCGCTCGCCGAGCTGCGCGTCGCCGAGGGCCTCGCCGACATCGTCGCGGCGCTGGAGCGTAACCCCCTGCCCGATGCGTTCGTGGTGCGCGCCGCCGACGGCGATGCGGCGGCGCTCGAGGCGCTGGCGCACGCGCTCAAGGCGCTGCCCGGGGTGGCGAACGTGCAGGTGGACTCGGCCTGGGCCGAGCGCCTCGCGGCGCTGGCGAAGATCGGCCGGCTCGCGCTCGGCGCGCTCGCCGCGCTGCTCGCCACGGGCCTGGTCGCCGTGACCTTCAACACCATCCGCCTGCAGATCCTCACGCAGCGCGAGGAGATCGAGGTGTCGCAACTGCTCGGGGCCACCGACGCCTTCATCCGGCGGCCGTTCTTCTACCAGGGGTTCCTGCAGGGGCTCGCCGGCGGCGGCCTGGCACTGCTCATCCTGTGGGCGGGGCTCGGAGTGCTGAATCTCGGCGTGCGCGACCTTGCGCAGGCCTATGGGTCGAGCTTCGCGCTCGCCTTCCTGCCGGGCCGGGACGTGCTCGCCGTCGTCGCCTTCGCGGCGGTCCTCGGCTGGTTCGGGGCCCTTCTGTCAGTTAGTAAATACTTACGCTAAATAGGCTTTTTGATAAGACGGTTTCAGACATCACACAGGGAACCTTGGGACTTCTTAGCACTCCAATACTGCGAGTGCTAAGATCCGGCCAAGGAGGCAAATGATGTCTGCGCAAGCCCTGCCGATGGCGCTGCCGATGGCGACTGGCAGTCTCGAGGCGTACATCCAGACGGTGAGCCGCTTGCCGCTGCTCACGGCCGAGCAGGAGCAGGATTACGCGCGGCGCTACCAGCGCGAGGGCGACCTCGAGGCGGCGCGCCAGCTGGTGCTGTCGCACCTGCGGCTGGTGGTGGCGGTCGCGCGCGGCTACCTCGGCTACGGCCTGCCGCACGCGGACCTGATCCAGGAAGGCAACATCGGCCTGATGAAGGCCGTGAAGCGCTTCGACCCGGCGCGCGGCGTGCGCCTGGTGTCGTTCGCCATCCACTGGGTGAAGGCCGAGATCCACGAATACATCCTGCGCAACTGGCGGCTGGTGAAGGTGGCCACCACCAAGGCGCAGAGAAAGCTCTTCTTCAACCTGCGCTCGATGAAGCCGGGCTTCGCCACGCTCAGCCCGGGCGAGGTGAAGCGCATCGCGAGCGAGCTCAAGGTCAAGCCCGAGGAAGTCGTCGAGATGGAAATGCGCCTGGCGGGCCGCGAGATGGCCTTCGAGGCCCCCGACGACGACGAGGAAGTCTACGCCCCGGCGCAGTACCTCGCCGATCCCGATGCCGAACCTTCGCGTCTCCTCGAAGCCGAGGAGGAGGCGCGCGTGCAGACCGAGGGCGTCGCGCGCGCGCTTGCCACGCTCGATCCGCGCAGCCGCCGCATCGTCGAAGCGCGCTGGCTGAAGGAGAAGGACACGGCCACGCTGCACGACCTCGCCGCGGAGTTCGGCGTTTCGGCCGAGCGCATCCGCCAGATCGAAGCCAAGGCGATGCAGAAGATGAAGCAGGTGCTGGCGCTGCCCGCGCCGGCCTAGCGCAGGCGCGCGCGCAGCGCGTCGAGCTCTTCCAGCAGATCGGCCATCAGCGCCGCGAGCTCGGGCGCCGCGTCGAAGTCGCGCTCGAGCGCGCGCATGCGCCGCACGCGGCGCACGGCGAGCGTGTCGAAGCGCTCGGGCAGCAAGCCCTCGTCGATGCGCTCGCGCACCCACTCGCGGCTCACCGCGCACACCACCACCAGCTCCTCCAGCGTGATCAGCTCGTCGTCGCTCATGGCTGGGCCCGTGGATCGAAAGCGAGGTCGCGCGCCATCTGCTCGTAGAGCTCGCGTGCCTTAGGCGCATCGGCGCTCGGCAGGACCACGCGGATCGCGAGCAGCAGGTCGCCCGGCGTTGCGGCGGGGATGCCCTTGCCGCGCACGCGCAGCACGCGCCCGCTCTGCGCGCCCGCCGGGATGCGCACGTTGAGCGCCCCGCCCGGCGCCTCGACCCTCACCACCGCGCCGAGCGCCGCCTCCCAGGGCGCGACCGGCAGGTCGACGTGCAGGTCGCGGCCTTCGACGCGGTAGCGCGGATGCGGCTTGAAGTGCACTTCGAGCAGCAGGTCGCCGCCTGCCCCCTGCCCCGCGAGGCGGATGAGCTGGCCTGCGCGCACCCCCTTGGGGATCTTCACGTTGAGCGTGCGCGTCTCGAGCGCGACGCGACCGCGCGCGTCGACCTGAGGCACGCGCAGCTGGATCTGGCGCTCGGCGCCGTGGAAGGCATCCTCCACGTCGAGCAGCACCTTGGCGAAGTGATCCTGACCGTGTGCGCGCGCGCCCATGCGGCCGAACAGCTCCGAGAAGAAGTCGCTGAAGTCCCCGCCCGGCATGTCGTGGTGCGAGAACTCGAACCCCGCGTCCCAGTCGGGCGGTGGCCGGAATTCCTGTCCCGGCTGATAACCGCGGCCGAGCTGGTCGTAGGCGGCGCGCTTCTCGGGGTCGGAGAGCACCGCGTAAGCCTCGTTCACCTCCTTCATGCGCGCCTCGGCGCCCGCCTCCTTGCTCACGTCGGGGTGGTACTTGCGCGCAAGCTTGCGGAACGCCTTGCGGATCTCGTCCGCCGAGGCGTCTTGGCCGACACCGAGCGTCTGGTAGTAGTCCTTGAACTCCATGCCGCGCCTAGCTCGCGCCGAGCAGCGCGCGCAGGTCCGGCGCGAGGTCCTCGGCAATGCGCTCGTGCCGCACGAACAGGCGCAGCCGCCCCTGCGGGTCGATGACGTAGCTCTGCGCGCTGTGGTCCACGGAATACGACCCCGGGGTCTCGCCCGCTCGCTTCTCGAAGTACACCTTGAACTCCTTCGCTACGGCGCGCGTCGCCTCGAGGTCGCCGCGCAGGCCGAGGAAGTCCGGATGGAACGCCGGCACGTACTTCGCCAGCACCGCGCCCGTGTCGCGCTCCGGGTCCACCGTGACGAACAGCACCTGCACGCGCGCGGCCTCGGGGCCGAGCTTCTTCATGACCTGCGCCATGTCGGCGAGCGTCGTCGGGCACACGTCCGGGCAGCTGACGAAGCCGAAGAACAGAACCACTGCCTTGCCGCGGAAATCGGCGAGGTTGCGCGCCTTGCCGTGATGATCGGTCAGCGCGAGCGTCCGGCCGTACTCGACGCCGGTGATGTCGGTGCTCTTGAACTTGGGCGCGCCGGCGTCGCAGGCGGCGAGCAGGCTACAGATGATGATCGACCAGAAGCGCGGCAAAGAGGAGCGCCAGGTAGAAGATGGAGTAGCGGAAGGTGCGCCGCGCGAGCGCGTCGCTGTAGTCGAAGTAGATGCGCAGTGCGTAGGCGATGAACACGCCGCCCAGCGCCAGCGCCGCGGCGAGGTAGAGCCAGCCGCTCATGCGCATGGCGAACGGCAGCAGCGACACGCCAAACAGGATCAGCGTATAGAGCAGCACCTGCAGGCGCGTGTAGCGCGCGCCGTGCGTCACCGGCAGCATCGGCAGCCCGGCGCGCGCGTAGTCCTCGGTGCGGTAGAGCGCCAGCGCCCAGAAGTGCGGCGGCGTCCAGGCGAAGATGATGAGAAAAAGCGCCATCGCCTCGGGCGTGACCTCGCCCGTCACCGCGGCCCAGCCGAGCACCGGCGGCATCGCGCCCGAAGCGCCGCCGATGACGATGTTCTGCGGCGTGAGCGGCTTCAGGATCACGGTGTAGACGACGGCGTAGCCGACGAACGTGGCGAGCGTGAGCCACATGGTGAGCGCATTGACGAAGTGCGCCAGGAGCCACAGCCCGAGCCCGCCGACCACCCCGGCGAAAGCGAGCGTCTGCAGGCTGGTGAGCTCGCCGCTCGGCAGCGGCCGCCAGCGCGTGCGCAGCATGAGCGCATCCACATTCTGCTCCACCAGGCAGTTCACCGCCGCGGCGGCGCCCGCCACCAGGGCGATGCCGAAGGTGCCGGCAAGCAGCACGCGCGGCTCGACCATGCCGGGCGCGGCGAGAAACATGCCGATCACTGCGGTGAACACGATCAACGACACCACGCGCGGCTTGGTCAGGGCATAGAAGGCCCGGGCGCGCTGCACGAAGTCGGCGGGGAGTGCGAGGGTGGTCACGACGGCGGCCGCAGAAAGCGTAGAATTTTATCATGTGGATCAAGGGACTCGGGCTGCTCTCCGCTGCGCTCGCCACGCTCGCGGGCTGCGGCGCGGAGACCAACAGCAAGCCCGCCGCGAGCGCGCCGCGCGCGCACCTGGTCGAGCTGGCCGCGGCCGCGCCCGGGCGCCTGTCCTACACCGCTGACCGTGCCGGCAGCCTGCGCGCGGTGCGCGAGGTGCGTCTGCTCAACCAGGAGGAGGGGCGCCTCACCGAGGTGCGCGTGCGCGAGGGCGACCGCGTCGGCGCGGGCGAGGTGCTGGTGCGCTACGACGACCGCATCCTGCGTGCCGAGCTCGACAAGGCGAGCGCCACGCTGAACCAGGCCGAGCTCGACCACGAGCGCAGCCGGCAGCTGAAGGAAAAGGGCTTCGTCAGCGACGACGCGGTATCGCGCGCGGCGACCGCGCTCGAGATCGCGCGCGCGCAGGTACGCCTGCTCGAGACCCGCGTGCAGCGCATGACCATCGCCGCCCCGTTTGCCGGTGTGGTGGCGCGGCGCCTGGTCGAGCCCGGCAACGTCACGCCGCTGCACACGCACCTGCTCACCGTCATCGACCCCTCGCAGCTGGTCACCGACGTCAACGTCTCGGAGCTGGTGATGCCGTACCTGTCGGTCGGTGACAAGGCCGAGGTGCGCATCGACGCGCTGGGCGAGAAGCTGCACCCGGGCAAGATCGTGCGCATCCATCCCGCGATCGATCCGGCGACGCGCACCGGGCGCGTCGAAGTCGCGCTCTACCCGGTGCCGCCGGGCGCGCGCGCCGGCCAGTTCTGCCGCGTGGTGCTCTCCACCGGCGCCACCGAGCAGCTGGTCGTGCCGCTCGCCGCGCTGCAGCGCGACGTCGACGGCGAGTTCGTCTACGTCTACCAGGATACCGACGGCACCGTGCGCCGCACCGGCGTGGCGAGCGGCCTCAGGCTCGCCGACCGCGTCGAGATCCGCGACGGGATCGAGCGCGGCGCGCAAGTGGTGGTGAAGGGCTTTCTCGGCCTTAGCGCCGGGCAGCGCGTGAAGCCCGTCACGCCGCGCGCCGAGCGCTCGGGCTAGCGCATGCGCCGCGGCGGCATCGCGGTCTGGTGCATCCACCACCCGGTGAGCACGCTGATGCTCACCCTTACCGCCATCGTGCTCGGGCTGTTCGCGCTCAGCCGCCTGTCGATCGACCTGCTGCCGCAGCTGATCTACCCCGAGATCGGCGTGCGCATCCTCGACCCCGCGGTGCCCGCGAACATCATGGAAGACCAGGTCACGCGCCAGATCGAGGAGCAGCTCGCGATCACCGAGGATTCGAGCGGCGTCGAGTCGACCACGCTCGAGGGCACCTCCGAGCTGGAGCTGTACTTCGACTACGGCAAGGACATCGACGTGGCGCTGCGCGACGCGAGCACGCGCCTCGACCGCGCCAAGCGCTTCCTGCCGGCGACCATCGATCCGCCGATCATTTTCAAGCGCGATCCTTCGCAGATTCCCGTGATGGAGTTCGTCGTCTCGTCGCCCCTGCGCGGCATGACGGAGCTGCGCACCTGGACCGACGACGTGTTCGCCAAGTTCTTCCTCAACCTGCCCGGCGTCGCCGCGGTCGAGGTCGGCGGCGGCCTGGTGCGCGAGGTGCACGTGCTGCCTGACCAGCGGCGCCTCGCCGGCCTCGGGCTCTCGGTCGAGGCGATCGTGCAGGCGATCGAGCGCGGCAACCTCGACTCGCCCGCCGGGCGCCTGCGCATGTCCGGCCAGGAGTACACCAGCCGCACCGCCGGGCGCCTGCAAAGCGTGGCCGCGCTCGGCGCGCTGCCGATCCGGCTGCCGGGCGGCGAGTCGGTGCCGCTCTCGGAGCTCGCGCAGGTCATCGACACGCACGAGGACGAGCGCATCCGGGTGCGCTACAACGGCACGCCGGGCGTGCGCGTGTCGGTGCAGAAGCAGCCGACCGCCAACACCGTGGACGTCGCCGACATGGTGAACGCGCGCATCGCCGAGCTGCACGAGCGGCGCCTCGTGCCCGAGGACGTGCAGGTCGACCTGGTCTCGAACCAGGCGGTGTACGTGCGCCAGTCGCTCGACAATGCGACCCTTGCCGCGCTCGCCGGCGCGGTGCTGGCGATGCTGGTGGTGTACGCCTTTCTCGGCAGCGTGCGCGGGACGCTGATCATCGGCAGCGCGATCCCGATCTCGATCATGATCGCCTTCGTCATCATGGCGCTCGGCGGGCTGTCGCTGAACCTGATGACGCTCGGCGGGCTCGCGCTCGGCGTCGGCATGCTGGTGGACAACACCATCGTCATGCTGGAGAACATCGAGCGCCACCAGCGCGAGGGCGAGTCCGGCGTCGAGGCCGCCGAGAACGCCGCTGCCGAGGTGACCAGCCCGATCATCGCCGCCACCAGCACCAACCTCGCCGCGGTGCTGCCGTTCCTGTTCATCAGCGGGCTGGTGGGGCTGCTGTTTCGCGAGCTGATCTTCACCATCACCGCCTCGATCGTCGCCTCGCTGGTGGTGGCGGTGACGCTGGTGCCGGCGCTCGCCGCGCGCGGCCGGCCGCCCGCGCCCTCGCGCGTCACGCGCGCCGTGCAGGCGTTCGTCGGTACCGCGCAGCGCCTGTACGTGCCCGCCGTGGCCGCGCTGCTCAAGGCGCCCTGGCTGGTGGTGGCCGCCGCGCTGGCGCTGCTCACCGGGTTCGGCGCGCTCTTCCTCCAGTTCACCGGCAAGCAGGCGTTCCTGCCGGCGATGGACGACGGCCGCGTGCAGGTGCAGGTCTACACCGATCCCGGCGGCGCGCTCCAGCAGATGGACGACACGGTGCGCCTGCTGGAGAAGCTGGCGCGCGCCCAGGGCGGCGTCGAGGGCATCTCGGTGATCGCCGGCGGCTCGATCTTCGGGCGCACGCAGCGCGAGCGCCCCAACCGCAGCACGCTCGGCATCCAGCTGGTGCCGGTCGATGAGCGCGGAAAGAGCGTGGAGCAATGGGTGAGCGGCTTCTCGCGCGCGGTGGCCGCCGAGCAGCTCGCCGGCGTCAAGGTGCTCGCGCGCCCTTCGGGCATCCGCGGCGTGCGCGTGTCGCGCGCCGACGAGGACATCAGCGTGCGCGTGATGGGACCCGAGCTCGCGGTGCTGGCCTCGATCGGCGACCGGCTGCTCGAGCGCCTGCGCGACCGCCCGGGGCTGAGGAACGCCAAGCACTCGGCCGAAGAGCAGCGCCAGGAGTTCGCGGTGCGCCTGGACCGCACGCGCGCCGCCGAGCTCGGCGTGGACGTGGCGCAGGTCGGGCGCGCGCTGCGCGTGGCGCTCGACGGCGTCGTGGTGAGCAACTTCATCGAGGCCGACCGCGCCTACGACGTGCGCGTGCGCCTGCCGCGGGGCACGATCGACAGCCCGGCGGCGATGGAGGCGATCCTGCTGTTCGGCGCGCAGGGCGGCCGCCCCGCCGTGTACCTGGGCGACGTGGCGCGCGCCGAGCTGGTGGTGGCGCCCACCGAAATCCGGCGCGAGAACCAGCGCCGCATCGTCGAGGTGAGCGCCGCGCTCACCGGCGAGCTGCCACTGGGCGAGGTGGTGCGCGACCTGCGCCGGGACCTGCGCGGCGTCGAGCTGCCGCCGGGATACTCGCTGTATTTCGGCGGCGCCTACGACAGCCTGCGCAAGGGCAACGTGCTGGTCGCCACGCTCGCCTCGCTCGCGCTGTTCCTGGTCTTCGTGGTGATGGCGGTGCAGTACGAGTCGCTGCGCAATCCCGCCATCATCATGCTCGGCGTGCCGTTCGCGCTGATCGGCGTGGTGATCGGCCTCGTCGCCACCGGGCTGCCGCTCTCGATGCCGGTATGGCTCGGCATCATCATGCTGATCGGCGTGGTGGTGAACAACGCCATCGTGCTCGTCGAGTACATCGAGCTGCTGCGCCAGCGTGGCCGCGCGCTCGTCGAGGCGATCGTCGAATCGGCGCGCCTGCGCCTGCGGCCGATCCTGATGACCACGCTCACCACGGTGGTCGGCATGTCGCCGCTGGCGCTCGGCGTCGGCGAGGGCTCGGAGATGCTGCGGCCGCTGGCCGTGTGCATGGTGTTCGGGCTGCTGTTCTCGATGTTCGTCAGCCTGCTGCTCATCCCGTCGATTTACCTGCTGGTGCATCGGCCGCGCGCGCGGCCCGGCCTCACCCGATCCCCGACACCTTCAGCAAACGCTGCAGGTCCTTGAGCATGCGCGACGGATCCGGCTCGCGCGGGTAGCGCATCATCAGGTTGCCGAGGGGATCGACGACGTAGATATGGTCGCTGACCGCGCCCGGGAAGCGCGCCGCAAGCGTGCCCGCGGGCTCGACGTGCGTGCCCTCGATCGCCTGCAACAGCTTCGGTCCCGGCCGCGTGCCGCTCGTGAGCAGCCACAGCCGCTCGACGCGCTCCTGGTTCTTGCCCTGCGCGCGGCGCAGCTGGCGCATGAAGTAGAGCTTGCGCTCGCAGTAGGCATCGCAGGCCGCGCCGTCGAGCGTGACCAGCACCCACTTGCCGCGCAGCCGCTCGAGCGGCGCACCGGCGAGCGGCAGCGGCGGGCTGATCAGCTCGCCGTAGTTGGAGGTCGTCCCCGGCGCCCAGTCGAGCCAGTACGCGAGCCACGCCAGGGCGAACGGCGCGGCGAAGAACAGCCCGAGCAGCGCGAGCTTGACGCGGCCGCGCTTCAGCGGGTCAGACGGCAGGAGGCGCACGGCGCACGGACAGCACCAGGAACAGCACCACGGCGAGCGCGGCGAGCGTGTACCACTGCAGCGCGTAGCTCTCGTTCTTGTCGGCGCCCGAGTCGGGCGGCGGCCAGTTGCGCGTGAGGCCGTCCGGAAACGGCGAATGCTGCTCGAGCACGTAGGGCTCGAGCCTGAGCCCCGACCAGGCGGCGAAGGTCGTCAGCTCGACGTTCTGCCACACGCGCCCCGAGGGCGGCGCGTCCGTAGGGTCGTAGGCACGCGGGAAGTGCTCCAGCACGCGCCCCTCGACCTCGTGCGCCCCGGCCGGGGTGCGGATCTGCGGCAGCCGCTCGCGGTGCGCGGGCGCCGCGATCCAGCCGCGGTTGACGAGCACGTGCCGGCCGTCGGCCAGCTTCAGCGGCTGCACCACGTGGTAGCCCACGCGGCCGCGAAACACCTTGTTGTCGAGGAGCACCGTGTAGCGCTCGAGGAACTCGCCGCGCAGCTGCAGCCGCTTCTCGGCCACCGCCGCGGCGCGCTTCTCCGCCGCCCGGCCCGCCTGCCAGTTGCCGAGCGCGATGCCCGCGGCGCAGCCGGCCACGGCGAGGGCGAAGGCCCAGGCGCGCGGCCGGAAGGAGTATCCTGAAATCATGCGCTATCTGGTGCTTGCCGTGTTCGTCCTGATCGTCCTCAGCCTGGCGTCGGGGCTGTACTTCGTGTTCCACGACCGCAGCGACTCCAAGCGCGCGGTGAAGGCGCTCGCGGTGCGCGTCGGGCTGTCCGTAGGACTGTTCGTGTTCCTGATGGTTGCGTACTACTTCGGATTTGTGCCGGCGCGGCTGTGAACCGTCGGGGGCAGGCGACGCAAACGCGTCGGAGCCCGGGTTTGATCTTCATAGGTCTCGGCTTTTTTGGCGGGGTGAATCTTCCCGCCAAAAAAGCCGAGATGTATTTAAAGGCGAAAACCCGCGACGACGCCTGCTTCGTCGCCTGCCAGCCTTACAGCCAGTACACGAAAATGAACAACCCCAGCCACACCACGTCGACGAAGTGCCAGTACCAGGCCACGGCCTCGAACGCGAAGTGATGGTCGGGCTTGAAGTGTCCCTTCAGGCAGCGCGCGAAGATCACCGACAGCATGATCGCGCCGACGGTGACGTGGAAGCCGTGGAAGCCCGTCAGCATGAAGAAGGTCGAGCCGTAGGCGCCGGTGGTGAGCTTGAGGTTGAGGTCGGCGTAGGCGTGGCCGTACTCATAGGCCTGCACGCCGAGGAAGATGAAGCCGAGCGCGATGGTCAAGAACAGGAACAGGTTCAGCATCGCGCGGTTGCCCTCCTTCAGCGCCCAGTGCGCGACGGTCACAGTGACGCCGGAGGACAGCAGCAGCAGCGTGTTGATCGCGGGCAGGCCCCAGGCGCCCATCGGCGAGAAACGCTCCTCGAAGCCCGGGCCGGCCGAGGGCCAGGTGCTCTTGAAATCGGGCCACAGCAGCTCGTTGTGCTCGAGGCTCGCCAGGTCGGGCACCGACAGCACGCGGATGTAGAACAGCGCCCCGAAGAACGCGGCGAAGAACATCACCTCGGAGAAGATGAACCAGCTCATGCCCCAGCGGAAGGACACGTCCTCCCAGCCGTGGTACTTGCCGCCCTCGGACTCGGCGATGACGTCGCCGAACCAGCGGAACATCATGTAGACGAGCAGCACGGCGCCGGCGGCGATCGGCACCCAGCCGCCCTTCGAGGCGTTCATCACGAACACGCCGCCGAGCGCCATGAGAAACAGCGACATCGAGCCGAGCAGCGGCCAGTACATGGGCTGCGGCACGTAGTAGTGCTGCCGCTGGGTGGTTGCGCCTTGCGCCATCTTTGTCTCCCGAGTCTCTTGGTTTCCCGTATGCCTCAGCCGGCCACGATCCGGACGATCGTGACCAGCGTGAACACCAACAGCGCGGCCAGCGCCACGCCCGCGACGATCACGTGCACCGGGTCGATACGCTGGCTTTCATGGTCCGCCTTGCGGCGGATGCCGATCATTCCCGACAGCACGGTCTTCACCGCCGCCTTCACGACTTGCCTCCGCGGCCCGCCACCTCGAAGAAGGTGTACGAGAGCGTGATGGTGTTGACGTCCCGCGGCAGCTTCGGGTCGACCACGAACACCACCGGGAAGCGCCGCGTCTCGCCGGCGGCGAGCGTCTGCTGCGTGAAGCAGAAGCACTCGAACTTCCGGAAGAACTCGCCCGCGCGCTGCGGGCCGTAGCTCGGCACTGCCTGCGCCGTGACCGGCGCGCTGCGCACGTTGGCGATCTCATACTCGACGGTGGCGACCTCGCCCGGGTGGACGCGGATGTGGCGCACCAGCGGCCGGAAGCTCCACGGCAGGTCGTGCGCGTTGGCGTCGAGCTCCACCGTCACGGTGCGCGTCGCGTCGATCTGCGTGTTCGCCGGCCGCACGTCGGCCTTGAGAAAGTCGTTCACGCCGAGCGCGCTGCAGATGGCGTCGTAGAACGGCACCAGCGCGTAGCCGAAGCCGAACATGGCCACGGCGACCACCATGAGCCGCAGCAGCATGCGCCGGTTGTCCTCGCGCCGCGGGGCCTGCGGCTCGCTCATACGTCCATGATCCAGTACTTGAGGATCAGCCCCGCGAACCACGCCAGCGCGATCGTGGCGAGGATGAGGCCGGTCTTCGCGTTCTTGGACAGCGCCATCATCAGCGCAGGTCGGGCTGCGGATCGAAGGTGTGGTACGGCGCCGGCGTCGGCAGGTGCGTCCATTCCAGCGAGTCGGCCCCTTCCCAGGGCTTGTCGGCCGCTTTCGGGCCGCTGCGGATGCACTTCAGCACGACGTACAGGAACAGGAGCTGCGAGAGCCCGAAGCCGAAGGCGCCGATCGAGCTGATCTTGTTCCAGGTCTCGAACATCAGCGGGTAGTCCGGGATGCGACGCGGCATGCCGGCGAGGCCCGAGAAGTGCTGCACGAAGAAGGTGACGTTGAAGAAGATCATCGTCAGCCAGAAGTGCCACTTGCCGAGGGTCTCGTCGTACATGCGGCCGGTCCACTTCGGCAGCCAGAAGTACACTCCGCCGAACGCCGCGAACAGCGCGCCGGCCACCATCACGTAGTGGAAGTGCGCCACCACGTAGTAGGTGTCGTGCAGCTGGATGTCGATCGGCACCAGCGACAGCACCAGGCCCGTGAACCCGCCGAGCGTGAACAGGAACAGGAAGCCGCAGGCGAACAGCATCGGCGTCTCGAAGGTGAGCGAGCCCTTCCACATCGTCGCCACCCAGTTGAACACCTTCACGCCGGTGGGCACTGCGATCAGCGTGGTCGCGTACATGAAGAACAGCTGCCCGGTCACCGGCATGCCCACCGTGTACATGTGGTGCGCCCAGACGATGAACGACAGGATCGCGATCGCCGAGGTCGCATACACCATCGAGGCGTAGCCGAACAGCGGCTTTCTCGAGAACGCCGGCAGGATCTGCGACACCACGCCGAACGCGGGCAGCGCGATGATGTAGACCTCGGGATGGCCGAAGAACCAGAAGATGTGCTGGTACAGCACCGGGTCGCCGCCGCCGGCGGCGTTGAAGAAGCTGGTGCCGAAGTGCCGGTCGGTGAGCGTCATGGTGACCGCGCCGGCGAGCACCGGCATCACCGCGATCAGCAGGTAGGCGGTGATCAGCCAGGTCCAGCAGAACAGCGGCATCCGCATCAGCGTCATCCCCGGCGCGCGCATGTTGAGGATGGTGGTGACGATGTTGATCGAGCCCATGATCGAGCTCATCCCCAGCAGGTGCACCGCGAAGATCGTCAGGTCCATGCCGATGCCCATCTGCACGGTGAGCGGCGCATACAGCGTCCAGCCCACGCCGGGCGCACCGCCGGGCGTGAAGAACGAGATGATGAGCAGCGCGCCGGCGAACGGCAGGATCCAGAACGACCAGTTGTTCATGCGCGCGAAGGCCATGTCGGGCGCGCCGATCTGCATCGGGATCAGCCAGTTGGCGAAGCCGACGAAGGCCGGCATGATCGCCCCGAACACCATGATCAGGCCGTGCATGGTGGTCATCTGGTTGAAGAAATCCGGGTCGACGATCTGCAGTCCCGGCGAGAACAGCTCGGCGCGGATCACCAGCGCCATGATTCCGCCCACCATGAACATGACGAAGCTGAACCACAGGTACATCGTGCCGATGTCCTTGTGGTTGGTGGTGGTGACCCAGCGCATGATGCCGCCGTAGCCGCCATGGTGGTCGCCATGGCCGTGCTCGTGTCCGTGGGTGTCTACGACTGCGCTCATCGCTATTTCCTCCGGGCCTTGATGTCGGCGGGCTGCACGGCCTCGCCGGTGCTGTTGCCCCAATTGTTGCGCGTATAGGTGATGACCGCGGCGAGCTCGGCGTTCGAGAGCTGCTTGCCGAACGCGGCCATCGCCGTCGGCGTGCCGTTCTTCGTCACGCCGTTCAGGATGACGTCGATCTGCGCGTCCTTCGGCCCGAGCACCAGCTTGGAGCCGTCGAGCGCCGGGAACGCCGGCGGCACGCCCTTGCCGTTCGCCTGGTGGCAGGCGACGCAGTTGGCGGCGTACACCTTCTCGCCGCGCGACTTGAGCTCGGCCAGCGTATAGGTCTTGGTCTCATCCTCGGCCGCCTTGGCGAGAAGCTGCTTTTGCTCCCCGACCCACTTCGTGTAGTCCTCCTGCGACACCACGCGCACCACGATCGGCATGAAGCCGTGGTCCTTGCCGCAGAGCTCGACGCACTGGCTGCGGTAGGTGCCCGTCTTGGTGGGCGTGAACCAGATGTCGCGGATGAAGCCGGGGATCGCGTCCTGCTTGGCGCCGAACGCCGGCACCCACCAGGAGTGGATCACGTCGGCGGCGGTGGTCAGCATGCGCACCTTTTTGCCCACCGGGACCACGAGCTCGTTGTCGACCTCGAGCAGGTAATTCTCGCCCTTCGCCTCGCGGTTCTCGATCTGCGCGCGCGGCGTGGCGAGCGTGGAGACGAAGCTGATGCCCTCGCCCTCGCCCTTCAGGTAGTCGTAGGCCCACTTCCACTGGATGCCGGTGACCTTGATGGTGAGGTCGGGATTCGCGGTGTCCTTTTGCGCGATCACCACCTTGGTGACCGGCCAGGCGATCAGCACCAGGATCAGCGCCGGGACCACCGTCCAGATCACCTCGACAGTGGTGTTCTCGTGGAACTGATCGGCCTTGTGCCCGACCGACTTGCGATGCGCGTAGCACGACCAGAACATGAAGCCGAACACACCCACGAACAGCACCACCACCAGCACCATGACGGCCTCGTGCAGCCAGTGGATGTCCTCGGCGATCTTCGACGCCGCCGGCTGCAGGTTCCACTCCGCGGCCAGCGCCACGCCGCATAGCGCCAGCCCCAGCGCGCCCACGAACAGCTTTTTCAGCATCTTCGACCCTTCCCCGATCAGCTCTGCAATCGTTTGCCCAGTTCGGCCGCAAATCCGGCGCGCGATGCCGCGTCCAGATGCCGGCCGATCTCCAGCCGCGCCTGCGGCGCATCGAGCAGCACCCGCCCGCGCTCGCCCAGCCGCACGCGCAAGCGCCCCGCGTCGAACTCGTAGCGGCGCAGTCGCTCGCCCTCGCTCACGTCCACCGTGAGCCGGTCGCGCGCGCGCTCGATGCGCTCATAGTCCGCGGCGTGGCGCGCCGTGACCCAGAACGCGGCGCCAAGCAGCAGCAGCTCGAGACCCGCGAACGGCAGGATCAGCCACGCCCCCAGCGCCGCGAACGCCGCGGCGATGCCCAGCGCCAGCGCCGCAAGCAAGGCGAAAGCGAGGAGCAGCCCACGCGGCGAAATCGAGCAGTTGCGCTTCAGCACCACCCGGAAGCCCGCGCGCGTGGCCGCGAATTGCGTCTCGCGCCGCGGGAATTCCAGCTCCAGGGTGCTCACCGATGATTTCGTCGTGCCGCAAAAAAAACGCGGCGAAACATTAGCATAGTTTGGCCGCTCAAGGCAGAGGCCGGCGCTCGAAATGCACGATGCCGCGTCCGTCCGCCGTCTTGCGCGGCATGCCTTTCCACGCGTGCCCATAGATCACCTCGATGGAGGCAGAAGCGCCCGCGGCGGCGAGCCGCGCGCGCAGGCCACGTCCGGCGAGGCCGCGCGCGCGCGCGCGCAGCGCGAGCGTCTGGCCGCTCGCGCGCAGGTCGGCAGCGAGGCCCGCCGGATCCGGGTACTGCAGCGTGAGCATTTCCATGTCCATCACCGGCGCCGCGAAGCCCGCCGCCACCAGCGCGTCGCCGATGTCGTGCATGTCGGCGAAGCGGTGCACGCGCGCCTCGCCCACCGCTGCGCGCAGCTCCTTCAGCGTATCGGGCCCGAGCGTGCTGAACATCAGCAGTCCGCCGGGGACGAGCACGCGCCCGAGCTCGGCGAGCGCGGCGTGCGTGTCGGCCGCCCAGTGCAGCGCCATGTTGGACCAGGCGAGCCCGATCGAGCCCGCCGCGAGCGGCAGGCGCTCGAGCGCCCCGCACACTGCAAGCATGCGCGCCCCACGCAGGCGCGCGCGCCAGCCGAGCGCGCGGCGCGCCAGCGCGAGCATCGGCAGCGAAAAATCGAGCGCCACGAGCGCCGCCCCGGGGTAGCGGCGCGCCAGCGCCCTGGCCTGCGGCGCCGGCCCGCAGCCCGCATCCAGGATGCGCGCAGGCGCGACGCGCACCACCTCGAGCCGCTCGAGCATGCGCGCGCCGACCTCGCCCTCCAGGCGCGCGGCGTCCGCATAGGTGGCCGCGGCGCGGCCGAAGCGGCGGCGCGCGGCGCGCGCGTCGATCTCAGGCAAGCGGCCGCAGCAGCTTCTCGATGGCGAGCGCGGCGCCGAGAACGCGCCGGTCGCTCATCGCAGGGCCGAACACGGTCAGGCCTACGGGCCCGCCCCCGGGCTCGTGGCACGGCAGCGCCGCGCCGCAACCGTCGAGGAAATTGACCACGCCGACGTTCTTCAGGAAGCGGCTGTTCCAGGCGAAGTAGGCCTCGTCGCTCGCGTCCACCTCGGCGATCGGCGGCGGCACGCACGGCACGCTCGGCATCAGGATGGCGTCGAACGGCGCGGCGAGCGCTTCCACCGCGCGGATGTAGGCGGCGCGCATGAGCCCGAGGTCGACGTAGTCCGCGGCGCTCAACTGCGCCGCGAGGTCGATGCGCTTCGCGACGCGCGGATCGTACTCGGCGCGACGCTCCAGCCAGCGGCGGTGCAGGGCGTAGGCTTCCGCGCCGGCATAGCCGCCGAGGCGGAAGTACTCGGCCTGGCGGTCGAACTCGGGCACCGCGCGCTCGGTGATCAGCGCGCCGGCCGCGGAGAGCTTCTTCAGCGCCGCCGTGAAGGCGCGCGAGACGTCCGCGTCGAGGTCCCCGAGCAGCGCGGATTTCGGCAGCAGCAGGCGCAGACCCTTTACCGGCAGCTCGGGCAGCGGCTCGAGCGGCGTATCGGCGAGCACCGCGTCGTAGGCCGCGCAGCAGGCGAGCGTGTTGGCGAGCGGGCCGACGGTGTCGAGCGTATAGGAGAGCGGGAACGCGCCGTCGCGCGGCACACGCCGCTGCGTCGGCTTCCAGCCGGCGATGCCGCAGAAGGCCGCCGGCACGCGCACCGAGCCGCGCGTATCGCTGCCCAGGCCCATCACGCACATGCCGTCGGCCACCGCAACCCCCGCGCCGGAGGAGGAACCGCCCGGAACGCGGCCGGTCTTGCGGTCCCAGGGGCTCTTCGGCGTGCCGTAGTGCGGGTTGAGGCCGCTGGTGCCGAAAGCGAACTCGACCATGTTGGTGCGCCCGACGATCACCGCGCCCGCCGCGCGCAGCCGCGCCACCGCGGGCGCGTCGGCCTTGGCCGGCGCCGCGCCGGCCAGGAGCTTCGAGCCCGCACGCGTCACGTCGCCGCCGACGTCGTACAAGTCCTTCACCGACACCGGCAGGCCATCCACAGGCGAGCGTACGATGCCGGCGCGACGGAGCATGTCCGCGTGCCCGGCCTCGAGGCGCGCCTGCTCGGCGTACACCTTGACGAAGGCGCGCGCGCCCTCGCCTGCGGGATCGGCGATGCGCGCGAGCGCTTCTTCGACCAGCGCGCGGCTCGTCGTCCGGCCCTCGGCGAGCTCGCGCGACAGGCGCTCGACCGTCCACATGAAGTGAGTCTAGCGCACAATATTCGCGATGCTCGGTCCCCTGGCGCGGCGCTTTGCGAACCTGGCGTTCGGCGGCAGCTGCTACCTGTGCCGCGGCGCCGCCGATGCCGTGCTGTGCGCCGCGTGCGACGCGGACCTGCCACGGCTCGCGGGGCCGCGCTGCCCGCGCTGCGCGCTCGCTTCGCCCGCGGGCGAAGTCTGCGGGCGCTGCCTCGCGCGCCCGCCGGCGTTCGACGCCACCGTCGCCGCGCTCGCCTACGCGTTTCCCGCCGACGTGCTGGTGCAAGCGCTGAAGTTCCGCGGCGAGCTCGCGCTCGCGCCGCTGCTCGGCCGGCTCCTTGCCGCCCGGCTCGAGCGCGCCGAGCGCGTGGATGTCGTGCTGCCGGTGCCCCTTTCGGCAGCGCGCCTGCGCGCGCGCGGCTTTAACCAGGCGCTCGAGATCGCGCGCCACCTCGGGCCCGACGGCGGCGCACGCCTCGAGCCGCGCCTGGCCGAGCGCAGCCGCGACACCGCCGCGCAGATGGACCTGCCGCACGCCGAGCGCGCGAAGAACGTGCGCGGCGCGTTTCGCTGCGCGCGCGCCCTGGAAGGCGCCGCAGTGGCGCTGGTCGACGACGTCATGACCACCGGCGCGACGCTCGACGAGCTCGCCGCGGCGCTGAAGCGCGCCGGCGCCGCGCGCGTCGTCAACTGGGTGCTGGCGCGCACCCCGGCGCCCGCCGATGCTTGACGTCGTCCTCTACCGTCCGGAGATCCCGCCGAACGCCGGCAACGCGATCCGGCTGGCGGCCAACACCGGCGCGCGCCTGCACCTCATCGAGCCGCTCGGCTTCACGCTCGAAGACCGGCAGCTCAAGCGCGCCGGGCTCGATTACCACGACATGGCGAGCGTGCACGTGCACCGCGACTGGAACGCCTGCCGCGCGGCGCTCGCCGGCCGGCGGCTGTTCGCGGTGTCGACGCGCGGCGCGGTGAGCTACGCCGAGGTGCGCTACGCCGTGGACGATGCGTTCGTGTTCGGCCCGGAGACGAGCGGACTGCCGCAGGCCCTGCTGGAGCAATTCGCGCCCGAGCGGCGACTGCGCCTGCCGATGCGCGCGGGCAACCGCAGCCTCAACCTTTCGAACGCCGTCGCGGTGGTGGTTTTCGAGGCCTGGCGCCAGCTCGGCTTCCGCGGCGCGGGCTAGCGGGCCGCGCTTCGGCCTTCGGGTCGCGCGCAAGCAATCGCTCGACCGCCTGCGCCGGCGTCAGCCGGCCCTGCAGCACCGCTTGCACCGCCTGCGTGATCGGCATCTCGACGCCGGCCTGCGCGGCGCGGCGCAGCGTCTCGCGCGCCGAATGCACCCCCTCGGCGACGTGGCCGAGGCGCGCAAGGATGTCCGCGAGCGCCTCGCCCTGCGCGAGCGCCAGGCCGACGCGGCGGTTCCTCGACAGGTCGCCCGTGGCGGTGAGAATCAGGTCGCCCGCGCCGGCGAGGCCCATGAAGGTCTCGGGCGAACCGCCCAGCGCCACGCCGAGGCGCTGCATCTCGGCGAGCCCGCGCGTGATGAGCGCGGCGCGCGCGTTCTGCCCGAGGCCGAGGCCGTCGGCGATGCCCACGGCGATCGCCATCACGTTCTTCACGGCGCCCCCGACTTCGACGCCGACGAGGTCGGTGCTGTGATACACGCGCAGGCGCCCGCCGTGAAGCGTTTTCGCGGCGGCACTCGCGAATGCGGCGTTCTTCGAGGCGAGCGTCAGCGCGCAGGGCAGGCCGCGCGCCACTTCGAGCGCGAACGAGGGGCCGGAGAGCGCGCCGCAGGCCGCGCGCGCGCCGAGCACCTCGGCCACCACCTGGTGCGGCATCAGGCCGGTGCCGGCTTCGAAGCCCTTGCACAGCCAGATGAGCGGCACCGGCGCGGCGCGCGCAAGCACCTCGCGCAGGCCGGCGACCGGCGTCGCCACCACCAGCAGGTGCGCCCGCGCCGGCCAGCGGTCCGTCACCGTCAGCGCGGCGGGCAGGGGAACCTCGGGCAGGTAGCGCGCGTTGAGGCGCGCGCTGCCGATCGCCGCAGCCTGCGCCGGATCGCGCGCCCAGAGCGTCACCTCGTGCCTTGCCGAGAGCGCCGCGGCGAGCGCCGTGCCCCAGGCGCCCGCTCCGAGCACGCCGATGCGGGTCACGCCCCCCAGACGGCGCTCGAGTGCAGGTAGCCGTTGGCCCCGTCGGGATGGCGCACGCGCAGCCACCCCCCCGGCACCATGCCGAGAAGCTCCAGCACCACGTTTTGCGCGGCGACGAACGCAACCGGCGCGCCCTCCTCGGGGCGCACGCGCGCCTCGGCCGAGGGCGCGATGATCACCACGGTGCGCTGCTCGACCAGGGACTTGCGCTCCACCCAGGTGAGCGCGCCGGCGTGGTCGCGCACTTTCACCCAGGCTTCGAGGTTGACGATCACCTCGAGCGGATACTGGCGCGACACGACGAACAGGGGCTTGGCTGCGCGCGAGGGCGCGTCGTAGAGGATGGCGGCGTTCTCGCCCACGCTCAGGAACTGCGCGTGCGCGGCACCGGCGGCGAGCGCGACGACGAGGGCGGCGGCAGCGCGGCGCATCATGGCGCTAGCCCGCCGCCTCGGCCTGGGGCGCGCCGCCGCCGGCCTTTTGCTGCTGGCGCTGCGCGTAGATCGCCTCGAACGACACCGGCGCGAGCAGCACGGGCGGAAAGCCGCCGCGCGTCACTGCATCCGACACCGCCTCGCGCGCATACGGGTAGAGGATGGTCGGGCAGGCCACCGCAAGCAGCGGCTCGAGGTCCGCCTCGGGCACGTTGCGCAGGGAAAAGATGCCGGCCTGCGCGGCCTCGGCGAGGAACAAGGTCTTCTCGCCCGCCTTGGCGGTCACCGTGACGGTGATCACCACCTCGAACAGGCCCTCGGCGAAGCGCGACGATTCGTTCCTCACCTGGATCTCGAGCTGCGGCGTCTGCGCCTCGAGGAATACCTGCGGCGCGCCGGGAATCTCGAGCGAGAGGTCCTTCACGTAGATCTTCTCGATCTGGAAGCTGGGCTGCTGCTCTTCGGCCATGGGGTCAGGTCCTCTGGGTTTCGAGCAGGGGGTCGAGCTCGCCCGCGCGCTCCAGCGCGACCAGCTCGTCGAAGCCGCCGACATGGCGGCCGCCGATCCAGATTTGCGGCACCGTGTGCCGGCCCGAGAGCGCGCGCATCTCGTCGCGGCGCTGCGGCTCGAGGTCGACGCGCACGGCCTGCACGTCGCTCACGCCCTTTTGCGCCAGCAGGCGCTGGGCCGCCTGGCAGTAGGGGCAGGCGGCGGTCAGGTACATGAGCACGCGCGCCAAATCACTTCTCCACCGGCAGTCCGCCCTGCAGCCAGGCGCGAAAGCCGCCGGAGAGGTTGAACACGTTCTCGAAGCCGCGCGCCTTGAGCAGCGCCACGGCGCGCGTTGCGGTGCTGCCGGTGTCGCAATGCACGATCACCGTCTTCGTCTTGTGCTTGGCGAAGTCTTCGGCACGCTTGTCGATTTCGGCGAGCGGCAGGTTCTTCGCGCCGAGGATGTGGCCCGCGGCGTAGGCCGCCGGCTCGCGCACGTCGAGCACCAGGGCGTTCTGCCGGTTCATCAGCTGCGTCGCCTGCAGCGTATTCACCGAGGCGCCGCCGACCCCCCCGCGCACCAGCGGCCACAGCAGCATCGCCCCGGAGCCGACCGCCGCGGCGACGAGCAGGATGTTCTTCTGCAGGAATTCAAGCATGAACGGAACATTATAATTGACCGCATGCACCGCATCGTGTTCCTGCGCCACGGCGAATCGACGTGGAACCGCGAGAACCGCTTCACCGGCTGGACCGACGTCGACCTGTCGCCGGCGGGCGTCGAGGAGGCGCGCGCCGCCGGGCGGCTGCTCGCTGCCGAAGGCTACGCCTTCGACATCGCGCACACCTCGGTCCTGAAGCGCGCCATCCGCACCCTGTGGCTCGTGCTGGAGGAGATGGACTGCTGCTGGCTGCCGGTGCTGAAGAGCTGGCGCCTGAACGAGCGCCACTACGGCGACCTGCAAGGCCTGAACAAGGCCGAGATGGCGGCGAAGTTCGGCGAAGCGCAGGTGCTCGCCTGGCGGCGCAGCTACGACACGCCGCCGCCCGCGCTCAAGGCCGGGGATCCCCGCTACGAGGGCCGCGACCCGCGCTATGCCGGCGCCGAGGTGCCGCTCACCGAATGCCTGAAGGACACCGTGGCGCGCGTGCTGCCGTACTGGAACGGCACGATCGCGCCGGCGGTGCGCGCGGGCAAGCGCGTGCTGGTGGCCGCGCACGGCAACTCGCTGCGCGCGCTGATCAAGCACCTCGACGGCGTGTCGGATGCCGAGATCGTCGGCCTGAACGTGCCCACCGGCATCCCGCTCGTGTACGAGCTCGACGCCGAACTGAAGCCCCTCAAGCACTACTACCTGGGTGACGCCGCGGAGATCGCGCGCCGCGTTGCCGCGGTCTCGGCCCAGGGAAAGGCGAAGGCCTGAGGCGCGCGCTCCTCGTCGTGCTGGCGATCGCCGCCGCGAGCGCGGCGCACGCCGGCCGCGAGGAGGACCTGGCGGCGCTGCGCGCGCGCATCGAGGCCCTGAAAGCGGGGCTGGGCGAGAAGGAGGCCGACCGGCGCGAAGCGCGCGACGCGCTGCGCGATTCCGAGCGCGCCATATCGGAGGCCAATCGCACGCTGCGAAAGCTGGAGGCCGAGGGACGCGCCGCGCAGGCCGAGCTCGCGCGCCTGGGCGCGCAGAGCCGCTCGCTCGGCGAGCGCCTCGCGCGCCAGCAAGCCGCGCTCGGGCGGCTGCTCGCCGTGCGCCACGCCGCCGGCGCCCCCGACGCGCTGAAGATCGCCCTCTCGGGGGAGAACCCGAGCGACGTCGCGCGGCGCCTGTACTACCTCGCGGAGCTCTCGCGCGCCACCGCGCGCCTGGGCGAGGCGCTGCGCGCGAACCTCGCCGAAGCCGAGGCCGTGCGCCGCGCGGCCGCAGCGCGGCGGGAGCGCCTGGCGGCGATCGAGGCCGAGAGCCGGCGCGACCGCGCGCGCATCCTCGCCGAGCGGCGCGAGCGGCGCACGATCCTCGACCGGGTTTCCGGCGACATCCGCAAGGCGCGCCGCCAGATCGGCACCCTGCAGGCCGACGAGCGGCGCCTGGCGCGCCTGGTGGAGGAAATAGTGCACGTTCTGAAGGCGCGCCCGGGCGCGGGCTTCGCGCGCGTGGAGTCGGTGCCGCAGCTGGGCTCGCTCGCCGGGCCGTTCTCCGGGTTGCGCGGGAAGCTGCGCCTGCCGGTGAAAGGGGAACTCGTCGCCCTGTTTGGCGCACCAAGGCAGGAGGGCCCTGTCGGCAAGAAGGGCGTCTTCATCCGCGCCAAGGAAGGCCAGCCGGTGCTTGCCGTGGCCGCGGGGCAGGTGGTGCATGCCGACTGGATGCGCGGCTACGGCAACCTGCTGATCGTGGACCACGGCGAGGCGTACCTGTCCATCTACGCCAACAACGAGTCGCTGCTCAAGCAGACGGGCGACCCGGTGGCCGCGGGCGAGATCGTCGCCACGGTCGGGGCGAGTGGGGGCAACGAGCAATCGGGTTTATACTTTGAACTCAGGCACCTCGGTCAGGCTTTCGACCCGCTGCGCTGGGTGGTGCTGAAGTAAGGATCGAACGACATCATGAGCAAGATCAGGACCTTTGGGCTCATCGCGCTCGGCGCCGTCGCCGGCGTGCTGCTCAGCCTCAATTTCCAGGCCATGGCCGACCGCGTCGCGCGCGGCCCGCTGCCGGTGGACGAGCTGCGCGCGTTCACCGAGGTGTTCGGCGCCATCAAGCAGAACTACGTCGAGCCGGTCGAGGACAAGAAGCTCATCACCGAAGCGATCAACGGCATGCTCTCGGGGCTCGACCCGCACTCGGCGTACCTCGACGCCGACGCCTTCAAGGAACTGCAGGTCGGCACGCAGGGCCAGTTCGGCGGCCTCGGCATCGAGGTCGGGATGGAGGACGGCTTCGTCAAGGTGGTCTCGCCGATCGAGGACACGCCGGCGTTCCGTGCCGGCATCAAGCCCGGCGACCTGATCATCCGGCTCGACGACACGCCGGTGAAGGGCATGACGCTCGCCGACGCGGTGAAGCGCATGCGCGGCAAGCCCAACACGCAGATCACGCTCACCATCTCGCGAAAGGGCGAGGCGCGGCCGATCGTCGTCACCCTGACGCGCGCGGTGATCCGCGTGCAAAGCGTCAAGTCGAAGATCATCGAGCCCGGCTACGGCTGGGTGCGCGTGTCGCAGTTCCAGGAGTCGACCACCGAGCACCTGGTGCGGCACATTTCGAATCTGTACAAGCAGGAGGGCGAGCTGAAGGGCCTGGTGCTCGACCTGAGGAACGACCCGGGCGGGCTGCTCTACGGCGCGGTGGCGATCTCCTCGGCGTTCCTGCCGGAAAAGGTACTGGTCGTGTCCACCGACGGCCGCACCGAGGACGCGAAGAAGAAGTTCTTCGCCACACCCGACGACTACCTGCGCGGCATGCGCGACGACGTGCTGCGCAAGCTGCCCGCCGGCGCCAAGACCGTGCCGATGGTGGTGCTGGTGAACGGCGGCTCGGCCTCGGCCTCCGAGATCGTCGCCGGCGCGCTGCAGGACCACAAGCGCGCGACCGTGATCGGCACCCAGACCTTCGGCAAGGGCTCGGTGCAGACCATCATGCCGCTTGGCAACGCGACCGCGATCAAGCTCACCACGGCGCGCTACTACACGCCGAGCGGCCGTTCCATCCAGGCAAAGGGCATCACGCCCGACGTCATCGTCGAGGAGCCGGGCGCGAGCGCGGCGGCGCGCCTGCGCGAGGCGGACCTGGAGCGCCACCTCGAGAACGACCGCGACGCCGCGGCCGCGGCGGAAAAGAAGGGCACGCCGCGCGCGCGCACCGTGCCGGAGGCGCCCGCGGGCGAGCTGCCCAAGCCGACCGAGCTCGGCTCGAAGGACGATTTCCAGCTGGCGCAGGCGCTGAACTTCCTGCAAGGCAAGCCGGTGCTGGGCCAGCCCTCGAAGGCCGTCGCCGAGAACAAGTCCGGCAGCTGAACGACCAGCAGCTCCTTCGCTACTCCCGCCACATCCTCCTCGAAGAGTTCGGCATCGAGGGCCAGGAAAGGCTGCGGGCGGCGGCGGCGCTCATCGTCGGCGCGGGCGGGCTGGGCTGCCCGGCGGCGCTGTACCTCGCGGCGAGCGGCATCGGGCGATTGACGATTGCGGATGCCGACTCGGTCGACCTCACCAACCTGCAGCGCCAGATCCTCTACCGCACCGATTCCGTCGGGCGGGTAAAGGTCGAGGAAGCGCGCAAGGCGCTCGCGGCGGTGAACCCGGAAGTCGAGATCGTGCCGCTCGCGCTGCGCGTCGCCGACGCCGACGTCGACCGCCTGGTGGCCGCGGCGGACGTGGTGCTCGACTGCTCGGACAACTTCGCCACGCGCCATGCGTTGAACCGCGCGTGCGTCAAGTATTCCAGGCCTTTGGTCTCCGGCGCGGCGATCCGCTTCGACGGGCAGCTGATGGTGTTCGACCTGAGAAGGAAGGACGCGCCCTGCTACGCGTGCCTGTTTCCCGAGGACGGCGAGGTGGAGGACGTGCAGTGCTCGACGATGGGCGTGCTCGCGCCCCTGACCGGCGCCATCGGCGCGATGCAGGCGCTCGAAGCGGTGAAGCTGCTGGCCGAAGCGGGCGACACGCCGCTCGGGCAGTTGACGCTGTTCGACGCCAAGGCCTCCGAGCTGCGCAGCGTGAAAGTGGCGAAGGATCCCGGCTGCGCAGTGTGCGCGTAGCGCACGCCGCCGCGTGCCGCTGTACTACACTGGCGCGGTGAACGCTCCAGAGCAAGCCGAGGCGCAGTTCGACCGCGCGGCGCAGGACGTGGGCAACCTCGTCCTGCTCGAGCACTTCAACGTCACGATTGCCGACCAGCGGCTGGCGACGCTGTTCTACGTCGTCGGCCTGGGCGGCACGCGCGATCCGTACCTCTTCACCGGGTTCACCAACATGTGGGTCAACTTCGGCCGCACGCAGGCGCACCTGCCGAGCCGCGGCGCGCAGCCGCGCGCGCAGGTGCTGCGCGGCAGCGCGGGCTTCGTGGTGCCGGATCTGGAAGCGCTGAAGAAGCGGCTCGATTTCGCCGGCGCCGAGATGAAGCGCGTGGTGCCCGAGGCGGCGACGAAGTTTTCCTGGCGCGAGCAGGGCGGGTGCATCGAGGCGACCTGCCCCTGGGGCAACCGCATCCGCTGCCACGCCCCCGGCCCGGAGTTCGGGCGGACCGAGCTCGGCCTCGTGTACGTGGATTTCGATGTGCCGCCCGGCACGGCCGCCGGCATCGCACGCTTTTACGCCGAGGTGATGCGGGCGCCGGCGAGCGCCGAGGGCGGCCGCGCCACGGTGCGCATCGGGCGCGGGCAGCGCCTGCTGTTCACGGAGTCGAGCGAGCCGGTCGCGGCGTACGACGGGCACCACGTGCAGGTCTACATCGCCGACTTTTCCAGCCCCCACGCGTGGCTGAAGGCGCGTGGCCTCGTCACGATGGAGAGCGACGCGCACGAGTGGCGCTTCCAGCGCATCGTCGATCCGCAGTCGCTCGAGCCGCTATTCGAGATCGAGCACGAGGTGCGCAGCATGACGCATCCGCTCTACGGCAGGCCGCTGGTCAATCGCAATCACGCCGTGACGAACGTCAACTACCGACCGGGTCAGGACGCCTTTCGCGGCACCTACTGAAGGTTCGTCGACCGGGGCGGCGCACCAGCGCCGCCCCGGGCGCGCTCACTTGCTGCCGATGCCGATGTGTACCGGGTTGGAAAGCTGCGCCACGCCGCCGGCGCCGCGCTCGCGCAGCAGCCGGTCCAGAGCGCCGCGCGCCGTGTCGATCTCGTCCGCGGTCAGATTGAGGCTGCCGAGCACCGCGTCGACGATCGGGTTGCTGCACACGATCCAGTCCCACAGCGCTTCGCCGTCCCGGAACGCGGTGGTCTCGGTGACGGTCTCGACGCGCACGCCCTTCAGCCCGGCGCCGGCGAGTTCGGCGCGCAGCCGCGCCGGATCGGCGAGCTGAAAAGGCAGCGGCGGCGGATCCATCGGCGGCCCGGCGAACCCCGGGCGCACCGACTGCAGCGCGCCGACGAGGAAGCCGAGAAAGTCGATCCGGTGTGGATCGCCGTAGGCGTGCACCAGCACGCGCCCCCCCGGCTTCACCGCGCGAACCATCTCGCGGATGCCCTGCGGCATGTCGGGAAACAGCATGACGCCGAACTGCGAGCCCGCCAGATCGAACTGATTCTCGGCGAGCGCCAGCGCGTGCCCGTCCATCACCCGCGTTTCGATTTCCAGCTTCTCCTTGCGCGCGCGCGCTTGCAGCAGCTCAAGCATCGCCGGCGACTGGTCCACCGCCATCACCTGCGCGCCGAGACGCGCCGCCGGAAGGCTGAGCGCGCCGCTGCCCGCGGCGACGTCGAGAAAGCTCATTCCGGCGTGCAGCCCGGCTCGGCGCAGGCCTTCGCCCGCGAGCCACATCTGCGTCGGTGTGTTGGTCCGGTCGTAGCCGGGCGCGATCGCGTCCCAGGCCGCGCGCGTGTCCTCGCGCAGCGCGGCTTGCAGCGCCCGCACGAACGCCTCGGGCTGCTCCATGGGCGGATCGTCGGCGGCGCGCTCGATGACGTGCAGCGGCCAGCCGAAGCGCCGGCTTGCGCGCTCCGCGACGCCGAGCGGCGTGGCGAGGTCGTGCCGGCCCCAGATGAGGGTCGTCGGCACGCCGATGCGCGCGAGCTCGGCCTCGGGGATCGCGGGCATGCCGAATTGCTGCATCAGGCCGCCCGTCGCCGCCTGCACGCCCGGCGTGCGCGCGCGATCGAGGTTGTACGCCCGGAGCGCGTGCCAGCGCTCGCCCATGCGCTCGCGCATGGCATCCAGGTCGTACGCGCAGCGCGCCCACAGGCGGTCGTGATTCTCTTCGCTCGGCTGCGCCGAGAATTCCATGAGCGCGTGGCCGAACTCCGGCGCCGGCTGGAACGGCGCCAGCCCGAGCGCGTCGGCAAGCACCAGCGCCTTCAGCCGCGCGCCGTGCCGCGCGGCATAGCGCGCGGCGATGGCGCCGCCGACGATCTGGCCGACGAGCACCGGCGGCTCGCTGCAGGTGCGCTCGATCAGCGCATCGAGCCAGGCGAGCACGCCTTCGACGTCGAGCGCGCCGCCTTCGATGTTCGAGGCGCCGTGGCCGGGCAGGTCCGGCGCGATGACGCGATGGCGCTTTGCCAGGTCCGGCAGGACGCGCAGCCACTTCGTCGCGTGCTCGCCCGGGCCGTGCAGCAGGACGAGCGGCGCTCCGGTGCCACCCTCCAGCACGGCGGTGGCGACACCGGCGAGCGTCAAGCGCCTTTCGGCGACAGGCAAGCCGGCAAGCAGCGCTTCGCGGGCGTCGCCGGCGGGCGCAGCTGGGATCTTTGCAGTCGTTCTTGCAACCATGGTGTGCCTCCTTCTCGTGGGTTGGGGTCGCAACCCGACGTTAGGTCCGCAGGCACGGGCGGCGCTTCGGCAGAAGTCCGCAGCCACGGCGCGCCGCGGCATGGGTGATTTCCCCCATAGCGCGCGCACCGCCGGCTCAGATCAACTTCTTCTCGTACGCGTAGGCCACCGCCGCGGCGCGCGAAGGCACGTCCAGCTTGGTGAGGATGTTGCTCAGGTGGCGGTCGACCGTTTTCTCGCTCAACTCGAGCGCAGCGGCGATGCCCTTGTTGGTCTTGCCCGTGGCGACGAGGCGCAGCACCTGCAGCTCGCGCGCGGTGAGATTCGGCCCGCGGCCGCGCGCGGGCGCTTCGAGCCGTGCCAGGTCGGGTGCCGCTCCGAGGCGCGCGAACTCGCCGCGCGCAGCCGCGATCTCGAGCGCGCCGCCGTCTTCGTCGCCAAGCGCGCGGCACGCCGCGCCGAGCAGCGCGCGTACGCGCGCCGCCTCGTATGGATCGCCGAGCTGCCGCCACGCCTGCGCCGCATGACGCAGCGGCGCGAGGGCCTGCCGCGGCGCGCCGGCCGCAAGCTCGAGCGCGCCGCGCGCCTGCGCCGCCATGGCGTCCAGCATGTCCGTCTGGTGGTTGCGCGCGATCTCCTCGAGCTCCACGCAGGCGCCGCGGACTTCCTCGGGCTCGCCCGCGGCAAGCAGGATTTCCACGCCGGCCGCGAGCAGCCGCGTGCGCCGCAGCCTGTCGGGCGTCGCGCCGAGCGCGCGGCGAATGGATGCCGCGGCCGCCTGCGCGTCGCCCTGCGCCAGGCGTAGCAGCGCCAGTCCCGGTTGCGGGTCGGCGCCGCTCTCGCTCGCGCTGCGGTAGGCCGCCTCTGCCGCCGCGAACTCGCCGCGCAGGCGGTGGATCTCGGCTTCCTGGTAGAACGCCGCCGCGGGCGGGCGCAGGTCGACGCCCTGCTTCGAGCGCTCGCAGGCGCGGCGCGCCTCCGCGATCGCCTCGGCCCAGGCGCCGCGCGCCTGCAGGATCTCGGCTCGGTGCACGAGACACGCCGTGGTGAACGCCACCATCTGCGGCTGCTGCTCGGACCATTGCGCGAGCGCAGAAGTCCACTCGCGCGCCCGCGCGAGGGCGTAGGCCTCGCGGCAGGCGTCGATCACGCTGCAGTAGACCAGCCCGGTGACGATAGGCGAGCACTCGCCCGCGGTCACCGCGAGCATCGCCTCGTCGAGCAGCGCGAGACCCTCCTGCAGGCGCGCCTGCTGGATCAGCGCGCGGCCCTGCAGGTGGCGCGCGCAGGCGACGAGATCGGCATCGGCGAAGCGCTCGCCGATGCCCGCGGCATCGGCCGCGGCCGCGTGCGCGGTGCCGCCGTCACCTGCGTCGAGGTGCTGCTCGGCGGCCGGCAGCAGCAGATAGCCCTGCTCGACGCAGTCGAGTCCCTCGACCAGCCGCCGCGCGCGCGACAGCCAGGCGGTGGCGCGGCCCGCTTCGCCGCGCAGCAGCAGCCGCAGGCCGAGCCAGAACGCGCAGCGCGCCGCGCGCGGGCTGTCGTCGCTCTTCTGGTGCGCCTGGTACGCGCGCTCGAGGCACTGCAGGAAGTCGGCCTCGCGGCCCATGAGGTACGACGCGGTCGCGAGGCGCTCGAGGTCCCCGGCGCCGAGCGGCGAGTTCTCGTCCGCGCCGGCGAGGCGCTCGCGCGCCTCGGCCCAAGCGCGCCGGTCGAAGGCGTCGCGTGCCTGCTGCAGCGCATCGGGCGTGCTCACGGCCGATAGCTTAAGCCGGCCCGGTCCGTGGCTACAGATCCCTCATCCCGCACGCAGATACTTGTTCCACAGCAGATTCGTGAGCCGCCTCCCGGCCGCCGCCGCCTCGAGGAAGCGCCGGCGCTCAGGCCTCAACGCGGCGCTCCCCGTCGCCGAACCAGAACGCGGGCAGCATCTGCCGCGTCGCACGGATCCAGTCGCGGAAATCGTCGCGCAGCACGAACTCGTCGCCGAGGATCTGGCGCGAGGGCACCGCGGCCTGCCGCACCACCGCGAGCAGGTGCTCGAGCGCTTCGGCGCGCAGCAGCACCGGCGGCTTCGCGGGGTCGGCAGCGTAGCCGACGTAGGGATAGCCGGTCAGCGATCGGCTCGGCTTGACCCAGCTCGCATCGACGCTCTGCAACCTGAGGCCATCGACGATGACGCCGCGCGCCAGCGCACGCGCGACCACCAGCTCGTTGTCGAGCCGCTCCGCTGCCCACAGCGGGGCGATGTCCCAGAATTTGTACGAGGCGACGAGCTGCCCGGGGTGCATGGCGCGCCTGCTAGTTCGCCTTACCCGCGCGCACCCGCCGCTCGAACTCCACCAGCTCGTCGAGCGCCGGCACGTACTTCGATTCCCAGTTGAGGTCGGCCTCGCCCGCGGCGATGGCGTCGATCCAGCGCGCGCAGATGCCGGGCTGCGGATGCGCGCGGTTGAAGATGTCGTTGAGCGTGTTGTTGGCCTGGCGGCGGAACAGCGCCCGGGTGCGCTTGTTGTACGCCTCGGCGGCAGCGGCGCCCTCCTGGCGCTCGATCACGGTGCTCGCGTACACGAGGTAGCCCTCGGCCGCCGCGGCGCGCTCGGCGTTTCGCTGTCGCCAGGCGGCGAGCGCGGCGTCCGGGTCCTGCTTCAGCCGCTCGCGGTACTGGCGGCAGTTGCGCACCAGGTTGGACACCACCAGGCCGTGCGTGACCGCGTAGCCCGCGGCCTCGGTGCGCGCGGGCGTCACTTCCAGCGCGCCGCCGGCGCCGGCAGCCAGGGCAGCGGCGACGAGCAGGCTGTTCAAGCGGCGAGGAACGCGCGCTGCTGCGCGAGGCCTTCGGTGGGCTTCTTGGCAAAGCCGCTCTTCGCGAACTGGTGCAGCGAGCCGATGGCGTAGCGGAGCAGCATCGCCGCGTGCGCCGCGGCGTCGCCGTCGGCGGCGGCGCGCAGCGCCTGCTTCAGCGTCGCCTCGAAGCGGTCGAAGAACTGGTTCATGCGCGCCTGCAGCCGCTCGTGCTCGCCCACCAGCGCATCGCCGGTCATCACGCGCACCATGCCCGGGTTCTTCTCCGCGAACGCGAGCAGCATCTCGAGGAGCCGGTCGGCCTGCTTGCGCCCGTCGCGCTCGTCGGCGGTGATCTTGTTGGCCAGCGTGAACACCGAGGTCTCGATGAACTCGATCAGGCCCTCGTACATCTGCGCCTTGGAGGCGAAGTGCCGGTAGAGCGCGGCTTCCGAGACGTCCAGCTTCGCCGCGAGCGCGGCGGTGGTGATCTTCTCCCAGCGCGGCGCCTCGAGCATCTGGGCGAGCGCCTTGAGGATTTCGAGTTTCCGCTCGCCTTTGGCCCGGGGCATCGGGAAATTCTACTGCCGGGAGTAGCGAAAGACGAGGCCCGGCAGCTGCGTGACCGAAGATACGCGCAGGTCGACGTAGGGCACGTTCCTCTTCTCCCGGCTCACCCACACCGTCGCCATGCCGAGGCGCTTTGCGGTGCGCAAATTCTCCAGCATGTCGTCCACCAGCGCGCAGCGCCGGGGATCGAGGTCGTGGCGCCTGAGCAGCAGCCGGAACCCGGCGAGCGCCGGCTTGCCGCGGTAGCGCGTGCTCTCGATCGTGTAGACCGCCTCGAAAAAGCGCGCCACGCCGAGCGCGCGGATCACGTCGAACACGTAGCGGCGCGGCGCGTTGGAGAAGATGAGCTTCTTGCCCGGCAGGCGCGCCAGCGCATGGCGCACCGCGGCCTCGTGCACCACCATGTCGGCGAGCTCGGGGAACTGGTGCGTGGCCGCGAGGAACTCGCGCGGGTCGGTGTTGTGGTGGCGCATGAGGCCGTTCATGGTGGTGCCGTAGCGCTGCCAGAATCCGCGGCGCATCGCGTTGGCACCCGCCTCGTCCAGGTCGAAGCGCCGCATCAGGTAGAGATTGATCTGATCGTGCATCGACGGAAAGATGTGCGGCTGCGCGTCGTGCAGCGTGTTGTCGAGGTCGAAGATCCATACCCGCCGCGAGGGCGGCAGGCTGACGAGGCGCATCGCGCTACTTGCTCTTGATGAGCGTGCCGACGCCCTGGTCGGTCATCACTTCGAGCAGCAGCGCGTGCGGCACGCGCCCGTCGATGATGTGCACGCTCTTCACGCCGTTTCTCGCGGCGTCGAGCGCCGAGCCGATCTTGGGCAGCATCCCGCCGGAGATCACGCCTTTCGCCACCAGGTCGTCGAACTTCTTCGGCGTGAGGCCGGTCAGGAGCTTTCCCTCCTTGTCGAGCACGCCCGGGGTGTTGGTGAGCACGACGAGCTTCTCGGCGCGCAGGATCTCGGCGAGCTTGCCCGCCACCATGTCGGCGTTGATGTTGTAGGTGGTGCCGTCTACCCCGGTGCCGATCGGCGCCACCACCGGGATGAAGCCGCCCTGCTCGAGCGCCGAGATGACCGAGGGGTCGATGGACTCGATCTCGCCCACCTGGCCGAGGTCCACGCGCCCGTTGTCCTTGCCCGGGAGCATGAGCTTTCTCGCGCGGATGAACACGCCGTCCTGGCCGGTGAGCCCCACCGCCTTGCCGCCGGCATGGTTGATGAGCTCCACGACTTCCTTGTTCACCGTACCGCCGAGCACCATTTCCACGATGTCCATGGTCTCGCGGTCGGTAACGCGCATGCCCTGCACGAACTCGCCCTTCTTGCCGAGCTTGGCGAGCATCTGCTCGATTTGCGGCCCGCCGCCGTGCACCACCACCGGGTTCATGCCAACGAGCTTCAGCAGCGCCACGTCGCGCGCGAAGCCGGACTTCAGCGCCTCGTCGGTCATGGCGTTGCCGCCGTACTTGACGACGATGGTCTTGCCGTGGAAGCGCTGGATGTAGGGCAGCGCCTCGGCGAGGATGCGCGCCTTGAGGGCGGCGTCCGGCTGCGGGTCCGAAGGCGCGTTCATGTGCGGGGATTCTACAAACAAAAAAGGGCCGGCGCTTACGCGCCGGCCCCTGTCGACTGCGTGCGTGCGCAGTGTTACTGGATGGCGATCTGCTTGCGCGCCGCCGCCGCCTTCTTCGGCAGCGTCAGCTCGAGCACGCCGTCGTGGTACTTCGCCTCGACCTTGGCCTCGTCGATCTCCTGCGGCAGCGTGAAGCTGCGCATCGCCTTGCCGTAGGTGCGCTCGACGTGCAGCACGCGCTCGTCCTTCCCGGCCTCGCGCTCCTGCTTGACTTCGGCTTCCAGCGTCACTTGCGCGCCGTCCACGCTGACGTGGATGTCGTCCTTCTTCACGCCCGGCACCTCGGCAGTGACCAGGTAGGCGCCGTTCTTCTCGGCGACGTCCACCTTCAGGCGCGGCGCCACCGCCTCGCGCGGCTCATAGCCGTACGGGCGCACGAAGAAGCCCTTGAAAAGGTCGTCCATCAGATCGTTGAACGGGTCATAACGGGTGATGTTGCTCATAGCCTGTCTCCTTTGGTCCTTGCGGGCCCTCAAGCCCTGTGCTCCCAAGGTAGGGGCGGGGGCCGGGGTTTCAAGACCCCCCGGGCCTTTAGAATCCTCCTTCCGCGATGCCGAGCGCCGACGACTTCCGCAGCCAGATCGAGGCCCTGCGCCCCTACCTGATGCGCTTTGCGAGCCTGCAGCTGCGCGACGCGGCGGCCGCCGAGGACGCAGTGCAGGAGGCGCTGCTCGCGGCGCTCGCCGGCGAGGCCGGGTTCGCCGGGCGCGCCAACCTGCGCACCTGGCTCACCGGCATCCTCAAGCACAAGATCGTGGACGCCATCCGCCGCCAGGCGCGCGAACCCCTGCTCCCCCAGGAGACCGAGGAGGGGCTGCAGGACTTCGACGCCCTGTTCGAGCGCAACGGCCACTGGGCCGAGCGTCCCGCGGGCTGGGGTGATCCGGACGGCGCGCTCGAGCAGCGGCAGTTCTTTCGCGCGCTCGAGCTGTGCCTCGAGCGGCTGCCGGCGCGCACCGCGCAGGCCTTCATGATGCGCGAGCACCTCGGGCTGGAGACGCCCGAGATCTGTAAGGAACTCGACATCACCCCGACCCATTGCTGGGTGATGCTGTACCGCGCGCGCATGACCTTGCGCGAGTGTTTGCAGCAGACCTGGTTCGGAAAATGATGCTGACCTGCCAGGAAACCACGCACCTCGTGTCCCAGGGGCTGGACCGCGATCTCGCCTTCGGCGAACGCGTGGCGCTGCGCCTGCACCTCGCCGTGTGCATCGGCTGCCGCCGCACGCGGCGGCAGATGGCGTTCCTGCGCCGCGCGGTGCGCGAGCTGGTGGAGATCGACCTGAAGACGAGCGCCTGAGCGCGGCTCAGGCCAGGCACTGCTCCAGGCCGGCGATGAACAGGTCCTTCGGCAGCTTCTTGCCGATGAAGACGAGCGTCGATTGCTTTTTCTCGCCCTTCGCCCAGGGCTTGCCCATGTCCCCGCCCATCATCATGTGCACGCCCTGGAACACGACGCGCTGGGACTTTCCCTTCATCCACAGCACGCCCTTGTAGCGCAGCAGGTCCGGGCCGTACACCTGGATCATGCCGGAGAGGAAGTTCTCCAGCTTGTCGCCGTCGAAGGGCTTTTCCGACCTGAACACGAACGAGGCCACCTCGTCGGCGTGCTCGTGGTGGTTGTCGACCAGGAACTCGGGGTCGAGCTCGAGGATCGCGTTGAGGTTGAAGCCGCGGATGTCGAGGATCTCCGCGATCGGCGCGTTGCCGAAGTGCACGTGCTTTACCGGCGCGCGCGGGTTCATGCGCTTGATGCGCTCGGCGAGCTTTCGCACGTCGTCCTCGGTCACGAGGTCGGTCTTCGACATGAGGATGCGGTCGGCGAAGCCCACCTGCTCCTGCGCCTCGTGGAACTCGTCGAGCTGCCTGGGCGCGTGCTTGGCGTCCACCACGGTGAGAATCGAGTCGAGCAGGTAGTAGTTGCCGATGTCCTCGTCGGTGAAGAAGGTCTGCGCCACCGGGCCGGGGTCGGCCATGCCGGTGGTCTCGATCACCACGCGGTCGAACTTGAGCGCGCCGCTCGAGCGCTTGTCCTTCAGCTCGCCCAGGATGCGGATCAGGTCGCCGCGCACCGTGCAGCAGATGCAGCCGTTGTTCATCTCGAGGATCTGCTCCTCGGACTTCTCGATGAGATCGCTGTCGACGCCGACCTCGCCGAACTCGTTCTCGATCACGGCGATCTTGTGCCCGTGGTCCTCCTGGAGGATGCGGTTGAGAAGCGTCGTCTTGCCCGCGCCCAAAAACCCGGTGAGGATCGTCACCGGCACCATCTGTTCCTGTTGCATGGCCTAAGTATAAATGGGGACAGACCTCATTATTTCGCAGAGCGAAAAAATGAGGTCTGTCCCTATTTCTTCAGCAGCAGGAGACCCTTCAGGTAGTCGCCCTCGGGGAATTCGAGGGCCACGGGGTGGTCGGCCGCCGCGTGGAAGCGCTCGATGATCTGCGCCTCGGCGCCCGCGTCGAGCGCGGCGCCGGCGACGATCGACTGGAAGAGCTCCGCCGGCACGCCGCCCGAGCAGGAGAAGGTGGCGAGCAGTCCCCCGGGCGCGAGCAGCTTGAAGGCAAGCAGGTTCACGTCCTTGTAGGCGCGCGCGGCGTTTCGCGCCTGCGCCGCGGTGGGCGCGAACTTGGGCGGGTCGAGGACCACCAGGCCGAACCTCGCCCCCTGGTCGCGCAAGAGGCGCAGGTGCGCGAACACGTCCGCTTTCACGAACTCGACCTTCGATGCATCGAGCGCGTTGGCGGCGAGATTGTCGCGCGCCACCTCCAGTGCCGGCGCCGAGCTCTCCACCGCGAGCACGCGGCGCGCGCCGCCGGCGAGCGCGGCGATGGCGAAGCCGCCCGTGTAGGAAAAGCCATCCAGCACCTCGCGCCCCGCGGCGAGCGCGCGCACCCGCTGACGGTTCTCGCGCTGGTCGAGAAAGAACCCGGTCTTCTGCCCTTGTTCCACGTCGACGCGGAAATTCAGCCCGTACTCGATGATCGGGCAGCGGCGCGCTTCGTGGTTGCCCCGCGTGAAGCCCACGCGCGGCGCGAGGCCCTCGAGCTTTCGCACCTCGGCGTCCGAGCGCTCGAATATCGCCTCGCAGGCGGTGGCCTCGGCGAGCGCATCGAACAGCGCCTCGCGCCAGCGCTCGGCGCCCGCCGACAGGAACTGCGCCACCAGCACGTCGTCGTAGCGGTCCACGATCACGCCGGGCAGGCCGTCGGACTCGCCGTGGACGAGCCGCAGCGCGTTGGTGTGCTTCGCCGCGGCAAGCCCGGCGCGGCGCGCGAGCGCCTCGCCTACGCGCGCCTTGAAGAACTGCGCGTCGATGGCGGCGTTCGCGTCGAAGCTCCACACGCGCGCGCGGATCTGCGACTCGGGGCTGTACGCGGCGAGCGCAAGCACCGCGCCCTCGGCGCTCCTCACCTCTACCGTATCGCCCGCGGCGGGCTTGCCGGCGGCGTGGTCGATGGCGCCGGAGAAGATCCACGGATGGCGGCGCTTGAGCGATTTCTCGCGGCCCTTCTTCAGGACGAGCGCGTGCTTCATTTCTTCTTCGCCCGCGGGTGCGCGGCGTCGTAGACGCGCGCGAGCGCCTGGTAGTCGAGGTGCGTGTAGACCTGCGTGGTGGCGATGCTCGCGTGCCCGAGAAGCTCCTGCACCGCGCGCAGGTCCTGCGAGGACTGCAGCACGTGCGAGGCGAAGGAGTGCCGCAGCATGTGCGGGTGCAGCCTTCCCGGCACGCCCTGGCGCGCGGCGAGCTTGCGCAGCTCGCGCTCGACCATGCCGGGGGCGATGCGACGGCCGCGCGCGCCGACGAAGAGCGCCTTCTCGCCCGGCGCGGCGAGCTGCGCGCGCACGCCGATCCAGGCCTCGAGCGCCTGCCTCGCGCGCGCGCCCACCGGCACCGTGCGGGTCTTCGCGCCCTTGCCGGTGACCGTGACTTCGCCCTCGCGCAGGTCGAGCCGCCCGTCGCCGATGTCGAGCGCGACGAGCTCCGCGAGGCGCAGGCCCGAGGAGTACAGCAGCTCGAACATGGCGCGGTCGCGCGCCGCCGCGGGCGTCGCGTCCGCGCCCGCCTCGAGCAGGCGCTGCACCTGCTCGACCGAGAGCGCCTTCGGCAGGCGCCGGCCGGGCTTGGGCGCGCGCACGCCGTCGACCGGGTTGGCGCGGTAGCCCTTGTGGCGCACGAGCCAGCGATACAGCCCGCGCCACGCCGAGAGCAGGCTCGCGAGCGACCGGGGCGAAAGACCGCGCGCGTGCAGCTGCGCGACCAGGCGGCGCACCTGCGCCGGGTCGAGGCTGTCGAGGCGCGCCGTGCCGGCGAGCGCGAGCAGCGTGTCCAGGTTGTGGCGGTAGATCTCGAGGCTGCGCCGCGCCAGGCGCCGCTGGTGCTCGAGCGCGCCGAGGTAGTCGCGGACGAGGAACGCGTCCGGGTGCGTGGCGGCGTCCTAGGCCCGCGCGGCGAGCGCGGCCGCGGTGAGCTCGCCGATGCGGCGCAGGTAGAGCGTGCCCATCTCGGCGTAGAAGCGCTGCGCGTCCTCGCTGCCGAGCGCGAGCAGCCCCACGGCCTTGGTCTGCCCGAGCGGCACCAGCGCGAGCGAGCGCACGTGCTCGGCGGCGTCGCCGAACCAGGCGAGGAACGGGCTCCCGGCCGCCGGGCCGCACAGGGGCGCCCCCATCGCCTCGACGCGCACGCGCATCTCGTCGTCCACCGGCGCGGCCTCGGGCACGCCCACCGGCAGCACGCGGCCCCAGATGCGCAGCGCCACGTGCGGCACGGCGAAATCCTCGCGCAGGTGGAACTGCAGCGCCTGCGAGGCGGCGGCGAAATCGCGCGCGCCGAGCAGGCCCGCGGCGAGGCGATGCACCTTTTCGCTGATGGCGTCGTTGTCCTCGCCGAACTTCAGCAGCTCGCCGAGCTTGGCTTCCAGCAGCTTCACCTTGTCGCGCAGCGACAGGATCTGGCGCTCCGAGAGCGGGATGGCGCGCCCGCCGTACGGATGCGGCACGTAGATCGACTCCAGCAGCTCCGGGTGCTGGTCGAAGAACTGCGGGTGGGTGCGGAAAAACTGCGCGACTTCTTCTGCGGTCATGAGGCGGGTCGCCTTGTCGTCCTAGAGCTCGATCGATCCTTCGAACACCGCCTGCGCGGGGCCCTTCATGGAGACCCGATTGTCGCCGCCCGCCCAAGCGATGGTCAACGCTCCGCCGCGCGTCTGGACGCGCACCGGCGAGTCGACGAGGCCGCGCGCGATGCCCGCCACCGCCGCGGCGCAGGCGCCGGTGCCGCAAGACAGCGTCTCGCCCGCGCCGCGCTCCCAGACGCGCAGCTTCAGCGTGTGCCGGTCCACGACCTGCATGTAGCCCGCGTTCACGCGCCCGGGAAAGCGCGCGTGGTGCTCGATGAGCGGGCCTTGCGTCGCCACCGGCGCCGCGTCGGCGTCGGCGACGAGCTGCACCGCGTGCGGGTTGCCGATCGACAGCAGGGCGAGCTCGACGCGCGCGCCGCCCACTTCCAGCGGCTGCACCAGCGGCGACTCGCGCGCCGGCGCGCCCATGTCGACGCTCACCTCGCCGTCGGCTTCCAGCCGCGGCACGATGACCCCGGCAGGCGTCTCCACGCGGATCGCCTTCTTCTTCGTCAGGCCCTTCGCGTGCACGAACTTCACGAAGCAGCGCGCGCCGTTGCCGCATTGCTCGACCTCGCCGCCGTCGGCGTTGAAGATGCGGTAGCCGAAGTCATTCGCGGGGTCGCGCGCTTGTTCCACGACCAGCACCTGGTCGCAGCCCACGCCGAGGTGCCGGTCGGCCAGGCGCCGCACCTGCTCGCGGCCGAGCGTGAACGGCGCGCGCGTGGCGTCCACCACGACGAAGTCGTTGCCCGCGCCCTGCATCTTGGTGAACGCGATCAGAGGCAAGCCGCGAGCGTCGCGCACACGTGCCGGATCTGCTCGTCCGCGAGCTGGGGATAGATCGGGAGCGAGAGCGCTTCCAGCGCCGCGGCCTCGGACGCGGGCAGCGAGAGGCCGCCGAATTGCTTGCGGTACACCGGCTGGCGGTGCAGCGGGATCGGGTAATAGACGCCGCTCGCCACGCCCGCCTCGGTGAGCGCCTTTCTCACCGCGTCGCGGTTGCCCACGCGCACGGTGAACTGGTGGTAGACGTGCGCGCCGCGCCCGTGCACGGCGGGCAGCTGCAGGTTCGCGCCGGCGAGGAGCTCGCGGTAGCGCGCGGCGTGCTGCTGGCGCCGCGCGGTAAAGCGCGCCAGGTGCGGGAGCTTCACGCGCAGTACCGCGGCCTGCAGCTCGTCGAGGCGGCTGTTGTAGCCGATCTCTTCGTGCAGGTAGGTCTGGCGGCTGCCGTGGTGCCGCAGCATCCTGAGGCGCGCGTCGTGGCGCGCTTCGCGCGCGGTGACCAGGCCCGCATCGCCGTAGGCGCCGAGGTTCTTCGTCGGGTAGAACGAGAAGCAGCCGAACTCGCCCCAGGCGCCCGCCTGCGTGCCCGCGTAATCCGCGCCGATCGCCTGCGCGGCGTCTTCCACCAGCGTGATGCCGCGCTTTGCGCACAGCTCGGCGATCGCCGGCATCTCCGCGCACTGGCCAAAGAGGTGCACCACGATCACCGCGCGCGTGCCCGGCGTGAGGGCGCGCTCGAGCGTCGCGGCGGTGAGGTTGAAGGTCGCGGGGTCGATGTCGGCGAACACGGGCGTCGCGCCGACGTAGGCGATGGCTTCCGCCGTCGCGATGAAAGTGAAGGCCGGCGTCACCACCTCGTCGCCCGGGCCGATGCCCGCGGCGCGCAGCGCGAGGTGCAGCGCGTCGGTGCCGGAGTTGCACGCCACCGCGTGCGGCACGCCCACCAGCGCGGCGATCTCCTTTTCCAGCGCCGCGCCCTCGGGGCCGAGGATGAAGTGGCCCGAGGCGAGCACGCGCTGCATCGCCGCGGCGATCCCGGCGCCGATCTCGGCCTGCTCGGCCGCCAGGTCGAGGATCGGGACCTTCATGCCCGCACCGCCCGGAAGCGCTCGAGCCGCACGCGCACCAGGCGCCCGACTTCCAGCGCCAGCGCGAGCGCGCGGCGCCCGTCCTCGCCGGCAACCAGCGGCGGCCGGCCGCCGCGCACGGCGTCGACGAAGTTCGCGATCTCGGCGCGCAGCTCGTCGCGGTCGTCGTAGGCCGACGCGTCCTCGACGATGCCGCCCTGCTTGGCGTCGCGGCGCGCGATACGCAGCTTGCCCGCCTGCAGGTCGGCCGAAGCGTAGCGGTCGTGCTGGAACACGCGCAGCTTCCTCACCGGCTGCTGGCTCACCCGGCTCGCCGAGAGGTTGGCGACGCAGCCGTCGGCGAACTCGATCCTCACGTTGGCGATGTCGATCGAGTCGGTGAGCACCTGGAAGCCGCAGGCCGAGACCTGCGCCACCTCGCTGCCGGCGAGCGAGAGCGCGAGGTCGAGGTCGTGGATCATCAGGTCGAGCACCACGTCGACGTCGATGCCGCGCTGCTTGAAGCCCGAGAGCCGCTCGCAGTCGATGAACAGCGGCTTGGCGAACGCCGCCGCGAGCGCGCGGAACGCCGGGTTGAAGCGCTGCAGGTGCCCCACCGCGAGCAGCGCGCGCGATTTCTTTGCCGCGGCGATCAGCGCATCGGCCTCGGCGAGCGTGGTGGCGATCGGCTTTTCCACCAGCACGTGCACGCCCGCTTCCAGGAACGGCAGCGCCGCCGCGTGGTGATGCTCGGTCGGCACGGCGATCGACACGAGGTCGACCTCGCCGGCGAGCGCGCCCGGATCGGTGAGCGCGCGGCAGCCGTGCTTCGCGGCGATGTTCTTCGCGCGCGCGGGGTCGGCGTCGACGACTGCGGCGAGCTCGACGCCGGGCGCGGCGGCGAGCTTCTCGGCGTGGAACTGGCCGAGGTAGCCCACGCCCACCACCGCCGCGCGCAAAGTTTTCTTCGTCACAGGCGCATTCTAGTCAGTACAAGCGCGCCTCGCCCGGCGGGCGCGTCTTGAAGCGCTTGTGCATCCACAGGTACTGCTCGGGCATCTCGAGCGCGACGCGCTCGATGTACGCGTTCATGCGCCGCGTGTCGGCCTCGACGTCGTCGGTGGGGAAATCCTGCCAGGGCGCCTCGATGCGCGCCACGTAGCCCTGCCCGCCGGGCAGCATGCGCGTCACGCAGGGCAGCACCTTTGCGCCCGCGAGCTTCGCGATGCGCGACAGGCCCGGGACGGTGGCCGCGGGCACGCCGAAGAACGGCACGAAGATGGCGTTGCGCGGCCCGTGGTCGAGGTCGGGCAGGTAGTAGAACGGGCGCTTCTCGCGGCGCATCGCCTGGATCGCGGCGCGCACGCCCTCCTGGCGCGACACCATGCGCTGGTTGCCGAACCTCGTGCGCCCGTGCCGCAGGAGCCGCGTGAACAGCGGATCCTTCTGCCGCGCAAACATGGCGACGATGTCCACCTCGCTGGTCACGCGCGTGCCGCCCGCGTCCAGCCCGACGAAGTGCGGCACGAACAGGATCGCCGGCGTGTCGCCGAGCGCCTTCAGCTGCTCCAGGCCCTCGAGCCGGATCAGGCGCCGGATGCGCTCGCGCGGCGCCCACCACAGCAGCCCGTGCTCCACGAAGCTGCGCGTGAAGGCGCGAAAGTGCGCGCGCGCCAGGCGCTCGCGCGCCGCCGGGTCCATGTGCGGAAAGCACCTGGCGAGGTTGACGCGCGTCACGCGCCGGCGCTCGGGGATCAGCCAGTACAGGAGCGAGCCGAGCGCGTTGCCGAACGCCGCCTGCGCGCCGAGCGGCAGGAAGTGGATCAGCCACATCAGGGCGAAGACCAGCCGGCTCATGCCGGTGCCACCGCGGGGCTCACGGCGCCGGCGCGCCCGGCGGGCGCTTGTAGCGGTTGTATCCCCACAGATACTGCGCCGGGTGCGCGCCGATCGCCTCCTCGAGCGCGCGGTTCACGCGCCGCGCCGGCGGCTCGCCCGCGCGCGCGGGCGCAAGCGGCGTCACGCGCACCTCGTAGCCTTCGCCGCCCGGCAGGCGCCGTCCCATGACGAGAAACGCCGCCACGTCGGCGCGCGCCGCGAGCTTGCCCGCGAGCGTCATGGTGTACGCGGGCCGGCCGAAGAACTCGACCCACTCGCCCTCGCCCTCCGCCGGCACCTGGTCCGGCAGGATGCCCACCGCTTCGCCGCGCTTCAGCGCCGCGAGCAGCTGCCGCACGCCGCCGAGCGTCGCCGCCGCGAGCGTGACGTTGCCGCGCGCGCGCCCGGCCTGAATCATGCGCTCGAGGCGCTCGTTTCGCGCCGGCCGGTAGAGCGCGGTGAGCGGGCCGACCTCGGCCACCACGTGCGCGGTGATCTCGAAGCAGCCGTAGTGCGGCGTGAGAAAGACGACGCCCTTGCCTGCCTTGCGCGCCGCCGCCGCGGCCTGCAGCCCCTCGACGCGGCGCACGAGCGCCATGACCTCGTCGCGCGGGCGCAGCCAGAGCTTGGGCGCCTCGGCCACCATGCGGCCGGCTTGCGCGATCGCCGCGCGGCGCGTCGCGGCGTCGGCGAATCCCGCCTGCGCGAGATTCGCGCGCAGGCGCGCGCGGTACGCAGGCGACAGCAGGTACATGCCCCAGCCAAGGACGCTCCCCATTGCGTGCAGCACGCGTAGCGGAAGCCGCGCCAGCAGGGGCATCATCTGATATCCTTCAAGCCTTTTTTCGGAGCGACGGCGAGAGCGATGAGCGATTATCTTTTTACTTCTGAATCGGTGTCCGAGGGCCACCCGGACAAGGTGGCGGACCAGATCTCGGATGCGGTCCTCGATGCGATTCTAAGCCAGGACACGGCGGCGCGAGTCGCCGCCGAGACGCTGGTGAAGGACAACCTGGTGGTGCTCGCCGGCGAGATCACGAAAAAGCGCGAGGCGCACGTCGACTACCAGGAGATCGCGAGGAACACGATCAAGCGCATCGGCTACACCGACCCGGAGATCGGCTTCGACGCCAGAGGCTGCACCGTGGTGGTGGCCTACGGCGAGCAGTCCCCGCACATCGCGCAGGGGGTGAACCGCAAGGTCGACATGGACCAGGGCGCGGGCGACCAGGGCCTGATGTTCGGCTATGCCTGCGACGAGACGCCCTCGCTCATGCCGCTCGCCATCTACCTCTCGCACCGCCTGGTCGAGCGCCAGGCCGAGCTGCGCCGCGACGGGCGCATGGCCTGGCTGCGGCCCGACGCCAAGTCGCAGGTCACGGTGAAGTACGTGAACGGCAAGCCCGATTCGATCGACACGGTGGTGCTGTCCACGCAGCACGCGCCCAGCATGTCGGGCAAGGCGCTGGAAGAGGCGGTCATCGAGCAGATCATCAAGCCGGTGCTGCCGAAGAACTACGTGAAGGGCAAGATCAACTTCCTCGTCAACCCGACCGGCGCGTTCGAGATCGGCGGACCGAAGGGCGACTGCGGCCTCACCGGCCGCAAGATCATCGTCGACACCTACGGCGGCTCGGCGCCGCACGGCGGCGGCGCGTTCTCGGGCAAGGACCCCTCCAAGGTGGACCGCTCGGCGGCCTACGCCGCGCGCTACGTGGCGAAGAACATCGTCGCCGCGGGCCTCGCCACCAAGTGCCTGGTGCAGGTGTCCTACGCCATCGGCGTGGCCAAGCCCACCAGCGTCATGGTGACCACCGAAGGCACCGGCAAGATCTCCGACGACAGGCTTTCCGCGCTGGTGCTGGCGAACTTCGACCTGCGGCCGCGCGGCATCATCCAGATGCTGGATCTGCTGCGCCCGGTCTACGAGAAGACCGCGGCCTACGGCCACTTCGGGCGCGAGGAGCCCGAGTTCACCTGGGAGGCGACGGACAAGGCGCTGTCGCTGAAGCAGGCGGCATAAGCTCCGCGCCGGCGGCGGCGAGCCGTCGGAGCCTCGATCGGTTCTCTATGGTCTCGGCTTTTCTGGCGGGAAGATTCACCCCGCCAGAAAAGCCGAGATGTATTTAAGGGCAAGAAACGAAGGCACCGCGTCGCCGGCGCCTACGCCGTGCCGTGCTTGGTCTCGAACCGGATTCCGACCTTCTTCAGCAGGTCGATCGGCAGCACGCCGCCCGCGCACACGATGACCGCGTCGTTCGGCAGGCTTAGGCGTTTTTCCCCCACGCGCAGCACCACCTCGCGCGCGCCGATCTTTTCTACCTCCGAGCCGAGCAGCACCTGCAGGCGCCGCGCGGCCGCGGCGGCCTCGAGGCGCTCGCGGTTCTTCGGCTTGACGCGCCCGAACGCCGCGCCGCGGTAGGACAACGCGACTTTGGCGCCGCGCTCCGCCGCGATCGAGAGCGCCGCCTCGAGCGCGCTGTCGCCTCCCCCCACCACCAGCACGCGCTGGTTGCGGTACTGCTCGGCGTCGATCAGCCGGTAGACCACCTTGGGCAGCTCCTCGCCCGGCACGCCGAGCTTGCGCGGCGAGCCGCGCCGGCCCACCGCCAGCACCACCGCGCGCGTCGAGTAAGTGCCGCGCGTGGTCTTCACCACGAAGCCGCCGCCCTTGCGCTCGATCGCTTCCATGCGCTCGTTGAAGCGGATCCTGAGGCCGGTCTTCTTGACCACCGCCTGCCAGAAGCCGAGCAGCGCCTCTTTCGACACTTCGTTGAACTTCATCTTGCCCACGAGCGGCAGGCGCACGGGCGCGGTCATCGCGATCTTGTTCCGGGGATACTGGAACACCGCGCCGCCGAGCGAGCCTTCCTGCTCGAGCACCACGTACTTCAGCTTGTGCTCGATGGCGCCCAGGCCCGCCGCGATGCCCGCCGGCCCGGCGCCGACGATGACCGCGTCGAGCTCGGCCTTGCCGTTCGCCATGCCCTTGATGGTGGTGATCGCCTGCCGGCCCTGCTCGACGGCTTTGCGGATGAGGCCCATGCCGCCGAGCTCGCCCGCGATGAAGATGCCGGGAACATTGCTCTCGAAGTTCGGCTTTACGTTGGGGATGTCGATGCCGCGGCGCTCGGTGCCGAACACCAGCTGGATCGCGTCGAACGGGCACGAGGCGGCGCAGGCGCCGTGCCCGATGCACGAAGCGGGATTCACCAGCTGCGCCTTGCCGTGGATCACGCCGATCGCGCTTTCGGGGCACGCCGTGACGCACGCGCTCGAGCCGATGCAGCGGTTGGGATCGAACACCGGGTGCAGCGACACGGGCTCGGTGAGCCCGGCTTCGACGGACTCCTGCAGGCGATCGACATTGCGCGTGTGCCTGCGCGCGCGCCGCACGTAGTACAGCAGAAACAAGAGCAGCAGCGGCACCGCATAGAGCAGCAGCGCGGGGTCGTCCATCGCCGCTCTGATCAGCGACATGGCTCGCCCGCACCGGTCAGTCGCGGCGCCAGGTACGTGTCAAGAACTGCTCTCATCTTATGCCGACATCAAGCTCCGAGGTCCATGTGAAAAATCTCCGACCTCATCGACAGAGCGCAGCAATCCGGTCGCCGCCTAGCGACACTCTCCAACGCACCGAGTCGCTGAATGGCGCCTACCGTTAATTACTGCAGGGCGCGCTCTGACCCTTTCTGACATGATCAGCGCGCACAGCTGGAGCGTGCAAGTTATTCCCATGCAGAACACAACATATATCACGCTGACTCCGGCCAAGCGCGTCCGCGGTCCGGGCGACGAAGGCGCGCGCAGTGAGTGAGCTGGTCGCCCCCCGCGTGGCTTCAGCGACGCCGCGCACGGCGAGCGCGGCAGCGCGGCCCGCGCGAGATCTGCGGGTCCAGTCCGGGCGCGAGCGGATGTTTCTCGCCGGCGCCCTGGCGCTCGTGGCGCTCGCGTGGCTGGTAAGCCGCTACGGCGACTACAAGTCGGGCTCGCCGCTCGGCTACAACCTGGGAATCGCGGGCGGCGTGGGGCTGCTCGTGATATTGCTGTATCCGCTGCGCAAGCGCGTGCGCTTCCTGAGCGGCCTGGGCCAGACGAAGTCGTGGTTCGCATTGCACATGACCTGCGGCATCCTGGCGCCGTTTCTCATTCTCCTGCATTCCAAGTTCCACATCGGCTCGATCAACGCGGGCGTTTCGCTTGTCTGCATGCTGCTGGTCGCCACCAGCGGCTTCATCGGCCGCTTCATCTACGTGCGCATCCACCACGGGCTGTACGGCACGCGCATGACGCTGGCGGAGCTGCAGGCGCAGGTCGGATTCAATTCCGGCGAAGTGCGCTCGAAGCTGAGCTTCGTGCCGCGCGTCGAGCAATGGTTGCGGGAATACGAGGCGGCGGCGATCGGGCGGCCGAAAAACGTCGTGCAGGGCCTGTGGCGCTTCCTCACCCTCGGCGCACGCGCGCGCTGGGTGCGCCGCCGCTGCACGCGCGAGTTCGCGCGCGTCTACCGCATGCACGCGCGCGCGTTCAAATGGGACGCCGCGCGGCAGCGGCGCCACCTCGCCGGGGGCACCGAGCTCATTGCGGACTTCGTTGCCGGCGCGCAGCGCGTGGCGCAGTTCAGCCGCTACGAGCGCCTGTTCTCCCTGTGGCACGTTCTGCATGTACCGCTCCTGTGGATGATGGTGTTGAGCGCCGTCGCCCACGTGGTCGCGGTGCACGCCTACTAACCGACAGGCCACGCCGCTGAGTGCCCCCCGCCTCTCCGTCATGCCCTGCGCGCGCCCGCTGTCATCGTCCATGGATGCGCCGTCTCCTGGCGGCGTGCTGCGCGCTCGCCTCGAGCGCGGCCATGGCCCAGACGCTGGAGAGCGTGCTCTCGCCCGGCCCGGTGATCCAGGGGCATGCCAAGGTCGAGAACGAGTGCGGCAAGTGCCATGTGCGCTTCAACCGCGACGCGCAGGACGGGCGGTGCCTCGACTGCCACAAGCAAACCGCCGCCGACGTGCGCGCGCACGTGGGCCTGCACGGCCGCCTGAAGCCGCAGCCCTGCCGCGAGTGCCACACGGACCACCGGGGCCGCGACGCGAAGATCGCCCCGCTCGACGAGCGCACGTTCGACCACGGCCAGACCGACTTCGGGCTGCGCGGCGCGCATGCGGACCCGAAATTGAAGTGCAGCAGCTGCCACTTGCCCGGGAAGAAGTTCCGCGAAGCGCCCGGGCGCTGCAACGACTGCCACGCCAAGAAGGACGTGCACAAGGGGCGCCTCGGCACGGCCTGCGCCGACTGCCACGGCGAGCGCGACTGGAAGGTGCCGCAATTCGATCACGACAAGACGCGCTTTCGCCTGCGCGGCAAGCACGAGCCGCTGAAGTGCGCGAAGTGCCACAAGAACGACAACTTCAAGAACGCGCCGGTCACCTGCATCGGCTGCCACAAGAAGGACGACAAGCACAAGGCGCGCTACGGCGAGAAGTGCCAGAGCTGCCACAACGATCGCGACTGGAAGACGATCGACTTCGACCACGACAAGGACACGCGCTACGCGCTGCGCGGGCGGCACCGCGCGACGAAATGCGACGCCTGCCACACCGGGCACCTGTACCTCGACAAGCTGCAGACGGGCTGCAATGCCTGTCACCGCAAGGACGACAAGCACAAGGGCACGCTCGGCGTGGCCTGCGGCGACTGCCACAGCGAGCGCGACTGGAAAGTCGGGCAGTTCGACCACCAGAAGACGCGCTTTCCGCTGCGCGGCAAGCACGACGCCATCAAGTGCGAGGCCTGCCACAAGTCGGCCGTGTTCAAGGACGCGCCCACCACCTGCATCGGCTGCCACAAGAAGGACGACAAGCACAAGGGCGCGCTCGGCGAGCCGTGCGGCGATTGCCACACCGAGCGCAACTGGAAGGAAAGCAAGTTCGACCACGCGAAGACCAAGTTCCCGCTGCTGCAGCGCCACGCCAAAGTGAAGTGCGAAGCCTGCCACCGCGACCCCGACTACAAGCGCACGCCCAAGGACTGCTACGGCTGCCACAAGAAGGACGACAAGCACGAGGGCCAGGTGGGCACCAAGTGCGAGAACTGCCATGACGCCAGCGACTGGAAGAAGGCGAAATTCGACCATGCCCGCTCGCGCTTCGCGCTGCTCGGCGGGCACCTGGTGGTGCCGTGCAAGAAGTGCCACGAAACCCCGCGCTACCAGGACGCCAAGCGCGATTGCAACGGCTGCCACGAGCGCGACGACGTGCACAAGCGCCGCCTCGGCCCGGCCTGCGAGGCCTGCCACAACGCGCGCTCATGGAAGAGCTGGGACTTCAACCACGATCGCCAGACCAAGTACCCCCTGGATGGCGCGCACCTCAAGCTCAGCTGCTACGCCTGCCACCGCCAGCCGGTGCAGAAGAAGGCCACGCTGCCCACGAGCTGCGTCAGTTGCCACGCCGGCGAGGACGTGCACGACGGCACCTACGGCAACCAGTGCGAGAAATGCCACGTGACCTCATCGTTCAAGCATATTCGCCAGAAGCTTGGTGTGCGCGGGATGGCCGACCTGCTGGCCGCCCGCCGGGAGTAATGCCATGAGAACGACCCTGCGCTGTGCGATTTCCGTGGTGATGGCGAGCGTCGCCCTGCTCGCCGCGAGTCCCGCGCGCGCGCAGGGCTCGAGCGCGTTCGATCACCTCGGCACCGGCTTCCCGCTCACCGGTGCGCACCAGGCCGCGCGTTGCGAGTCGTGCCACGTGCGCGGCGTCTTCAGGGGCACGCCGCGAAGCTGCGCTTCGTGCCACACCACGAACAGCCGCTTCTCGGCCGTCGCCATGCCGGCGACGCACATTCCGGTGACGCAGTCCTGCGACGCCTGTCACAACACCGTGGCCTTCGCCGGCGCGCGCTTCAACCACGCCGGGGTGCGTCCCGGCACCTGCGCGAGCTGCCACAACAACCGGCAGGCGCCCGGCAAGCCGGCCGGCCACGTCGTCACGACCGCCTCCTGCGACGCCTGTCATCGCACGACGTCCTACACACCTGCGTTCTTCAATCACGCCAACGTCGCCGCCGGCACCTGCCTGAGCTGCCACGCCAGGACCGCCAAGCCCTCGACCCACGTGGTTTCGAGCGCCTCCTGCGACGCTTGCCATCGCACCACCGCCTGGCTGCCGGCGACTTTCAGCCACGCCGGCGTCGCCGCCGGCACCTGCGCGAGCTGCCACGCCAAGACGGCCAAGCCCTCGACCCACGTGGTGACGAGCGCCTCCTGCGACTCTTGCCATCGCACCACCGCGTGGCTGCCGGCGACCATGAACCACGCCAACGTGCAGGCCGGCGGGTGCCTGAGCTGCCACGCCAGCACCGCGAAACCCTCGACGCACGTGCAGTCCAGCGCGTCGTGCGACAGCTGCCACCGCACCACCGCCTGGCTGCCCGCGACGATGAACCACGCCGGCATTGCGGCGGGCACCTGCCTGAGCTGCCACGCCAGGACACCCAAGCCCTCGACCCACGTGGTGAGCAGCGCCTCCTGCGACACCTGCCATCGGACCACCGCGTGGCTCCCAGCGACCATGAGCCACGTCGGCATCGCCGCCGGCACCTGCCTCACCTGCCACGCCAGCACACCCAAGCCCTCGACCCACGTGGTGACGAGCGCCTCCTGCGACTCTTGCCACCGCACGACCGCCTGGCTGCCGGCGACCTTCAGCCACGTCGGCGTCGCGGTCGGCAGCTGCCTCACGTGCCACGCCGGCACGCCCAAGCCCTCGACCCACGTGGTGACGAGCGTCTCCTGCGACGCGTGCCATCGCACCACCGCGTGGCTCCCGGCAACGTTCAGCCACACGGGCGTTGCCGCGGGCACCTGCCTGAGTTGCCACGCCGGCACCGTCAAGTCGACGACGCACATGCAGACCAGCAGGTCCTGCGACGCCTGCCACACGACCACCGCCTGGCTGCCGCCGCGCACGTACACGCATCTGTCGCCCTTCTACAAGCCGCACAATTCGGGGGTGACCTGCCGGAGCTGCCACTCGTCGAACACCGAGGCGGCCACCTGGACGTTCGCCGCGTACAAGCCGGACTGCGCGGGTTGTCACGCCTCGCGCTACAAGGCGAGCGCGCACAAGAAGGTGGACTCCCCGCAGATCCTGTACACGGTGGCCGAGCTGAAGAATTGCGCGGGCAGCTGCCATACCTACACCAACAGCACTTTCACCACGATCTCGAGATCCAGATCCGGAGAACACCGGTCCACCGCTGGCGGCTTCTGATCCGATGTCGAACAAGACCAAAGAATCGACCGGATGCGCTGGCGAGCACTAACCGGGAACACCGCGCTTCTCCTGTGCCTGCTTCCCGCCGCGCTGCTGTCGAGCGCAGCGCGCGCGGAAGTGCTCGACGAGCTCGCGGTCTTCCCGGACCGCAACGATGCGGTGATCCGCATCACGTTTTCCGGGCCCGTGCAGTACCTGCGGCACGAAGTCTTCGGCGATGCGCTCGTCGAGCTCTACTTCCGGCCGCTGACGGCTGAACCGACGCCCGCCACGGAAGCGCGCCGGGTGCCGCCCGCCGCATCGTTCCCGGGCGTCGAGGTGGTCTACCCGCAGCAGCCGCGCTCGCAGACGCGCAAGCTGACCCTGCGCCTGAGCAGCCCCCTCAAGCTGCGCGTGCGTCCGGCCGACGATCACGCCATCGACTTCGTCGTCGCGGGCGCCGCCGCCAGGCTCGCGCCCGCGGGCGAGCCGCCGGCGGTGCCGGTGGCGCGGCCCGCGCCCGTGCCGCTGCCGCCCGCGCCCGTCGCGCGCCCGGCGCCGCCGGCCGTCGCGCCTGTGCCCGCCGCCCCTGCACCGGCCGTGCCGACGCCTGCCGCGCCGCCGGAACTGGCGCAATTCCGCTTCCTGATCCGCCTGGCGACGTTCCTTTCGCGCGAGGAAATGCAGCGCGCGAGCCCGGTGCCGGGGGAGTTTTCGAGCTACGAAGTGCAGATCTCCGAAGCCCAGCGCAACGGCCGCAGGGAGTACGACCTGGTGCTGGGCTATTTCCCGAGCGCCGAGGCCGCGCGCGCGGCGCGCCGGCGCCTGCTGCAGCGCTTCCCGCGCGCCGAGGTCGTGGACCTGGGCGCGCCCGGGCCGACGATCGCCGCGGCGCCCAAGCCCAAGCCGGAGCCCGCGCTTGCCGCGGCGCCCAAGCCCAAGCCCACGCCCGTGCCGGCCGCGCCGGCGCTGCCGCGCCCGAGCGTGCCGGCTGCGCCGATCGCTTCCGCCGAGATCGAAGCGAGCGCGGCCGAACTGCTCTCGAGCGCGCGCGCGGCGCTCGAAGCGGGCAACGACGCCCCGGCGATCGACAGCCTGAACAAGCTGCTCATGCTGCCGCCGAACAGCCTGTCGCGCGACGCGCAGGAGCTGATGGGCTTCGCGCGAGAGCGCGCGGGCGAAGTGGCGAAAGCGCGCGCCGAATACGAGCTGTACCTGAAGCTCTACCCCGAGGGCGCGGGCGCGGCGCGCGTGCGCGAGCGCCTCGCGGCGCTGGCCGCGCTGCCGGTGGCGCAGGCGCCCGTGCGCGCCGCGCGCGCCCCCGAGCGCACGGTGACCGGCGCGCTCTCGCAGTACTACTACGGCGGGCGCACCAAGATCGAAACCGCGTTCGATACGCCCACCACGCCGGATCGCTCGACCTTTTCCGGCGTGGACCAGTCGACGCTGGTCACGAACGCCGACCTCTCGGTGCGCAACCGGAGCGCGGAGGCCGACTCGCGCTTCGTGTTCCGCGACACCAACAGCAAGGCCTTTCTCGAGAACCAGAGGAGCTACAACCGCCTCACCGCGGCCTATTACGACTACCGCAGCCTGCAGAACGGGGTCTCGGCGCGCGTCGGCCGGCAATCGGGCCTCTCGGGCGGGCTGCCCGGGCGCTTCGACGGCGCGGTCGCCGGCTACGGCCTCGCGCAGAAGTGGCGCGCGAACGCGGCGGTGGGCAGGCCGGTGGAGTATCCGCAGCTCGACGCCGAGCGCAGCTTCTGGAGCGCGAACCTCGAGTACCAGAACCTGGCCGACGCCTGGAGCGGGAACTTCTACTACGTCGAGCAAGAGAGCGACGGGCTGCTCGACCGGCGTGCCGTGGGCACGGAAACGCGCTACTTCAGCGCGCGCACGTCGCTGTTTTCGGTGCTCGACTACGACACGAGCTACAAGCAGTGGAACGTCACCATGGTGCAGGCGACCTACCAGACCGAGGGGCGCACCACCATCAACCTGCTCTACGACAAGCGCCGCGCCCCCACGCTGAGCACGACGAACGCGATCTTCGGCCAGGGCACGACCTCGCTGAAGACGCTGCTGCAGACGTTCACCGAGGACCAGCTGCGCCAGCAGGCGCTCGATATCACGGCGACGTCGACGCAGGGAGTCATCGGCTTCACCACGCCCGTGGGCAAGAAGTGGCAGATGGGCGCCGACGTGCGCCTGACGAAGGTCGGCGCGCTGCCCTCGGTGGAGGTGAACGGCATCATCGTCCCCGCGCAGCCCGCCACCGGCGACATCTACAACTACAGCTTGCAGGCGATCGGCTCCAACCTGTACTCGGGCCGCGACACGAGCGTCTACAACCTCACCTACCTCGACGGCCCGACGCAGACCGGCTACCAGCTCTCCTACAACAACCTCACGGCGCTCGGCGCCTGGACGCTCGAGCCGTCGCTGCGCTACTACACGCAGAAGGACAACCAGGGAATCGAGCTCGAGCGCTGGACGCCGTCGCTGCGCATCACCTACCAGGCCGGCGCCAACGTCGCCCTGGAATCCGAGTACAGCTGGGAGCGCACCGTCACCGTCGGGCCCAGCTCGCGCGACGAGACGCGGCGCGGCTTTTACTACCTCGGCTACCGCTGGAACTTCTGAGCGCCGCTCAAGTCGCGGCGATCAGCGCCCCGAGGCCGGCCGCCACCAGCGCCGCGGCGAGAAGCCGCCGCGGCAGCCGGTCCTGCACCAGGCGCCGGAACAAACCCACGCGCCGCGGCGGCAGCGTGAAGCGCTCGCGCTTGGCGCGCGCCTCGACGCGCCGCAGCGCCGCCTCGCTGTCGAACACGCGCGACAGGGGCAGGCGCGTCTCGCGCGCGATGGCGTTGGCCGCCGGGGCGACGGGCAGCTTGTCCGCCCCCGCCGCCATCTTCAGCGTCTGCGTCTTCTCGCCGTCGTCGCCGCCGCGGTCGCGCGCCGGGGCGCGGCCGCGCATCTCGGCGAGGACGTCGCGCAGGTCCGCCGCCATCTCGTAGGCGTCCTGGTAGCGCACCGTCGGGTCCTTCTTCAGCGCGCGCGCGACGACGAAATCGAGCATCTGCGGCAGTCCCGGGTGCAGGTGCGACGGCGGCGCCGGCTCGGTGCTGGTGACGCTGTGCGCGATCTGGTTCACGTCCTGGCCGGCGAAGAGCGTGGTCTGCGTCAGCATCTCGTAGAGCACCGTGCCGAGCGAAAAGATGTCCGAGCGCTGGTCCACCGGCTGGCCGCTGATCTGCTCGGGCGACATGTAGCGCGGCGTGCCGAGCACCATGCCCGTGCTGGTGCGCGAGGTGTCGGCGTGGCGCATGCGCGCGATGCCGAAGTCCATGATCTTCACCGCGCCGCGCTCGAGCAGCATGATGTTGCCGGGCTTCACGTCGCGGTGCACGACGCCGAATTCGTGCGCGAAGCCGAGGCCGTCGGCCACCTGCAGCGCGATCTCCACGGCCTCCATCGGCGGGATCTCGCCCTGGCGGATGCGCGCGCGCAGGTCCTGGCCCTCGAGCAGCTCCATCGCCATGTAGGCGAGGTCCTCCTCCTCGCCGTAGTCGAAGATGGTGACGATGTTGGGGTGGGTGAGCTTGCCCGCGGCCTTCGCCTCGAGCATGAAGCGCTTCTCGTAGGCCTTGCGGTCCTCGTCGGCATCGCCGAGCGCGATGGTCTTCAGCGCGACGATGCGATCGAGCGACGGGTCCTCGGCGCGGTAGACCACGCCCATGGCGCCGCGCCCCAGCTCGTCGAGGATGCGGTAGCGGCCGACGCGGTTCTCCTTCTTCTTCGCCATGTCTAGCGGGTCCCGCGCCGCGCGGCCGCGGCGGGCTGCGCCGCCGGCTGAGGCGCATCGCGCCTCAGCCTTTGCACCACGTCCTTCGCCTGCGCGCCCACGCGCTGGGTGTAGCGGTCCAGGCCCTCGACGGAGATGCGGAACGCGGCGCCCGCGCCCACCAGGGCGACGACCGCCACGACCGTCGCCGCGAAGTAGCGCAGGCGCCGGCGCGCCGCGCCGCGCGTGTCGGGCTTGAAGACCTGGTGCGCGCGCAGGCTCGCGTCGGTGTGCGTGCCGGCGGTGGCGAGCGCGGCCTCCGCCCCGGGGTGTGCGTCGGCGAGCGCTTCGCGGAACTCCTTGGTGAGCAGAACCTTCTTCGCGCCGGCGAGCTCGGCGATCGCGGCGGCCACGGCGATGCCGTCGCCGAGCAGGCCCTCGTTCTTGCCCTTGCCGGCCTGCTTCACGGGACCGTGGTTGATGCCGACGGCGAGCGGCAGGCCGGCCGCGCCCGCGGCGAGCGAGCGCTCGGCGACCGCCAGCGCCGCGCGCGGGTTGTCGAGCACCACCAGCGCGATGCCGTCGGCGGCGTCGAGCACCAGGCGCGCCTCTTCGCGCAGGTCCTGCAGCGCCACTGCCACCACCGCCTCGAGCTGCGCCCTGAGGCGCGCCTGCTCCACCACCGGCCGCCGGCCGAAGTCGTGGATCTTCAGGAACGTCACGCTCGCGAACACCGAGGGCTGGATCTGCGCCTGCGATGGCGCGCTCGGCTGCGCCGGGGGTTTCGCCTGTGCCTTGGCCTTGGCCATGGCCGATTCTAAATGGGGACAGACCTCATTTAGCCATGGCGGCAACTGCCGCCAGCGCTAAATGAGGTCTGTCCCCATTTACGCCCACATATCCCGGAGTCTCGAAGCGACGTCCACGGGCGAGGGGTTCGCAGCGCGCGCGGCGGTTTCGCAGGATTCGCCGTACACCACCGGCTCGAGGCAGGCCATGACCGTCCGGGTGAGGAAGCGGCTTTTCGCGCCGTAGACGTGGCGGTCGCCCATGCGCGATTGCTGCGTCACGTAGTACTTGAGCGGGCTGACGAGCTCGAGCCGGGTCCTCGCGCGCGTCATGGCGACGTAGAGCAGGCGCCGCTCCTCCTCGATGCTTTCGGCCTTGCCGGTGGCGAACTCGTTCGGGAAGTTGCCGTCGGTGACGTTGAGCAGGTACACCGCGTCCCACTCCTGGCCCTTCGCCGAATGCACCGTGGACAGGATCAGGTAGTCCTCGTCCAGATGCGGCTCGCCGGCGAGGTCCGAGCTCGCCTGCGGCGGATCGAGCGCGAGCTCGGTGAGGAACGCTTCGCGCGTGCCGTAGGTGGTGGCGATGCGCTCGAGCTGCACCAGGTCGCCGGCGCGCACTTCGGGCGCGTCGTACAGGCGCTCCATGATCGGCGCGTACCACTCGCGCACGCGCTGCATCTGGCCCGACCAGGGCGCCTGCGGGTCGGCGAGGCCGGCAAGGAGCGCATCGAACGCCTTCGAGGCGGTCTTCAGCGCCGCCCACGCGTGGCTCGCGGCTTCGAACGCGGTCCAGGCGCGCTCGGCGCCCTTGGGGCCGACGCCGGGCAGCAGCTGCAGCGCGCGCCAGGCGGCGACGCGGTTCCTCGGGTTGTCGGCCCAGCGCAGCACCGCGAGCGCGTCCTTCACGTGCGCGGCCTCGAGGAACTTCAGCCCGCCGTACTTCACGTAGGGGATGTTGCGCTTGACGAGCTCGAGCTCGAGCACGTCCGAATGGTGCGAGCTCCTGAAGAGCACCGCCTGGCGCTTGAGGTCGGTGCCCTCCTCGCGCGCCTCCAGCACGCGCGTCACCACGTAGCCCGCCTGCGCGGCGTCGTCGGCGACGGTCACGAGCCGCGGCTTGGGGCCCTCGCCCTTGGCCGAGCGCAGTTCCTTCTGGTACTGGCGGCTCGCCTCGCGCATCAGCGCGTTGGCCGCCTCGAGCACCGGCTGCGTCGAGCGGTAGTTCGCTTCCAGCGTCACCACCGCCGCGCCGAAGCGCGCCTCGAAGGACAGGATGTTCTCCACCGTCGCGGCGCGAAACGAGTAGATCGACTGCGCGTCGTCGCCCACCACGGTGAGGCCCCGCCCGTCGGGCTTGAGGCGCGCGAGGATCTCGGCCTGCAGGACGTTGGTGTCCTGGTATTCGTCCACCAGCACGTGGTCCCAGGCGGCGCCGATCTCCGCGGCGAGCGCCGCGTCCTGCATCATCGCGTGCCAGTAAAGCAGCAGGTCGTCGTAGTCGAGCGATTGATTGGCGAGCTTGCGCTCGAGGTACGCGGCGAAGAGCTTCTTCAGCTCGCCCTCCCACTCCGCGCACCAGGGGAACGCGTCCTTCAGCGAAGCTTCGAGCGTGCCCTGCGTGTTCACGCGGTGCGAGTAGATCGCGACGCAGGTGTCCTTCCTGGGAAAGCGCTTCTCGGTCTTCGAGTAGCCGAGCTCGTGGCGCACCACGTCCATCAGGTCGGCCGCGTCGCCGCGATCGAGCACGCTGAAGTTCTCGGTGAGCCCCACCCGGCGGCAGTGCTTGCGGATGAGGCGGTTGGCGACCGCGTGGAAGGTGCCCGACCAGGGCAGGCGCACGCCCTTGTGCGCCTCGGCCACGATGCGGCTCGCGCGGCGCGTCATCTCGACGGCCGCGCGGCGCGTGAAGGTGAGAAGGAGGATGCGCTCCGGCGCCGCGCCCTCGAGCACGAGGTGCGCGACGCGGTGCGCGAGCGTGTTGGTCTTGCCGGTGCCGGCGCCGGCGATGATGAGCAGCGGGGTCGGGGGAGCCTGCGCGGCCTGGCGCTGCCGCTCGTTCAGCTTCGCGAATGCCTCCGCCGCTCCCATGGGGGGCGACTATAGGCCAACACTGTATGTTTATCCAGTCGCGCGGGGCGCGGCCTAGAGGCCGAGGCGCTTCAGGCTTTCCGCGAACGCGGCGTCGAGCGCTTCGAGCAGGCCCGCTTGCGGGTCGGCGAGCGCGAGCAGCTCCACCCCGGTCACCACCGCGCCGAAGAATTCGCGCGCGTGCCAGCGCGCGCCCGGCGGCAGCGCGGGGAGGTCCGCCGTGTCCGCGGGCTTCGGATAGGGGCTGAGGTAGAAGTAGGGCTGCGCGTAGTAGTCGTCGCCGGGCGAGAGGCCGATGCCGATCGCGCGCCCGTTCTTCTGCGCCTCCAGCTCGACGACGAAGGCCATGTCGAAGTGGTGCGGCCAGCAGCGCACCGGCCCCGGGCCGGGCTTGTAGCGCTTGTACTTGCTTCGCAGCTCCTCGAACAGCTCGGCGCCGGCGGCGAACCAGCTCGCGAGCGCGGCAAGGCGCGGGCCCTCGTCCACCGCGCGGGCGAAGTTGGTCGCGGGCATCTCGTAGGGCAGCTTGAGGCCGCCGGCGGGCTTCAGGCCCCGCTCGGCGAGCATGCCGTCGAGCCAGTCGGCGACCTCGGCCTCGGTGTTGGTCGCGAGCGGGAATGCTTCCGTCTTGTCCTTCGTGGAGACGATCACTTCCAGCACCCCGATCCTGAGGCCCACCTGCGTGCCGCCCTTCAGCGGCTGGCTGAGCAGCGCCGCCTTGGCGCCGTCCCAGGTGAGCGCCGAGTGGCTGTCGTCGGGCACCGGCTCGAGGTTGGCGCGCGCGGCGCGCGCCGCCCACTGCGCGCCGCGGTGCGCGAGCACGCGCGCCGCCACGAGCGTCGTCGGCTCGGGGTTGTGCAGCATGGACCAGGCGATCGGCATCTCTTGAGGGTATTCGCTTCGCGGGTGGCCGGCTTACAGGGCCCTCAGGCCTTCGCCACCGCCCGCAGCACCGCCCGCGGCTCCTTCGCGATCAAGTTGAGCAGGACGAGGGCGGTGCCGCGCGGCTTGCGGTCCCCGCGCTCCCAGTGCCGCAGCGCGCCGAGGCTGATGGCAAAAGCCGCCGCGAACTGTTCCTGCGTCAGCCCGGTCTTCTCGCGCACCGCCTTCACGTCGATCTCGGGCGGCACGTGCAGCCTGAATCCGGACATCCGCTTGCCCCGCTGGTGGCGGACCGCCTGCTGCAGTCCGCGCTTGATGCTTGCGAAAGTCTTGTTCATGGTCGCTTCTCCACCATTGCCTTGAGCACGCGGACCAGCGCCGCCAGCTCGTTGCGCTCTGCCTTGCTCAGGTTCGCCCGCTCGTTCTTGCCGAATACCGTCAGCAGGTAGAGCGGCATGGCCTCGCTGTGAAAGTAGTAGATCACCCGCGCGCCGCCGCTCTTGCCGCGCCCGCCGCGCGCCCAGCGCAGCTTGCGGATGCCGCCGGTGCCCTGCATCAGGTCGCCCGCCCTCGGGTTCGCGGCGAGGTATGCCACGAGGTCGGCGCGCTCCGCTGCCGACAGCAGGCGCTCCGCACGGCGCACGTACTCCGGCGTCTCCGCGACGGTCACCAGCATACTAATCCAATGGATTAGTTTCGTCCAGCGGCATGAATCCCCCTGCTCCCTACCAACGCGCGGCGGCGCCCCGGGTTGACGCCCCCGGGGCCGTTACACTGGCGCCCCCATGGCTTTACTGACCCTGCTCGATGCGCAGCTCGCCTACGGGGAGCTGCCGCTCCTCGACCGCGCGGCGTTCTCCATGGAGCCGGGGGAAAGGATCGGGCTGATCGGCCGCAACGGCACGGGAAAGTCGTCGCTCCTCGGCGTGATCGCCGGCGCCGTGGCGCTCGACGACGGCGAGCTGCGAAAGAGCGAGTCGCTGCGCGTGGTGCGCGTGGAGCAGGAGCCGACGCTCCCGCACGCGCCGACGCTGCGCGCGAGCCTGCTGCTGCGCGGACACATTCCCTCGATCGCGGATGAGCGCGAGCGCTGGCGGGTGGAGGCGCGGCTCACGGAGTTCCTGCACCGCTTCGCCCTGGCGGAGGACGCCTCGCCGCAGGCGGCGTCCGGGGGCGAAGCAAAGCGCGCGGCGCTGGCCCTCGCGCTGGCGCTCGCGCCGGACCTGCTGCTCCTCGATGAGCCCACCAACCACCTCGACATCGCCGGAATCGAGCAGTTGGAGGGGCTGCTCCTGAAGCAGCCGGCGGCGATCGTGGTGACGCACGACCGCGCGTTCCTCGATCGCGTGTGCACGCGGATCCTGGAGCTCGACCGCGGGATGCTGCGCTCGTACCCGGGGAATTATTCGGCGTACGAGGGCGTGAAGGCCGGGGACCTCGCTGCAGAGGCCGTGCAGCGCAGGAAGTTCGACAAGTTCTGGGCCGAGGAAGAGGCCTGGATCCGCAAAGGCATCGAGGCGCGCCGCACGCGCAACGAAGGCCGCGTGCGGCGCCTTGAGCGCCTGCGCGAAGAGCGCGCCGCGCGGCGCGAGCGGCTGGGGACGGTGAAGCTATCGGTCTCCGCGGGCCCGCGCTCGGGAAAGCTGGTGGCGGAGCTGACCGGCGTTGCCAAGCGCTACGGCGATCGCGACGTGGTGAAGGACCTGGACCTGCTCGTCTCGCGCGGCGACCGGCTCGGGCTGGTGGGGCCGAACGGCGCGGGGAAGACCACCCTCCTCAAGCTCATCCTCGGCACGCTCGCGCCCGATGCGGGGACAGTGCGCCTGGGCACCAACGTCGCGCCGGCGTACTTCGACCAGATGCGCGCGGCGCTCGATCCGGAGAAGACCGTGGCCGAGACCATCTCGCCGGGGTCGGACTGGGTGGAGCTGGCGGGCGGTCGCAAGCACGTCATGAGCTACCTCGGCGACTTCCTGTTCCCTCCCCGGCGCGCCGCCTCGCCCGTGCGCATGCTCTCGGGCGGCGAGCGCAACCGGCTGCTCCTCGCGCGGCTCTTTGCGCGGCCCGCGAACGTGCTGGTGCTCGACGAGCCGACGAACGACCTGGACATCGAGTCGCTCGAGCTGCTGGAAGCGGCGCTGCAGGAGTACGAAGGCACGCTCCTCCTCGTGAGCCACGACCGCGCGTTCCTCGACAACGTGGTCGCCTCGGTGCTCGCGCCCGAGGGCGGCGGCGCCTGGCGCGAGTACGCGGGCGGGTATTCGGACTGGGTGCGCCAGCGCCCCGCGGCGGCGGCGGTGGAGGAAAAGGCGGCGGCGAAGGCGGCCGCGCGCGACAAGAGCCGCGCCAAGCTTTCCTACAAGGAGACGCGCGAGCTGGCGGCGCTGCCCGGTGAGATCGAGGCGCTGGAGGCCGAGCAGAAGGCGCTGCAGGGGAAGATGAGCGCGCCGGAGTATTTCAAGCACGGGGCGGAGGCGCTGAAGGAGGACAGAAGGCGCACCGAGGAGATCGAGGCGCTGCTGCTGGAGAAGCTGGAGAGGTGGGAGGA
>DATHYT010000087.1:0-34056 GCA_035459025.1 Burkholderiales bacterium | reverse complement strand
ACGCGCACGCGGTCGCCGAGCTTCACCGTGCCCTCGAAGACGCAATTCACGTCGATCGCGACATCGCGCCCGCAGGCGAGCTCGCCGCGCACATCCACGCGCCACAGATCGGCCAGCGCCACGCCGGCTTCCAGGAGACGCTTCGCCTGCGCGTTCTGATAGGCGCGCTCGAGCAGCGCGAGCTCGTGGCGCGAGTTGACGCCCGCGACTTCCCAGGGATCTTCGGCCTTCACCGTCTTCACCTCCACACGGTCCCTGACCGCGAGGCCGATCACGTCGGTGAGGTAATACTCCTTTTGCGCATTCGCGGGCTTCAGCATCGCCAGCCAGCCGGCGAGGCGCGCCGCAGGCGCCGCCAGAAAGCCTGCGTACCACTCGCGGATGCGCAGCTCGCGCGCGCTCGCGTCCTTGTGTTCGATGATCCGGCGCACGCGCTTGTTCGCGCCGCGCACCACTCGGCCGTAGCCGGACGGGTCGCTCAGCTCGGAGGTGCAGATGGCAAGACCCTTCGCCGAAGCCGCCACAAGGCGCTTGAGCGTAGCGACGCTCACGAGCGGCACGTCGCCGTTCAGCACCAGCACCTGCGCGCCGCGTGCCACCTGCGGCAGCGCCTGCGCCAGCGCGTGCCCGGTGCCGAGTTGCTGGGCCTGCTCGACCCAGGTGACGACTGCGTCGGCAAATGCAGCGCGCACGTCGGCACCGCCGTGGCCGTGCACGACCAGGATCTGCGCCGGGTCGAGCGCCCGCGCTACATCGAGCACGTGCGCGAGCAACGGCCGGCCCGCCAGCGGATGCAGCACCTTGGGCAAGGCCGAGTGCATGCGCTTGCCTTGGCCCGCGGCAAGCACGATCACGGCGAGGCTCATGGCGCGGATTCTAGCACCCGGAAACGGTCGAACTCATTGAAAGATCATGTAAAACCGCTGTAACATGACTGCCACCGGACGGCGCTTCAGACCTTGATCGACGAATACCTGCAGATACTCCTGCGGCTGCTGGCCGCGCTTGCCGCCGGCGGCATCATCGGCCTCGAGCGCAGCTTTCGCGGCCGCGCGGCCGGCTTTCGCACGCATGCGCTGGTCTGCATTGCGTCGAGCCTGCTGATGCTCGTCACGGTCTACGAAGGGCAGTGGTTCTTCTCGGAAGGCGGCTCGCGCGTGGTCATCGATCCGACACGCATGGCACAGGGCATCATGACCGGGATCGGCTTCCTCGGCGCCGGCGTGATCGTGAAGGAAGGGCTCACGGTGCGCGGCCTCACCACCGCCGCCTCCATCTGGGTCACTGCGGCGATCGGCATTCTCACCGGTATCGGCTTTTACTACGCGGCGGGCCTCGGGGTGGTGCTCGCGCTCGGCACGCTGTCGGTGTTCCGCTGGATCGAGGGCCGCATGCCGACCGAGTTGTACGCCAACTTCACGGTACGCTTTGCGCGCGATGCCGTGATGCCCGAGCCGCGCCTGCGCGAGCTGGTGGCGCAGTTCAACTTTTCCGTCGCCAATCTCAACTACCGCCTGCTGGGCGACGGCGAGCAGTTCGAGTACCGCATGGTGATGCGCACGCTCAAGGCGGACAACGTGCGCCTGCTGGCCGAGGCCCTGAACGCCGACCCCGGCGTAATCGAGTACCGGATCTCGCCGACGAGCGACTGAGCTAACGCGGCAGTTCCGACCCGCCCATCAGGAACTCGTCCACGGCGCGCGCGCACTGCCGTCCTTCGCGTATCGCCCAGACGACAAGCGACTGGCCGCGGCGCATGTCCCCCGCGGCGAACACCTTTTTTACCGAAGTGCGATAGGCGTCCGCCCCTTCGGTATCGGCGCGCGCGTTGCCACGCTCGTCCGTGGCGATGCCGAGCCCTTCGAGCACGGATTTCGCCGGCGACACGAAGCCCATCGCGAGCAGCACGAGGTCGGCGGGCATCTCGAACTCCGAGCCGGGAATTTCCACCGGCTTGCCTTCCTTCCACTCCAGCCGCGCGGCGCGCAGCGCCTTGACCTTGCCGTTCTCGCCGAGAAACGCCTTGGTGGCCACCGACCAGTCGCGCTCCGCGCCTTCTTCGTGCGAGGACGAGGTGCGCAGCCGTGTCGGCCAGTACGGCCACACGGGATTCGTCTCGGGGTCGGGCGGCATCGGCAGCAGCTCGAACTGCGTTATCGACGCGGCGCCGTGCCGGTTCGACGTGCCGACGCAGTCCGAGCCGGTGTCGCCGCCGCCGATGATCACCACATGCTTGCCGCTCGCCCACAAGTCCCTGACTTCCGCGTCGCCGGCCACGCGCCGGTTCTGCAGCGGCAGGAAGTCCATGGCGAAATGCACACCGTCGAGCTCGCGCCCCGGCACCGGCAGGTCGCGCGGCACTTCCGCCCCGCCCGCGAGCACCACGGCGTCGAACTCGCTCAGCAGCTGCTTCGGGTCCACCGCCCTGGCCGCCGCGTTGCCCGCGCCGACCGGATCGCGCCCCACCACGTGGTTGACGCGAAACTCGACGCCCTCCGCCCGCATCTGCCCGATGCGGCGGTCGATGTGCTGCTTTTCCATCTTGAAGTCCGGGATCCCGTAGCGCAGCAGCCCGCCAATCCGGTCGTTCTTCTCGTAGAGCGTCACCGCGTGTCCGGCCCGTGCGAGCTGCTGGGCGCAGGCGAGCCCCGCGGGCCCCGAGCCGATGACCGCCACGCGCTTGCCGGTCTTTTGCACCGCAGGCTCCGGCTGCACCCAGCCTTCCTCCCACGCCCGGTCGATGATGGCGTGCTCGATCGACTTGATGCCGACCGGGTCGGCGTTGATGCGCAGCACGCAGGCTTCTTCGCAGGGCGCCGGGCACACGCGGCCGGTGAACTCGGGAAAGTTGTTGGTGGAATGCAGCGTGGCGATGGCGCGCTGCCAGTCGCCGCGGTACACGAGGTCGTTCCAGTCGGGGATGATGTTGTTCACCGGGCATCCCGACATGCAGAACGGCGTACCGCAGTCCATGCAGCGCGCGCCCTGTACCTTCGCTTGCTCGTCGGTGAGATGCAGGACGAACTCGCGATAGTGCTTCTTGCGGGCTTCCTTGTCCTCGGTCGCCTCCTGGAGTCGCTCGTACTCCAGGAAACCTGTGATCTTCCCCATCTACGCCGCCGCCTTCTTCTGTGCCGCGGCGAGCTCGCCCAGCGCGCGCCGGTACTCCTTGGGGAACACCTTGACGAACTTCTGCCGATAGGTCGCCCACTGGTCGAGGATCTGCTGCGCGCGCTTGCTGCCGGTGTGCTTGAGGTGCGCCTCGATCAGGCGCCGCAGGTTCGATTCGTCGGTCTGTCCGTGGTGCCACAACTCGCGCCCACCCTTGGCTTGCTGCTCCGCATCGGCCAGCACGGGTTCCAGTTCGACCATCGCCGCATTGCAGCGCTGCACGAAGCCGCCGTCGATGTCGAGCACATAGGCGATGCCGCCGGACATGCCCGCGGCGAAGTTGCGGCCCGTGAGGCCGAGCACCACCACCGTGCCGCCGGTCATGTACTCGCAGCCGTGGTCGCCCACGCCCTCCACCACCGCGGCGGCGCCGGAGTTCCGCACCGCGAAGCGCTCGCCCGCGACGCCACGGAAATACGCCTCGCCGGCGATCGCACCGTACAGCACCACGTTGCCGGTGATGATGTTCTCGGTCGGCTCGCCGCGGAACTTCGGCGAAGGCTGCACGCTGATGCGCCCGCCCGAGAGCCCCTTGCCGCAGTAGTCATTGGTGTCGCCGATGAGATCGAGCGTCACGCCGCGCGCCAGGAACGCGCCGAAGCTCTGTCCGGCCGAGCCGGCGAAGCGCACCTGGATCGTATCGTCGGCGAGGCCCTCGTGGCCGTAGCGCTTCGCCACCTCGTAGGAGAGCATCGTGCCGACGGTGCGGTTGATGTTGCGGATCGGCATGTCGATCGACACCTTCTCGCCGCGCTCGAGCGCCGGCTGCGCCAGCTCGATTAGGCGGTTGTCGAGCGCCTTGGCGAGGCCATGATCCTGCTCTTCGCAGTGATACACGGCGACGTTCGACGGCGCCTTCGGCATCTGGAAGATGCGCGAAAAATCGAGCCCCTTCGCCTTCCAGTGCTCGATGCCCTTGCTCATGTCGAGGAGATCGGTGCGGCCGATCAGCTCGTCGAACTTGCGGATGCCGAGCGCCGCCATCAGCTCGCGCGCCTCCTCGGCGACGTAGAACATGTAATTGACCACGTACTCGGGCTTGCCCGAGAACTTGCGCCGCAGCACCGGGTCCTGCGTGGCGACGCCCACCGGGCAGGTGTTGAGGTGGCACTTGCGCATCATGATGCAACCGCTCACCACCAGCGGCGCAGTAGCGAAGCCGAATTCGTCGGCCCCGAGCAACGCGCCGATCACCACGTCGCGACCGGTCTTCAGCTGCCCGTCGACCTGCACTGCGATCCTGCCGCGCAGGCGGTTCAGCACCAGCGTCTGCTGCGTTTCGGCAAGTCCCAGCTCCCAGGGCGTGCCCGCGTGCTTGATCGAGCTCCAGGGCGAGGCGCCGGTGCCGCCATCGTGTCCGGAGATCGTGACGTGGTCCGACTTCGCCTTCGAAACCCCGGCCGCGACCGTGCCGACGCCCACTTCGGACACGAGCTTCACCGAGATCGATGCCTCGCGATTGGCGTTCTTCAGGTCGTGGATCAGCTGCGCCAGGTCCTCGATCGAGTAGATGTCGTGGTGCGGCGGCGGGCTGATCAGCTCCACGCCCGGGGTCGAGTAGCGCAGTTCGGCGATGTACTCGGAGACCTTGCGGCCCGGAAGTTGGCCGCCCTCGCCGGGCTTTGCACCCTGCGCCATCTTGATCTGGATCTGCTCGGCGCTCGCCAGATACTCGGTGGTGACGCCGAAGCGGCCCGAAGCCACCTGCTTGATCTTGGACTTCAGGACGTCGCCCTCGCGCAGCGCGATGTCCTTCTCCACACGGCCCGCGCCGAGGCGGCTGCGCAGCGACTCACCCGCTTTCACCTGTGCGTAACGCCTGCGGTCCTCACCGCCTTCGCCGGTATTCGACTTGCCGCCAATGCGGTTCATGGCCACGGCGAGCGTCGTGTGCGCCTCGGTCGAGATCGAGCCGAGCGACATGGCGCCGGTGGAGAAGCGCTTTACGATCTCCGCGGCCGGCTCGACCTCGGCAATCGGCACCGGCTTCACCTTGTCGAGGCGGAACTCGAACAGCCCGCGCAACGTCATGTGGCGCTGGGACTGGTCATTGATGATCGCAGCGTATTCCTTATAGGTGCCGTAGGACTCGCTCCGCGTGGCGTGCTGCAGCTTGGCGATTGCTTCGGGCGTCCACATGTGCTCCTCGCCGCGCACGCGCCAGGCGTATTCGCCGCCCGCATCGAGCATCGATTTCAGCACCGGGTCGCGCTCGTCGAAAGCGTCGTGGTGGATGCGTATCGCCTCTTCGGCGACCTCGAGCAGTCCGATGCCGCCGACATTCGACGCGGTACCGGTGAAGTAGCGGTCGACGAGCGACTTCGCCAGGCCCACCGCCTCGAAGATCTGCGCGCCGGTATAGGACATGTAGGTGGAAATGCCCATCTTCGACATCACCTTCTTCAGCCCCTTGCCGATCGCCTTGACGAAATTCTTGATCGCCTTGCTGCCCGCCGCCGAGTCATCCGGGTGCATGGCGAGAAGCGTCTCCAGCGCAAGGTACGGGTGCACGGCCTCCGCGCCGTAGCCGCCGAGCAGCGCAAAGTGGTGCACCTCGCGCGCCGAGCCCGTTTCCACGACCAGGCCGGCGCTCGTGCGCAGGCCCTTCCCCACCAGGTGCTGGTGGATCGCCGAAAGCGCGAGCAGCGCCGGGATTGCCACCCGCCCTCGATCGACCAGCCGGTCCGACACCACGATGATCGAGGCGCCCGCGCGCACCGCGTCCTCGGCTTGCGCGCAGAGCGAAGCCAATCGCGCCTCGATGGCGTCCTTGCCCCATTGCACCGGGTAGGTAATGTCGAGCTCGAGCGAGCGGAACTTGCCGTTCGTATAGCGCTCGATGTGCCGGATTTTCTCCATCTCGTAGAAATCGAGCACTGGCTGCGACACTTCGAGGCGCAGCGGCGGGTTCATTTCGTCGATGCCGAGCAGGTTCGGCTTCGGCCCGATGAACGACACCAGCGAGGTCACCAGCTCCTCGCGGATCGGATCGATCGGCGGGTTCGTGACCTGCGCGAAGAGCTGCTTGAAATAGTGGTACAGCGTCTTGTTCTTGTCCGAGAGCACCGCGAGGGGCGAATCATTGCCCATCGACCCGATCGGCTCTTCGCCGGCGAGCGCCATCGGCGTCATCACGAACTTGATGTCTTCCTGCGTGTAGGCGAAGGCCTGCTGGCGGTCGAGCAGCGGCACGTCGCTCTTCAGCGGCGCGGTCTTCTCGGTCCCGACATCGTCGAGCTTGACGCGAATGCGCTCGATCCACTCGGCGTAGGGCCGCGCTTCCGACAGCGTCTCCTTCAATTCCGCGTCGTCGACGATGCGGCCTTTTTCCAGGTCGACGAGAAACATCTTGCCCGGCTGCAGGCGCCATTTCTTGACGATTCTCTCCTCGGGCACCGGCAGGCAGCCGCATTCCGAGCCCATGATGACGAGATCGTCCTCGGTGACGATGTAGCGCGACGGGCGCAGGCCGTTGCGATCGAGCGTAGCGCCGATGAGGCGCCCGTCGGTGAACGCGATCGACGCCGGACCATCCCAAGGCTCCATCATCGCCGCGTGGTACTCGTAGAACGCGCGCCGCGCGGGTTCCATCTGCCCGTGGTTCTCCCAGGCCTCGGGGATCATCATCATCATGGCGTGGGCGACGGAATAACCGCCCATCACCAGGAGCTCGAGCGCGTTGTCGAAAGAGGCCGAGTCGGATTGGCCGTCGTAAATGAGCGGCCAGATCTTGTCGAGGTCGTCGCCGAGCACCGGGCTGGAAATCGCCCCTTGGCGTGCGCGGATCCAGTTGACGTTGCCGCGCACGGTGTTGATCTCGCCGTTGTGGCAGATCATGCGGAACGGGTGCGCCAGATCCCACGACGGGAAGGTGTTGGTCGAAAAGCGCTGGTGCACCAGCGCAAGCGCGGATTCGCAGCGCGCGTCCTTGAGGTCGAGGTAGTACTCGCCGACCTGGTTCGGGAGGAGCATGCCCTTGTAGCACAGCGTGCGCGCCGACAGCGACGGCACGTAGTACTGCCGGGCATGTGCCAGCCGCAGCGACTGGATGGCATGCACCGCGCTCTTGCGGATGATGTAGAGCTTGCGCTCCAGCGCATCGGTGACCATGACGCCGCGGCCGCGGCCGATGAACACTTGGCGGATCACCGGTTCGAGCTTCTTCGCCGACTCGGCGAGGTCGGAATTGTCCACGGGCACGTCGCGCCAGCCGAGCAGCACCTGGCCTTCGTCCTTCACCGCGCGCTCGAGCTCGTACTCGCACGCCTGGCGGCTCGCCGGGTCGCGCGGCAGGAACACCATGCCGACGCCGTACTGACCCTTGGGTGGCAGCTTCACCCCCTGGCGCGCCATGTCCTCGCGCAACAGCCGATCGGGTATCTGGATCAGCACGCCCGAGCCGTCCGAGAGCTTCGGATCCCAGCCGACCGCGCCCCGATGCGCAAGGTTCTTCAGCACCGTGAGTCCCTGCTCGACGATCGCGTGCGACTTCTTGCCCTTGATGTGCGCGACAAAGCCTACGCCGCACGCGTCGTGCTCGTGCCGCGGATCGTACAAGCCCTGCGCGTCGGGCGGGAGGTGCGCGTTCACAGGTAACCCTCTGTTCACAAATGCATTTTGGAGCGTTTCGCCGCTCTGCAGCATTTCTGCGGCCGAATTGTGGAATATACCTGCACGGTCTTGCACCAACAAGAGTTTCGGGGCCCTGGCGCCTTACTGCGCCGAAGCGGACGGCGCGCCGTCGATGCTCGCGACAATCGCCTCGCGCACCGCGCGCTCGTCGATGTCGTCACGAAGCGCGGCGCGGCCCACCTCTTGCAGCACGACGTAGCGGGCGCGCCCGCCGGCCGCCTTCTTGTCGCCCGCCATCAGCTCGATGTAGCGCTCGGGCGAGAGCGCCGGTGCCGCCGCGGGCAACCCGGCCAGGCGCACGAGGCGGCGCACGCGCTCGGCGTCGGCCGCGCGCAGAAAGCCAGCGCGCACCGAAAGCTCGGCCGCCATGACCATGCCGGCCGCCACCGCCTCGCCGTGCAGCCAGGCGCCGTAGCCGGCGCCGGTCTCGATGGCGTGGCCGAATGTGTGCCCGAAATTGAGCACGGCGCGCGCACCGGCCTCGCGCTCGTCCGCCGCCACCACCTGCGCCTTTAGCTCGCAGGAACGGCGCACCACGTGCGTGAGCGCCGCGGCGTCGCGCGCGAGCAGCCGCGCCATGTGGGTCTCCAGCCACGCGACGAGCGCGGCGTCGAGGGCGAAACCATGCTTGATCACCTCAGCAATACCCGCGCGCAGTTCGCGTTCGGGCAGGGTGGCGAGCGTGCCGACGTCGGCGATCACGGCGGCGGGCTGGTGGAATGCGCCGATCATGTTTTTGCCGCGGGGATGGTTCACCGCGGTCTTGCCGCCCACGGAGGAGTCGACCTGTGCCAGGAGCGTCGTCGGCACCTGGAGAAATGGGATGCCGCGCTGATAGACCGCCGCGGCAAAGCCGGCCAGATCGCCGACTACGCCACCGCCCAGGGCGACGAGCAGGCCGTCGCGTCCGACGCGCGCGGCGAGCAGCGCGTCGAACACGCGCTCCAGCGCCTGCCAGCTCTTCGCCCGCTCACCGTCCTCGACCAGGACCTCGGTGACCGTCGGGACACCGGCGCGCGACAGCGCTGCCTTCACGCGCTCGAGGTACAGCGGCCCGACCACCGGATTGGTGACGATCGCAATACGCCCGGAGCGCAGATGCGGGTGATAGAGGGCCTCGGCGTCGATCGCGCCGGTGCCGATGTGCACCGGGTAGGCGCGCGGGCCAAGCGCTACGCGGACAGTTTCCATTCTTCCTTTAGGCGGGCAAGCAGCTGGCGTGCCAGGCTCTGCACGCTCTGCCGGCCCGTGTCGACGACGATGTCGGCGATCTCTCGGTACAGGGGATCGCGCACTGCATACAGCTCCTCGAGGCGCGCCAGCGGGTTGGCGGTGGCGAGCAGCGGCCGGTTGCGGTCCTGACGCACGCGCTCATAGAGCGCCGGGGGCGGCGCATGCAGGTAAATCACCGTGCCGCGCGCGGCGAGATGGCGGCGATTGGCCTCCGCGAGCACGGCCCCGCCTCCGGTGGCGAGCACCACGTCTTCGCGCGCGGTGAGCTCCGCGATCACCGCCACTTCGCGCTGGCGAAAGCCCGCCTCGCCCTCGATTTCGAAGATCACGGGCACCTTCACGCCGCAGCGGCGCTCGATCTCGTGGTCGCTGTCGAGGAAGGCGCGCTTTAGCCGGCGCGCCATGAGCCGGCCCGCGGTGGTCTTGCCCGCGCCCATCATGCCCACGAGGAATACGTTGCGCCCGCCGTGCATGCGCCTATTGTACGGACGCCACAAACAAAAACGGCCGGGCGAGCCCGGCCGCGTGTCCCAGAAGGAGACCTGGCAAACTGTCAGCGCACCGTCACCCGCTCGTTGACGATGCGCGGCGTCACGAATACGAGCAACTCGGTCTTCTGTGACGTCGTAGAGTCGTTGCGGAAAAGCCGCCCGATGACCGGCAGCTCGCCGAAAAACGGTACCCGTGTGATGTCGGTACGCTCGGTCTGCTCGAAGATGCCGCCGATCACCACGGTGCCGCCGTTCTCGACCAGCACTTCGGTCTTGACGTGCTTGGTGCTGATCTGCACGCCCGCCGGGGTGACCGCGCCCGGGGCGTCCTTGTTCACGTCGAGCGTCATGATGACGTTGCCGTCGGGTGTGATCTGCGGCTTCACCTTCAGCGCGAGATTCGCCTTGCGGAAGGATACGCTCGTCGCGCCGGACGAGGTCGCCTGCTGGTAGGGGATCTCGGTGCCCTGCTCGATTACCGCCTCGACCTGGTCCGCGGTCAGCACGCGCGGGCTGGAAATGATCTTGCCCTTGCCGTCGGCCTCCAGCGCCGAGAGCTCGAGGTTGAGGAAGCGCGTGAGCGAACTGTTGAACAGGATGAACGAGATCTGGCCCGGCTGAAACGAGTTCAGGCCGGCGGCGCGGAAGTTCGAATTGAGGCCCGGGCCCGTGAAGGAGGGCGTGCCCTGAATGACGCCCATCGCCTGGCCGGTATTGTCCAGCTCCGCGCCGACGTTGGGGCCGCTGATTCCGAGCCCCGGGCCGCGGCCCGACACACCGCCTTCGAAATAGCCCATGCGCACGCCGAGGTTCTTGCTGAACGTGTCGCTCGCCTCGACGATGCGCGCCTCGATCATCACCTGGCGCACCGGGACGTCGATCTTGGCGAGGAGCTTTCTCACTTCCTCCAGCCGCGTCGGCGTGTCCTGCACGAAAAGCGTGTTGGTGCGGGTGTCGACCACCGCGCTGCCGCGCTTGGACAGGAGCGGCTGCGTGCGGTCCGAGAGCAGCTTCGCCACGTCGGCCGCCTTCTGGTAGTTCATCTGGAAAGCCTCGGTGCGCGTCTGCTCGAGGTCCTGGATCTGCTGCGTGGCTTCCAGCGCGAGCTTCTCGCGCGTTGCCAGCTCGTCGCGCGGTGCGATCCAGATGACGTTGCCGTTGCGCCGGCTGTCGAGGCCGCGGGTCTGAAGGATGATGTCCATCGCCTGGTCCCAGGGCACGTCCTTCAGGCGCAGCGTGATGTTGCCGCCAACGGAATCGCTGGTGATGATGTTGAGGTCGGTGAAATCCGCGAGCACGTTCAGTACGGCGCGCACTTCCACGTTCTGGAAGTTGAGCGAGAGCTTCTCACCGACGTACTGGCCTTTCTTCGGCGTCGCGTCGGGGATCACCGGCTTCACTTCCACCACGAACTGCGTATCGGACTGGTAGGCGTTGTGGTCCCATTGCCCGCGCGGCTCGATCACCATGCGCACGTTCTCGCCCTGCTGGAAGGTGCTGATGGTCTGCACCGGCGTGGCGAAGTCCACCACGTCAAGGCGGCGGCGCAGGTTGTCCGGCAGGGCCGTTTTCAGGAAATCGACGATGATGTTCTGCCCCTGCTGGCGGATGTCGATGCCGGTCGTGGTGTCCGACAGGTCCACCACGACGCGGCCCTCACCGGTGCGCCCACGCCGGAAATCGATGTCGCGGATCGCGTGCTTGGACTCGCCGCGCCCCTCGGCGAAGTGCGCCACCTTGTCGCCCGCCGGTACCACCGCCGCAGCGAGCGTCACGACCACGCTGCGGCCGTCGAGCGCCACTTCGTGTGCGACCGGACGGGTCAGATTGAGCACCAGGCGCGTCTTGTCGGGTGCCTGCACCAGATTGAGCGAGCGCAGCTCGCCCTGTGCGATGTCCTGGCTCGAGCGGCCGAGCGCGTTGGTCGTGCCGGCGAAATCGAACGCAATGCGCGCCGGGTTGGCGACGCTGAAGCTGGGCGGCGGGGCCTTCAGGGCCTCCCGGGTGGTGATGCGCAGCACCACCTTGCCACCCTGCTGCGAGACGTCGACCGCCTCGATGCTATTGGCCTGCGCATGGGCGATGCCCGCGCCCGCGAAGCTGAGAACGAGCGCATGCAAGACGGCGCGCACGACGTGGCTGACTGTCATTTCTTGACCTCCTGCAGTTGCAGCGAGCTCGCCCGCTCGATCCACTCCCCGCTGCCTTCCTGGATCAGCTCTTTCAGGCTGATCTGCACTTCATCGATGCCGGTAATGACGCCGAAGTTCTGCCCCATGTAGTTGCCCTTCTTTACGCGGTACAGGTTGGGGCCGGCCTTCACCAGGCCGAACGTGTCGCGGCCCTGCGTGAGCGAGCCCACCATCTGGATGGACTCGAGAGGAAACGCCTCGAGCGGCTCTTTGGGACGGTCGAGGTCCGGCTGCTTGCCGCTCGCCGCCGACCCGGTGCCTGCGGCGGCCGCGACCTCGATGCGATCCGGACGGAACGGGTCGACCTCGTTCTCCGCTTGGTAGGGCACGGGCTCGTAGGGCCGCACCTGCGGCAGGGGATCCACCCGGCCACGCAGGTCCTTGGTCATCTCGTTCAGCTCCTTGCGCAGGTCGCTGTGCTGCTCGCCCTCGCAGCCGGCGAGCACCGCGACGCAGGCCAGGATCCATAGGCGCCTCATCGCCGCCCTTTTCGCGCGCCGGCGGCGGCCTTGCGCTGCGCGGCGATCTCGTCCTCGTCCAGGTAGCGGAACGTGCGCGCGGTGACGTCCATCACCAGGTTGCCGTCCTTGGCGGCCTGGATTGCGACGTCGTTCAGCGTGACGATGCGCGAGAGCTGGCCGACGTCGCTCGCGAACGCCCCCATGTCGTGGTACACGCCGACCACTTTCACGGTGATCGGCAATTCTGCATAGAACTCGCGCACGATTTCCTGGCCCGCCGGCTTGAACAGCTCGAACTGCAGGCCGCGGCCGAGGCCCGCCTGGTTGATGTCGACGAGCAGCGCATCCATCTGCGACTTGTTGGGCAGCTGCTTGAGAAGCGCGCCGAACTGCGTATCGATCTCCCTGAGCTGCTGCTTGTGCAGGTCGAGATTCACCGCCTGCTTCTTCTTGTTCACGTAATCGAGCTTGAATTTCGCCTCCTGGGCCTTGCCGGTCTCCAGCTCCTCGAGCTGGCCCTGCCACAGGCCGACGTAGCCCAGCACCGGCAGCACGGTCACGATCGCCACCAGCACCACCGCCTTGGGAATCGCGGACCACGTGCCCGGATCGCGCCAGTTGGTGGCCCTGAAGTCATCCGCAATCTTCTTGAAATCGATCGCCATCGCCATGGCCTACCCCTTGTTCGCCGGCGCCTTGGCCGCGTCCTTGGGTGCTTCCTTCAGCTGGACGCGCTTCAACTGCAGGTTCATGTTGAATTCGGACAGGCGCTTCGAGCCCACGCGCGCAGCCTTGATCTCGATCAGTTGCGGGCTGGAGAGCCAGGGTGAGGACTCGATGTTGCGCATCAGCGTGGACACGCGCGCGTTGGATTGCGAGTAGCCCTGCACGTTGACCGACAGGCCGCGCTGCCGGATCTGGCGCAGGTACACGCCCTCGGGCATCTGCCGCACCAGCTGGTCGAGCAGATGCACGGTCTGCGCGCGGTCCGCCTGCAGCGTCTCGATGATCTGCTTGCGCGCGAGCAGCGCCGCGATTTCGTCCTTCAGCTTCTTGATCTCGGCGATTTCCTTGTCCAGTTTCGCGATCTCGGAGCGCAGGAACGCGTTACGCCGGTCCTGATTGTCGATCAGGCCGGCGATGTACAGGTAGCCCGCGCCGACGATCGCCGCGCCAAGGGCAGCGGTGAGCCCGGCGAGCACCGCGAAATGCTGGCGGCCGCGCTTGCGCCGCTCCTCTCGGTGCGGCAGCAGGTTGATGCGCACGTTCATGGGTCGAACCTGCGCATGGCGAGGCCACAGGCGACGATCAGCGACGGCGCGTCGATCATTAGCTTCTTCATCTGGATGCGGGGCGAAGCCTGCATCGCGGCGAACGGGTTGGCCACCATGGCCGGGACCTGCGTGCGCGTCTGCACCACTTCATCCATGCCTGCGATGACGGCCGAGCCGCCGGCGAGCAGGATCTGATCGACGCTGTGGTACTGCGTCGAGGTGAAGAAGAACTGCAGTGCACGCTGAACCTCCATGGACAGGTTCTCCATGAACGGCCGCAGCACCTCGGTTTCGAAGTCATCGGGCAGGCCGCCGGAACGCTTGGCGCTCTCCGCTTCCTCGACGCTCATGCCGTAGCGCGCGACGATGTCCTGGGTCAGCTGGTTGCCGCCGAAGGCCTGCTCGCGCGTGTACACCGATTGGTCGTTTCGCATCACGCTCACGTTCATCACGTTGGCGCCGATGTCGACGATAGCGACGTTCAGGTCCTTGCCGGCGCCGGGAAGCTGGTTCACCACCAGCCCGAGCGCGGTCTGCTGCGCAAACGACTCGATATCCATGACCGCCGCCTTAAGCCCGGCGGACTCCGCCACGGCGACGCGGTCCTCCACCTTCTCCTTGCGTGTCGCGGCGATCATCACCTCCTGCTCGTCCGGCGAGTTCGGCGATGGGCCGACGACCTGGAAGTCCAGATTCACTTCCTCGAGCGCAAACGGGATGTATTGATTCGCCTCCGATTCCACCTGTACCTCGAGCTCGTTCTCGCGCAGGCTCGCCGGGACGATGATCTTCTTGGTAATCACGGCGCCGGTGGGCACCGCCATCGCGACGTGCTTGGCGCGCGTACCCAGACGCTTGTAGCCGCGCTTGACCGACTCGACCACCAACTCCAAGTTGCTGATGTTGCCGTCAACGGTAGCGTCCCGGGGCAGGGGCTCGATCACGTAGCGCTCGACGCGATAGGCACCCTTGCCCGCGTCCACGATCTCGAGCATCTTCACCGACGATGAGCTGATGTCCAGCCCGAACAACGGCGGCGCCTTCGGGCTGAAGATATCCAGTTGCATCGTTATTTCCCTTTTTGTATCGGCCCTTAGGCACGATACGTAGAATTTGCGTTAAATGCTAGCAACAACTCCCCCCTGTGTCTAGCGAATCCGTCACCCTCTGGGGGAGGGCTATAATGCCCCCGATTCTCCACCCCAGCAACTGCGGCCGTACCAGTGCCGCGATGACTGTCTAACCCTTGATGTGGCTTCGTTTTTTGGCGTTTCCGCTGGCCCTGTTGGGGGGCCTGCTGGTGGCGGCTTTGTGCGTCGCCGGGCTGGTGGTCGCCCTTGCCTACCCCAACCTGCCCTCCCTCGACACGCTGACAGACTATCAACCGAAAGTCCCGCTTCGCGTCTACACCGCCGAGGGCGAGCTGATCGGTGAGTTCGGCGAGGAGCGCCGGGTGTTGGTCGACATCAAGGAAGTACCCCCGGCGCTGACGAATGCCATCATCGCTGCCGAAGACGAGCGCTTCTACCAGCATGCAGGCATCGACTACATCGGCGTTGCACGGGCGGCGTACGCCAACCTGCTGACCGGCGGGCGGCGGCAGGGCGCGAGCACCATCACCATGCAGGTGGCGCGCAACTTCTTCCTGTCGTCCGAGAAGACCCTGACGCGCAAGCTCTACGAGGTGCTGCTGGCGGTCAAGATCGAGCGCAACCTCACCAAGGACCAGATCCTCGGCCTGTACGTCAACCAGATCTACTTGGGGCAGCGCGCCTATGGCTTCGCCTCGGCGGCGCACACGTATTTCGGCAAGCCGCTCGAGAAGCTCACGCTGGCCGAAGCGGCCATGCTCGCCGCGCTGCCGAAGGCGCCCTCGAGCTACAACCCGGTCGCCAATCCACAGCGCGCCAAGCAGCGCCAGATGTACGTGCTGCGGCGCATGCGCGAGTTGGGCTACGTCACGGTGGATGAGTTCGAAAGCGCCGCCGCAGCGCCGATCGTCACGCGCAGAGTCGTGGAGACCTACGGCGTGCGCGCGGAATACGTTGCCGAGATGGTGCGCCAGGCAGTCTATGAGCAGTATCCCGAGGACGCCTATAGCCGGGGCTTTCGCGTCTATACCACCATCCGCAAGGCCGACCAGGAGGCCGCAGTGCTGGCGCTGCGCGAGGGCCTGATGGAGTACGACCGGCGCGGCGGCTATCGCGGGCCGGAGGCCTTCGTCGAGCTAGCGGCGGACGCGGATGAGGCGGACTTCGAGGAAGTGCTCGCTGAGCGCGAGGACGACGACGATCTGCGTGTCGCCGTTGTAACGCAGGCTTCCAGGCGCGAGGTAAAGGCAGTGCTGAAGACTGGCGAAGCCGTCAGCATCACCGGCGACGGGTTGCGCTTCGCCGCGCCCTCGCTGCAGAGCGTCCCGGCGCAGCGCCGCATTCGCCGCGGCGCGATCGTGCGCGTGCGCGATCTCGGCGGCGAGCGCTGGGAGATCGTGCAGCTGCCGGAGGCCGAGGCCGCGTTCATCGCGATGGACCCGACCGATGGCGCGATCCGCGCACTGGTCGGCGGTTTTCAGTATTACCGCAGCAAGTTCAATCACGTCACCCAGGCCTGGCGCCAGGCCGGCTCGGCGTTCAAGCCGTTCATCTAGTCGGCCGCGCTCGAGCGCGGCTTTACGGCGGCGACCGTGGTGCCCGACGAGCCGATCGCCATAGAAGCCGACGTCACCGGCAGCCAGCGCTGGGAGCCGAAGAACTTCGACGGCAAGTTCGAGGGTCCAATGCGTCTGCGCCAGGCGCTCACCAAGTCGAAGAACATGGTGTCGATCCGCGTGCTCGACGCGATCGGCGTCAAGTATGCGCAGGACTACGTCACGCGCTTTGGCTTCGACCCTGAGCGCCATCCGCCGTACCTCACCATGGCGCTCGGCTCGGGTACCGTCACGCCCTGGCAGATGGCGCGCGCCTACGCGGTATTCGCCAACGGGGGTTACCTGGTGCAGCCGTATTTCATCCAGAAGATCGTCGACGATCGCGGCGATCCGCTGGGCGTGGCGCGCCCACAGCGCGCCGGCGACGAATCGCTTCGCGTCATCGACACGCGCAACGCCTTCATCATGGACAGTTTGATGCAGGACGTGGCGCGTGTCGGCACCGCGGCGCGCGCGGCGAGCCTCGGCCGAAAGGACGTCGCCGGCAAGACCGGCACCACGAATGAGTTTATCGACGCCTGGTTCGCGGGGTACCTGCCGGGACTGGTCGGCGTGTCCTGGGTCGGCTACGACCAGCCGCGCTCGCTCGGCCGCAACCAAACCGGCGGCCTGGTCGCGCTGCCGATCTGGGTGGGCTACATGGAGAAGGTGCAGAAGGCGGTGCCGGCGATGCAGCGCATCGTGCCGGACGGCGTCGTGACGGCAGACACGTTCAGCCTCTCCGTGGATACGCTGGGCGAGGTCAAACATCTGCCCGAGTACTTCTATCGCGAGTTCGTGCCGAAGGACGATACGCCGCCGTTTCCCCTGCTGCCGGTGTTCGTGCCGCCGCCCGACGCGTCCGCGATTCCCGGGGTCCAGGCTGTGCCGGGCGAGCTGCCGCCGGGATCATCACCGCCCCAGTTCCTGCCGCCGCTGGCGCCACGGCCGGCACCGGCCGCGCCGCCGGGTTCGGGCTACTAGCCCGGTGCCAGGATCACCGGCGTCGCGCTTTGCGACGAAACCAGGCGCGACAGCGCCGCGTAGAGTTCGGTGCCATCGCGCGTATCGCGCCACGCACTGCCGGCATGGCGGAAATGAAAGCCGCCCGATTTCGCCGCCACCCAGATCTCGCGCGCGGCGGTGTGCCGGTTGACGATCAGCTTGGTGCCGTCGGCGAACTCGATCTCCAGCACACCCGCTCCCTTCGTCTGCACGTCGACGTCGAGCTCGACGCGATCGATGGCGCGCTCCAGCGCGGCCAGCGTGGCATCGGCAAGCGACTCGAATTCCGCGTCTGTCATGCGGGGGTTCCCTGATAACATGGACATTTTAGCCGCCGCCGGATGCGTTCTCTCGCCCTTGTTGCCGCCGCTGTGCTCCTGGCCGCGGCCTGCGGCCAGCGTGGGCCGCTGTACCTGCGCGACCAGCCGCCCCCCGGCGTAACCCCCCTCAAGGCCGATCCCTACCAGCCGGTGCCGTATCCCGCGGACGCCGAGCGCAGCACCGAAAAGAAGAAGTAGCACCGTCATGGACTTCGCGTACCGCAACGGCGCCCTGTGCGCCGAACAGGTGCCGCTCGAGGAAATCGCGCGGCGCTTCGGCACGCCCTGCTTCGTCTATTCGCGCGCTGCGATAGAGCGCCAGTACGGCCAGTTCGCACAAGCGCTAGCGGGTCATCGATCGCTCGTGGCGTACTCCGTCAAGGCGAACTCCAATCTGGCGGTCCTCGCGCTGATGGCGCGGCTTGGCGCGGGCTTCGACATCGTCTCCGGGGGGGAACTGGCGCGCGTGATCGCCGCGGGCGGCGATCCGCGCCGCGTACTGTTTTCAGGCATCGGCAAGACGGAGGCGGAGATTGAGCAGGCGCTGCAGGCCGGCATCCTGTGCCTGAACATCGAGTCTGAAGCCGAGCTCGAGCGCGTCGACGCCGTCGCCGCGCGCATCGGCAAGCGTGCGCCGATCGCGCTGCGCGTGAATCCCGACATCGACGCCAGGACCCATCCTTACATCTCGACCGGTTTGCGGCAGAGCAAGTTCGGCGTGCCGTTCGCCAGCGCCGAGCGGCTCTACCGCGCGGCGGCACAGCGCGCGCATCTCGAGCCGGTCGGTATCGGCTGCCACATCGGGTCGCTGCTCGCGGATCCCGCGCCATGGATCGCGGCAGCCGAGCGCGTGATCGAGCTGGCCGAGCGCATCACGCAAGCCGGCATCCCCCTTCAGCACGTCGACGTGGGCGGCGGCATCGGCATCCGCTACCGGGACGAGCCGCAGCGCACCATCGAAGAGTTCCTGAGCGGCGCGCTGCGCGCGCTCGGCGAGCGCGATGAGATGTTGATCGTCGATCCGGGCCGCTCGATCGTCGGCAACGCCGGCGTGCTGCTCACGCGGGTGGAGTATGTGAAGCCCGGCAGCGCCAAGAACTTCGTGGTGGTGGATGCAGCCATGAACGACCTGATGCGGCCGGCGCTCTACGACGCGTGGCACGAGGTGCGCCAGGTGCGCGAACCGCAGCCCGGCGCGGCCACCGCCGTCTACGACGTCGTCGGGCCGATCTGCGAGAGCGCCGATTTTCTCGCCCGGGATCGAACGCTCGTGGCGCACGCCGGCGAACTGCTCGCGCTGATGTCGGCAGGGGCTTACGGCATGAGCATGAGCTCGAACTACAATTCACGGCCGCGCTCCGCCGAGGTCATGGTGGACGGCGCGAGCGCCCACCTCGTGCGCCGCCGCGAAGAGGTGCGCGCGCTGTTTGCGGGCGAGAGCATCCCGACATGGTGAAATCGGCACAACGACAAGGGCAATCATGACTGAGACGCGCAACCTCGCCGTATTCTGCGACTTCGAGAACATCGCCCTCGGCGTGCGCGACGCCAAGTACGAGAAGTTCGACATCGGCCGCGTGCTGGAGAAGCTCCTGCTGAAGGGTTCGATCGTGGTGAAGAAGGCCTACTGCGACTGGGATCGCTACAAGGAGTTCAAGTCGACGATGCACGCCGCGGCGTTCGAGCTGATCGAGATCCCGCACCGCAGCCAGTCCGGCAAGAACTCGGCCGACATCCGCATGGTCGTGGACGCGCTGGATCTGTGCTACACCAAGGAGCACGTCGACACCTTCGTCGTGGTCAGCGGCGATTCCGACTTCTCACCGCTGGTGTCCAAGCTGCGCGAGAACGCCAAGAACGTGATCGGCGTCGGCGTGAAGAACTCCTCCTCCGACCTGCTGATCTCCAACTGCGACGAGTTCATCTACTACGACGACCTGGTGCGCGAGGACGAGGCCAAGCGCCGGGCAGCGAAGAAGCGCCGCGAGGCGCGCCCGGCCGGCGCGGCGAAGGGAGTAGCGCTAAGCGATGAAAAGAAGCAGGAGGCCTTCGACCTGGTGATCGAGACGCTGCAGGCGCTGATCGCCGAGCGCGGCGAGGGCGAACGGATCTGGGGCTCAATGGTGAAGCAGGCGCTGAAGCGCAGGAAACCCGGCTTCAACGAGTCCTACTACGGCTTCAAGGCCTTTTCCGACCTGCTCGAGGAGCTGCAGAACCGCAAGCTGCTCGCCCTCGAGCGCGACGACAAATCCGGCGGCTACCTGATCCGCCCCGCGAGCGGCGGCTGAGGCGCCTCAGGGATTGAGCTGGCGGTAGATCTCGTTGGCGAGCCGCAGCAACTCTTCGCGCTCGAGGTCCGCCGAAGACAGCGCGTAGCCGAACTTGCGGTCGATCCAGTAGAACACGCGCACGCTGCCTTCGCGCGCGAAACGGAACGCAGTCTCGCGCTGGTCCGGTCCTTCGGTCCGGACGTAAAGGGTGACCCGCCGCCCGGGTGCGCTCTGGTACATGAATTGCGCCACAGGGCCGGGATCGCGCGGCAGTAGCCGCCCGCCGACCAGCGTCATGCCCTCCGCATCGAGCCGTGGGGCGCGCACCTCGCCGCCAAGGCGCTTGGACAGCCAGGCCACCAGATGCTGCTCCTGGTCGGCGCCCACTTCGACCGGATGGCGCACCTCGGGCGCGTAGGTTGCATGCGCGAGCGCGGCGCGGCGCGCAAGCACTGGCGTCTCAGTCCGTGCGAGCGGGACGGGCGCATAGCGCGCGTGCAGCTGCCACCCCGCCACGCCGCCGATCGTCACGCCGAGCGCAAGCCAGCCCGCGACCGCCGCCGCGACACTCCAGCGCCGACGGCGCAGTGCCGCGTGCTCCAGGCGCTCCGGCACCGGCTCGTCGAGCACCGGCTCGAAATGCGCGCGCAGCTGCTCGTTGAGCGTGCGATACGCCGCCGCGCGCTCCGCGTCCTCGGGGTGCGCCGCAAGCCAGGCCTCGACCTCAACGCGCCGGCCCTCGGCCAGACAGCCGTCAGCCCAGGCGTGCAGGTCGGTTTCGCCAATGTGATTTTGCGCTTCGCTCATTTCACCACTTGCAGCTTGCTGCCACCCTTTCCTTGCATCAATGCGCGCACTTTCTCGCGAGCGCGCGCCAAACGCGACATCACCGTGCCGATCGGGATTCCCAGCACGCGCGCTGTCTCGTCGTAGCTCAGATCCTCGAGCGCCACCAACAGCAGCACCTCGCGCTGCGCCGCGGGCAGCGCGGCGATGGCGCGCTCCAGGTCGCGCACCAGCAGCGCATCGCCCTGCACCGCTCGCTGCGCCAGCTCGGGCATGTCGTCCTCGAGCGCAGCGGTCGGCCGCGCCGCGCGCACCTGGTTCACGTGCACGTTGTGCATGACCGTGAACAGCCAAGCGCGCAGGTCCGTCCCATGCCGGTACAGGTGCAGCTTCGACCAGGCTCGCTCCAGCGTGTCCTGCACCAAATCGTCCGCCGCGGCGCGCTCGCCGACCAGGGCCCGCGCGTAGCGCCGCAAGCGCGGTATCAAAGCAATCAGGGTCACGACGTCGCTCATCTGGCTTAACAGTGCTCTGCGGCGCACTATTCCGTCAAGATCGGCAAGCGCTCACCCCGGCGGCTCGGCGATTGGCGGCAGGCTGCGCAGGTAGGCGAACAGAGCGGCGAGGTCCTCCTGCGACAGCTGGCTGGTCGTGTTGCGGATCACTTCCCCCATGGTAGCGCCCACCACGTCCCCGTCCGGCGTGAGGCCGAACTTGAGGAAATCAGACAGCTCGGCATCGTTCCATTTCTTCAGCTTGGCAGGCGTGATATTCGGCGCACCGGCGCCGTCCGCGAGCTTTGCACCGGCGAACGCGCGGCGGCGGTCGGGGCCGCCGAGCCAGTTACGCGGGGTATGGCATTCCCCGCAATGGCCCAGCGCGTTCGCCAGGTAAGCGCCGCGCCGCTGCTGCGGCGAGCGCGCGGGAGCCGCCGGCATCGGTCCCGACTCGAAGTACAGGGTCTTCCAGGCGCCCAAGAGGAAGCGCCAGCCGAACGGAAAGCGCAGCTCGTGCGCGCGGCTGGCCCGGTCGCTCGCCGGCAGCGAGCGGAAGTAGGCCCACAGATCGCGCAAGTCCGCGTCCGTGATTTGCGTGAACGAGAGGTAGGGAAAGGCAGGGTAGTAGTGCTTGCCATCGGGCCGCTCGCCCTGACGCAGCGCGCGCACGAAGTCCGCCTCGCTCCACTTGCCGATCCCCGCCCGCGGATGCGGCGTGATATTCGGCCCGTAGAACGTGCCGAACGGCGTCTTCAGTTCGCGCCCGCCGGCATAGGGCGTCGCGCCTTCCTTTGCCTCGGTGTGGCAGCCTTTGCAGCCCGCGGCCTTGGCGAGGTAGGCGCCGCGCGTGGCGTCGCCCCGCGCCTGTGACTGTGCCTGTGCTGGCGCGACGCATGCGCCGAAGTTCAGCACCGCCAAAAAGAAAAGCCCCGCCAGGGCGGGGCTTGTGCACCGTGCCAAGCCTGGACTACTGCTTCTGCCTGAACTCGTCGTGGCAGCCGCCACACGTCTTGCCGACCGCGCCGATCTGTGCTTTCACCGCGGCCTCGTCGCCGCTCCTGCTTACGGCGACCAGCTTGGCTGCCTCATTCTCGAGCCGGGCCGCCGTCTCCTTGAACGCGGCGCTATTGTCAAACACCGCGGGCAGGGCGCGGCTCTTTTCGCCGCGGGTACTGGCATCAAAGCCATCCCAGGACATGCGGCTCAGATTGTCGAGAAAGCCCGCGTTGCGTTGGACCACGGCGGCATTGAAAGGCGCCTTGCCCTGTGCCATGGCGGCCATTGGGCCGAAATACTTGCCCTGCAGCGTCATCACCGCCTGGCGTTGTTTTACAAGAACCTCCGGCTTTGCCTGCGCGAACGCGCCCGGCGCCAGCATCGCGAACAGCACGGCGCCCGTGGCGACCGTCACCAGCCTCTTCATCATCGGAATCTCCTTAAGTTGGACCCGCCGGGGGCAAACAGCCCGTGCCGACGTTTATTTCACGCGCCTTAACGCAGGCCCGCGGCGTACTCGGCGACCGCCTTGATCTCCTCGTCGCTCATGCGCGCGGCAACGCCGCGCATCATGCCGCTGGGGTCGTTGGCACGGCCACCCGCCCGGAAAAGCTTGAGCTGCGCATCGACGTATTCCGCAAACTGGCCGGCGAGCCGCGGATACTGGCCCGGAATGCCGGCGCCGTCGGGACCATGGCAGCCGGCACAGGCGGCCACGCTCCTCTCGGCGATGCCGCCGCGCCAGATCTTCTGACCGAGCGCCGCGAGGTCCTTGTCGCTCGCCGCGGCGGGCTTGAGCTTCTGCGATGGGTAGTACGCGGCCAGCGCGCGCATGTCGGCGTCGGAGAGCGGCGCCACCATGCCCGCCATGAGCACGTTTTCGCGCGCCGCCCGCCTGTCACCCTGCGCCTTGAAGTTGGCAAGCTGCTTGTAAAGGTAGCCGGCATGCTGCCCGGCGAGCTTCGGATTGGCGGGCGCCACGCTGTTGCCGTCGGCACCGTGGCAGGCAGCGCACACCTGCTTGGCGAGCTGCTCGCCCTTGGCGAGATCCGGCTTGGCGGCGTCTTGAGCCACGGCTGGCGCGGCCCACATCAGCCCCGCGGCGGCCAGCGCCGCCAGCATGCGATTCATTCTGCTACTCCCTGAAATCGGTAGGAAACGCCTCATTTTATTAGAATTTCATCCATGCCGGAATCCAGCAGCGCGTTCTCCCGCGTCGAGTTCCTGGTTTCCGCGGGGATGAGCGGCGGCCTGCCGCCGCCGGACGTACCCGAGTTGGCGTTCGCCGGGCGCTCGAATGTCGGCAAGTCCAGCGCGATCAACGCACTGGCCCGGCGCCGGCGCTTGGCATACTTCTCCAAGACGCCAGGACGCACGCAAACCATCAATTTCTTCGACCTTGGCGGCCGCGGCCGGCTGGTGGATCTGCCAGGCTACGGCTATGCGCGTGTGCCTCAGGACGTGCGCGCACAATGGGACCGGCTAGTGGGGGGCTATCTCGAGTCGCGCGACGCGCTCGCAGGCGTGGTGGTGCTGATGGACGCACGGCGCCCGTTCACCGCGCCCGACGAACACCTGCTGGCTTGGCTGCGCCCGGCCGGACGCCGGCTTCTGGTGCTGCTGGCGAAGTGCGACAAGCTCCCGCGCCGAGCCCGGGACGTCGTGCTGAGCGGTGCGCTTGCCCGGCTCGCTTCCACCGACCCGGGCGCGCAGGCGCTGCTTTTCTCGAGCCAGAGCGGCGAAGGGGTGCAAGAGGCGCGCGCGCTGCTCGAGGATTGGCTGCGGGCAGCGCGCGCAGAATAAAAAACCCCCGGCAAAGGGGATATAAACCGGGGGCAAAACGCCTTAATTGGGATTAAGGCAACCCGCTCAGGGAGGAGAAGCGGGAGACGATCAATATCGTCTGCAGGTAAGATTGCCAGCGGCGTGGAAAGTTCCGCGTTCCGAAACCCTCAGAATAATCAGCGCTATGAACATCTATGGGCAGTTCCCGGCAGTACGCATGCGGCGCATGCGGCGCGACGATTTCTCGCGGCGCCTGATGCGCGAGACGGTGCTCAGCGCCAACGACCTGATCTATCCGGTATTCATCCTCGAAGGTAGAAACCGCACCGAGAAAGTGGTTTCGATGCCGGGTGTCGAGCGCATGACGCTGGACCGGCTCCTGCCCGTGGCCGAGCAGTGCGTAAAGCTGCGCATCCCGGTGCTCGCATTGTTTCCGGTGATCGAGCAGAAGCTGAAGACGCTCGATGGGCGCGAGGCTTTCAATGCCAAGGGGCTGGTGCCGCGCGTGGTAGCCGCGCTGAAGCGGCGCTTTCCGGAGCTCGGTGTCATGACCGACGTTGCGCTCGATCCCTACACTTCGCACGGGCAGGACGGCGTCGTCGACAAGTCGGGCTATATCGTCAACGACGTAACCCTCGCCGTGCTGGAGAAACAGGCCCTGTGCCAGGCGCGCGCGGGCGTCGACATCGTCGCGCCCTCGGACATGATGGACGGGCGCATCGGCCGCATCCGCGCTGCGCTCGAGAAGGCCGGCCACATTCACACCAAGATCCTCGCCTACGCGGCCAAGTACGCTTCGGGCTTCTACGGCCCGTTCCGCGATGCGGTGGGCTCGGCGAAAAACCTCGGCAAGGGCGACAAGAAGACCTACCAGATGGACCCGGCGAATTCCGACGAAGCGCTGTGGGAGGTCGGGCTCGATCTCGCCGAAGGCGCCGACATGGTGATGGTGAAGCCGGGCCTGCCCTACCTGGACATCGTGCGGCGCGTGAAGGACGAGTTCAAGGCGCCGACCTACGTCTACCAGGTCTCGGGCGAGTACGCGATGCTGCGTGGCGCGATCGACCGCGGCTGGTTGCCGCCGAGCTGCGTGCTGGAAGCCCTCACCGCCATGAAGCGCGCCGGCGCCGACGGCATCCTCACCTACTTCGCGCTCGAGGCGGCGCGCGAGCTGAAGAAGACGGCCTAGCCGAACACGACCGCGACGCCGTGCGCGTCTTCAGCGTTCACGGCGAGCGACCCATCTGCGAGCGCTACCGGCTTGAGGCCGTTACCGCGCAACACTTTCGCCGCCTGCGCACGATCCGCAACGCGGACAAAGAGCGCGGCCACCAGCGGCCGCGGGCGCGGCGGCAGGCCTACGCCTTCGAGGCGGTGGCCCAGCTTCCAGCGCGAGGCGAGCGCGATCGGCGCGCTGCCGGTCGCCACCCGCAAGCCCTCGTCGATGCGCTGCGGACGCGCGCCGAGCACTCGCGCATAACGCGCCGCCGCGCTCTCGGTATCCTCGACGACGACGGCTATCGCCGCGATCGCCAGCGCGCCCACGGCGTGGCGCTGATGCTCCGGCCGCCATACCAGGTCGCGCGTAAAGTGCTGGCAGGCGAGCATGCGGCATCCGGGCACCGCGTCCACGGCGAGCTGCACGAGCCGAAAGCGCGCCTCGCCCAGGTCCGCCACGTGTCGCGAGAAATCTAGGGGGGGTTCCGCCGCGATCCCGTCTGCCGCGAGCCCCGCGTAGAGCCCGGCCGCGTCCTCGGTGGCGAGGACGAGGGCGCCGAGCCCTTCGCCGCGCGCCAGGAACTCGCTGAAGTACTGCAGCGCCGGATGCGGCCGCGGCAGCGCCATCAACTCGAGGTAGTCGTGCTCGAACATGATGCAATGATTCTGCGAGCCGAGCGAATGCGTGCCGCGCGGCGTCAGGCTGAACCCCATACGCGCGTAGGCGCGCTGTGCCGCATCCAGATCCCGCACCAGGATCACCGCATGATCGAGGCCTTGAACGAAGCGGCGCATCGCCGTCAGGGTGCCTGTGCGATCTCGAGCGTCTTCAGGAAGCGCTCGGCGTCCTGGTAGCCGACGACGCGCAGCCCGCGGATCTCGCGGCCTTGCGCGTCGAAAAAGATGATGCCCGGCGGGCCGAAAAGCGAAAAGCGCTTGAGCAGCGCCTTGTGCTCGTCATTGTTCGCGGTGACATCGGCCTGCAGCAGCAGCATGCGCCCGAACGCCTGGCGCACGCGCGGGTCGCTGAAGGTGAACGCCTCCATTTCCTTGCACGACACGCACCAGTCGGCATAGAAGTCGAGCATCACCGGCTTGCCGGGCGCGCGCAGCGCCGCGTCGAGCTCGGCGGACGAGTTCACGCGCTGAAACGCAATGGGCGCCTCGGGCGCTGCGCCCGTGAGCCCCGCCAGGGGTCGCAGCGGATCGCGGCTGCCCGAGAGCGCGCCGATCAGCAGGGCGATGCCCGCCACCAGCGCGAATATGCCCGCAGCCTTGGCGATGCGCACGGGCCCGCTGGCCGGCGCCGGCAACCGGTCCACCGCGTGCAGATACACGCCCGTGCCCACGAGCAGCGCGGCCCAGGCCAGCATCACCGCGGCGCTTGGCAGTACCGGCGAGGCGATCCAGATCGCCACCGCCAGCAGCAGCACGCCGAAGAATTTCTTTACCCCGTTCATCCACGGCCCAGCCTTCGGCAGCAGCGCGCCCTCCGACACGCCGACGATCATCAACGGCACGCCCATGCCGAGCGCCATGGCAAAGAGCGCCGCGCCGCCGAACGCCACGTCGCGGGTCTGGGAGATGTAAAGCAGCGCGCCGGCGAGCGGCGCCGCCACGCAGGGACTGACGATCACCGCCGAGAGCACGCCCATGGCCGCCACCGAGGCAATGCGCCCGCCGCGCAGGCGCTGGTGCGCCGAGGACAGGCGATGGTGCAGGAATCCGGGCAGCGCGATCTCGTACAGCCCGAACATCGACAGCGCCAGCCACACGAACACGGCGGCGAAGGTGCCGAGCACCCAGGGATTCTGCAGCGCCGCGGCGATCAACGTCCCGGAGTACGCGGCGGCAATGCCGGCCGCCGCATACGCGAGCGCCATGCCGAGCACATAGCTCGCCGACAGCGTGAACGCTCGCCGCTTGTTCAGGTTGCGGCCTTCGCCGGCGATGATTGATGACAGGATCGGGACCATGGGCAGGACGCACGGCGTGAACGTGAGCAGCAGCCCGAGGCCGAAGAACCCGGCGATGACGGCCAGGACGTGACGATCGAACAGCGCGGCGATGTCCCGGTCGCTGGCATAGATCGACCAGCGCGGCGTTTCGGGCACGCGGCGCGGTGCCTCGCTGAACGCCGGCGTCGATGGCGCCGCGGCGAGGAGCAGCGTGGCGCGCGATTCCATCGGCACGTAGCACACGCCGACATCGGCGCAGCCCTGCGAGGTGACCACGAGTTGAAGGGGGTCGGCCGTGCCTGCGGCCACCGGCACGCGGATGTGCACGGCATTGCGGTAGACCTCGGTGTCGCCGAAGAATTCGTCCTTCTTGCGCAGGCCGCCAGGCAGCTGCGCCGGCCCGAGACGGGCATTCTGCGCCTCGAACTTGAAGCGCTCCCGGTACATGTAGTAGCCGTCGGCGATGGCGAAGCTCACCTCGACGGCGTCCTCGCCCAAGGCGCGCGCGGAGAAGCGAAACGCCTTCTCCGGCTCGAGCAGCTCTTCGGCTGCAGCCGCCAGCGGCGCCGCCAGCGCCAAACACAGCAGGAGGAATCGGCTCACGGGGTCGGTGTGGTTTCCGAGGCCACCCAGTCGAGATAAGCGGGCAAACCCCGCTCGACTGGGACCGCCACGATCTCCGGAAGTTCGTACGGGTGCAGCGCCCGGATCTCGGCCTCGAGCGCGGCATAGGCGTCGCGCGTGGTCTTGATGAGCACCGGGTGCTCCTCGTCGTGCTGCACGGCGCCCCGCCACCGATACACCGAGCGGCAGGGCGCGAGGATGTTGATGCACGCCGCAACGCGCTTCGCGACGAGCGCGTCGGCAAGCTTCTCCGCCGCGGCGCGGTCGGGCAGGTTGGTGAGGACCAGCAAAGCGCTCACGCGGCCTGCCTGGCGGGCGGCACACCCTCGAATACGGTGCGGTAACGCAGCTGCACGCCAAGATCCTCCTTCATGCGCCGGTTGACCAGGCGGCGCGACTCGCTCATGAATGACAGCAGCTCGGGCGAGATTCGGCCCGGCGCATCGCTGCGCGCGATGCGCGGCGGCCGCGGCAGCCCGGCGCGCTCCGCCACGAGGTCGAGCCAGTCGCCCATGCGGATCTCGCTGTCGTCGCTCGCGTTGTAGGTGCCGCCGGGAGCGGAGTCCTCGAGCGCGCGCACGGCGATCGCCGCCAGGTCCTCGGCGTGGATATGGTTGGTGTACGCGTCGTCCTCGGCACGCAGTACGGGCGTGCCGCGGCGCAGGCGCTCCAGCGGCAGCCGGTCGGCGGCGTAGATGCCGGGCGCGCGCAGGATCACGAGCGTCGCGCCGCGCGCGCTGCACCATAGTGCAAGCTGACGCTCGGCATCGACGCGCCGCCGCGCGCGGTCGGTCTGCGGCTGCACCGCGCGCGCTTCATCGACGCGCGCCCCGCCGCAATCGCCGTACACGCCGCTCGTGCTGACGTAGACCACGCGCGCCGGTAGAATCCGGGCCTTTGCCAGCGCGGCGAGCAGGTTCCGGGTGCGGGGGTCCGCCGAGCCCGTGGCGGGCGGCGGCGCGCAGTGCAACACGGCGTCCGCTGCAAGGCCGGACAGCGTATCGGGCCGGTCGAGATCGATGCCGTGATGGCGCGACAGCGCCTGCACCGCGTAGCGCGCCTCGAGTTGCGGCGCGGCGCGGCGCGCAATGTCGCCGTAGCCCGCGATTAAGAGTTTCTTCATCGGTGCCATTCTAGCGACATGCATAGCGTCACGATCCAGCCGAGCGGTCAGCACTTCCAGGTGGAGGACGGCGAGACCGTGCTGGCGGCGGCGCTGCGACAGGGGCTGGTGCTGCCCTACGGGTGCAAGAACGGCGCCTGCGGCACCTGCAAGGGCAGGATCGTCTCGGGCACGGTGGACTACGGCGCGTACCAGGCCAAGGCGCTGCCCGACGAGGACAAGGCGCGCGGCAAGGCGCTCTTTTGCCAGGCGAAGCCGCTCTCTGACCTGGTGGTCGAGGCGCGCACCATCGGCGCCGCGAAAGGCATCGAGGTCAAGATGCTGCCGTGCCGGGTGCAGAAGCTCGAGCGGCTCGCCGACGACGTCATGGCACTGCACCTCAAGCTGCCCGCAAACGAGAAGCTGGTGTTCCTCGCCGGGCAGTTCATCGAGTTCCTGTTGAAGGACGGCACGCGCCGCAGCTTCTCGATGGCCAACGCGCCGCACGACGCGGAGCTGCTGCAGCTGCATGTACGCCACGTTGTAGGCGGGCAGTTTACCGACCACGTCTTCGGCAAGATGAAGGAGCGCGACATCCTGCGTTTCGAGGGACCGCTCGGCACGTTCTTCCTGCGGGAGGATTCCGCGAAGCCGATCGTGTTCGTCGCGTCCGGCACCGGCTTCGCGCCCATCAAGTCGATTATCGAGGCAGCGGTGCACAAGGGCGTCTCGCGACCCATGACCCTGTACTGGGGCGGGCGCCGCCCCAAGGATCTTTACATGAACGCGCTCGCCGAAGGCTGGGCGGCGCAGGGCCTGCTGAAGTACGTGCCGGTGATTTCGGAGGCGCTGCCGGAGGACGGCTGGTCGGGGCGTACCGGCTTCGTGCATCGGGCGGTGATGGAGGACCTACCGGACCTCTCCGGCCACCAGGTCTATGCCTGCGGCGTGCCGGTCATGGTCGACGCAGCGCGCACGGATTTCACCGGATCGTGCGGGCTGCCCGAGGACGAGTTCTACGCCGACAGCTTTACCACGCAGGCCGACGCGCCCGCGCACTAGAAAAAGAAAAAGGCCCGGGGCTTGCGCCGCCGGGCCCTCGCGCGCTGCGCCGCTGCGCTACTTATTTGGCGTAGTCGTACTTCCCGTCCTTCCAGACGTAGAACACGTAGCCCGGCGCAGTCACATCGCCCTTCTTGTCGAAGCCGATGGTGCCTAGCACGGTCGAGAACTTGCCCTTGCGCAGCGCGCCGGCGACCTCTTTCCACTTCGTCGACTTCGCCTGGCCGACGGCCGCGGCCCAGGCCTGGATCGCGCCATAGGTGTAGAGCGTGTAGCCCTCCGGCTCATACTTCTGGGCGCGGAACTTCTTCACCACGCCCTCGGCGGCCGGGTTCTTGCGCGGATCGGGGCTGAAGGTCATGAGCGTGCCCTCGCCGGCGGCGCCCGTGATCTTCCAGTACTCGTCGGTGACCAGCGCGTCGCCCGAGACGAGCTGCACCTTGTAGCCCTGCTCGCGCGCCTGGCGCACGATGAGGCCCGCTTCGGTGTGGTAGCCGCCCACGTACACCACGTCGACGTTCTCGCCCTTCATCTTCGACACCAGGGCCGAGTAGTCCTTCTCGCCCGCGGTATAGGCCTCGTACATGGCTTCCTTCACGCCGCGCTTGTTCAGCTGCTTCTTGGTCTCGTCGGCGAGGCCTTTGCCGTACGCAGTCTTGTCGTGAATGATGCCGATCTTCTTGCCCTTGAACTTGTCGGCGAGGTAGTTGCCGGCGACCGTGCCCTGCTGGTCGTCGCGGCCGCACACGCGAAACACGTTCGGGCCGCCCTCGTCGGTGAGCTTCGGGTTGGTCGAGGCGGGCGACATCTGCAGGATGCCTTCCTCCGTGTAGACCTTGGAGGCGGGGATCGACGAGCCGGAGCAGAAATGCCCGGCGACGAATACCACCTTGTCGCTCACGAACTGGTTGGCTACGGCGACCGCCTGCTTCGGATCGCAGGCATCGTCGCCGATCTTCAGCACCAGCTTCTTGCCCATCACGCCGCCCTTGGCGTTGATATCGGCTACCGCCATCTCCGCGCCGCGGCGCATCTGCTCGCCGAAGGACGCGTACTGCCCGGTCATCGGGCCGGCGGTGGCGATCACGATCTGCGACCAGGCGGCGCTGCCGAAGCTCGCCAGGGCGAGCGCCAGAATGAACTTCAGGATACCGTGCGTTTTCATCGGGGGAATACCTCCTCGGAATGCAGTGGAATTACTCTAGCACAGCGCTCAGCCTGCGGGCGGGGTCCGGCTGCGCCAGGAAAACGGCCCCGTACGCTCGTACAGCCAGGGGTACTGGGACACCATCTTGCGCGCCCGGGCCAGGCGCCAGGCGAGGAGCGCAATGCCGGCCAGGGTCGCCGTATCGACGAGGTAGGCCGCAAGCGACAGCAGCGGCCCGTCGAACAGCGCGAAGGCGAGAAACCGGTCGGCAAGGCCGAGCAGCAGCGTATAGCCCAAGGCATGCCAGGCCGGCTTCCAGGTGATCGCGATCGCCTGCCCGGTCATGAAGGCGGCGAAGCCCATCAGGCACACCGTCAGGCCGAAGTAAACCCCCAGGCCGGTGCCGAGCAGTGCCTCCATCAGCGGCCGCCCTCCAGGTAGGCCCGGCGCACTTCGGCGTTGGCGAGCAGCTCCCTGCCCGTGCCCGAAAGGATGATGCGGCCGTTCGCCATGACGTAGCCGCGATGCGCAATGCGCAGCGCATGGTGCGCGTTCTGCTCGACGAGGAACACGGTCACGCCATCGCGCGTGTTGATTTCCCGGATCACGCTGAAGATCTGCTTGACAAGCAGCGGCGCGAGCCCGAGCGAGGGCTCATCGAGCAGCAGCAGCTTGGGCCGGCTCATCAGCGCGCGGGCGATGGCGAGCATCTGCTGCTCGCCGCCCGAGAGCGTCCCGCCGCGCTGCTCGCGCCGCTGGCGCAGGATCGGGTAAAGGGTGAATACGCGCTCGAGGTCCTCGTCGAAGTGCCGCGGGTCGGCGCTCACCGCGCCCATCTGCAGGTTCTCGACCACCGACATGAACGGAAACAGCCGCCGGCCCTCGGGCGCCTGCGCCACGCCGCGGCGCACGATCTCGTGCGTCGGCAGCCGCGTGATGTCTTCGCCGAGAAAATCGATGCGTCCCTGCGCGGCGCGCGGATTGCCGCAGATCGACATCAGCAGGGTCGACTTGCCCGCGCCGTTGGCGCCGATCAGCGTGACGATCTCGCCTTCGGCGACATCGACATTGATGCCGTGCAGGGCCTTGATCGGACCGTAGGCGGCGTGCAGATCCGTGACGCGGAGCACCGTCATGGCCGCGCCGCCTCCTCCGCGTCTTCCACGCCGAGGTACGCGGCGATCACCTTCGGGTCGTTGCGCACCACTTCGGGCGTGCCCTCGGCGATCTTGCGGCCGTAGTCGAGCACCACGACGTGGTCGGAAATCTCCATCACCACGCTCATGTCGTGCTCGATCAACAGCAGCGTCACGCGGTGCTCGTCGCGAATGAACCTGAGCAGCTCGTTCAGCTGGGCGGATTCGCGCGGGTTGAGCCCGGCGGCCGGCTCGTCGAGGCACAGCATCACCGGCTCGGTGCACATCGCGCGCACGATTTCGAGGCGCCGCTGCGCGCCGTAGGGCAGGCTGCCGGCGTTGGCGTCGGCCCGGTCGACGAGCTGCACGCGCTCCAGCCAGTAGCGCGCACGCTCGATGGCGCGCTGTTCGGCCGCCGCGTAGCCGCCGATGCCGAACAGGGCGCCCATCGTGTAGCCCGAGGCGCGCATCAGCGCGTTGTGCTGGGCGATGAGCAGGTTTTCGAGCACCGACATGCCGGTGAACAGGCGGATGTTCTGGAACGTGCGCGCCACGCCCGCCCGCGCCGGGATGTCGTAGCCCTCCATGCGCTCGAGCAGGAACTCGCCGCGCCGCGGGTGGCGCAGGCGCATGCAGCCCGCGGTCGGCTTGTAGAAACCGGTGAGGCAATTGAACACGGTCGTCTTGCCGGCCCCGTTCGGGCCGATGACGGCGGTGATCTTGCCTGCCGGCGCGTCGAACGAGACATCGTCGACCGCGACCAGCCCGCCGAAGCGCATCGTGAGGTGCTCAACCGAAAGCAGGGGCGTCATTTGGGCGGTCCGTGGCCAAGCCGCACGGTCGGCTCGCGGTGCGCGAGCAGCCCGCGCGGGCGCCAGGTCATGATCGCGACCATCGCCAGGCCAAAGGCAAGCATGCGGTACTGGTTCAACTCGCGGAACACCTCGGGCAAACCGATGAGCAGGATCGCGGCGAGCACCACCCCGATCTGGCTGCCCATGCCGCCCAGCACCACGATGGCGAGGATGATCGCCGACTCGATGAACGTGAAGCTCTCCGGGCTGACGAAGCCCTGACGGGTAGCGAAGAAGGAGCCGCCGAAGCCGCCGAACATGGCGCCGATGGCAAAGGCGGTCAGCTTGGTATTGCGCGGGTGCACGCCGAGGCTGCGGCAGGCGATTTCGTCCTCGCGCAGCGCCTCCCAGGCGCGGCCGATCGGCAGCTTGCGGATGCGCAGCGTGAACAGATTCGTCACCAGGGCGAGCGCGACCGCGAGGTAATACAGGAAGATCACGCGATCGAGCGGCGTGTACTCCAGCCCGAAGAAGCTGTGGAAGGTGGCGCCGCCGTCAGGCGCCTCGCGCGTCATCGGCAGGCCGAAAAACGTCGGCCGCGGGATGCCCGAGAGGCCGTCCGGGCCCTTGGTGAACTGGTACCAGTTGAGCAGGATGATGCGGATGATCTCGCCGAAGCCGAGCGTGACGATCGCGAGGTAGTCGCCACGCAGGCGCAGTACCGGAAAGCCGAGCAGGATGCCGGCGAAGGCCGCCATGATGCCGGCGAACGGCAGGCACACCCAGAAGCCGAGATCGAAATTCAGCGCGAGCAGCGCATAGCTGTAGGCGCCCACGGCATAGAACGCGACGTAGCCCAGGTCGAGGAGCCCGGCCAGGCCGACCACGATGTTGAGGCCCCAGCCCAGCATGATGTAGGTCGCGACCAGGGTGGCGATGTCGAGCATGCGCCGGTCGATCCCGGGCAGAAACGGCAGCGCCACCGCCAGGCCGAGCAGCAGCGGACCCACCCAGCCGGCCCACTTCTGCACCTCTGCGCCCAGCCGATCCATGCGCGCTTCGCGCACCTCCGCGCTCGTCTCGCTCGCCGCGTGCCACACCAGCCACGCGGCACGCGCGCTCAGCAGCCAGGCGGCGAGCGCGATGGTGGCATTCAGAACCGTGCTCCTGAAGATCAGCAGCTGCTGTTCGGCGCCGAACAGCAGGAGTCCGGTAA
>DATHYT010000086.1:0-19404 GCA_035459025.1 Burkholderiales bacterium | reverse complement strand
GCGCGCGGCTTTCCAGAAGTGGGGCGGCCTGAGCGCATTCAAATCGCGCGTGCTGGTGGTGGGAACCGGTTCACGCGTCGCCCGGCTCGCCGAGTACGCGCAGCGTAACCCCAATCACCAGGTGATCGGTTATGTCTCGCTCCAGCCGTCCAAGGCTTTCGTCCCGTCGCGGCAAGTGATGACGATGGCGCCGGGCGAAACGCTGCTCTCCGTCGCCCAGAAGCACGCCGTCGACCAGATCGTGGTCGCGGTCAGGGAGCGGCGGGGCGGCGGGTTCCCGCTGCAGCAGCTCCTGGAGTGCAGGATGAACGGGGTCGAGGTCGTCGAGTTGCCCACCTTCTTCGAGCGCGAGTACCGGCAGGTGATGCTGGAATCGCTGAACCCGAGCTGGGTGGTCCTCGGGGACGGTTTTCGCCAGGGCTTGATCAGGAACCTGGTGAAGCGCATGTTCGATATCACGGCAAGCGGGGCGCTGCTCCTGCTCTACCTGCCGGTGCTGCTCGCCGCCGCGCTGTGCATTTTTCTGGAGAGCGGCTTGCCCATACTTTACCGGCAAGAGCGGGTCGGCCGCGGCGGGCGCGTCTTCACGCTCTACAAGTTGCGCAGCATGAGAAAGGACGCAGAAAAGAACGGGGCGGTGCAGTGGGCGGCGGACGACGACGACCGCGTCACCCGGGTCGGGCGCTTTATCCGCCGGTGCCGGATCGACGAACTGCCGCAGATCTTCAACGTGTTCAAGGGCGAAATGAGCTTTGTCGGCCCGCGTCCCGAGCGGCCGGCGTTCGTCGACCAGTTGGTTGCGCAGATCCCCTACTATGCGCTTCGCCACAGCGTGAAGCCGGGAATCACGGGCTGGGCGCAAGTGCGCTTCGCGTATGGCGCATCGGTCGATGACGCGATCGAGAAGCTGCAGCACGATCTCTACTATGTGAAGAACCACTCCCTGTTCCTCGACCTCATGATCCTGATGGCAACTGTGGAAGTCGTGCTGTGGGGCGAGGGCGCGCGATGAGCGCCGTGGTGCGGGGTGAGTTGGCGGTGCGCCGGCAGACTCGGTGGAACACCGTGCTGGGGCGTGTCACCTGCTGGAGAAACCGGGGAAGAACATGACGGATCTGTACAACGGGAAGATCAAGGTGCTGGCCGAAAGAAACGGCTGGTCTCTGCTGCATGCGAAGGGCTATGTCGACGGCGAAACCTCCCGGAGACGCGGCATGGCGCCCTCGGTGTATGCCCAGGTCGGCATCGACGAATATTGCCTGGGCTTCCGTGCAGGCTATTACGTACGCAAGACCCCGAAACCGGCGCACCCGGAAGAACCGGTCGCACCGTACGGCACCGCGCAATACGACGTTTCAAAAGACGCTCGCGACCGGTAGTTGCGGACGGCCCGCGCAGTCGCCGCGCGTCAGCGGCGCACGAGCGGGTTCATCTCGATGATCGGCAGCAGGATCGCGAGCGCCACCAGCAGCACCACGATCCCCATCGCCACGATAAAGGCGGGCTCGAGGATGCCGGTGAGGAGCCGGATGCGGCGCTCGTTCGCTCGTTCTCGAGGTCCTGGTGCTTGGCCGCCTGCTCGAACATGTACGCGAGGCGGCCGCTTGCTTCGCCGGCGGCCACCAGCTGGACGAGGATCGGGGGAAAGAGCCTTTGGCGCTCGAGTGCTCGATGCAGGCTGCTGCCCTCGCGCACCAGACGCGCCGACCACGTGGTCGACCGCTGCTGCTTCCAGACCAGGCAGCAGCGTCGCCGAATCCCGCGGTTCGGGTGCACGGTGGTGCCGGCTGACGGAATCGAACCGCCGACCAACGGTTTACAAAACCGCTGCTCTACCAGCTGAGCTAAGCCGGCCCAGGGCGAATTCTAGCCCCAAGCCGCTAGCGCCCTACTTGATGCGGTAGACGCGGCCGCGGCGCTTGCCGCGCGTGGGCGAGCCCTTCTTCAGCTTGGTGCCGAAATTGAAGCTGTTGTCGCCCGCTTCCTTGGCCGCCTCGCGCATGCGCTGCTCGGCGAGGGTCTCGTTGGCGCGCGCGGCGCCGTACTTGCGTTTCATGTTCGCTCCATTGGTCCGATAACAGTCTATTTCACGCGCCGCAGCGTCGGCTTGCCGCCGCCCGGCTTCTTCGGCGGCTCGTTCGAGGCCGCCGGCGCCGGCAGCGACGCCGGCGCATCGCGCGGCGCCGCCGGCTCGGTCCCGGCCACCGGCTGCGTCGCGGGCTTGGCGGCATCGACGTCGAACGTCATGCCGTGGCCGGTCTCGCGCGCGTATACCGCGTACACGTTCGCCACCGGCACCGAGATCTGGCGCGCGACGCCCGCAAAGCGCGCCGAGAACTCGATCAGCTCGTTGCCGATCTGCAGCTTGTGCACCGCCGAGGGCGCCACGTTCAGCGTGATTTCGCCGTTCTTCACGTATTCCGAGGGCACCTGGGTCCTCGAGTCCACCTTCACCGCCAGATGCGGGGTGTAGCCGTTGTCCACGCACCACTCGTAGAGCGCGCGCAGCAGGTACGGCTTGGTGGCGATCTCGTTCACTTGCGCATTACTTTTTCCGACGGCGTCAGGGCCTCGATGAACGCCGGGCGCGAGAAGATGCGCTCGGCGTATTTCATCAGCGGCGCCGCGGGCTTGCCGAGCTTGATGCCGTAGTGATCCAGGCGCCACAGGAGCGGCGCGATGGCCACGTCCAGCATGGTGAAATCGTCGCCCAGCATGTGCTTGGTCTTGGTGAACACCGGCGAGAGCTCGATCAGGCGGTCGGTGACCTGCTGGCGCGCCTTCTCCACCTGCTTGTCCTTGCCCGAGTCGAGCGCGTCGATCTGGCTGAACAGCTCGGCCTCCATGTTGTAGAGCATGAGCCGGGCGCGCGCGCGCATCACCGGATCGGCCGGCATCAGCTGCGGGTGCGGGAAGCGCTCGTCGATGTACTCGTTGATGATGTTCGACTCGTACAGGATGAGGTCGCGCTCCACCAGCACCGGCAGCCGGTTGTAGGGATTCATCACCGACAGGTCCTCGGGCTTGTTGAACATGTCGACGTCGATCACCTGGAAGTCCATGCCCTTCTCGTACAGCACGAAGCGGCAGCGGTGGCTGAAAGGGCACGTGGTGCCGGAGTACAGTTGCATCATGTCGCAGGAGTCCTGAGGAATTGGCCGGGCGCAAGCGCCCGCCCGGCCGCGGGTTCGGGCGCGCTCGTGCCTACCGGATGTCCTTCCAGAAAGCCTTCTTCATCGCGTAGGCGAGCACGAACAGCACGCCGAGCACGAACAGCACGACGATGCCGATCGATTTCCGCGCCTGCGCCGCCGGCTCGCCGACGAAGACCAGGAAGTTGACGAGGTCGCGCACGGTGCGATCGTATTCGACGGCAGACTGCGTTCCCGGGGTGCGCTGCTTCCACTTGCGCTCCAGGCTCACGTGCCCGGCCTTGTCGGTGCGCTCGACGACCTCGTAGGCGCGCTCGCCCTGCAGCGTCCACAGCACATGCGGCATCGCCACGTTCGGGAACAGCGCGTTGTTCCATCCGCTCGGCGTGGTGTCGTCGCGGTAGAAGGCGCGCAGGTACGTATACAGCCAGTCGGCGCCGCGCGAGCGCGCAATCACCGACAGGTCCGGCGGCGGCACGCCGAACCAGTCCTTGCCGTTCTTCGCGCTCATCGCCACCTTCATGGTGTCGCCCACCTTGCCGGCGCCGAACATCAGGTTGTCCTGGATCTGCGGCTCGCTGAGGCCGATCTCGGTGAGGCGGTTGTAGCGCATGTATTGCGCGCCGTGGCAGTTCAGGCAGTAATTGACGAAGGTGCGCGCGCCGGCCTGCAGGCTGACCAGGTCGCGCGGCTCGATCGGCGCGCGATCGAGCGGGTAGCCGCCCTCGGCGGCGAGCAGCGTGGCCGGCGCCCAGAGCAGGGCGGCGAGGAATCGCTTCACGGTACGGGCCCTCACATCGTCACCCGGTCGGGAACCGGCTTCACCTTGTCGCGCGCCGTGTACCACGGCATCAGGATGAAGAAGGCGAAGTACAGCACGGTGCACACGCGCGCCGCCCAGGTGGCGCGGTCCTTGGTGTCGAGGAAGAAGGCGTCGAAGCCGAACTGCCCCCACACCGTGGTGGGCTTCACGCCCAGGTAGCCCAGCACCAGGAACACGATGACGAAGACCGCCACGGCGCTCTTCCAGTACGCGCCGCGATAGCGGATCGACTTGACCGGGGAGCGGTCGAGCCAGGGCAGGAAGAACAGGATCATCACCGACACGCCCATCGCCAGCACGCCCGGGAACTGCGAGTCGAACAGCGGCGGCACCGCCCTGAGGATCGAGTAGTAGGGCGTGAAGTACCACACCGGCGCGATGTGCTCCGGGGTCTTCAGCGGGTCGGCCGGGATGAAGTTGTTGTACTCGATGAAGTACCCGCCCAGCTCCGGCATGAAGAACAGCACGATGCAGAAGATGGCAAGGAACACCACCGCGCCCAGCGTGTCCTTCACCGTGTAGTACGGATGGAACGGCACGCCGTCGAGCGGCTTGCCGTTCGCGTCCTTGTTCTTCTTGATCTCGACGCCGTCTGGGTTGTTCGAGCCGACGTCGTGCAGCGCCAGGATGTGCGCCGCCAGCAGGCCCAGCAGCACCAGCGGCAGCGCGATCACGTGCAGCGCGAAGAAGCGGTTGAGCGTCGCGTCCGAGACCACGTAATCGCCGCGGATCCACAGCGCCAGGTCGGGGCCGATGAACGGAATGGTGCCGAACAGGTTCACGATCACCTGCGCGCCCCAGTAGGACATCTGGCCCCAGGGCAGCAGGTAGCCGAAGAATGCCTCGCCCATCAGCGTCAGGTAGATCAGCACGCCGAAGATCCAGATCAGCTCGCGCGGCTCCTTGTACGAGCCGTAGATCAGCGCGCGGAACATGTGCAGGTAGACGCAGACAAAGAACGCGGACGCGCCGGTCGAATGGATGTAGCGGATGATCCAGCCGCCGGTGACGTCGCGCATGATGTACTCGACCGAGCCGAAGGCGAGCGTGGCGTCGGGCTTGTAGTGCATGGTAAGGAAGATGCCCGACACGATCTGGATCACCAGCACCAGCATCGCCAGCGAGCCGAAGTAGTACCAGAAGTTGAAGTTCTTCGGCGCGTAGTACTCCGCAAGGTGCTTGCGGTACTCCTCGGCGACCGAGGGCATCCTCGAGTCGAACCAGTCCCACAACGCCATCAGCCGGGAAGCCATCGCCTAGGCCCCTTTCTTGTCTTCGCCGATGACGAGCGTGCTGTCGGACAGGAACGCGTATGGCGGGACCGGCAGGTTGGTCGGCGCCGGCGCCCCGCGGTAGACGCGGCCGGCGTAGTCGAACTTGGAGCCGTGGCAGGGGCAATAGAAGCCGCCCGGCCAGTCGCCGCCCATTTCGGCCTTCGCGTCCGCGCGCTTCATCTGGGGCGAGCAGCCCAGGTGCGTGCACACGCCCTCCATGACCATGACTTCGGGCTTGCGCGAGCGGTACTCGTTCGCGGCGTATTCGGGCTGCATGGACGACTGCGACTTCGGGTCGGTGAGCTGCCCCAAGCCCACCTTGAGCGCATCCAGCATGTCCTGCGTGCGGCGAATCACCCACACGGGCTTGCCGCGCCATTCGATCACCCGCAGCTCGCCGGGCGCCAATCCCGAGATGTCCACCTGCACCGGCGCGCCCGCGGCCTTCGCGCGCTCCGAAGGCCACATGCTGGTGACGAAAGGAATCGCCGCGCCGACCGAGGCAGCGCCGCCGACCACCGAGGTCGCGACTACGAGATTGCGACGCGTCTTGTCGACTTTCGGGTTATCGCTCATGGAGTTGATTCGAGGCTGGAAAGGGTGGGAGAGTGCAAACGAGGCGCCATTCTATAGAGCGAGCGTCACGATGTCCACGATATGCGTGCTAAGCGGTTCAATTTGCAGGGCTTTGTGCTAGATTAGCCGATCCTTATGCTGCACCGCCTCTGGTCGATCTTTGCGCAAACGGCGACCGTGTGCCTGGCGGTGCTGTTCGTCGTCACGACGCTGAAGCCCGAGTGGCTCCCGGACAGGCCCGCCGCGGCGCCGCCCGCGCTCCCGGGGCCGCCCGCCGTCCCGGGGCCGCTCACGACCCCGGGGTCGGTGGCGCCGCCCGCCGTGATGCCCGCAGAGTCGTTCCACGATGCCGTTGGGCGTGCGATGCCCTCGGTGGTCAACGTCTTTACCAGCAAGCAAGTGCGCGCGCGGCGCAATCCGCTGCTGAACGACCCGCTGTTCCGGCGCTTCTTCGGCGAGTTCGGCGACGACGTGCAGCGCGCCGAGAGCCTGGGCTCGGGCGTGATCGTCAGCCCGGCCGGCTACGTCCTCACCAACAACCACGTCGTCGAGGCTGCCGACGAGATCGAGGTGGCGCTCAACGACGGCAGAAAGCTGCTCGCCAAGGTGGTCGGCAGCGACCCGGAGACCGACCTCGCCGTGCTGCGCGTGCAGGGCGAGCAGCTCCCCGCCATCAGCTTCGGCCAGTCCGAGAGGCTGCGCGTCGGCGACGTGGTGCTGGCGATCGGCAACCCGTTCGGCGTCGGCCAGACCGTGACCTCGGGCATCGTCTCGGCGCTCGGGCGCAGCGGCCTGCAGATCAACACCTTCGAGAACTTCATCCAGACCGATGCCGCGATCAATCCGGGCAACTCAGGCGGCGCGCTGGTCGACACGCGCGGCGACCTCGTGGGCATCAACACCGCGATCTATTCGCGCACCGGCGGCTCGCTCGGCATCGGCTTCGCCATCCCCGTATCCACGGCGAAGATGGTGCTCGACCAGATCGTGAAGAGCGGCACCGTGACGCGCGGCTGGATCGGCGTGGAAGTGCAGGAGATCACGCCGGAAGTGGCCGAATCGTTCCGTCTCGGCGATGCGCGCGGCACCATCGTCGCCGGCGTGCTGCGCGGCGGACCCGCCGACCGCGCCGGCATCAAGCCGGGCGACCTGCTCACCGCGATCAACGGCACCCCGGTGTCCGATCCGCAGGCCATGCTCAACCTGGTGGCGGCGCTCGCGCCCGGCTCGAGCGCGAAGATGCGCGTGCAGCGCGAGGCGAAGACGCTCGAGCTCGTGGTGACGGTCGGCAAGCGCCCGAAGCCGCAGCTGCGCGAGCAGTAGCTGACGGCCCGCTAGGTCTCGCCCGCCGCCTTGGCCTCTTCAGTGCGCTTGCCCACGAAGCGCGACAGGAACAGCCCCGCCTCGTACAGCAGGCACATCGGCACCGCCAGCATGAACTGCGACAGCACGTCGGGCGGCGTGATGATCGCCGCCACCACGAACGCGCCGACGATGACGTAGGGGCGCGCGTCGCGCAGCCGCTCCAGGCTGACCACGCCGAAGCGCACCAGCACCATCACCACGATCGGGATCTCGAAAGTGATGCCGAAGGCGAGGAACATGGTGATGACGAAGCTGAAGTAGGCCTCGATGTCCGGCGCCGGCGTGATCGACTTGGGCGCGAAATCGTTGATGAACGCGAACACCTTGCCGAACACGAAGTAGTAGCAGAACGCCACGCCGAGCAGGAACAGGATGGTGCTCGCGATCACCACCGGCAGCACCAGGCGCTTTTCGTGCTCGTACAGCCCCGGCGCGACGAACGCCCAGGCCTGGTACAGCAGATAGGGCAGCGCGATCATGAACGCGACCAGCGCCGTCACCTTCATCGGCACCAGGAACGGCGTCACCACGCCGGTGGCGATCATCTTCGCGCCCTCGGGCAGCGCCTTCATCAGCGGCGAGGCGAGAAAATCGTAGATCGGTGCGGCGCCCGGGTACAGAAAGATGGCGACGAAGACGACGAGGAAGGCGATCAAGGCATGCACCACGCGCTGGCGCAGCTCGATCAGGTGAGAGACGAAGGTTTCCTGCGTGCTGCTCACGCCTTTTGCTTTTCTTCGATCGCCGCCGCCTCTGGCGGCGGCGAAACTTCGGCGTCAATCTTCCCCGCGGCCTCGGCTTTCCCCGCGGCCGCCGCGTTCAGCTCGGACTCCGTCTTGTCCATCTCCGCGCGCACCGAGGACTCGATGTCGCTCGCCGCGCTCTGCACCGAGTCGCGCATCTTCTTCAGCTCGTCGAGCTCGACCTCCCGGTTGATGTCCGCCTTGACGTCAGCGACGTAGCGCTGCAGGCGGCCGGCGAGGTGGCCCATGGTGCGCGCCACGCGCGGCAGGCGCTCCGGCCCGATGACCACCAGCGCCACCAGCGCGATCACCATCAGCTCGGTAAATCCCAGGTCGAACATGCGGGGCCTTGAGACACAAAGGGCGCCCTAGGGCGCCCGCGTCGTTGCCGCTGCGAAGGCGCTCAGGCCTTCGACTCGGTCTTGCTCTTCACTTCACCCTCGACAGTCTTGCCGGTGACCTGGGGAGTCGAGCCCTCCTCGGCCGATTTGTCGCTGCCCTCACGCATGCCGTCCTTGAACCCGCGCACCGCGCCGCCGAGATCCGCGCCCATGTTGCGCAGCTTCTTCGTGCCGAACACCAGCATCACGATGACGAGGACGATCAGCCAGTGCCAGATGCTGAACGAGCCCATAAACCCTCCTATTTCTGCTTCAGGATCATGGGGCCGAGCGAGTTCGGCCCGCCGATCACGTGCATGTGCACATGATACACCTCCTGATGCCCCACACGGCCCGTGTTGACGATGGTGCGAAAGCCGTCCACGGCGCCCTCCTTCTTCGCCAGCTCGCCGGCGAGGGCCAGCATCTTGCCCAGGGCGCGGTGGTGCGCCATATCCGCCTCATACAGGGTCGGCACGTGCGCCTTGGGGATGATGAGAAAGTGCACCGGCGCCGCCGGCCGGATATCGTGGAACGCGAATACGTCCTCGTCTTCGTAGACCTTCTTCGACGGGATCTCGCCGCGCACGATCTTGCAGAACAGGCAGTTGGCGTCGCTCATCGCTTCTTCCTGGCCGCTTTTTCGTCGATGCCCGAGATGCCCTCGCGCCGGTGCAGCTCGGCGAGCACGTCGCCGGGCCCGAGGCCCTCGCGTGCGAGCAGGATCATGCAGTGGAACCACAGGTCGGCGGTCTCGCGTACCAGGTGCAGGCGGTCGCCGCTCTTCGCGGCAAGCACCGTCTCGGTGGCTTCCTCGCCGATCTTCTTCAGCACGGCATCCTCGTCGGGCCCGAGCAGCCGCGCGACGTACGACGTTTTGGGATCGCCCCCGCGCCGCTTTTCGATGACGGCGGCGATGCGCTCCAGCGTTTCGGCCAGCCCCTTCTTCATTGGTCCCCGTAGATGAGCTTTGGGTCCTTCAAGACCGGATCCGCGCTCACCCACCTCCCGTCTTCAAGTTTGCGGAAAAAGCAGCTCTCGCGCCCGGTGTGGCAGGCGATGCCCGCCACCTGCTCCACCTTGAGCAGCACCGCGTCGGCATCGCAATCCAGGCGCACTTCCAGCACCTTCTGCACGTGGCCGGACGCCTCGCCCTTGTGCCAGAGCCTGTTGCGCGAGCGCGACCAGTAGACCGCCTCCTTGCGCTCCGCGGTCTGCCGCAGGGCCTCGCGGTTCATCCAGGCGACCATCAGGATACGGCCCGAGGCCGCATCCTGCGCGACCGCGGTGATCAGGCCGTCCTTGCCCCACGGCACCTCGTCGAGCCAGCTCATAGCCTGACCTCGATGCCGCGCGAGCGCATGTGCTCCTTCGCCCGGCGCACGGTGAAGTCGCCGAAATGAAACACGCTCGCCGCCAGTACCGCGTCGGCGCGGCCTTCGAGCACACCCGCGGCGAGATGCTCGAGCGTGCCGACGCCGCCCGAGGCGATCACCGGCACGCCCACCGCCTCGCACACCGCGCGCGTGAGCGCAAGGTCGAAGCCCTCGCGCGTGCCGTCGCGGTCCATGCTGGTCAGGAGGATCTCGCCCGCGCCCGCGGCCTGCATGCGCCGCGCCCAGTCCACCGCGTCGAGGCCAGTGGGCTTGCGCCCGCCGTGCGTGTAGACCTCCCAACCGCCGCCCGCCTTTTGCTTCGCATCGATGGCGACGACGATGCACTGGTTGCCGACCTTGCCCGAGGCCTGCTCGACCAGCGCCGGGTTCTGCACGGCGGCGGTATTGATGGAGACCTTGTCGGCGCCGGCATTGAGCAGGCGGCGCACGTCCTCGACCTTCCTGACGCCGCCGCCCACGGTGAGCGGGATGAACACCTGCGCCGCGACCGCCTCGATGACGTGCAGCAGGATGTCGCGTTCGTCCGAGCTCGCGGTGATATCGAGGAAGGCGAGCTCGTCGGCGCCCTCGGCGTCGTAGCGCGCGGCGATCTCGACCGGGTCGCCGGCATCGCGCAGCTCGACGAAGTTGACGCCCTTCACGACCCGCCCGGCGGTCACGTCGAGGCAGGGGATCACGCGCTTGGCGAGGCTCATGGCGCGGCCTACTTGCCGACCGCCTTGTCGGCTGCGGCCTGCGCCTTCTTGAATTCGATCTTGCCCTCGTAAAGCGCACGCCCGGTGATCGCGCCGATCACGCCTTCGGGCACCAGCTTCTCGCACACCTCCTGCACGTCCTTCAGGGTGTTCAGCCCGCCCGAGGCGATGAGCGGGATCTTGATCGCCTGGGCGAGCTTCAGCGTCGCCTCGACGTTGATGCCGCTCATCATGCCGTCGCGGCCGATGTCGGTGTACACGAGCGCCTCGATGCCGTAGTCCTGGTACTTCTTCGCCAGGTCGACGACGTCATGGCCGGTCATCTTCGACCAGCCTTCGACCGCGACCTTGCCGTCCCTCGCGTCCAGCCCGGCGATGATCCGCCCCGGGAAGGCGTAGCTCGCGTCGGAGAGGAACCCCGGGTTCTTCACCGCCGCGGTGCCGATGACCACGAAGGCGACCCCGGCGTCGATGTAGCTCTCGATGGTATCGAGGTCGCGGATGCCGCCGCCGAGCTGGATCGGCATCGCGTCGCCCACCGCGCTGATCATGGCGCGGATCACCTTCTCGTTCTTCGGCCGTCCCGCGACCGCGCCGTTCAGGTCGACGATGTGCAGGCGCCGCGCGCCCTGCGCCGCCCAGTGCTTCGCCATCGCGACCGGGTCCTCGCTGAACACGGTCGCGCTCGCCATGTCGCCCTGCTTCAGGCGCACGCAGCGGCCGTCCTTCAGGTCAATTGCCGGGATGATCAGCACTCGGTGCTACCGGAAACCTAGAGGGCTAGGGCCGCCATTGGACGAAGTTGGAGAGCAAACGGAGCCCGGCGGCCTGGCTTTTTTCCGGGTGGAACTGCACGGCGAAGATGTTATCGCGTGCGATGGCGCAGGTAAAGGCGACGCCGTACGCGCAGGCCGCCGCCGTCAGCGCGCCGTCGGCGGGCTCGGGGAAGTAGCTGTGCACGAAATAGAAGCGCTCGGCGTCCGGGATGCCCGCCCAGAGCGCGTGCGCGCGCGCCTGGCGCACCTCGTTCCAGCCCATGTGCGGCACCTTGAGGCCCGCCATGCGCGCGGCGGGAAAGCGCGGCACGGTGCCCGCGAGCAGGCCCAGGCCGGGGGTGTCGCCCTCCTCGCCGTGCTCGAACAGCATCTGCATGCCGATACAGATGCCGAGGAAGGGCTTCGCCCGAGCCGCTTCGATCACCGCGTCGCGCGCGCCGCTCGCCGCGAGCTGGCGCATGCAGTCGGGCAGCGCCCCCTGTCCCGGCACCACCACGCGTTCGGCCGCCCGGATCGCGGCGGCGTCGGCCGTGACGGCGACGCGCGCACGCGGCGCCACGCGCTCGAGGGCCTTCGACACCGAGCGGATGTTGCCCATGCCGTAGTCGACTACGACAATGCTCAACTAGAGCGAGCCTTTCGTGGAAGGCACGACGCCCGCGGCGCGCGCGTCGGCCTCCGCCGCCATGCGCAGCGCGCGCGCGAACGCCTTGAACATGGTCTCGCACTGGTGGTGCGCGTTGTCGCCGCGCAGGTTGTCGATGTGCAGCGTCACCTGGGCGTGGTTGGCGAAGCCCTGGAAGAACTCGTGCACCAGGTCGACGTCGAACTCGCCGATCAGCGCGCGCGTGAACTTGACGTGGTATTCCAGGCCGGGCCGCCCGGAGAAGTCGATCACCGCGCGCGACAGCGCCTCGTCCAGCGGCACGTAGGCGTGGCCGTAGCGGCGGATGCCCGCCTTGTCGCCGATCGCCTTGTGGAACGCCTGCCCAAGGGTGATGCCGATGTCCTCCACCGTGTGGTGGGCGTCGATGTGCAGGTCGCCTTTCGCCTCGACGTCGAGGTCGAGCATGCCGTGGCGCGCGACCTGCTCGAGCATGTGCTCGAGGAACGGCAGGCCGGTGGCGAGCCGCGCCGCGCCCTTGCCGTCCAGGTCGAGCCTCACCCGGATCTGCGTTTCCTTGGTGCTGCGCGTTACCTCGGCGGTGCGGTTCACAGCGCTTCTCGCATGGCGGTGAGCAGTATACGATTTTCGTCGGGCGTGCCGACGGTGATGCGCAGGCAATTCCTCAGCCCGGAGGCGTTGAAATTCCTCACCAGCACGCCCTGGCGGCGCAGCGCTTCGTAGCTGCGGTCGGCATCCGGCACCCGGACGAGAAAGAAGTTCGCCTCCGAGGGAAATACCGTCACGCCCGGCAGCGCCGCCAGCGCCTTGCCGAGCACCGCGCGCTCGGCGCGGATCGCCGCGGCCTGCGCCTCCAGCACCTCGAGGCGCTCGAGCACGAACTCCGCCGCGGCCTGCGTGAGGACGTTGACGTTGTAGGCCTGGCGCACCTTGTTGAATTCCTGGATCCACGCCGGCCGGCCGACGAGGTAGCCGAGGCGGAGGCCGGCAAGCCCCAGCTTCGACACCGTGCGCATCACCACGAGGTTCGCAAACTCGGCCAGCCGCGGCATGAAGCTCTTTTGCGCGAAGACGTGGTAGGCCTCGTCGAGCACCACCAGCCCCTCGGCGGCGCGCAGCACCGCCACCACGTCTTCCTCGGGGTAGAGCACCCCGGTCGGATTGTTCGGATAGGCGATGAAGACGAGCGCCGGCTGCTCGGCCTTCACCTGCGCGACGAACGCGTCGCGATCGAGCGTGTAGTCCGGGCGCAGCTCGTGGCGCAGCGCGCGCATGCCCGAGAGCGTGGCGTTCATGCCGTACATGACGAAGGTCGGCGCCGGAAAGAGCATCGCCGCGCCGGGGCGCGCGCAGGCGAAGGTGACGATCTGGATCAGGTCGTCCGAGCCGTTGCCGAGCAGGATCTCCATGCCCGCCGGCACCTGCATCTTCCTCGCCAGCAGCGCGCGCAGCTTCCTGCCGGTCGGATCCGGGTAGCGGTTGAGATCGACCTGCGCGAGATGCTCGGCGAGCTCGCGCCGCATCGGCGCGGGCAGCGGATACGGGTTCTCCATCGCGTCGAGCTTCACCATGCCGTCGCTGTCGGCGACGTGGTAAGCCTTGAGCGCGAGAATCTCGGGCCGGATGAGCTGGTCGGGCGTCATTTGAAGCGCAGCTCGGCCGAGCGCGCGTGCGCCTGCAGGCCTTCGCCTTCGGCGAGTGTGGCCGCAAGCCGTCCGAGCGTCCTCGCGCCGGCCTGCGATACGCCGATCACGCTCGTGCGCTTCTGGAAGTCGTACACCCCGAGCGGCGAGGAAAAGCGCGCCGTGCCGGCGGTCGGCAGCACGTGGTTCGGCCCGGCGCAGTAGTCGCCGATCGCCTCGGAGCTGTAGCTGCCGAGGAACACGGCGCCCGCGCGCGTCAGCTGGGGCAGCCAGCGGTCGGCGTCCTCCACCAGCAATTCCAGGTGCTCGGGCGCGATGCGGTTTGCGACGGCGCAGGCCTCTTCGATATCGCGCGTGAGGATGAACGCCCCGCGCGCCTTGAGCGAGGCCGCGATCACCTGCCTGCGCGCCATCCCCGGCAGCAGCCTGCCGACGGCGGCTTCGACGGCGTCGAGAACCCCGGCGTCCGGCGACAGCAGGATCGCCTGCGCCGATTCGTCGTGCTCGGCCTGCGAGAACAGGTCCATCGCCACCCAGTCCGCGGGGGCCGAGCCGTCCGCGATGACCAGGATCTCCGACGGCCCCGCCACCATCTCGATGCCCACGTCGCCGAACACCTGGCGCTTCGCTTCGGCCACGTAGGCGTTGCCCGGGCCGACGATCTTGTCCACGCGCGCAATGGACTTCGTGCCGTAGGCGAGCGCGGCGATCGCCTGCGCACCGCCCATGCGCACGACGCGGTCCACGCCCGCGAGCGCCGCCGCCGCCAGCACCAGCGGGTTCGGGTTCGGGCACGCCATCACCAGCTCGCCCACGCCCGCGACCTTCGCCGGCACCGCGTTCATCAGCACCGAGGACGGGTACGCGGCCTTGCCGCCGGGCACGTACAGCCCGACGCGCGCGAGCGGGCTGATGCGCTGCCCGAGGCGATTGCCCTCGGCGTCGGTGTACTCCCAGGACTGCTGCAGCTGCTTTTCGTGGAACGCGCGGATGCGCTCGTGCGCCGCGCGCAGCGCGCGCGCCTGCTCGGGCGGGATGGCGTCGGCGAGGTCCGGCGTGATGGCGAATTGCTTCGGCAGGAAGCCGTCGAGCTTCTTCGAGTAGGCGCGCAGCGCCGCGTCGCCGCGCCTGCGCACCTCGGCGAGGATCCTGCGCACGGTCTTCTGCACCGCGGGATCCTGCGCCGCGTCGTAGCGCGTGAGCGCCGCGAGCTTGCGCTCGAATCCGGCGTCCGTCGTCTTCAGCCGCCGCAGCTTCATGGCCGCGCGGCCTTCGCGAAAGCGTCGATCAGCGGCTGCAGCTCGCCGCGCCGCGTCTTCAGCGCCGCCTGGTTGACGATGAGGCGCGCCGACACCGGCAGGATCTCCTCGACGGCCGCGAGCTTGTTGGCCTTCAGCGTCCGCCCGGTGGATACCAGGTCGACGATGGCGTCGGCGAGCCCCATGATCGGCGCCAGCTCCATCGAGCCGTAGAGCCGGATCAGGTCCACGTGCACGCCCTTGTCGGCGAAGAAGTCGCGCGTGATCCGCGGGTACTTCGTCGCCACGCGCAGGCGCGCGCCCTGCTGCACCGCGCCGGCGTAGTCGAAGCCCTTTCTCACCGCCACCATCATGCGGCAGCGCGCGATACCCAGGTCGAGCGGCTGGTACAGGCCTTCGCCGCCGTGCTCCTCGAGCACGTCCCTGCCGGCGACGCCGAGGTCGGCGGCGCCATGCGCGACATAGGTCGGCGTGTCGGCGGCGCGCACGATGATGAGGCTCACATCACGGCGCGCGGTGGGGATGATGAGCTTGCGGGAGCGCTCCGCGTCTTCCTTAGGCGCGACGCCGGCGCGCGCGAGCAGCGGCCCCGTTTCCTCGAGGATCCGTCCCTTGGACAGCGCGATGCCGATGCCGGTCATGAGGCAAATGAAAAAAGGCCCCGAAGGGCCCCTCCCGCTTGATTCGGAACGGGATTTTACCTTACCCGCGAGATCCTGGCGCCGAGCGCCGAGAGCTTCTGCTCGAGGCCCTCGTAGCCGCGATCGAGATGGTAGATGCGGTCGATGAGGGTCTCCCCCTGCGCCACCAGCCCCGCGATTACGAGGCTCGCGGAGGCGCGCAGGTCGGTCGCCATCACGCTCGCCCCCTGCAGGCGCTGCACGCCCCGCACCACGGCGGTATTGCCCTGGATCGCGATGTCGGCGCCCAGCCGCTGCAGCTCGAGCGCGTGCATGAAGCGGTTCTCGAAGATGGTTTCGGTGATCGTGCCGGTGCCCGCGGCGATGCAATCGAGCGCCATGAACTGCGCCTGCATGTCGGTGGCGAATCCCGGGTACGGCGCGGTCGCCAGGCTCACCGCCCTGGCGCGCCCCGCCATCTCGATCTCGATGCTGTCGGCGCCGAGTGCAATGCGCGCGCCCGCCTCGACCAGTTTCTCCACCGTCGCACCGACCGTGTCCGGCGCGGCGCCGGTCAGCCTGACCTTGCCGCCCGCGGCCGCCACCGCGGCAAGATAGGTTCCGGTTTCGATGCGGTCCGGCATCACGCGGTGCCGCGCCCCCGAAAGCGAGCTCACGCCCTCGATGCGCAGGACATCGGTGCCCGCGCCCTCGATCTTCGCCCCCATCGCCTTCAGGCAGTCCGCGAGGTCCACCACCTCGGGCTCGCGCGCCGCGTTCTCGAGCACGGTGCTGCCCTCGGCGAGCGTCGCGGCCATCATCAGGTTCTCGGTGCCCGTGACGGTCACCATGTCCATGGTGACGCGCGCGCCGCGCAGGCGCTTCGCCTCGGCGTTCATGTAGCCGTGCTCGACCGTGATCTCGGCGCCCATCGCCTGCAGGCCCTTCACGTGCTGGTCCACCGGGCGCGCGCCGATGGCGCAGCCGCCCGGCAGCGACACCCGGGCGCGCCCGCAGCGCGCGAGCAACGGCCCGAGGACGAGCACCGACGCGCGCATGGTCTTCACCATCTCGTAGCCGGCCACCGGCTCGCGGATGCCCTTCGCCCGCAGCTCGAGCCGGCCGTCGCTCTGCGCGCCGACCTCGACGCCCATCTGCGCCAGGAGCCTCGCCATCGTGCGCACGTCCATCAGGCGCGGCACGTTCTCCAGCGCGAGCGGCTTTTCGGTGAGCAGCGCCGCGCACAGGATCGGCAGCGCCGCGTTCTTCGCGCCGGAGACGCGCGCTTCACCGGCGAGCGGGCGCCCGCCGGTGACGAGCAGCTTATCCACCGGCGGCCGCTTCTTCGGGCGTGAGCGTCTTCATGGACAGCGCGTGCACTTCCTCGCGCATGCGCTCGCCCATCGCCGCGTACACCAGCTGGTGGCGCTGGACGCGGCTCTTGCCGGCAAAGGCCGCCGACACCACCAGCGCCTGGAAGTGCTGGCCGTCGCCGAGCACCTCGACGCGCTCGCACGCGAGGCCCGCGCGAATGCTGCTTTCGATGCTTTCGGTTGTCACCATGGTCAGGTCCTGATCTTGTAGCCTTTGTCCAGCAGCAAGAGGGTCAGCGCCGACAGAAGCGCCAAGCTTACCGCGACCACCGCGAGGCTGGCCGCCGGGGCGAAGTCGGACACGCCGAAGAAGCCGTAGCGAAAGCCGTCGATCATGTAGAAGAAGGGGTTCAGGTGCGAGACCGACTGCCAGGCCGGCGGCAGCGAGTGGATCGAGTAGAACACACCCGAGAGCATGGTGAGCGGCAGGATGAGGAAGTTCTGGAACGCCGCGATCTGGTCGAACTTCTCCGCCCACAGGCCCGCGAGGAGCCCCAGCACGCCGAGCAGCATGCTGCCGAGCAGCGCAAAAGCGAGCGCCCACAGCGGCGCCACCACCTCGAGCTCGACGAACCACGCGGTCACCGCGAGCACGCCGAGCCCGACGAGGAGGCCGCGCGCCACCGAGGCGAGCACGTAGGCAGCGAAGAACTCCACGTGCGACAGCGGCGCGAGCAGCACAAACACCAGGTTGCCCGTGACCTTGGACTGGATCAGGCTCGAGGAGCTGTTGGCGAACGAGTTCTGCAGCACGCTCATCATCACGAGGCCCGGCACCAGGAACGCCGTGTAGGGCACGCCCTCGAACACGCGCACGTGGCCGCCGAGCGCCTGCGAGAAGATGACGACGTACAGCAGCGCGGAGAGCACCGGCCCGCCCACGGTCTGGTAGGCGACTTTCCAGAAGCGCAGCAGCTCTTTGTACAGCAGCGTGACGAAGCCCGTCATGCGCTAGTGCTTCTGCATCAGGTGCAGGAACACGTCCTCGAGGTCCGCCGGGTGCGGCCCGGCAAAGCTCGCGAGCAGGTTCTGCGTCGTGTCGAGCGCCACGATGCGGCCGGCCTTCAGCATCGCGATGCGCTGGCAGTGCTCCTCGGCCTCTTCCAGGTAGTGCGTGGTGAGCACGATGGTGTGGCCGTCGCGATTCAGCCGCCGCACGAACTGCCACAGGCCCTGGCGCAGCTCGACGTCCACGCCCGCCGTGGGCTCATCGAGCACGATCACCGGCGGCTTGTGCACCAGCGCCTGCGCCACCAGCACGCGCCGCTTCATGCCCCCGGAGAGCGAGCGCATGTTGGCTTCGGCCTTGGCGTCGAGGTCGAGGTGGTGCATCACCTCGTCGATCCAGGCGTCGTTGGCGCGGATGCCGAAGTAGCCCGACTGGAAGCGCAGCGTCTCGCGCACGGTGAAGAACGGGTCGAACACCAGCTCCTGCGGCACCACGCCGAGCATGGCGCGCGCGCGCCGGTAGTCCGCCACCACGTCGGCGCCGAGCACCGCCACCGACCCGGCGCTGGCGCGCGCCAGCCCCGCGATGATGTTGATCAGCGTCGTCTTGCCGGCGCCGTTCGGGCCGAGCAGGCCGAAGAATTCGCCCTGGCGCACCTCGAGCGTGACGCCGGCGAGCGCCTGCAGCGCGCCGTAGCGCTTCTCGACGCCGCGGACTTCGATGGCGGGGGTCAGCTTGCGGCGTCTTGCGGCAGCAGCTCGGCCACGCCGTAGAGCTGCGCCAGGCTCTTCAGGTCCGCCGGCAGCCGCTCGAGCACCAGCGCCTGCCCGCCGGCCCTGGCCTCGCGCATCCACTCGAACAGCACCGCGAGCAGCGACGAGTCGAGCTCGGTGACCTCACCCAGGTCGATGCTGCGCACGCCCGCCGCGAGCGGCGCGCGCGCCGCCTCGAGCAGCTGCGCCGCCGTCGCCAGCGTCGCCGGGCCGCTGACGTAGAGGCGCGCGCCGTCGACGCGGATCATTTCTTCGTGTCGGCGGCGGCGAGCGACTTGTTCTTCGTCGCCAGCGTGCCGATCAGGCCGTCGATGCCCTTGTCGCGCACGATGTTGCCGAACTCGGTGCGGTAATTGACCACCAGGCTGATGCCGCCCACGCGCACGTCATAGACCTGCCAGCCGCGGGCGTTCTTCTCCATGTCGTACTCGACCACCACGGGCTGCGAGCCGGGCTGCAGCACGCGCACCTCCACCGTGACGTCGGTGTCCTCCGGCTTCATGCGCAGCGGCCGGAACTCGAACTTCTGGTCGCCGAAGGCGCTGAGCGAGCTGGCGTAGGTGCGCACCAGCAGCGTGCGGAACTCCTCGGCCAGGCGCTGCTTCTGCTCGGGCGTGGCCTTGCGCCAGGACGCGCCCACCGCAAGCGCCGTCATGCCCACGTGGTTGAAGTGCGGCAGCGCCTTGTCCTCGATCAGGCGGGTGGTCTTGGCGCGATCGCCTTCCTTCAGGTCCTTGTCCGCGACGATGATGCGCTGGATGTCCAGCATCACGTCCTTCACCAGGGCGTCGGGCGCCAGCGGATTGGCGAGTGCGAACCCCGCCGCCAGCGCCAGCGCCGCCCCTGCAAGCCTTCGTGTCATTGCGCTTCTCCTCAGTCCACCGGCGGCCGCTCGCGCGGCGGCCGGCCATCATAGATCTGGCTGCGGCGCTGCTGCAGGTACGCCTCGCGCAGGAACACGTACCGGTCGAGCGCCGCCGC
>DATHYT010000085.1:0-131354 GCA_035459025.1 Burkholderiales bacterium | reverse complement strand
GGGGGCGGTCGAAGGCAGAAAAGGATGGCACCCCCCGGGGCCTATTCCTACCTAGGCGGGATACCGACCGCGCGCCAGTTCTCCAAGGCCACCCGAATATGGGTAGCTGTATGGGTAAGACGTAGCGTCGGGGACCGAAATCCAGACGTTTCAGAACGTTAGGGGACTTGACTGGCGGAGAGGGAGGGATTCGAACCCCCGGTACGCTTACGCGCACAACAGATTTCGAGTCTGCCGCAATCGACCACTCTGCCACCTCTCCGCGGCGCAGGCGATTTTATCAGGCGCGCGCGAGCTTCTCGACCCCGCCCATGTACGGGCGCAGCGCCGGCGGAATAGTCACCGACCCGTGCGCGTTCTGGAAGTTCTCGAGGATCGCGACGAGCGTGCGGCCCACGGCGAGCCCGGAGCCGTTCAGCGTGTGCACGGGCTCGGGCCTGCCCTTTTCATTCCTGAAGCGCGCCTGCATGCGGCGCGCCTGGAACGCTTCGAAGTTGGAGCACGAGCTGATCTCGCGGTAGGCGTCCTGACCCGGCAGCCAGACCTCCAGGTCGTAGGTCTTGGCGGACGAAAATCCAGTGTCGCCGGTGCATAGCGTGATCACCCGGTACGGCAGCTCGAGCCGTTGCAGGATCACTTCGGCGTGCGCGGTGAGCGCTTCGTGCCCCGCGTACGATGTCTCCGGGTGCACGATCTGCACCAGCTCCACCTTGTCGAACTGGTGGTTGCGGATCATGCCGCGCGTGTCCTTGCCCGCGGCGCCCGCCTCCGAGCGGAAGCACGGCGAGTGGCACACGAACTTCATCGGCAGCGCCTCAAGCGGCAGGATCTGCTCGCGCACGAAGTTGGTCACCGGGTATTCCGCGGTCGGGATCAGGTAGAGGTCGCGCTCTTCGAGCTTGAAGAGATCGCCCTTGAACTTGGCGAGGCTCGAGACGCCGTCGGCGCACTCGCCGCTCACCATGTAGGGCGTGTACACCTCGGTGTAGCCGTGTTCCGTCGTATGCACGTCGAGCATGAACTGGGCGAGCGCGCGGTGCAGGCGCGCGAGCTGCCCCTTCATCACCGCGAAGCGGGCGCCGGCGAGCCGCGCTCCGGTTTCGAAATCCAGGCCGAGCGGCGTGCCGACGTCGACGTGATCCTTCGGCTTGAAGTCGAACTGGCGCGGCGCGCCCCAGCGGCGCACCTCCACGTTCTGCTCCGAGGAGCTCCCGACCGGCACGCTCTCGTGCGTCAGGTTCGGAAGCAGCGACACGAACTCGCGCAGCGCCGCCTGCGTTTTCTCGTTCTCCGCTTCCAGTGCCTTCAGCTTCTCGCCGACCTGCGTGGCCTGCGACATCAGGGCCGCGGCCTGCGCTTCGTCCTTCTTCGCCTTCGCCTGCCCGACCTGCTTCGACAGGGCGTTGCGCTGCGCCTGCAACTGCTCGGTCCTGGTCTGGATTGCCTTGCGCGCGTCTTCCAGCGCCTTGAAGGCGGCTATGTCGAGCGCGAAGCCGCGCGTCGCGAGGCGCCCGGCGACGGCGTCGATATCGTTCCGCAGCAGCTGGATGTCGATCATGTGCTCTTCGCGCGCGCTGCGGCGTTCAGCCGCCGCAGTTCTTCGAGCTTCTGCCCGATCCTTTGCTCGAGCCCGCGCTGCGTGGGCTTGTACCACTCGACCGCCGGCATGCCCTCCGGAAAGTAGTTCTCGCCCGCGGCGAAGGCGTCGGCTTCGTCGTGCGCGTAGCGGTAGTCCTTGCCGTAACCCAGGTTCTTCATCAGCTTGGTGGGCGCGTTGCGGATGTGCAGCGGCACCGGCCGCGTGCCGTCTTCCTGCACGAACGCGCGCGCCGCATTATAGGCGTTGTACACGGCGTTCGATTTTGCGGCGACGGAAAGGTAGAGCACGGCCTCGGCGAGCGCGAGCTCGCCCTCGGGCGATCCCAGGCGCTCGTAGGTCTCGGCGGCATCGAGCGCAAGGTGCAGCGCGCGAGGATCGGCGAGGCCCACGTCCTCCACCGCCATGCGCACGATGCGCCGCGCGAGGTAGCGCGGATCGGCGCCGCCGTCGAGCATGCGCACCAGCCAGTACAGCGACGCATCGGGATCCGAGCCGCGCACTGCCTTGTGCAGGGCCGAGATCTGGTCGTAGAACTGCTCGCCGCCCTTGTCGAAGCGACGCAGGTTCTTCGCCAGCGTCGCCTCGACGAACGCGGCGTCGACGGTGCCGCGCGGTTTCGCGTTCTGCAGGATCTCCACCGCGTTGAGCAAGCGCCGTGCATCGCCGTCGGCGAAGCCGATCAGGCGCGCGCGCGCGCCCTCTTCCGCCTCGAGCCCGGTGCGCTCGAGCAGCGTCGCGAGATCCTCTGCCGCCAGGCTCTCCAGCACGTACACGGTGGCCCGCGACAGGAGCGCCGAGTTCACCTCGAAGCTCGGATTCTCGGTGGTCGCGCCGATGAAGGTGAACAGGCCCTTCTCCACGTAGGGCAGGAAGGCGTCCTGCTGCGCCTTGTTGAAGCGGTGCACCTCGTCCACGAACAGGATCGTCGGCCGGCCGCGCACGGCAAGCACGTCCTCGGCGCGCGCCACCGCGTCACGGATGTCCTTGACCCCCGAGAACACCGCGGAGAGCGCGATGAACTCGGCGTCGAACGCCTGCGCCATGAGCCGCGCGAGCGTGGTCTTACCGGTGCCGGGCGGTCCCCACAGGATCATCGAGTGCGGCTTGCCGGATTCGAAGGCAAGCCGCAGCGGCCGGCCCGGCCCGAGCAGGTGGCGCTGGCCGAGCACCTCGTCGATGGCACGCGGCCGCAGGCGCTCGGCGAGCGGCGCCGCCGGCGCCGGCGCGCCGAACAGGCCCTCACTGGCCGAGGACATCCGCGCCCTTGGGCGGCACGAAGCGGAACGCGCCCGGGTCGAGCGGCGGATTGCGCACCACCTGGTCGAAGCGCAGCAGCGTGGTCTGGCCGAAGTGATCGTGCAGCTCCATTGCCTCTACGCCCGCCGGCCCCATGCCCAGACGGATGCGCACGAAACTCGCGTCCTTGTCGCGCGGGCGCGCTTCCAGCCAGTCCAGGCCCGCGATGCGCCCCGCGTCGGCAAGCTCGAAGGCGCGCTCGACGTCGGCCGAGCCCGCGAGCAGCGCCGCGGGCGTGGCGCCGAGCGCGCGCCCGAGCGCGCGCACCGTCACCTGCTTCAGGTCCGGGTCGTAGATCCAGACGCGCTCGCCGTCGCCGACGATCAGCTGCTCGTAGGGCTGCGTCGTCGCCCAGCGGAAGCGCCCGGGGCGCTGGAACGAGAACGTGCCCTTGGATTCCTGCACCAGGCGCCGCTCGCGGTCGTACACCTTCTGCTCGAACGCCGCGCGCGCGCTCTCGGTTCCGCTCAGGAACGCGCGGAAGCGCTCGGTGCCCGAGGCAAGCGCCACCGCGGGTGCCAGCGCCAGCGCCAGCAGCAGGCCGCGCACCTACTCCGCCTTCGCCGGCACCAGCACCTCGCGGTTGCCGTTGGACTGCATTGCCGACACGAGGCCCGCACGCTCCATGTCCTCGATCAGGCGCGCCGCGCGGTTGTAGCCGATGCGCAGGTGGCGCTGCACGAGCGAGATCGACGGCCGACGCGTGCGCAGCACGATCTCCACCGCCTGGTCGTAGAGCGCGTCCTTCTCCCCGCCTTCGCCGTTCGCGCCCTCGTAGCCGCCGCCATCGCCCGCACCCGGATCGAGCACGTCTTCGATGTACTCGGGCGAGGCCAGCGACTTCAGGTGATCCACCACCTTGTGCACCTCGTGATCGCCGACGAACGCGCCGTGCACGCGCTGCGCGAGGCCGGTGCCCGCGGGGAGGTACAGCATGTCGCCGGCGCCGAGCAGCGCCTCCGCGCCCTGCTGATCCAGGATGGTGCGCGAGTCGACGCGGCTGGCCACCTGGAAGGCGATGCGCGTCGGGATGTTGGCCTTGATGAGCCCGGTGATCACGTCCACCGAGGGCCGCTGCGTGGCGACGATGAGGTGGATGCCCGAGGCGCGCGCCTTCTGCGCGAGGCGCGCCACCAGTTCCTCCACCTTCTTGCCCACCACCATCATCAGGTCGGCAAGCTCGTCGATGACCACGACGATGTAGGGCAGCTGCGCGAGCGGCTGCGGCGCGCCCGAGTCGAGCGTGGCCGGGTCTTCCAGCGGCTTGCCGGTCTTCTCCGCGTCGGCCACCTTGTGGTTGTAGCCCGACAGATTGCGCACGCCCACCCAGCTCATCAGCTTGTAGCGCCGCTCCATCTCCGCGACGCACCACATGAGCGCGTTGGCCGCCTGCTTCATGTCGGTGACCACCGGCGCGAGCAGGTGCGGGATGTCCTGGTACACCGAGAGCTCGAGCATCTTCGGGTCGACCAGGATCAGGCGCACCTGTTTGGGCTCGGCCTTGTACAGCAGCGACAGGATCATCGCGTTCAGCGCCACCGACTTGCCCGAGCCGGTGGTGCCGGCCACCAGCAGGTGCGGCATCCGCTGCAGGTCGGTCACCACGGGGTTGCCGGCGATGTCCTTGCCGAGCGCGAGCGCGAGCGGCGAGTGCATGTCGGCGTACACCTCGGAGCCGAGGATCTCCGACAGGCGCACGGTCTGGCGGTGCGGGTTCGGGATCTCGAGGCCCATGCACGACTTGCCGGGGATGGTCTCGACCACGCGGATCGACACCACCGAGAGGGCCCGCGCCAGGTCCTTCACCAGGTTGACGATCTGGCTGCCCTTCACGCCGACAGCGGGCTCGACCTCGTAGCGCGTGATCACGGGGCCGGGATAGGCGGCCAGCACCTTCGCCGAGACGCCGAAGTCGGAAAGCTTCTTCTCGATCAGCCGCGAGGTGTACTCCAGCGACTCGATGCTGAGCGTCTCGCCGTCGTGGCCGCCCTCGTCGAGCAGCTTCACCGGCGGCAGCGGCGTGTCGGGCAGCGACTCGAACAGCGGCGCCTGCTTCTCCTTGTGCACGCGCTCGGACTTGCGGATCTCCGGCGGCGGCGGCGCGATGACCAGCGGCGGATGCTCCTCCTCGCGCTTCCTTTCGGCCTCGACCTGCAAATCGCGTTCCTCGCGCGCCAGGCTGCCGATTCTCCGGTCGGTGCGGCTCTCCCAGGCATGGCGCGCCAGCTCCGCGGCACGCTCGAGCAGCGCGCCGGTGAGCTCGGCCACCGCCAGCCACGACACGCCGGTAAACAGGCTGAAGCCCACGGCGACGAGGGTAAGCAGCAGCAGCGTGGCGCCGGTGAAGCCGAGCACGCCCGCGGCGGCGCCGCCGATGGCCTCGCCGAGCAGCCCCCCCGGCGCGAGCGGCAACTCTGCGGCGATGGAATGCAGGCGCAGGGCTTCCAGCGACGCGCTCGCGAGCAGCAGCAGCGCGAAGCCACCGAGCGCGATGGCGAGCGGCCGCCGGTCGACGAGCGCCGAGCGCTCGAGCGCGCGGTAGCCCCAGGCGACGCCCACCAGGCACAACGCCACCCACCAGTACGCGGACACGCCGAAGAGATACAGCAGCAGGTCGGCCAGCCAGGCGCCGGCGCGGCCGCCGGCGTTATGCGTCGCCGCCGCGCCGCCGGCGCTGTGCGACCAGCCCGGGTCGCCGCGGTCGAAGGTGAGGAAGATGAGCAGCAGGTAGCCCGCAACGGCCGCCAGCACCAGCCACCGGGCCTCGCGCAACAGGTTGCCGAGCTTCGCGGGAAGGGGCGCTGCTGTGGTTTTCTGTGCTGCTGCCATCGCGCACCCGTAGGGGTCCGCCGATTCTACCGCAGGGGCGTGACCGTCACTCCGGCAGGACGATGTTGTCGCGCAGCAGGATGGTCGAGCCGCGCATCTCGATGAAGCCGCCGGTCTGCAGGTCCTTCATCACGCGGCTCACCATCTCGCGCGAGGCGCCGATCATCTTGGCGATGTCCTGCTTGGGCAGGCGCTTGGTGACCATCTTCTGCCCGTCGACCGTCTCGGACATGTCGAGCAGCAGCCGCGCGACGCGCCCGTACACGTCGAGCAGCGCCAGGCTGCCGATCTTGCGGTCGGCCTCGCGCAGGCGCCGCACCAGCCCGCGCATCACTGCCATCGCGATCTCGGCGTTGTCGGCCATGCACTTCCTGAAGTCGCGCCGCGTGATCGACAGCAGCTCGCAGGGCTCGATCGCCACCACGCTCGCCGAGCGCGGGTTGTCGTCGATCAGGCCCATCTCGCCGAAGAATTCGCCCGGCCCGAGGATGCTGAGGATGACTTCCTTGCCGTCGGCATCGCTCATCATCACCTTCAGTCGGCCCGAAAGGATGATGTAGAGCGAGTCGGTGGGGTCGCCCGCGGCCATGATGATCGAGCCGCGCGTCGTACTGCGGCGCGTGAGCATGGTGGCAAGCGCGCGCAGCTGCTCCTCCGGCACGCTCGCAAAGAGCGGCACCGTGTGCAGCACGGCCGGTGAGATCGGGGGCGCCATGGGCCAGGGTCCGTCGGGATATGGTAGCAAACTGGCCGCGCCTTGTTATTTATAATGCGGTGCGACCGGTTTGCAGCCTACATGACCTCCCGCCATCACCGCCTCGTCATCCTCGGTTCCGGCCCCGCCGGCTACACCGCCGCGGTGTACGCGGCACGCGCCAACCTGAAGCCGGTGCTGATCACCGGCCTCGCCCACGGCGGGCAGCTGATGACCACCACCGACGTGGACAACTGGCCCGCCGACGCCGAGGGGGTGCAGGGCCCCGACCTGATGGCGCGCTTCCAGAAGCACGCCGAGCGCTTCGAGACCGAGGTGGTGTTCGACCACATCCAGAAGGTGCAGCTCGGCGTGCGCCCGTTCGTGCTCCAGGGCGACGCCGGCACCTACACCTGCGACGCGCTCATCATCGCCACGGGCGCGTCGGCGAAGTACCTCGGCCTGCCCTCCGAGCAAAGCTACATGGGCAAGGGGGTATCCGCCTGCGCCACCTGCGACGGCTTCTTCTACAAGGGCCAGGAGGTTGCGGTGATCGGCGGCGGCAACACCGCCGTGGAGGAGGCGCTGTACCTCGCCAACATCTGCAGCAAGGTGACGCTGGTGCACCGGCGCGACAAGTTCCGCGCCGAAAAGATCATGGTCGACAAGCTGATGAAGCGCGTGGCCGACGGCAAGATCGTGCTCGAGCTCGACGCCACGCTCGACGAGGTCCTGGGCGACAAGAGCGGCGTGACCGGAATCCGCATCCGGCACGTCGGCAACGGTGGGGCGAAGGAGCTTGCGGTGAAGGGCGTGTTCATCGCCATCGGCCACACGCCCAATACGCAGCTCTTCGACGGCCAGCTCGAGATGGCGAACGGCTACATCATCACCCAGGCCGGGCGCGACGGCGGCTTCACGGCGACCAGCGTGCCCGGGGTATTCGCCGCGGGCGACGTGCAGGACCACGTCTACCGCCAGGCGGTGACCAGCGCCGGCACCGGCTGCATGGCGGCGCTCGACGCCGAGAAATTCCTCGACCAGGCGGCCTGAGGCCGGCGTTGGCGCACGACGACGACCGCGACGCCTTCGAGCGTGCCGTGCGGGGCGTCAAGCCGCTGGCGCGGGCCCGGCGCGTCGACCTCGCCCGGCCGGCGCCCGCGCCGGTTCCCGCGCAGACGCATCGCGACGAGCGCGCCGCGCTCGCCGAGAGCCTGCGCGGCCCGCTCTCGGCCGAGGAAGCGCTCGAGTCCGGCGTCGAGCTGACCTACCTGCGCGAGGGCGTGTCGCGCCTCGCACTGCGGCGGCTGCGCCGCGGGCACTGGGTGGTACAGGCGAGCCTCGACCTGCACGGCATGAACCGCGTGGAAGCGGCGGTGCAGGTGGCGCAGTTCGTGCGCGCGTCCGCGGCCCGGGGCGTGCGCTGCGTGCGCATCGTGCACGGCAAGGGCCTGGGATCGAGGCACCGCGAGCCGGTGCTGAAGGCGAAGCTGCGCGCATGGCTCGTGCCGCGCGACGAGGTGCTGGCGTTCTGCCAGGCGCCGGCCGCCGAAGGCGGCGCCGGCGCGCTGCTGGTGCTGCTGAAGGCGCGCTAGATCGCGGACTCGTTGGTCTCGCCGGTGCGGATGCGCAGCACGTGCTCGACCGTGGTGACGAAAATCTTGCCGTCGCCGATCTTGCCGGTGCGCGCCGACTTGACGATGGCTTCGATCGCCGGCTCGAGCTGCTTCTCCGGGACCACCACTTCGATCTTCACCTTCGGCAGGAAGTCGACCACGTACTCGGCGCCGCGGTAGAGCTCGGTATGGCCCTTCTGGCGGCCGAAGCCCTTCACTTCCGTGACGGTGAGGCCGGTGACGCCGACCTCGGAGAGCGCCTCGCGCACCTCGTCCAGCTTGAACGGCTTCACGATGGCTTCGATCTTCTTCATGCTCATGCCTGATCCTCCCGGGATGCCCCCAATTATAGCGACACGCCGTCCTCGTCGCGGTAGCGCGAGGTGATCGGGTAGCGCCAGTCCTTGCCGAAGCCGCGCAGGGTGAGGCGCACCCCGGGCGGCGCCTGGCGGCGCTTGTACTCGCTGCGGCGGATCAGGCCGACCACCCGGCGCACGTCCGCGGGCGCGAAGCCCTGGGCAACGATCTCCTGCGGCGAGCGGTTCTGCTCCATGTAGGCCTCGACGATGCCGTCCAGCACTTCGTAGGGCGGCAGGCTGTCCTGGTCGGTCTGGTTGGCGCGCAGCTCGGCCGAGGGCGCGCGCGTGATGATGTTCTCGGGGATCACCTCGGCCAAAGAGTTTCGGTAGCGCGCCAGGCGCCATACCAGCGTCTTGGACAGGTCCTTGATCACCGCGAAGCCGCCGGCCATGTCGCCGTACAGGGTCGAGTAGCCGACCGCCATCTCCGACTTGTTGCCGGTGGTGAGCACGATCGAGCCGAACTTGTTGGACAAGGCCATGAGCAGCGTGCCGCGCACCCGCGCCTGGAGGTTTTCCTCGGCGAGATCCTCGGGCCGGCCTGCGAACAATGGCGCGAGGCTGGCGCGAAAGGCGTCGAACGCCGGGCCGATGGGGAGGGTGTCGTAGCGCACGCCCAGGCGCCGCGCCATCTCCGCGGCGTCCTCGAGGCTCATGCGCGCGGTGTACTGCGACGGCATCATGATCGCATGCACGCGCGCGGCGCCGAGCGCGTCGCAGGCGACGGCGAGCGTGAGCGCCGAATCGACGCCGCCCGACAGGCCGAGCACCGCACCGGGAAAGCCGTTCTTGCCGACGTAGTCGCGCGTGCCGAGCACCAGCGCCTGATAGAGCTCGGCCTCGAGCGGCGGCTCCGGGGCCACCTCGCCGGGCACGGGCGCGGCGCCGTCGAACGCGAACAGCGCCAGCGCTTCCTCGAAGAACGGCGCCTGGCGCACCACCTGCCCGCGCGCGTCGAGCACACACGAGGCGCCGTCGAACACCAGCTCGTCCTGGCCGCCGACAAGGTTCGCCGCCACCACCGGCATCCCGGTGTCGCGGATCCAGCCGCGGAACACCTCGTGGCGCGTCGCCTGCTTGCGCTTGTGGTAGGGCGAAGCGTTGATTGACAGCATGGCCTGCGCGCCGGCCGCCTTGGCCGCGGCGGGCACGCGGGCGAACCACACGTCCTCGCAGATGGCGAGCCCGAAGCGCACGCCCTTCAGCTCCACGATGCATGGCTCGGACCCGGCGTCGAAGGTGCGCTTCTCGTCGAACACGTCGTAGTTGGGCAGCTCGCGCTTTCGCGCCACCGCGGCGATGCGCCCGTCGCGAATCAGCGCCGCGGCGTTGTAGCGCCGGCCGTCCGCGGCGAGCTCGGGAAAGCCGACCACCAGCGGGATGCCGCGCACGCGCGCAGCCAGCGCCTCGAGCTCGCGCCGGCAGTCGGCGAGAAAGCCCGCGCGCAGCACCAGGTCCTCGGCCGGATAGCCGCACAGCGACATCTCCGGCGTGAGCACCAGATCGGCGCCGGCCGCGCGCGCGCGCTCCGTGTACTCCAGGATGCGCGCGGCGTTGGCGGAAAGGTCGCCCACGGTGCAGTTGATCTGCGCCGCGGCGATCAGCAGGCGTTCGGCCATCGCGGGGATTCTATAATGCGGCCATGGCGACGAACGAATCGCTGCGCGTCGCCGACTCGCTCGCCGCAATCCCCGCGGCGCAATGGAACGCCCTCGCCGGGTCGAATCCGTTCCTGCGCCACGAGTTCCTCGCCGCGCTGACCGACAGCGGCTGCGCGAGCGCGCGCACCGGCTGGCAGCCGCAGTTTCTGCTGCTCGAGCGCGCGGGCGTGCTCGCCGGCGCCCTGCCCCTGTACGTGAAGTCGCATTCGCGCGGCGAGTACGTGTTCGACTGGGCCTGGGCCGACGCCTATGCGCAGCACGGGCTCGAGTACTACCCGAAGCTCGTGTGCGCGGTGCCGTTCACGCCGGTGCGCGGGCCGCGCCTGCTCGCGGCCGACGTGGCGGCGCGCGACGCGCTCGCCGCCGCCGCGCTCGCCGCGGCGCGCGACTTCTCGTCGCTGCACGTGCTGTTCGCGCCGGATGCCGAGGCGCACGCGCTGCAGGCGGCGGGGATGATGCTCCGGCGCACGGTGCAGTTCCACTGGGCCAATGCCGGCTACGCCGACTTCGAGGCGTTCCTCGCGCGGCTGTCGCACCGGCGGCGCAAGACCATCCGCCAGGAACGGCGCCGCGTGCACGAGGCGGGCGTGCGGCTGCGCTGGCTGCGCGGCACCGAGATCGGCGAGCGCGAGTGGGCGTTCTTCCACCGCTGCTACGTCAGGACCTACGCGCTGCACGGCATGCCGCCGTACCTCAACCTGGAGTTCTTCCTGCGCGTGGCGGCGGCCATGCCGGAGAACTTCCTCCTCGTGCTCGCCGAGCGGCGCGGCGCGCCGATCGCCGCGGCGCTCGACGTGGTGGCGGGCGACACGATCTACGGCCGCTACTGGGGCGCGGTGGAACACGTGCCGCTGCTGCACTTCGAGGCCTGCTACTACCAGGCGATCGAGTACGCCATCGCGCACGGCCTGGCGCGCTTCGAAGGCGGCGCCCAGGGCGAGCACAAGCTGTTCCGGGGGCTGCTGCCCGCGGAGTCGCTCTCGGCGCACTGGCTGGCGCACCGGCGCTTCGCGCGCGCCGTCGAGGACTACCTCGAGCGCGAGGCGCGCGGCATCGCGCGCTACGTGAACGAGTTGAACGAGCACACGCCCTTCAAAGTATGATTCCCGGCAAAGGAGGAGCCATGAGACTGAAGGACAAGGTTGCCATCGTCACCGGTGGCGGGTCGGGGTTCGGCGCCGGCATCGCCGAGCGCTTCGCCCAGGAAGGCGCGAAGGTGCTGGTCAACGACATCAACGCCGAGGGCGGCGCGCGCGTCGCGAAGAAGGTCGGCGGCGAGTTCGTCCAGGCCGACGTGGCGAAGGGCGCGGACTGGGCGAAGCTGGTGCAGGCCGCCGCCGCCAAGTTCGGCCGGCTGGACATCGTGGTCAACAACGCCGGCTGGACCCACCGGCGCAAGCCCTACCTCGAGGTCACCGAGGCCGAATTCGACAGGGTCTACGCCATCAACGTGAAGAGCATCTACCTCTCGGCGCTGCACGCGCTGCCGGTGATGAAGAAGCAGGGTGGCGGCTGCTTCGTCAACATCGCCTCGACGGCGGGCCTGCGCCCGCGCCCGGGGCTCACCGTGTACAACAGCTCCAAGGGCGCCGTGATCCTGATGTCCAAGTCGATGGCCGCCGAGTTCGGCCCCGACAAGGTGCGCGTGAATTGCGTCAACCCCGTGTTCAGCCCCGAGACCGCGCTGTCCGCGGAGTTCGCCGGCGGCGCGGTCACCGAAGAGGCGAAGAAGGCGTTCCTCGCCACGATCCCGCTGGGGCGCTTCTCCACCCCGCTCGACGTCGCGAACGCGTGCCTGTATCTCGCCTCGGACGAGGCGTCGATGATCTCGGGCAGCTGTATCGAGGTGGACGGGGCGCGCTGCGTCTAGCGCTTCATCCCGCCCAGGAGGGCGGCGACCTGCGGCTGGCGGCGCTTGGCGCGCTGCGGCTCTTCGGCCCGTGGCGCTGAATCTTCCGCGCGCGGCGCGGGCTCGTATGGCTTGGTGAAGATCGGGTCGCCGATCGGCCGCGGCGCCTTCGGCTCGCGCACGGCGGTCCGGGACCCTTCCTCGCGACGCGGGCCGCGGCGCCCTTCGCGGCTGCCGTTGCGGCTCACCAGCGTGGCCACCGTGCCGCCGTCGGGCTGGAAGCCGGGAACCAGCGTGCGTTCGAGCTTCCTCTTGATCAGCCGCTCGATCGCCGCCAAGGCGTCGAAGTCCTGCGGCGCCACCAGCGAGATCGCCTCGCCCGCGCTGCCGGCGCGGCCGGTGCGGCCGATGCGGTGCACGTAGTCCTCGGGCGAGTGCGGGATGTCGAAATTGATCACCTGCGGCAGGCCCTCGATGTCCAGGCCGCGCGAGGCGACGTCGGTGGCCACCAGCACCGCGGTCTTGCCGGCCTTGAAGTTCTCCAGCGCCACCAGGCGCTCGGCCTGCGACTTGTCGCCGTGGATGGCGTCGGCGTGGATGCGGTCCTTGCGGAGCTGGTGCGCGAGGCGGTTGGCGCCGATGCGCGTGCCGCAGAAGACCAGCACCTGCTGCAGGTTGCGCGTCTGGATCAGGTAGGAAAGCAGCTCGCGCTTCTTTTCGCGCGCCACCGGGTGCACCACGTGCGTCACCAGCTCGGCCACCGCGTTCCTCGCCGCCACCTGCACCTCGGCGGGATTCTTCAGCAGCGACTTCACCAGGCCGCGGATTTCGTCGGGGAAGGTCGCGGAAAACAGCAGGTTCTGCCGTACCGCCGGCAGCAGCGCGATGATGCGGCGGATGTCGGGCAGGAACCCCATGTCCAGCATGCGGTCGGCCTCGTCCAGGGTGAGGATGCCGACCTGGTTCAGCATCACGGTCTTGCTCTGCACGTGGTCGAGCAGCCGTCCGGGGGTGGCCACCAGCACTTCGACCCCGCGGCGCAGCTCGCGGATCTGCGCGTCCATGTCGGCGCCGCCGTAGACGACGGTGCTCCTCAGCGGCAGGTGCTTGCCATAGTCGCGGAAGCTCTGCTCGACCTGGATCGCAAGTTCGCGCGTCGGCGTGAGCACCAGCGCGCGCACCGGGTGCCGCGCGGGCGAGGCGCTCGAACTCGCGAGCGGGGCGAGCCGCTGCAGGATCGGCAGCGCGAACGCCGCGGTCTTGCCGGTGCCGGTCTGCGCGCCTGCCATCAGGTCCCGGCCCGCGAGCACCAGCGGGATCGCCTGCTCTTGCACCGGCGTGGGATGCTCGTAACCCTGATCGCGCACCGCTTGCAGGAGGGGCGCAAGAAGTCCGAGCTGGTCGAAGGAAGTATCTGCCAAGAGCGCGAATTATACTCCGTCCCCGCATGATTCTCCTGCGCAATCTCAGCCTCGCCCGCGGCCCGCACACGCTGCTCGCCGGCGTCTCGATGACGATCGAGCGCGGCTGGCGCCTGGGGCTGGTCGGCGCGAACGGCAGCGGCAAGACGAGCCTGCTCGCGCTGCTCGCGGGCGAGATCGCGCCCGAGGCCGGGGACTGCGAGATCCAGCCCGGCACGCGCCTCGCCCGCGTCGAGCAGGAAGCGCCGGCGCTGGCGCGCGCCGTGCTCGAGTACCTGCTCGATGCGGACGGCGAGCTGCGCGCGGCCGAAGACGAAATCGCGGCGGCCGAGGCGCGCGGCGACGGCGAGGCCATCGCGCACGCGCACGAGCGGCTGGCGCGGGCCGACGGCTACACGGCGCGCGCGCGCGCCGAAACCCTGCTCGCCGGCCTGGGCTTTGCCCCGGGCGACAGCGCGCGCGCGGTGCGCGAGTTCTCGGGCGGCTTTCGCATGCGCCTGAACCTCGCGCGCGCGCTGGTCGCGCCGTCGGACCTGCTGCTCCTCGACGAGCCGACCAATCACCTCGACCTGGACACCATCCTGTGGCTGGAGGGATGGTTGCGCGCCTATGCAGGCACCCTGATCGTCGTGTCGCACGACCGCGACTTCCTCGATCGCGTCTGCGACCACACGCTGGCGCTCCTGCCGGCGGCGGCGGGCGGCACGGCGCGGCTCTACGACGGCGGCTACTCGCAGTTTGAGGCGAGCCGCGCCCTGGAGCTGGAGCAGCAGTTCGCCGCGGCAGCGCGCCAGGACCGCGAGATCCGCCGCATCACCACGTTCGTCGAGCGCTTTCGCGCCAAGGCGACCAAGGCGCGCCAGGCGCAGAGCCGTCTGAAGCGCCTGGAGCGCATGGCGCGCGTCGCGCCGGTGGTCGCCGCGGACACTTATCGCTTCGAGTTCGAGGAGCCCGAGCGCCAGCCCGAGCGCATCCTGGCGCTGCACGGGCTCGACGCGGGCTACCCGGGGCGCACCGTCCTCGCGGGCGTGGAGCTCGCGCTCACCAGCGCAGACCGCGTCGCGGTGATCGGCGCCAACGGCAACGGCAAGACCACCCTGATGCGCCTGCTCGCGGGGGAGCTCGCACCCCTCGCCGGCGAGCGCATCGCGGCGCGCGACATCGCGATCGGCTATTTCGCCCAGCACCAGGTCGAGCTGCTGCGCGCCGACGAGACGCCGCTCGGGATGATGACGCGCCTCTACCGCGGCCAGCGCGAGCAGGCGCTGCGCGACTTCCTCGGCCGCTTCGGCTTCGCGGGTGAGCGCGCCGAGCGGCCGATCGGGCCGCTCTCGGGCGGCGAGAAGTCACGCCTCGCGCTCGCCGCGCTGATCAAGCGCCGGCCGAACCTGCTGCTGCTCGACGAGCCGACCAACCACCTCGACCTGGAGATGCGACGGTCCCTGGCCGTGGCGCTGCAGAGCTACAGCGGCGCACTGGTGATCGTGTCGCACGACCGGAGCCTCCTTGCCGCGTGCGCCGATCGCATCCTGGTGGTCGCAGACGGGCGAGTGCGCGATTTCGACGGCGATCTCGACGACTACCGGCAGCTAAAGCTGAAGGAAGGCCGCGCGCGCGACGGTGAGGCGCGCCCGTCGCGCAAGGACGAGCGGCGCGCCGCCGCCGCCTCCCGCGCCGGCCTCCGGCAGAAGCTGAAGCCGCTGGAGAAGCGCCTCGCCGCCATCGAGGCGCGCCTCGCGCAACTCGCGCGCGAGATCGGCGAGATCCGCGCCGCGCTCGCCGACCCGGCGCTCTACGAGAACGCGGACAAGGAACGCGTGGCCGAGCTGGCGCGCGCCGAGTCGCGCCTCGCCGAGGAGCTCGCGCACGCCGAGGAGGACTGGCTGCACGCCTCTGCGCGCCTGGAAGCCTTGCGCGACGAAGACTTTAGTTGAGCGTGCGCCCGGCGTGCTCGTCGGCCGCGGGCGCCGCGTCGGTGCCCGGGAGCTTGAGCTCCATGTCCCAGCCGCTTTTCTTCACCGCCGCCTGCAGCAGCCGGCACAGCGAATGCAGCAGCACCGCGTCCAGCGTCAGCGTGACGCCCTGCCCCTCGGCCGGATGCATGGCGAGCACCGGCTGACCCTTGCGGTCGTGCCCGGTCTGGATGCGTCCGAGCAGGAGCGGCGCTTCGCCGAGCGGCATGTTGCGCGACTTTCCTTCGTAGGCCTTGCTGAAGTCGGCCTTCTGCACTGCCTGCTGGTGCTCGATGCCGAGCAGCGCCTTGCGCGCCTCGGGATTGGCCTGGGTGCGGATGCGCGGGCTCGCCTCCTCGGCGAGCTTCACGAGCAGCGGCCACAGCAGCTTCACGAAGCGGCGCGTGAGCCACATGCGCAGCTCCACGGCGTCGCTCGCCGCGATCAGCATGAGCAGCCGATCCTGCTCGGCGTTGTAGTCCACCTTGAGCTGGCGCAGTTTCACCGGAGCATGATAGCAATGCTGTGCCTGGTCGGTGCCGGGGGCGGCGGCGGGGCGGCCGAGATGAAGCGGCTCTACGTGCCCCTAGCGTTGCAGGGCCGCAGCCTCGCACAGGCAATTATCGCCGCGGCGCGCGCCTCGGGGTACGCCGTGTTGCGCCTCGATACGCTGCCGAAGATGGTTTCGGCGATCGCCCTTTACCGCGCGCTCGGCTTCCTGCCGCGCGCGCCTTGCGCCGCTGCGCCGACGCCCGGCGCGCTGTCTTTCGGGCTGCGCCCCTGGCCCCGATCCGCTCGAGCAGCGCCGTCGTCGAGCGCGCGTGCTCGAACGGGATCGAATGCACCGTGCCGCCGCGTGCAAGCACCCCGGCCGCGCCCACGATCTTCGCCGCCGGCCAATCGCCCCCCTTCACCAGCACGTCGGGGCGGCAGGCGTCGATGAGCGCGGCAGGCGTGTCGTCGTCGAACCAGGTGACCGCATCCACCGCCTCGAGCGCCGCGACCAGTGCCAGGCGGTCGGCGAGGGGATTGACCGGCCGGCCCGGCCCCTTGTCCAGCCGCCGCGCCGAAGCGTCGCCGTTCAGCGCCACGATGAGCGCCGCGCCGAGCGCGCGTGCGCGTGCGAGGTAGGTGACGTGCCCGCGGTGCAGGATGTCGAACACGCCGTTGGTGAACACGAGCGGCCGCGGCGCTGCCGCTGCCCAGCGCGCCGCGGCCTCCGGCGCGAGGATCCTGGCCTCGAAGGCCGGCGCGCCGGACGCTACTGGCGCCGCCGGCACACTGGGTCGTCGGGCTTGCAGTACTCGAACATCTTCACCACCTTGCGCACCCCCGCCGTGGTGCGCGCGATCTCCACCGCGTCGGCCGACTCCTGCTCGGTGACGATGCCAAGCAGGTACACCACCGCGGCCTCGGTCACCACCTTGACGTGAAACACGTTGAAACGGTTGGCGTCGGCGAAGCGCGTCTTCACCTTGGAGGTGATGAGGGTGTCGTTGGAGCGCGAGGTGGTCGAGGACTTGCCGGCGATCTGCAGGTCGTTGCTGACGCCCAGCACGTTGGGCACGCCGCGCGTCAGGGTCTCGATCTCGGTGCGGGTCGCTTCGTCCCCTACTTCCCCGGTGAGCAGGACGTAGCGGTTGAACGAGGTCACGTTTACGTGCACGCGCTCGCCGAAGCGGTCGTCGATCCGGTTCGCCGCGCGCAGCTCGATGCCGCGGTCCTCGAGCTGTACGCCGGTGGTGCGCCGGTCCTCGACCGTCGCCACGGCCACGCCGGTACCCACGACCATCATCTCGACGCACCCCTGCAGCAGGAGCAGGGCCGCGAGCGCCGCCGCGGCAAGAGTCAATCTGCGAACGATTTTCATGGCTTGTTGGCTCCGAACAGCAGGGAATCGATGCCGTCGCACAGGCAGTGCAGCGCGAGGAGGTGCACCTCCTGGATGCGCATGGTGCGCTCGTGCGGCACGCACACGTGCACGTCGCCGGCACCGAGCGCGACGCCCATCTTGCCGCCGCCGCGGCCGGTCAGCGCCACCGTCACCAGGCCGAGCTCGCGCGCCGCGGACATCGCGCGCAGCACGCTCTCCGAGTTGCCCGAGGTCGAGATCGCCAGCAGCACATCGCCCTTGCGGCCTAGCGCCCGCACCTGCTTCTCGAACACCTGCTCGTAGCCGTAGTCGTTGGCGATCGAGGTGAGGTTGGAGCTGTCGGCCGCCAGCGACACCGCGGCGAGCGGCGGACGCTCGCGCTCGAAGCGGTTGACGAGCTCTGCGGCGAAATGCTGCGCGTCGGCGGCCGAGCCGCCGTTGCCGCAGGCGAGCACCTTGCCGCCGCCGCGCAGCGCCGCGCACATTGCCTCGACGGCGCGCGCGATCGGTCCGGCTAGCGCCTGCGCTGCTGCGACTTTCAGTTGCGCGCTGTCGGCGAAGTGCGCCGCGACGCGCTCAGCGAGCGCCGCGCTTTGCTCGGCGTGACCCATGGCGGCATGATTCTACACGCCGCGCCAACGCCTCGCGCCTACTCGCCGAAGGCGTTGCGGATCCAGCGGATGCGCGCCGGCGCCAGCTGGTCGAGCAGCAGCACATCGAAGCGGCAGTCGGTGCCGGCGCGCCCGGCGAGATACAGGCGCGCGGCGGCGAGCAGCCGCGCGCGCTTGGCCGCGGTGATGCTTTCGCCGGCGCCGCCATGGGCGGCGTCCCGGCGCAGGCGCACCTCGGCGAAGACCAGCGTCGCGCCGTCCTCGGCCACCAGGTCGATCTCGCCCAGCCGGCAGCGCCAGTTGCGCGCCAGGATGCGCAGTCCCGCTTTGCGCAGCAGCTCGGCGCAAAGCTCCTCGGCTCGCATGCCCGCCGCGTTCATGGCACCCTTAACGCCACCGCCCACCCTCCCGTTGACCGTGCCTCAGGGAACCCTGTTCGTCGTCGCCACGCCCATCGGCAACCTCGCCGACGTCGCGCCGCGCGCGCTCCAGACCCTGCGCGAGGCAGATGTCGTGGTGTGCGAGGACACGCGCACCACGCGCACGCTGCTCGCGCGCCACGGCATCGAGCGCGCGACCGTCGCCCTGCACGCGCACAACGAGCGTGCCGCCTCGGCACAGGTGCTCGCCGACCTGCAGGCCGGCCGCAGTGTCGCCCTGGTGAGCGACGCCGGCACGCCCGCGGTCTCGGACCCGGGCGCATGGCTGGTCGCGGCGGCGCACCGCGCCGGCGTGCGGGTCGTCCCCGTCCCTGGCCCGAGCGCCGCCCTGGCGGCCTACTCGGCCGCCGGCTTTGCGGCGGGCGGGTTCCTGTTCGTCGGCTTCCTGCCGCCGAAGACCTCGGCGCGGCGCAAGGCGCTGGCGGCGCTTGACGTGCCGTGGCCGCTCGTCCTGTACGAGGCGCCCCATCGCGTGCGCGAGTGCGTGCAGGACCTGCTCGAGCGCTTCGGCGGCGAGCGCGAGGTCGTCATTGCGCGCGAGCTGACGAAGAAGTTCGAGGAGGTGGCGCGCCTGCCGCTCGCCGCGGCGCCCGCCTGGCTCGAGGCCGATGCGCACCGCCAGCAGGGCGAATTCGTGCTGGTCCTCGGCCCCGGCGCGCCTGCCGCGCCCGACGCCGAGGCCGCTGGGCGCGTGCTCGACGCGCTGCTCGAGGCGCTGCCCGCGGGCGAGGCGGCGAAGCTCGCGGCGCGCATCACCGGCGTGCCGCGCAACGCGCTCTACAAGCGCGCGCTGGAACGCGGCAAGTAGAATCGCGCCATGGATCGCCTCACGCTGATTCGTCCCGACGACTGGCACCTGCACCTGCGCGACGGCCCGCAGATGGCCGCGGTGCTTCCCGACAGCGCGCGGCGCTTCGCGCGCGCCATCGTCATGCCCAACCTGCGCACGCCGGTGCGCACCACGCAGGAGGCGCTCGCCTATCGCGAGCGCATCCTGGCGGCGCTGCCGGAAGGCGCGCAGTTCGAGCCGCTGATGACGCTTTACCTCACCGACAATACGCCGCCGGAGGAGATTGCGGCCGCGCGCGCTTCGGGCCAGGTGCACGCGGTGAAGCTTTACCCGGCCGGCGCGACCACGCACTCCACGGCGGGCGTGACGCGCATCTCGCGCTGCTTTCACGCGCTGGAGAAGATGGAAGCGCTGGGGATGCCGCTGCTCGTGCATGGCGAGGTCACCGACCCCGAGGTGGACGTGTTCGATCGCGAGGCGGTGTTCATCGAGGAAGTACTCAGCCCGTTGATCGAGCGTTTCCGCGGTCTCAAGGTGGTGCTCGAGCACATCACCACGCGCGAGGCCGCGCAGTTCGTGGAAGTCACCGGCCCCAACATTGCCGCCACCATCACCGCGCACCACCTGCTGCTCAACCGCAACGCCCTGTTCCTGGGCGGCGTGCGGCCACACCACTACTGCCTGCCCGTGCTCAAACGCGAGGCGCACCGCGAAGCGCTGGTCGAGGCCGCCATCTCGGGCAATCCCAAGTACTTCCTCGGCACCGACAGCGCGCCGCATGCGCGCCACACGAAGGAAGCGGCGTGCGGCTGCGCCGGCATCTATACGGCGCACGCCGCGCTCGAGCTCTATGCGGCGGCGTTCGAGGAAGCCGGGGCGCTGGACAAGCTCGAAGGGTTCGCCAGCCGTTTCGGCCCGCAGTTCTACGGCCTGCCGGTCAACAGCGGCAGCGTCACGCTGGAGCGCCGTGAGTGGACGGTGCCGGCGTCCCTCCAGTTCGGCGCCGAGCAGCTCGTGCCGCTGCGCGCGGGCGAGACCGTGCCCTGGACGCTCGCCTAGCCCATCCGATCTTCGATCCGCTGCGGCCCTGGCTCGAGGCGCTGGGCCCCGCGCCCGGACTCGACGCGCTCAACGCGGCCGCCGAGCGCGCCGCGTTGCGCACCGAGCGCGGGCGGCCGGTGCGCTTCGTGCCGCCGGCGGCAAGCGACCCGTACTACGAGGTCCACCTGTACGAGACCGGGCAGGTACAGACGCGCGCGGGCAACCGCCACGACCTGTTCAACGCGCTCGCCTGGCTCGCCTTTCCCCGCACCAAGGCGCGCATCAACGCGCTGCACGCCGCGGCGATCCCGCACGAGGGCGCAAAGCGCGGGCGCCTGCGTGACCTGCTGACCATCCTGGACGAGGGCGGCGTTCTGGTGGCGTGCGCCGAACCTGAGCTCAAGGCCTTGGTACGCGAGTTCCGCTGGAAGGACCTGTTCTGGGAGCGTCGCGAACGGGTGCGCGCGGCCATGCGCTTCATCGTGCTCGGGCACGCGACGCTCGAGCAGGCGCTCGCGCCCTGGCCCGGGATCACCTGCAAGGCACTGTTCATCGACCCGGTGCTCGACGCCGACGCGCAGGCCGCGGATTGGCTCGCGCGGCTGCCGCCGGACGCATCGCCGCGCCTGCTCGCGCCGCTGCCGGTATTCGGGTATCCCGGCTGGCTGCCCGAGACCGGAGGTGCCGATTTCTACCTCGACACGCGCTACTTTCGGCCGCCGGGGCGCGGGGCGGCGGCCACCGAGGCGTAGAATGCGCATGGGAGATGGCCAGGCAGCCGCTGTGGCGACACAGAGGAAAGTCCGGGCTCCACAGGGCGGGATGCGGGGTAACTCCCCGGCGCGCATAAGCGCTGCGCAAGCGGCGTCAAGGCGACGAACAGGGCCACAGAGACGAGTCCTCGGGGTCACACCCGAGGGGTGAAACGGGCAACCTCCATCCGGAGCAACACCAAATAGGCAAGCGCCTGAGGCCGGCCCGGCCGAGCTTGCGGGTAGGTGGCTTGAGCCCGCGGGTGACCGCGGGCCCAGAGGAATGGCTGCCGCGAGGGGTTCGCCCCTTGGCACAGAACCCGGCTTATCGGCCGTCTCCCATTTTCACCGCCGCGTTCGCGCGCTCTTTGTGCACCGCAGTTGACAATTCCTTTTGCCTTCGGCGACGCGACGGCGGGATAATGCGGGAACTCGATCCGTGCCGGAGGAAGAACGGGCCGCCAAGGCCCGCACAACTAAAAAGTGCACGACCGTCTCAATCAGAACGACGTCACCAACAACATCAACGTAGAGGACCCCGAGCAGGTCCGCGACGCGGTGCTCACCCTGTTCGCGGCACGCTACCCCGGGGCCGACCTGTCGCCCTTGCGAGGTGCCTTCGAGGACGTCAAGTCCCTGTTCCAGGGGACTTTTCCCGGGTACCTGCCCTGCGACACCCCGTATCACGATCTGCGCCACACGCTCGACATGACGCTGGCGATGGCGCGCCTGCTCGACGGGCACGACCGCAGCCACGCCGGGGACGATCGCATCGGCGCGCGCCGCGCCATGCTCGGCATGGTGGTCGCGCTGCTGCACGATTCCGGCTACATGAAGCGCGCCTCCGAGGCGCACATCGAGAACGGCGCGGTGTTCACCAAGATCCACGTCAGCCGCAGCGCCGACTTCCTCTCGCGCTACCTGCCGAGAATCGGCTTTGCCGAGGAGGCGCCCGCCGCGGCCAAGCTGGTGCATTTCACCGGCTACGAGATGGACATCGACGACATCATGCTGCACGACCCCAAGGACCGCCTGCTCGGCTACCTGGTGGGCACGGCCGACCTGATCGGGCAGATGTCGGACCGCATGTACCTGGAGAAATGCCGTGAGTTCCTCTATCCGGAGTTCGTCTGGGGCCGCATCGCACGCGAGAAGCTCGACGACGGACGCGAGATCGTGCGCTACGCCTCGCCCGAAGACCTGATGCTGAAAACGCCCGGGTTCTACGAGTACGTCGCCCGCGCGCGCATCGAGAAGAAGCTTGGCGGCGCCGACCGCTACGCCGAGGCGCACTTCGACGGCCCGAGCCTGTACCAGAGCGAGATCGACCGCAACATGCGCTTCCTGAAGGACGCCATCGAGGAAGCCGACCTGAAGCGCCTGCGGCGCTTCTGCTATTCGCTGTCGCGCCGGGACGCCAAGGTCGCTTAGCGGGCGTACGTACTGTGGGGTTTGTCACGATTCCCCGCATTTAGCCGCCCCGGCGCTTGCGCTCGCGCCGCGGCTCGTGGCAAATAGAATTCCATGACGGTTGCTGAAAGATTGCGCCTGGGGGCCACGCGCCCGGAGGTCGCGCCCGCGCTGTTCCGGCTGCTCGCCGAGGCGGCGTTGTCGCGCGCGGCGCTGGATGCCTGCGGCCTGCCGGTGGCGCTTGCCGACGCGGCCGGCTCGCGGCCGATCTCCTACGTGAACCAGGCGTTCGAGGCTTTCTTCGGCTACCGCGCCGCGGAGGCGCTCGGGCGCCCGGCGCACGTGCTGCTGGCGATGGATGCGGCGCGCGCCGAGCAGCTCTACTGCGAGGGCGCGCCTGGCGTCGTGCTGAGCACGCAGCGCAAGGACTGCTCGCTGGCGCGGGTCGAGGTTTCGGTGAGGGCGGTGCGCGGCAGCGACGGCCGCGTCACGCACTGGGTGCTGGCGTTCTCCGACCGCACCGAGCTCGAACAGCTGCGCGAGCGGCTCAGTCGTCCTTAGACTTCAGCGACTGCCAGAGGTCGACCAGCATCATCGTCAGCCCGATCAGCACCACCACGGTGAGCGCGGCGTCCTTGAGCTTGACGACCACCGGCCCGACGAAAATGATGAGCAGGGCCGCCGCCACGATGCCTGCGATTATCTTGAATATCATTGCCCGATTCTCCGTTTAGCCGCCGCCCGCTTCGACCTGCGCCACGAGCCAGCGCGCCGTGCGCAGCAGCCGCGCATCGTTGTCGCGCCGTCCCACCAACTGTACCCCCATCGGCAGTCCGTTCGCGCCGCGCATCAGCGGCAGGCTGAGCGCCGGCATGCCGCACAGCGTCCACAGGCTGCAGAACGCCGGATCGCCCGTCGCCTCCAGGCCCGCCGGCGCCGTGCCCGGCGCCGCCGGCGTGACGATGGCGTCGCAGCGCTCGAATATCTCGTCGAAGCCTTCGTTCAGCAGCGGAATGCGCGCGCGCGCGCGCTGGTAGTCGAGCGCCTTCGCCTCGCGCCCGCGCTCCAACTGGGCGCGCAGGTTCGGCGAGATGCGCTCGCGCCCCCGTTCCCATTCCTGGTCGAGGTTGGCGGCCATCTCGGCCTCCATGATCTCTCGGTGCCAGTCGAGCGCCCGGTGCGCGCTATCCGGCATCGGCACTTCCACGATGCGATCGCCGAGCGCCGCGACCAGCTCGGCGAACGCGGCTTTCGACTCCTCGCTGGCGCGCTCCCAGGTCGGCCCTTTCACGAACGCCAGCATCGGCGGCAGCGGCGGCTCCTGCGCCAGCGTGTCGACGAATGGCACGCGCGCCCGCGGGCGCGTATCCGGGTCGCGCGGGTCGTGGCCGACCAGCTGCTCGGCGGCGAGCGCGATGTCTTCCAGCGTGCGCGCGAACATGCCGACGTGATCGAGGGTGCGCGAAAGCTGCATCACCCCGGCGCGCGAGACCAACCCATGCGTGGGCTTGAAGCCGTACACGCCGCAGAACGCCGCCGGGCGGATCACCGAGCCATTGGTCTGGCTGCCCAGCGCAAGCGGCACCATGCCCGCGGCCACCGCCGCGGCCGAGCCGCTCGATGAGCCGCCCGGCGTGTGCGCCGGATTGCGCGGATTGCGCGTCTTGCCCGGCGTGTACGTCGCGAACTCCGTGGTCACCGTCTTGCCCAGGATCACCGCACCGGCAGAGCGCAGCCGCTGCACCGCGGTCGCGTCGTACGCCGGCGTGCGGCCGGCATGCAGCACGCTACCGTCTTCGGTCGGCATGTCGCCGGTGTCGAAGATGTCCTTGATGCCGACGGGCACGCCGTGCAGCGGGCCGACCGGCTTGCCTTCGCGCCGGTCCTGGTCGCGCGCGCGCGCCTGCGCGAGGGCGTGCTCGGGGTCGAGAAAGGCCCAGGCCTCGACGTCGCGGTCCGCCTCGCGCACGCGCGCGAGGCAGGCCTCGGTGAGCTGCTCGGCGCTGATCGCGCCCTCGCGCACGGCGCGCGCGGCGTCGGTCGCCGAGAGCCAGTTCAGCTGCGATGCGTCCATGCGTCGGTCAGCGGCCGTAGATCAAGTCGGGCAGCCAGAACATGATCGGCGGGAACACGTACACGACGATCATGGTGACGAATACCAGGGCGAGGAACGGAAAGCAGCCCTTGAAGATCGTCCACAGCTCCACGAATGGCGGCGCAATGCCCTTCAGATAGTACGCCGACATCGCCATCGGCGGCGTCAGGAACGAGGTCTGCAGGTTGAGGGCCACGAGGATGCCGAACATCATCGGGTCGACGCTGAAGTGCGGCAGCAGCGGCAGGAAGATCGGCACGAAGATGATGATGATCTCGCTCCATTCCAGCGGCCAGCCGAGCAGAAAGATGATGCACTGCGACATGATCAGGAACAGCACGGTGTTGAGGTTCAGGCCGAGCACGAACTCCTTGATCAGCCCCTCGCCGCCGAGGTACGAGAACACCGAGGAGAAGGTCCACGAGCCGACGAACAGGAAACACACCATCGCTGAGGTGCGCGCCGTGAGATACACGGCTTCCTGCAGGCGCTGCCAGGTGAGCGCGCGATACGACGCCGCGAGCACCAGGCTGCCCGCGGCGCCGACGGCCGCCGCCTCGGTCGGCGTCGCCAGGCCGAACAGGATCGAGCCGAGCACCGAGAAGATCAGCACGGCGAGCGGCACGAACGCCTGCAGGAGCAGCAGGCCCGCCTTGGCCCAGGGCACCTCGCTTTCCTCCTTCGGCAGCGGCGGGCAGAGCTTCGGATTGACCACCGCGCGCGTGATCACGTAGCCGACGTACAGCCCGGCGAGGAGGAACCCCGGCAGCAGCGCCGCGGCATACAGGCGCACCACGGAGACCGAGGCAGTGGCCGAGTACACGATCAGCATGATCGAGGGCGGGATGAGGATGCCGAGCGTGCCGCCGGCGCAGATCACCCCCGCGGAGAGCCGCTGGTCGTAGCCGGCGCGCAGCATCACCGGGAACGCGAGCAGCCCCATCAGCGTCACCACCGCACCGACGATGCCGGTGGCGGTGGCGAACATGGCGCAGGTGGCGAGCGCCGCCACCGCCATCGAGCCCGGGATGTGGCGCAGCGCGACCTGCAGGCTGTAGAACAGCTTGTCGAGGATGTTCGAGCGTTCGACCACGTAGCCCATGAACAGGAACAGGGGCACCGCAACGAGCACGTCGTTGCTCATGATGCTCCAGGTGTTCTGCGTCAGCAGGTAGAAGACGCGGCTGTCGAAGAACTCCTGGTCCGGGCGGTAGTAGGCGTAGAAGCCGAAGCCCACCGCCATGCCCATCAGCGTGAAGGCGATCGGAAAGCCGAGCAGGATGACGAAAATGAACAGCCCCAGCATCACCAGGGCGATGACCGGATCGCTCACTTGGCGCCCTCCTTGGCTGCGGCCGCCTCGGCGGCGTGCTGCTGCGCGAGCACGTCCTCGAGCTCCTCGACGTCGTGCAGGCGCGGCGGCCACTGGCCGTCGCGCAGGCACAGGATGCAGCGCAGCGTCTCGGCGACGCCCTGCAGCGCGAGCAGCGCGGCGCCGAACGGAATCAGGATCTTCAGCTGCCACACCGGGATGCCGGCCGGGCTGTTGACGCTCACCTCGCGGATCTTGAAGGAATCGAACCCATACAGCCACCCGGCGTACACCAGCGCCAGCACGCCCGGAAAATAGAACAGCACGTACAGCGTCAGCTCGACTCCGGCCTGCATACGCGGGCGCCACATGCGGTAGATGAAGTCGCCGCGCACGTGGCCGTTGCGCGACAGCGCGTACGCGCCCGCCATGAAGAACAGGGCGCCGTACATGATGTAGCTGAAATCGAACGCCCAGCTCGTCGGGTTGTTCAGCGCGTAGCGCACGAACACCTCGTAGGAGGTGCCAAACGTGAGGATGATGATGCACCACGCAAAAGCATGGCCGACTGTCTTGCTCAGCTGGTCGATGCCGTAGATGAAGCGGCTGATCATTTTGCGAGCCCCCGCGCGCGACTACGCGCCCCGAAGAAAACGGGGCGACGCGCGAAGCGTCGCCCCGGCTGGATCCTGCCTGTGCGCCTCTAAGGCTACGCCAGCTTGGTCTTGAACACGTGCTCGTAGCCCATCTTGAACTCGGCGTCGTTGAGGAACCAGTAGTACCCCACGCGCTTGGCCCAGGCGAGCTGCGACTCGACCACCTTGGCGAAGAACGGATCCTCGGCCGAGAGCCGCTTCGTCAGCACGTCCCAGGCGTTGAGCTGCGCCTGGAACACCGACTTCGGCGTGCGGATCACTTTGACCTTGTGCTTGTCGATGAGAACCTGAAGGTCCCTGGAGTAGTTGTCCATGCCGGTCCAGTAGTTGGCTTGGGACGCGGCCTCGACGCCGTACTGCCAGATGGCCTGCAGGTCCTTGCCCATCGAGTCCCACTTCTTCTTGTTGATGATGATCTCGAAGAACTCCATCGCCTGGTGGAAGCTGCCCATCTCGTAGTTCTTGATCACGTCCTGGGCGCCGAAGCGGCTGTCCGAGGTCGGGTTGTTGAACTCGAAGGCGTCGATCACGCCGCGCTCGAGGGCGGGAATGATTTCGCCGCCCGGCAGCTGGGTCACCTTGGCGCCCATCTCCTGGAACAGGTCCGCCGCCAGGCCCACAGTGCGGTATTTCAGGCCCTTGAGCTGCTTGGCGTCCGTGATGGGCTTCTTGAACCAGCCCAGGGGCTGGGTGGGCATCGGCATGGCGAAGAAGCCGACGACGTTGAGGCCGAGCTTGTCGAGCAGTTCCTTGTACAGCTCGAGGCCGCCGCCGCGGTAGATCCAGGCGAGCGTCTGGAACGCGTCGGAGCCGTTGATCGGCCCGGAGCCGAACAGCGACGCCACCTTGGACTTCCCGTACCAGTACACCGGCACCGTGTGGCCGGCGTCCAGCACGCCCTTGGACACCGCGTCCATCACCTCGAAGGGCTTCACGACCGCGCCGCCGACCAGGTAGTCGACGCGCAGCCGGCCGCCCGACATCGAGTTGACGCGCGTCACGAACTCCTGCGCCATCTCGTTGAAGATGTCCGTGGCGCTCCACGATCCCTGCATCTTGATGACGATCGGCGATTGCGACTTGGCGATCATCGGGAAGCCGAGCGTCGCCGCGCCCGCCGTCGCCGCCGCCGCGCCGGTCAGGAACTTGCGGCGCGCAGTTTCGGGCTTATGTTGTTCCTTGTTCATGCTGGGTCTCCTCTTTCGGTGTGGGTGCTGCGCGGGGCTTGGGCCCCGTGTGTGTAGTACTCGGCCATTCTAGCGCCCCCCCTTCAGCCGCCGCAAGGCGACTTCACGATGTGAAACGCGGATGCGGCTCGCGCGCTCAGAGGTAGACGACCAGGAGATACCCGGCCAGCAAGAGCGCGGCCCACAGCGCCATTCCGCCCGTCGTCCAGGTGCGCGCGAACAGCGCCTGTGGCCCGTGCAACGCATGCGCGCCGGTCTTGATTCGTCGCATGCCGCCGTCCCGCGCCGCCCCGAGCACCGCCCCGACCGCGCGCAGAGCAGCCAGGAGGGCGGCGGCGAGCGCCGGCGCAAGCCGGCGGTAGAACCAGTCGACGTCCAGCGTGATGGTGAGTGTGCGCCGCAGCATGGGCAGCATGACAAAGAACGCGAGCCCCGAGAACAGCAGCAACTCGAGCTGCACGACGACGTGGGACCCGGTGTAGGGCACGTAGCCCGTGCTGAAGGGCAGCAGGGCATACAGCGGCTGGTAGAAGACCCCGAGGCCGATGCACAGCGCCGCAAACAGCAGCATCGCGAGGCGCATGTTGAGCGGCGGCTCGGGCGGGCGCAGGCCCGAATCCTTCTGGAAGAACACGAACCACGGGAACTTGATCCCTGCGTGCAGGAAGACACCCGCGGTCGCCGCGGCGAGCGCGAGCCACACCCACAGCAGGTGCTCATCGCCCGCGGCCTGCGAGATCATCGACTTCGACACGAAGCCCGAGGTGAGCGGGAACGACGAGATCGCGAGCGCGCCGATGGTGCCGCACACCGTCGTGAGCGGCATGGTGCGGAACAGGCCCCCGAGGTCGGTGCACTTGCGCTTTTGCGTAGCGTAGAGCACCGACCCCGCGGACATGAGCAGCAGGGCCTTGTAGATGATGTGCGTGAAGGCGTGCGCCGCGGCGCCGTTCAGCGCCATCTCCGTGCCGATGCCGATGCCGGTCACCATGAAGCCGACCTGGTTGACGATGCTGTAGGCGAGGATGCGCCGCATGTCGTTCTCGAGCAGCGCGTAGACGATGCCGTAGAACACCATGAACAGGCCCACCCACACGAGGAGCTCGGTGCCCGGGAAGCCGCGCAGCAGCACGTACACCGCGGTCTTGGTGGTGAACGCCGACAGGAACACCATGCCGCTCCAGCTCGCTTCCGGGTAGGCGTCGGGCAGCCACGCCGAAAGCGGCGGCGCACCGGCGTTGATCAGGAACCCGGCGAGGATCAGCCAGTGGGCGGGCGCGTCGAGCGCCAGGCGCGTGAATTCCGTGGATCCGGTCGCGGCAACGTGGCCCGCGATGCCGGCGAACAGCAGCACGCCGCCCAGCAGGTGAATCGAAAGGTAGCGCATGCTCGCGCGGTACGACGGTCCGGTCCCCGCGCTCCAGATGACGAGCGTCGAGCCGACCGCCATCAGTTCCCAGAACACGAACAGCGTGACCAGGTCGCCGGCGAGCACCGCGCCAAGCGCCGATCCGGCGTAGACGTAGGCCGCGGGCAGCTCGAGCCGGCTCTTCTGGTTGAGGGCATACAGGCCGCCGGCGAACGCCATGATCGCGAAGATCGCGGCGAACAGCCGCGACAGCGCATCGTAGGCGAGCGGCCGCACCTCCAGGCCGAGCCAGGTGCCGCTCCAGGCGATGCCCGTGGGCGCGGCAAGCACGAGCCACAACGCGGCGAGCGGGGCGACGAGCGCCACCGCCTCGCGCGCCCGGCCGCGCAGCAGCGCGAGCGCGAGGCCCGCGACGATCACCAGCAGGCCCGGATGCAGCCAGGCGCTAGGCATCGCGGCCCTCCTCGCCCTCGTAGTAGGTGTCGGGCCGCTTGAGGAACAGCGCCAGCCCCTTGGCGAACAGAATCATGCCGGCACAGGCGACAAAGCCGTACCAGGCGCCGAACGCGGGCACCGACTCGACGGCAAAGTGCGGGTGGTGCACGACGAGGAACTCCGCGATCACGGTAAGGGCGAGCACGGCGATGAACACCCGCCACAGCAGCCGGATCGTGGAGGGACGTACCAGCCAGTGATCGCTCATCTCAGCCTCCGGGCAGCGCGCGCGCCAGCGCGAGCGGCACTTGCGGGAAGAAGAACAACGCCAGCGTGGCGAGCGCGGTGGCGACGAGCGCGAGCACCATCGGCAGCGGCGCCTCGCCGTGGCGCTCGCCGTGCGGCGCGCGAAAGAACGCGCGGTACACGATCGGCACGAAGTAGGCGGCGTTGAGCAGCGTGCTCGCGGCGATCACGCCGACCGCCACCCAGTGCTCGGCCTGGAGTGCGCCCGCCAGCATGTACCACTTGCTGACGAAGCCGGCGGCCGGCGGCAGCCCGATCATCGACAGCACCCCGACGGCAAATGCGCCCATGGTCCAGGGCATGCGCCGGCCGATGCCGTCGAGCTGGCTGACTTCGGTCTTGTGGGCAGCGGTGTAGATCGCGCCGGCAGCGAAGAACAGGGTGATCTTGCCGACGGCGTGCGCGGCGATATGCAGGGTCGCTCCGATCACCGAAAGGGGCGCGAGGATCGCCGCCGCCAGCACCACGTAGGACAGCTGGCTCACCGTCGAGTAGGCGAGGCGGCGCTTCAGATTGTCGGCGCGAAGCGCGACCACGGAGGCGGCGATGACGGTGAAGCCGGCGACCGTCGGCAGCCAGTCGGAAGCCGTGGTGGCGGCGAGCGCCCCGGTGCCGAAGACGTAGACGACGACTTTCACCACCGCGAACACGCCCGCCTTCACCACCGCCACCGCGTGCAGCAGCGCCGACACCGGCGTCGGCGCCACCATCGCCGCCGGCAGCCAGCGGTGCATCGGCATCAGCGCCGCCTTGCCAATGCCGAACATGTACAGCGCCAGCAGCCCCCCGAGCGCGGCGCCCGACACCTTGTCGCCGAGAATGCCGCCCGGGGTGAACTCCAGCGTTCCGGCAATCGCCCAGGTGGCGATCACGGCCGGCAGCAGCAGCACGATCGACGTGCCGAGCAGCACGCCGAGGTACACGCGCCCGCCCTTTCTCGCCTCGTCGTCGCCGTGGTGCGTCACCAGCGGCCAGGTGACCAGCGTCAGCATCTCGTAGAACACGAACAGCGTCAGCAGGTTTGCCGACAGGGCGATGCCCATGGTGGCGGCGAGCGCCAGCGCGAAGCAGACGTAAAAGCGCGTCTGGTGCGGCTCCTCGTTGCCGCGCATGTAGCCGATGGAGTAGACCGAGTTCACGATCCACAGCCCGGAGGCCACCAGCGCGAAGAGCATCCCGAGCGGCTCGACGCGAAAGCCGAGCGCGATGCCGGGGAGCATCTCGAGCACGAACAGCTGCGGAATGCCGCCCGCCAGCACGGTAGGCAGCAGGCCGAGCACGCACGCGAACAGCAGCGCCGCGGTGCCGAGCGTCACCGTCTCGCGCGCGTTCGGCCAGCGTCCGGCGAGCGCAATGCCCGCCGCGCCCGCGGCGGGCACGACGAGGCACGCGGCGATCAGCTGCGCGCCGGTCACGGCGTGCCGCCCAGCATGAGCAGTGCCGCGCGGCGCGCGCCCTCGACCGTAAAGGACGTGTCGAAGCCGAACCAGACGCAGGCACCGACCAGCACCCAGGAAATCGCCAGCATCGGCAGCGGCGCCTCCGCGATGCGCGCCGTGCCCGCGGCCGGCTCGCTGAGGTAAGCGGCCTCGACGAAGCGCCAGACGTAGGCCACGGCGATCAGCGAGGTGAGTACCACCAGCCCCGCGAGCCACCAGTGCCCGGCCTCAATGGCGCCGAGCACGAGATACCACTTGCTGATGAACCCGGCCGTGCCCGGCACGCCGATGAGCGACAGCCCGGCAAGCGTCACGCCGAGGCAGGTGAGCGGCATCGCGCGCGCGAGGCCCTGCAGGCGCGCGAAATTCACGCCACCCGCGCGCAGCGCGATGCCGCCGACGAGCAGGAACAGGGCCCCTTTGGTAATGCCGTGGTTGAACAGGTGCACCACCGCCGCGGTCAGCCCGTCGCGCGTCGCGAGACCGATGCCGAGCGTGATGTACCCGATCTGCGCCACGCTCGAGTAGGCGAGCAGGCGCTTGAAGTCCGCCTGCCACAGCGCGACGAGCGACGCGGTGACGATGGCGGCGATCGACAGGCCGATCAAAATCTCCGGCACCGGCAGGGACTCGACCACCAGCCCGGCGCCGAACACCGAAAAGTAATAGCGCAGCAGGACGTACACCGAGACCTTGGTGGCGGTCGCGGCGAGGAGCGCGGTGGCCGCGGAGGGCGCGTAGGCATAGGCGTTCGGGAGCCAGAGGTGCAAGGGGAACAGCGCGAGCTTGAGCGACAGCCCGACGGTGATGAACGCGAGCGCGGCCAGCACCGGCCGCGCCGCGCCGGCCTGCGGCAGGCGCTCGGCCATGTCGGCGATGTTGAGCGTGCCGGTGACGAGGTAGAGCAGCCCGACGCCAATCACGTAGAACGTGGCGCCGATGGTGCCGAGGATCAGGTACTGGTACGAGGCGAGCAGCGCGCGCCGGTCGCGCCCCAGCGCGATCAGCACGTACATCGCGAGCGAGGCGATCTCCATGAACACGAACACGTTGAAGGCGTCGCCGGTGATCGTCATGCCGAGCAGGCCCGCGAGGCACAGGCAGTGCACCGCGTAATACAGGTAGCGCTGCTCGCGCGGTACCTCCGCGGCCACGCTGCGCAGGGCGTAGGGCGCGACCAGCGCGCCGATCGCCGATACCAGTACCAGCACGAACGCCGACAGCGCGTCGACGCGGTACTCGATGCCCCAGGGCGGCGGCCAGCTGCCCATGGCGTAGGAGATGACGCCGCTGCGCGCCACCTCCGCAGCGAGCCCGAGGCTCGCGCCGAACGCGAACACGCTCGCCGCCACGGCGATCGCCCAGGCGATGCCCGGATGGCGCAGCAGCACGATGAGCGGCGCCGCGGCGAGCGGCACGACCACCTGCAGCGCCGGCAGGTGCTCGGAGATCACTCGCCGTCCCCGCGCTTCGCGTCCGCGGCGACGATCTCGTCTTCCTCGATGCTGCCGTAGGCCTCGCGGATGCGCACCACGATGGCGAGGCCGAGCGCGAGCGTCGCGATCCCCACCACGATCGCGGTGAGGATCAGCACGTGCGGCAGCGGGTTCGAATACACCTTGTAGGCCTGGGACAGGATGGGCGCGGTGCCGCCGATCAGCTTGCCGGGCGCGATGTACAGCAGGTACACCGAGGTCTGGAAGATCGACAGCCCGATGAGCTTCTTCACCAGGTTGCCGCGCGCGATCATGATGTACAGGCCCGCGGCCATCAGCAGCACGGTGACCCAGTAGGTATAGTGACTCGCGAACGCCGACATACTTCAGCTCTCGCGGCCGCGCCCGGCGAACACGTAGAAGATCTTCAGCATCACGCCCGACACCGTGACCAGCACGCCGACCTCGACCCAGAAGATGCCGCGATGCTGGCCTTCTACCGGGTTGGGGTGGAGCACGAAGTAATCCAGGTAGTTGCCGCCGAGCGCGAGCCCGGCAAAGCCGACCGCCACGTACAGGAACGCGCCGAGCGCCACCATGGCTTCGACCAGGGCCTCGGGTACTGCGCGCCGCGCGGCCGGCAGACCGAAGATGAGCGCGTAGAAGATGATCGACGCCGCCGTGATCACTCCCGCCTGGAAGCCGCCGCCCGGGCCGAAATCGCCATGGAACTGCACGTACAGGGCGAACACCAGCATGTACGGAATGAGCAGCTTGCCCACCACGCGCAGGACGGGCTCGCGCCTCACTTGCCCTTCTCCTTGCCGCGGCGCGCGCGGCGCAGCAGCGCGATCACGCCTATGCCCGCCGTGAACACCACCACCGTTTCGCCGAGCGTGTCGTAGCCGCGGTAGCTCGCGAGCACGGCGGTCACCACGTTGGGAACGCCCGTTTCGGCGAGCGCCTGGCCCAGGTAGCGCGGCACGACGTGCGTATGGATCGGCGCCATGGGATCGGAGAAAGCCGGCAGGCCGAGGGTGCCGTACACCAGCGCGCCGACGATCACCAGCGTCACCGCGAGCGGCAGCCACGGCCGCGCCATCGGCTTGGCCTCCTCGCCGCCGCACAAATACAGCGCGCCGAGCAGCAGCACCGTCGAGATGCCGGCGCCCACCGACGCCTCGGTCATGGCGACGTCCACCGCATCGAGCGCCACCAGCACCGTCGCCATGAGGAAGCTGTAGACGCCGGCGAGCACCACCACCGAGAACAGGTTCCTCTGCGCGATGATGGCGATGACCGTCGCCGCCATCATCGTGAGCAGCGCCTGGATGATCAGGGCTTCGATGGCGCCTCCCCCTCCTCGGTCATCTCGTCGTATGCCACCCCGCGCTCGCGCGCGGCGTTGGCAAGCGCGTGCGTCGCGGTGGGCGAAGCAAAGAAGATGAGCAGCCCGATCACCAGGAGCTTCACCGCCACCAGCGTCCAGCCCGCCTGCAGCAGCATGCCGGCGAGCAGCAGCCCGGCGCCCGCCGAGTCGATGACGCTCGCGGCGTGGGTGCGCGGAAAGAAGCTGTGCAGGCGCACCAAGCCGAGCGCGCCGATGACGCAGAACGCGCCGCCGGCGGCGAGCAGCGCCCAGGACAGGGCTTCGAGCAGCACGTTCACCGCTCTTCCTCCGGCCTGCCCGGGTCGCCGAGATCGCCGTAGCGGAAGAACTTGAGCACGGCGATCGTGCCGATGACGTTGAGCAGTCCGTAGAGGATGGCGAGATCGAGGAACTCGGGGCGCCCGGTGAGGAAACCGAACACCGCCAGGATCATCATGGCGAGCGTGCCGATGGAATTGGCGGCAAGCGCGCGGTCGAACACCGTCGGGCCCGCGATCGCGCGCGCGAGCGCCAGGGCGAGCGCGACGAGCAGCGCGAGCGCCGCGGCGGCGAACATCATGGCCTGCGCTCGAAGCGCTCGACGCGCCGGTCCATGTCGCTGTCGACCGCCGCGTTGGCGCTCTCGCGCGTGAGCCCGTGCACCAGGAAGCGATCGGGCCCCACCTCGACGGACAGCGTGCCCGGGGTCAGGGTGATGGAGTTGGCGTGGGTCACCAGGCCGACCACGGTCTTCTGCCGCGGCTTGAACTGCACCACCGTCGGCGAGGCCGGCAGCTGCGGGTCGAGAATCACCTTCGAGACGTCGAGCGCGGATTTCAGGATCTCGCGCACGAGCCACGGCCAGTACGTGAGCGCCGACCACAGGAGGTGCACGGGATGGCCTTCGCGGTCCGCCAGGTCCATGCGGTGCGCGAACCACACCACGGCCAGACTGGTCGCCGCGCCCGCCGCGAGCAGGAACGGCGTGAAGAATCCCGACATCAGGATCCAGAACGCGTAGAACAGGACGAAAAGTATCGCGAAGTGGAGCATGGGTGCGTGCGCCGCAGCGCGCGATTCTAGCCGCTGGCGCGCGGCTTGTCGCCCGCCCAGCGCGCCGTGGATTCGCGCACCGTGTGCGCGAGCGACTGGTTGGCGGCGAAGCGCTCGCGCAGCCAGCCGGCGTCCGAATAGCCGCGGCGCACGTCGGCGGCGAGCGCCGACAGCGCGTCGGCGCTTTCCAGTGCAGCCGCCTGCGGCATGACGCCCGCCAGCGCGTCAAGGATGTCCTCGGCGAGCGGGCGCTTCACTTCCTCGTACGGGTCGATGAGCTGGCCGCGCAGCCCGAAGCGCGCCGCCTCGAAGCGGTTGAAGGCGTTCACCAGGTACACGGCGCGCTTGGGCTGTCGCGGGCGCTGCTCGAGAAGCCACTTGGCGAGCGCTTGCGCGTAGGCGGCGAGCTGCGCCGCGCGCGCCACGCTGAGCGGCGTGTCGCAGACGCGGATCTCGACGGTGCCGTACTCGGGCTTGGGGCGGATGTCCCAGTAGAAGTCCTTCATGCTCTCCACCACGCCGAGCGCGCGCAACTTCTCGAAGTACACGCGGAACTCCGCCCAGTCATCGACAAACGGCATATGCCCGGCCAGCGGGAAGGCGTTAATCGCGGTGAGACGCGAGGACTGGAACGACGTGTCTTCGCCCTGGTAGAAGGGCGAAGCGGCCGACAGGGCGATGAAATGCGGCACATAGCGCGTCATCATGTGCACCAGGTACACCGCGTCGTCGCCGCTCGCGCAGCCGACGTGGATGTGCTGGCCGAACACGGTGAACTGCTTGGCGAGGTAGCCGTAGCGCTCGAGGATGTGGCGGAAGCGCTCGGTGGGGAACACGCGCCGCTCGCTCCAGCTGTGGAACGGGTGAGAGCCGCCGCCGCACACGCGAAGATTCAGCATGCCGGCTTCCTTCACCACCGCATCGCGCATGGCGTCGAGCTCCGCGGCCAGGCTGGGATAGCTGCGGTGGATCGAGGTGTTCAGCTCGATCATGCTCTCGGTGATCTCGGGCTTCACCGCCCCGGGGAGCTTCAGCTTCTCGAGTCGCGCCAGCAGCTCGCCGGCGTCGCGCGCCAGGTCAAGGTCGTGCGGCTGCACCAGCTGCAACTCGAGCTCGACGCCGAAGGTGAGCTCCGGCGAGGCCTTGAAATCGGTCTCGTCCACGTCGGCCCTCAGGCGCTGCCGGCCGCCGGGTCGGCCTCGCCGGCGCGGCGCAGCGCGAACTGGGTGGCGATGGGCCCGAGGATCTCGAGCACCGCCACCGCCGTGAGCACCACCGCCGCCAGTTCGCCGCCGAACGCCGGGTACAGGGCCTGCGTGTCCAGCACCATCACCACGGCCAGACCCGACATCGGCAGCAGCGCAAGCGAGAGCAGCCCGGCGCTGCGCGGACCCACCCCCGAGAGCCGCCCGAAGACGAGGATGGCGAGGCCCTTGCCGGCAAAGCGCGCGACGATGAAGGCGAGCACGGCCGCGGCCACGCCCGGCAGCGCCGTGAACTCGACGCTGGCGCCGGTCAGCACGAACAGGATGACGAAGAACAGCTGCCCGCCGTAGCCGAAGCGCAGCGGCAGCAGCACCTGCTCGTAGTCGAAGTTGCGCGCCAGCATGCCGAGGATGATGAGGGTCACCACCACCGACAGGTTGAGGCTGCGCGCGGCGCCCACCGCCAGCACCACCAGCGCGATGAGCAGGATGAACTGGCGGTCCTCGCGCTTGCCGACCCAGCCGGCGAGCCACAGCAGCGACAGGCTGGCAAGGGAGCCGACCAGCGCCGAGCCGCCGAGGATGTAGAGGGGGTGCAGCACGGCTTCGCGCCAGCTTACCGCGTGCTCGAGATGCAGGAACGGCAGCAGCAGCGTCAGCGCGATGTAGGCGAGCACGCAATTCACGGCGGTGAACAGGAGCATCCTCTCGGTCACCTGGCCCGAGGCGCGCAGCTCGTGCGCCACCAGCAGCACCACCGCGGGCGACGTCGCGGTGCCGATGGCCGCGGCGGATGCCGCGAGCAGCGGCTGGAAACCGAAGGCGAGGAGCGTCCCGAGCACCGCGCCGAAGCAGAATGCGCTCTCGGCGATAGCGGCGACGAACAGCCAACGGTTGCGGTGCAACCACTGCACGTCGAGGCGGTGGCCGAGCTCGAACACGATCAGCCCGAGCGAGAGGTCGATCAGCACGCGCGCCTCGCCGAGCGCGCCGGGGGCGAGCAGCCCCGAGGCCTGGGGTCCGAGCAGCACCCCGGCGAGCACGTACCCCGTGATGCGCGGCAGCCCGAGCAGCCGCCGCGCCAGCTCGCCGCCCAGCAGCCCGGCGAGCAGCAGCGCGCCAAACAGCGCCGGCTGGCCGAAGGCGGGCGGCAGTTCGGGCAGAAAGCCGAGGCCCATCGGGCTCAGGCCGCGCGCTGCGCCGCGCGCAGGAATTCGTCGAGGATCGGCGCGCTGTCGAGCACGCTCTGGTCGCCCGGGGGATGGAACTCGGGGTGCCATTGCACGCCGAGCACGTAGCTCGCGCCGGTGCCGCGGATCGCCTCGACGACGCGGTCGGATTCGGACCAGGCCTCGACGCGCAGGTTGCGGCCCAGGGTCTTCACGGACTGGTGGTGGATAGAGTTGACGCGCGCGCGCTCGACGCCCGGGTACAGGCGGGCGAGCGCCCCCGCCGGCTCGAAATGCACCTCGTGCAGATTCTTCTCGTAGTCCTCGGTAACGTGGCGCCGCGCCTTGGGCACCTGCTGCACGATGTCCTGGTAGAGCGTGCCGCCGTAGGCGACGTTGATGAGCTGCAGGCCGCGGCACACGCCGAGCACCGGCTTGCCCGCCTCGATGAACTCGTGCAGCAGCTCGATCTCGTATTCGTCGCGCAGACGGTCCCCCGCCCACTCGCGCGACAGCGGATCCTCGCCGTAGCTCAAGGGGCTGACGTCGGCGCCGCCCTGCAGCATCAGGCCGTCGAGGTGGCGCGCGTAGTCTGACAGGCGGATGCTGCTGCGGTGGAGGATGCCGCCGGTATCCACGGTGGGCACCATCAGCACCAGCACGTCGCGCGACATGAGCCAGTGCGCGGCGGTCTGCTCGAGGTACTGCAGCGTCTTCGACTGCAGGCCGCGCGCGCCGCGCTGTGGATGCAGGATGCGCGCCGAGACGCCGATTTTCAGCGTCGGCGCACTCATGCGGCGGCCGAGCCGGTCGGTCAGGGCGCGCAGGCGGGCGACGAGCGAGCGCTGCAAGGGGTCTCTCCCGGGTTGGTATTCGCGGTCTGACTGCGGACCGCGGCCGGAGTTTCGATCAGCCCTTCAGGGCAACCAGAACCTCGTCGAGCATCTTCTTCGCGTCGCCGAACAGCATGCGGTTGTTCTCCTTGTAGAAGAGCGGGTTATCCACGCCGGCATAACCCGAGGCCATGCTGCGCTTCATCACCACCGAGGTCTTCGCCTTCCAAACCTCGAGCACGGGCATGCCGGCGATCGGGCTCGCGGGGTCCTCCTGGGCGGCCGGATTCACGATGTCGTTCGCGCCGATCACCATGGCGACGTCGGTCTGCGGAAAGTCGTCGTTCAGCTCGTCCATCTCCTGCACGATGTCGTAGGGCACCTTGGCCTCGGCGAGCAGGACGTTCATGTGGCCCGGCATGCGCCCGGCCACCGGGTGGATGCCAAAGCGCACGTTGACGCCCTTTTCGCGCAGGTGCCGGGTGATCTCGTAGACCGTGTGCTGCGCCTGCGCCACCGCCATGCCGTAGCCCGGGACGATGATCACGTTCTTCGCCTCGCGCAGCAGCTCGGCGGTCTCGGGCGCGCTGATCGGCGCGACCTCGCCCGCGGGCTGCGCGCCGCCCTTGGCAGCCACGGCCCCGCCCTCGGTGCCGAAGCCGCCGGCGATCACCGCCAAAAAGCGCCGGTTCATCGCGCGGCACATGATGTAGGACAGGATCGCCCCCGAAGAGCCGACCAGGGCGCCGGTGACGATCAGCAGGTCGTTGGACAGCATGAAGCCCGTGGCCGCGGCCGCCCAGCCGGAGTAGCTGTTCAGCATCGATACCACCACCGGCATGTCGGCGCCGCCGATCGCCATCACCATGTGGATGCCGAACAGCAGCGCGATCACGGTCATCACCACCAGCGGCAGCATGCCGTCGGCGATCGAGTGCGCCTGGATGAAGCGCCAGCCGAACCAGAGCACCACCGCGAGGCCCGCGAGATTCAGCCAGTGGCGCCCGGGCAGCAGCATCGGCTTGCCGCTGATCTTGGCCGAGAGCTTGCCGAACGCGATCACCGACCCCGAGAAGGTCACCGCGCCGATCAGGATCCCGAGGTAGATCTCCACCTCGTGGATGGTCTTCTCCGCGCCGCTGAAGCCCACCGAGGCCGCCGGGTCGATGAAGTTGGCGAAACCCACCAGCACCGCAGCGAGGCCGACCAGGCTGTGCATCAGCGCCACCAGCTCGGGCATCTGCGTCATCCTCACGATGCGCGAGGCGTACAGGCCGACGCTGCCGCCGATCAGCATGGCGATGATGATCCAGGCGTAGCCGGCGGGCGTGACGCGCGGCCCGAACACCGTCGCCAGCACGGCGATCGCCATGCCGATGATGCCGTAGAGGTTGCCTCGCCGCGAGGTCTCCGGGTGCGAGAGGCCGCCGAGGCTGAGGATGAACAGGATGGTCGCGCCGATGTAAGAGACCGTCGCCAGAGTCGCGGACATGGATCGTCTCCCTTACTTGCGGAACATCTGCAGCATGCGCTGCGTCACGGCGAAGCCGCCGAACATGTTGATCGCGGTAAGGCCGATGGCGACCACCGCGAGCCACTGGATCCAGGTCTCCGGCCGGTCGGCCCCGGCGCCCGCGGCGAGCGGCGGCGCGATCTGGATCAGCGCGCCGATGGCGATGATGCTGCTGATCGCGTTGGTGACGCTCATCAGCGGCGTGTGCAGCGCCGGGGTGACGTTCCACACCACCATGTAGCCCACGAAGCAAGCGAGCACGAACACCGTGAAGTGGTTGAGGAACGACGCCGGCGCATTGGCGCCGATGAACCAGAACAGCAGCGCGGCCACCACGAACGTGATCGCCATCGCCCTGCCCGAGCGCGGCGCGCCGGCGCCGTGGCCGTGCCCCTTGGGCGCGGGCGGCGCGGCCGCCGGCTTGGCGGCGGCCGGCGGCGCCGGCAGCTTGGGCGGCGGCGGCGGCCAGGTGATGCTGCCCTGCTTGATGACCGTCAGGCCGCGGATGGCGTCGTCTTCCATGTTGACGTCGATGACGCCGTCCTTGCCCTTGCACAGCTCCTCGGCAAGGCGGAACAGGTTGGTCGCATACAGCGTCGAGGACTGTTTGGCGAGCCGGCTGGGCAGGTCCGTATAGCCGATGATCGTGACGCCGTGCTTCACCACGGCCTTGCCGGCCTCGGTCAGCTCGCAGTTGCCGCCCTGCTCCGCAGCCATGTCGACGATGACGCTGCCCGGCTTCATGCTACGCACCATGTCGGCCGTGATCAGCCGCGGCGCGGGCTTGCCCGGAATCAGCGCGGTGGTGATGATGATGTCCACCTCCCTCGCCTGCTTCGCGTACATCTCGCGCTGGGCCTGCTGGAAGCCTTCGCTCATCACCTTGGCGTAGCCGCCACCGCCGGCGCCTTCTTCCTCGTAGTCGACCTTCACGAACTCGCCGCCCATCGACACCACCTGGTCAGCCACCTCGGCCCGGGTGTCGTTGGCGCGCACGATGGCGCCCAACCCGACGGCGGTGCCGATCGCGGACAGGCCGGCCACGCCGGCGCCGGCGATGAACACCTTGGCCGGAGGAATCTTTCCGGCGGCGGTCACCTGGCCGTTGAAGAAGCGGCCGAAGGCGTTGGCGGCCTCGACGACGGCGCGGTAGCCGGAGATGCTGGCCATGGAGGTCAACGCGTCCATCTTCTGGGCGCGGCTCAGCATGCGCGGCAGCGAGTCGATCGCCAGCACGGTGACCCCGCGCGCCGCGAGGCTCTGCATCAGCTCGGAGTTCTGCGCCGGCCAGATGAAAGAGACCAGCGTCTGGCTCCCGCGCATCAGACCGACCTCTTCAGCCGTGGGCGCACGCACCTTGAAGACGATGTCCGCCGCGGACCAGAGGGCCTTGGCGTCCGGCGCGATTTGCGCGCCTACCGCCTCGTAGGACGCATCGTCGAAGTTCGCGCCGGCGCCCGCGCCCGATTGCACCATCACCTTGAAGCCGAGCTTGATCAGCTTTTGCGCGACCTCGGGCACCGTCGCCACGCGCTTTTCGTCGGCAGCCGACTCCCTTGGCACTCCAATCACCTGCGACATGGATCTCCCTTTTGAATAGCCGGACCGGATTTCGCTCGAGGCCGCTGCCCCGGGTGCCCAAGTCTACTTTCGCGGCCGGGTGCGGGCTTGATCTGCATCATACCTTCCCCTGCCCCGGGGCTTCGCGCATCCATGCGCAACGGCGCTCGGCGAGCTCGAACGCCCCCTGCACCAGCAGCGCCAGCGCCGCGGCGGGAATCGCGCCGGCCAGCAGCATGACGTTGTCGTTCAACGCCAGGCCCGAGGCGATGCGCTCGCCGTAGCCGCCGGCGCCGATGAACGCCGCGATGGTGGCGGTGCCGACGTTGATCACCGCGGAGGTCTTGACGCCGGCGAGGATCGTGGGCAGCGCGAGCGGCAGCTCGATTCTCCACAGCCGCACGCGGCGTGGCAGCGCGAGCGCGAGCGCCGCCTGATGCATGCCTGCGGCGATGCCGGCGAGCCCGGCGTGGGTGTTGCGCACGATCGGCAGCAGTGCATACAGGAACAGCGCCAGCAGCGCCGGCCAGGTGCCGATGGCGCCGGTGAGCGCGATGAGGAAAGCGAACAGCGCGAGCGACGGGATGGTCTGGATCACGCCCACCACGCCGAGGATCGGCTGCGCCAGGCGCGGCAGCTTCGCGGCCGCGACGCCGAGCGGCACGGCCGCGGCGACGCTCGCGGCGAGCGAGGCGAACACCAGCAGCAGGTGCTCGCGCGTCAGGCGCCAGAAATCCGGGCCGAACAGCGCGGCCATCAGGGTGCGCGCGCCGGGCCGCGGCGGGGCCGCGCGCCCCGCGCCGTGCAGGCGGGCGGCGTCGGCGAAGCTCTTGCCCTCGAGCTCGGCGGCGGCGTTCATGCGCCGCATGCGCTCGGCGTCGATCGTGCCCTCGAGCCCGCGCAGTGCGCGCCAGGCGCGCGGAAAACGCTCCGGCACGCCGGTGCGATGCAGCAGCACCGCGTCGTAGGCGGGAAAGAAGCCGCGGTCGTCCTCGAGAATCGCGATGGCGTAGCGCGCGATCTTGGCGTCGGTCGAATACAGGTCGATGACGTCCACCTCGCCCGCGGCGAGCGCCTCGTAGGCAAGCCCGTGATCCAGGCCGCGCGGGCGCTGCGCCAGGCCGTAGGCGGCGGCGAGCCCCGGCCAGCCGTCGCGCCGGGCGAGGAACTCGTGGCCGAAGCCGAAACGCAGCCGCCGCTGCCCCTTCAGGTCGGAGATGCGCCCGAGCCCCCGGCGCTCTGCCAGCGCCGCGCGCACGCCGATGGCGTAGGTGTTGTTGAAGCCGAGCGGCACCGACGCCGCCAGGCCGAGCGGTGCGAGGCGCGCATTCAGCGCACCGAGCGAGGCGTGCGTCTCGCCCTGCAGGATCTCGCGCGCGATGGTGCCGGTGTACTCCGGATACAGGTCGATGGCGCCGGTGCGCAGCGCCTCGTACAGGATCTTGGTGCCGCCCATGCCGGGGCGCAGCTCGACCTCGGCGCCGGCGGCGCGCGCGGTCTGCGCGATGAGCTCGCCGAGGATGTAGGACTCGGTGAAGCGCTTGGAGCCCACCACCAGCGGCTCCGCCTGCGTCGCCGCGGCCGCGGCCGCGAGCGCCAGCAGCACCGCCGCTCGCCTCATGCGGCGCGCGCGACCCTCGCCGCCGCGCCGTCGAGAAACTGCAACTGCGCGAGGCTCGCGTACAGCCCGCCCTGGCGCATCAGCTCGGCGTGCGTGCCCTGGGCGACGATCGTGCCGCGGTCCATCACCACGATGCGGTCGGCATGCTGCACGGTGGCCAGGCGATGCGCGATCACCAGCGTGGTGCGCCCGTGCTCCAGGCGCTCGAGCGCCTGCTGCACCATGCGCTCGCTCTCGGCGTCGAGCGAGCTGGTCGCTTCGTCGAGCAGCAGCAGCGGCCGGTCGGCGAGCAGCGCACGCGCGATCGACAGGCGCTGGCGCTGGCCGCCCGAGAGCGTGACGCCGCGCTCGCCGAGCGGCGTGTCGAGGCCCTGCGGCAGCCGCGCGATGAACTCCGCGGCGAACGCCTGCTCGCAGGCGCGCTCGACCTCGGCCCGGCTCGCCTCCGGCCGGCCGTAGCGCACGTTGTCGAAGGCGCTCGCCGCGAAGATCACCGGCTCCTGCGGCACCACCGCCATCAGGCCGCGCAGGGCGCGCGGCTCCATGTCGCGCAGGTCCACGCCGTCGACGCGGATCGCACCGCCTTGCGGGTCGTAGAACCGGAGCAGCAGCGCGAGCACCGTGCTCTTGCCGGCGCCGGAGGGGCCGACCAGCGCGACGCGCTCGCCGGCGGCAAGGCGCAGGCTGAAGCGCTCCAGCGCGGCGGCGTGCGGCCGGCCGGCGTAGGCGAAGCTGACCGCATCGAACTCGTACACGCGCGGCGCGGCCGGCACCGGACGCGGCGCGGCCGGCGCGGCGATCGCGGGCCGCGCATCGAGCAGCTCGAACAGGCGCTCGGTGGCGCCGGCGGCGCGCTGCAGGTCGCCCCACACCTCGGACACGGTGCCCGCGCCGGTGGCCACCACGCCGGCGTAGAACACGAAGGCCGCGAGCTCGCCCGCGCTCAGGCGACCGGCGAGCACGTCGTGGCCCCCCACCCACAGGATGACGCCCACCGCGCAGAACGCGATCAGCATCACCGTCGCGATGAGCGCGGACTTCTGCCCCAGGCTGGCGGCGGCGGCGGCATACGCGGCCTCGGCATGCTGCGCGAACGCCGCGCGATCCGTGTCCTCGTGCGCGTAGGCCTGCACCGTGCGCACCTCGTGCACGGCCTCGTCGACGTGCGCCGAGACGTCGGCGACGCGGTCCTGGCTGCGGCGCGACAGGCGCCGCACGCGGCGGCCGAGCAGCAGGATCGGCACCAGCGTCGCCGGCACGCCGGCGAGCACCAGCGCCGCCAGCTTCCAGCTGGTGAAGAACAGCATCGCCGCCGCGCCGACCATCATGAGGAGGTTCCGCACGAACATCGACAGGCCGTAGCCGATCACCTGCTGCACCACGGTGGTGTCGCTCGCCAGGCGCGACACCAACTCGCCGGTGCGCGCCGTCTCGTAGAACCCCGGCGAGAGCCCGAGCAGGTGATCGAACACCGCCCGGCGCAGGTCGGTGACCACGCGCTCGCCGGTGCTCATCATCAGGTAGAAGCGGAAGTAGGTGGCGATCGCAAGCGTCACGGCCACCGCCACCGCGGCGGCGAGCGCCTGGTCAAGCAGGCGCGGCTCGCCGCTGCCGAAGCCGGCGTCGACCACGTACTTCAGGCCCTGCCCCAGCGCCAGCACGCAGGCCGCCGCCGCCAGGAGGGCGGCGAGCGCCGCGGCGACTCGCCAGCGGTACGGGGCGAGAAAGCGCGCCAGGCGCGCGAGCGAACCCATGCGCGCAACTCTACCGCAGCGCGCTAGCGGCCGTAATAGCAGTACTGGTTGCCGCCCGATTGCTTCGCGCGGTACATGGCGGCGTCGGCGTTGCGCAGCAGCGCGTCGCCGTCGCCGGCGTCGCCCGGGTGCAGCGAGATGCCGATACTCGCGCCGACGCGCAGCGCTTCGCCTTCGGCGCGCACCGGCTCGGCGAGCGCGCGCAGGATCTTCTGCGCCACGACCTCGGCGTCGCCGTCCTGCGCGAGCTCGGGGATCACCACCACGAACTCGTCACCGCCCTGGCGCGCGAGCGTATCGGCCTTGCGCACGCAGTCCGCGAGCCGCTGCGCCACCTGGCGCAGCACCGCGTCGCCCGCGCGGTGTCCCCGCTCGTCGTTCACGCGCTTGAAGTCGTCGAGATCGACGAGCATCACGGCGAGGCGCGTGCCGCGCCGCTGCGCGAGGTACAGCGCCTGGCGCAGGCGGTCGTCCAGCAAGCGGCGGTTGGGCAGCCCCGTGAGCGTGTCGTGGTAGGCGAGGAAGCGGTCTTCCTCCTCGCGGCGCTTGCGCTCGGTGATGTCCTGCGACACCCCGATCATGCGCTGCGCGCGGCCCGCGCTGTCGGTGAGCACCTTGCCGCGCGCCGAGATCCATGCCACCTGCCCCTCGCGGCCGATCACGCGGTACTCCGCGCCGTACGGCTGCCGACTGCTCCAGGCGGCACGCGTTTCGGCGAGGTAGCGCTCGCGATCCTCCGGATGCACCAGCTGCACGTACTCGCTCCAGCGCACGGTATGCCCGTTTTGCGCGCCGAGGCGCCCCGACGGGTCCCGGCCCCAATGCAGCTCGCCGCTGGCCTGGTCCCACTCCCAGTAGACCAGCTCCGCCGCCTCGACGGCGAGGCGCAGCTTCTCGATGCCCTCGTGCAGCGCGGCGGCCGCGCGCCGCTCCTCGGTGATGTCGCGCGCCGTGCCGGTGGCGCCGACGATCGCGCCGCGCGCGTCGCGCAGCGGCACCGCGTTGAACGACAAGTCGACGCTGGTGCCGTCGCTGCGTCGGTGGCGCGTCTCGTGCCGGAATACCGGCTCGCCCGCGAGCACCCGCTCGAACACCGCGCGGTCGCGCTCGCGCAGCGCCGGCACCACCGGCTCGTGGAACGCGTGCCCGAGGAGATCGGCAGGGCGGCCGCCGTAGATCCGGCGCACCGCTTCCGGATTGAGATAAGTCCAGCGGCCGTCGCGGTCGACCGACCACACCAGGTCGTTCGAGGTCTCGACCAGGCTGCGGTACAGCGCCTCGCTCGCGGCGAGCGCCTGCTCGGCCGCCCGCCGCTCGGCGATGTCGGAGAACGCGATGATCGTCGCCTCCTGCGGCGCCGCGGGGTTCAGCGTGCGCGCCCAGGCGCGGCACCACTGCGTCGTGCCGTCCTTGCGCCGCAGCTCGCCGTCGCCCTCGTAGAGCGCGCCGCCGCTTAGGGCCTCGTACATCGCCGCGCCGCCGCGCCAGGCTGCGTCGCTCGGATAGAGCAGGCGCGCGGACTGTCCGGCGAGCTCGCCCGGCTCGTAGCCGAGCATGCGTTCGAGGCGTGCATTGCAGCGCGCGATGACGCGATTCTCGACGAAAGCGACGCCCAGCGGCAGCGCATCGAGCACCAGGTCGCGCTCGGCGAGCGCGGCCTCGAACGCCGCCTGCGCGCGCTTCAGGTCGCTCACGTCGGTGAACACGCCCACCGCGCCCCCGCGCTCCATGCGCACGAAGTGGCCCTGCATCCAGCGTCCATCGCGGGTGCGGAACTGGCGCACGGCGGGCGCCTCCGCCGCGCCCGCCGCGCGCGCCTCGCCCGCGACCGTCGTGTAAGCATCGTTGGACGCGAGCACGCGCCCGTCCTCGTCGAACACCGCGATGCCCTCGGGGAAGCCCTCGATCGCGTCGCGCAGCCGCGCCTCGCTCTGTGCCACGCGCTCGAGCAGCGCCTCCTTCTCGGCACGCGCGCCGAGCGCGCCCACCACGTTGGCGTGCATGTCGCGGTACACGCGCACCATGGCCGCGACGAACACCAGCGCGGCCAGCGCGAGCAGCGGATAGACCTCGCCGGGCTGGCGCGCGAACTGGACGACGACGGCGAGGATCGGGGGCAGGCAGAAACCGTAGAACGCGGCCGCGCTGGCGGCGTACACCCCCGCCGCGCCGACCACGGCGGCCGCCGTCACGAGCAACACGGCCGTCTGCAGCACCGGCGCCTGCGGGAAGAACGCGGCGATCGGCAGCGCCCACAGCAGCCCGGCGGTGAACGCCCCGAGCGCAAAGCGCCGCTCCCAGGCGAGCGGCGTGCGCCGCTCCGGGTGCGCGGCGTGGGCGCGATGCAGCCCGAGGCGCGCCAGCGTCACCGCCGCCAGCACGCCGTACCAGGTGGCGAGCGCTGCGACGGGCGTCTCGCCCCAGAGCATCGCCACCACCAAAGCGCCCGCAACCAGCGTCGCCGCATACACCGTCTTGGCGATGCCGAACAGCGCCGCGACCCGCGCCGCGTCAACGCGGGCCTGCGGCAGGATCAGATCAAGCGTGCGTGGCGCGTTCAACCTGCACCCGGCAGTCGTAGAACGTGGCGCCGCCGCCCAGGTCGGCGACGCGCTGCCCGGTCAGGTTGTTGGCATTACCGCGGTCGGGCGAGTGCTTCTTCCACCACACCGAGGGCGCGACCACCACGCCGGGACGTGGCCGGTCGTTCACGCGCGCGCGCAGTCGCAGGCTGCCGCGCGCGTTGAACACACGCACGGTGTCGCCGTCGCGGATGCCGCGCGCCGCGGCGTCCGTGGTGTGCATCTCTAGGCGCGGCTCACCCTCAAGCTCGCGGAAGCGCTTCAGGTGCGCGAAGCTCGAGTTCAGAAAGTTTCGCGCCGGCGGCGAGATGAACTGCAGCTCGCCCGGCACCGCCGGCTCGGCGGGCGGGTTGTAGAACGGCAGCGGGTCGATGCCCTGCCCTTGCAGCGCCGCGCTGTAGAACTCACACTTGCCCGAGGGCGTTGGGAAGCCGCCTTCGGCGAACGGCGCGAAGCGCGCCGGCACGTCGAGGCGCTGCCAGCCACGCTGCTTCATCTGCTCCCAGTCGATGCCGCGCATGCGCGGCTGCGTACTGGCGAGCGCCGTGCGGCAGATGTCCTCGTCGCTGTCGCGAAAGCACGGCTCCGCGAACCCCAGGCGCGCGGCAAGGCGCCGGAACACTTCGGAATTCGGCAATGACTCGCCCACCGGCGCGATCGCGGGGTTGTTGGCCACCGCGTACAGGTGCCCGTAGGACTTGTGCACGTCGTAGTGCTCGAGCTGCGTGGTCGCGGGCAGCACCAGGTCGGCGTAGTCCGCGGTGTCGGTCATGAACGAGTCCATCACCACGCAGAAGAGGTCCTCGCGGCGAAAGCCCGCCAGCACCTTCTCCGAGTCCGGGCACACGGCCACCGGGTTGTTGTTGTAGACGACCACCGCCTTCACCGGCGGCTCGGCCGCGGTGAGCGCGTCGCCGATCGCCGCGTGGTTGATGACGCGGGGCTTCCTGTCGCCGAGCAGATCGGGCCGCTCGAGCGCCGCGTGGTCGAAGCCGTAGAAGTCCGCCGTCGTGAGCACGATGCCGCCGGCGACGTCGCGCCAGGCGCCGGTCAGCGCCGGCAGACAGGCAATGGTGCGCGCGGCGATGCCGCCGCCGGCGTGGCGCTGCATGCCGTAATTCAGCCGGATGGCGGCGGGCCGCGTCGTGCCGTACGCCCGCGCAAGCTGCACGATCTCCTCGACGGCGAGGCCACAGACGCCCGCGGCCCACTGCGGCGTGTACTGCCTGACGCGCTCGGCCAACTGGTCGAATCCGAGCGTGTGGCGCGCGATGTAGTCGCGATCGAGCAGGTCTTCGGCGATCAGCACGTGCATCATGGCGAGCGCGAGCGCGCCGTCGGTGCCGGGCAGCAGCGCCACGTGCTGCGTGCATTTCTCGGCCGACAGGCTCCTGTAGGGATCGATCGCCACCACCCGGGCGCCGCGGCGCTTGGCCTCCTGCACGCGCGACCACAGGTGCAGGTTGGACACCACGGGATTTGCGCCCCAGAGCAGGATCAGCTGCGCCTCGTCGAAGCGCTCGGGGTCCATGCCGACCGAGCCGCCAAGCGTGGCCTTGATGCCCGCCTTGCCGGCCGAAGAGCACAGCGTGCGGTCGAGGATCGAGGCGCCGAGCCGATGAAAGAAGCGCCGGTCCATCGAGCTGTACTGCACCATGCCCATGGTGCCGGCGTAGCTGAGCGGCAGGATCGTTTCCGGGTCCTCTGCGGCGAGCGCCTTGAGGCGCGCGCCGATCTCGTCGAGCGCCGCGTCCCAGGAGATGCGCTCGAAGCGCCCGCTGCCCTTGGGGCCGACGCGCCGCAAGGGGTGCAGCAGCCGCTCGGGCGCGTAGGTGCGCTCGAGGTAGTGCGCGACCTTGGTGCAGAGCGTGCCCTGCGTGAACGGCATCGCGGGATCGCCCTGGATCTTCGTGGCGACGCCGTCTTCCACGGTCACCAGCATGCCGCAGGTATCGGGGCAGTCGTGCGGGCAGGCGGCGCGGACCAGCATGCGCCGGATTTTACGCTTGCAGGGCTTCGTCCAGCAGTTCCACCCAGTGCGCGACCGGCACCTGCGCGCCCGCCTGCAGGTGCACCAGGCAACCGATGTTCGCGGTGACGATGCCGACCGGCTGCCCGCTCTGCAGCGCCGCGAGCTTGCGGCCGCGCAGCTGCTCCGCGAGCTCGGATTGCAGGATCGAATAGGTGCCCGCCGAGCCGCAGCACAGGTGCGCCTCGGGGACCGGCGTGAGCTCGAAGCCGGCGCGCGTGAGCAGCCGCTCGGCGCCGCCGCGCAGCTGCTGGCCGTGCTGCAACGAGCAAGGGGAATGGAACGCGATGCGCCCAAGGCCGGCGCGCTCGGGAACCGCCTCGAGCGGGATCACCTCGCTCAGGTCGCGCGCCAGCGCCGCGACGCGCGCCGCTTTTTCCGCGTAGGCGGGATCATGGGCGAGCAGATGGCCGTAGTCCTTCACGGTCACGCCGCAGCCGCTCGCCGTCACCACGATCGCCTCCACTTCGCCGCGCTCGACGACCGGCCACCAGGCGTCGATCAGCGCGCGCATGTCGCCGCAGCCCGCGTCCTGGTCGTTGAGGTGATAGCGCAGCGCGCCGCAGCAGCCCGCGCCCGGCACCTCGACGAGCGACACGCCGATGCGATCGAGCACGCGCGCGGCGGCTGCGTTGATGCGTGGCGCGAGCGCCGGCTGCACGCAGCCCGCGAGCGTGAGCATCCGGCGCGCATGCCGTGGCGCCGGCCAGGCGCCGGCGGGCGCCGCCGGCGCGGGCACGAGGCGCGGCAACAGGAACCGGAACGGGCGGCCCAGCCCCAGCAGCAGCGCGAACAGCGCGCGCCGCGGCAGGGCGAAGGCGAGCGCGGCGCGCTGTACCCGCTGCCAGAGCGAGCGCGGCACCCTGGCCTCGACGATGCCGCGGCCGATGTCGGCGAGCCGCCCGTACTTCACGCCCGACGGGCAGGTGGTCTCGCACGAGCGGCAGGTGAGGCAGCGGTCCAGGTGCAGCTGCGTGCGCGCCGTCGGCGTAGCGCCTTCCAGCACCTGCTTGACGAGGTAGATGCGCCCGCGCGGCCCGTCGAGCTCGTCGCCGAGCAGCTGGTAGGTCGGGCAGGTGGCCGTGCAGAACCCGCAATGCACGCACTTGCGCAGGATGGCGTCGGCCTCCTGTCCCTCGGGCGTGTCGCGGATGAAGGCGGCGAGTTCGGTCTGCATCGGCGGGCCGCTATACTCGTTGCATGCAGACGTTCGTCATCCTCGCCGCCCTCGCCGTGCTCGTCGGCGTCGTGGTGTGGGTCGTCATCGTCATGCGCAAGTTCGAGGCACGCAAGGCTTTCGAGCGCGAGCGCGAGGCGCAGTTCGTCGCCGAGATGCTGCGTGCAAAACCGCAAGCCGCGAATCCGCCGGCGGCAAAGCCGGCCGCGCCTGCGGCACCCGCCACGCCCGCCGCACCGGCCGATCCGATCGCCGCCGCGGCGGAAGCAATCCGCGCGGCGCTCGCCGCCGGCCGTGGCACAGACGCGGCGAAAGCGTTCCTCGCGGTCGTCGCCGAGCGTACCAAGCTCACGCTCGAGCCGGCGGCCTGGGAGGGCCTCGGCCGCGCGCTGCTCGCGCAGGGTACGTATATGGAGGCCGCCTGGGCGCTGCACGCCGGCGCCGCGATTGCCGGCGACGCTGCGCTCGCGCAGAAGCGCCTGGTCGAGGTCGCGGTGCGCGCCGGCGACGCCGGCCAGGCGCAGCACGCGCTCAAGCTGTACGCGACGCTGCTCGCCAAGTACCCGCAGTCGCAGTACGCCGATTTCGTGCGCGCCAACATGAAGGAACAGGAAAAGAAGGTGCCCAAGGCCTAGAGCTCCGGGTAGAGCCGTCCAGGGTTGAACACGCCTGCCGGGTCGAACGCCGCTTTCAGCTCGCGGTGCAGGCGCGCCAGCGCCGGCGCGAGCGGCGCGAACACCCCCGCCGCCTTGTCGCCACCGCGAAACAGCGTGGCGTGGCCGCCGGCGCGCACCGTGGCTTCGCGCACGCTGGCGGCGTCGGCGCGCGAGCGCAGCCAGCGCAGCGCGCCGCCCCACTCGATCAGCCCCTCGCCGGCGAGCCCGAGCGGCGGCGCGGCCGAAGGTAGCGACAGGCGCCATAGCGGCGCGTCGCCCCCAAACCAGGGATCGGTCTGCTCGCGGATCCCCGCCCAGAAGCGCCCGGCATCCGCCGCCGCGAGCGTCTCGCCGCCGACCTTTACAACCGCTGCCCGAACCGCGGTCTCGGCGCCCGAGAGGCGCACCCAGAGCTCGCCGTCGCGCCAGGCGCTCGCCGACACCGGCAGCGGCGTGCCGGCCCACCGGTTGAGCGACTCGAGCGCCTTTTCCAGCGGCAGCTCGAGGCACAGCGTGTGCTCGGCCGCCGGCCGCGGCAGCACCTTGAGCGAGACCTCGAGGATCAGGCCGAGCGTGCCGAGCGAGCCCGCGAGCAGGCGCGACACGTCGTAGCCCGCCACGTTCTTCATCACGCGCCCGCCGAACGAGAGCTCGCGCGCGCGCCCGTCGACAAGGCGCACGCCGAGCACATAGTCGCGCAGCGCCCCGGCGGCCGCGCGGCGCGGGCCCGAGAGGCCCGCGGCGACGCAGCCGCCAAGGGTCGCGCCGGGGCCGAAGTGCGGCGGCTCGAAGGCGAGCATCTGGCCCTGGGCGGCGAGCGCGCGCTCGAGCTCGGCGAGCGGCGTGCCGCAGCGCGCCGTCACCACCAGCTCGGTCGGCTCGTAGTCGACGATGCCGGCATGCGCGCGCGTATCGAGCACTTCGCCGCGCGGCGCGCCGCCATAGAAGTCCTTGCTGCCCGCGCCGCGCAGGCACAGCGGCGTGCCGCGCGCCGCCGCTTCGCGGATGCGCTCGCGCAGGTGCGCGGCCATCAGAAGCGCGGCAGGCCCGGGTGCGCCGCGGCGGTGGCCGCGTGCACGTGCCGGTGGCCGAACTCGGCGCAGCGCGCGAGCGTGGGCACCGCCTTGCCGGGGTTGAGCAGGCCCGCGGGATCGTAGGCGCGCTTCACGGCGTGGAACAGCTCGAGCTCCTCGTCGCGGAACTGCGCGCACATTTCGTTGATCTTCTCCACGCCCACGCCGTGCTCGCCGGTGATGGTGCCGCCGACCGCGACGCATTTCTCGAGCACCTCGGCCGCGAATTCCTCGGTGCGCTTGAGCTGGCCGGGGTCGTTGGCGTCGAACAGGATCAGCGGGTGCAGGTTGCCGTCGCCGGCGTGGAACACGTTCGGGCAGCGCAGCCCGTACTTCTTCTCCATCTCGCCGATGAAGCCGAGCACCTCGCCCAGGCGCTTTCTCGGGATGGTGCCGTCCATGCAGTAGTAGTCGGGCGAGATGCGGCCCATCGCCGGGAACGCCGCCTTGCGCCCGGACCAGAAGCGCAGCCGCTCGGCCTCGTCGCGCGACACGGTCAGGCGCGTGGCGCCGGCGCGCGTCAGCACCTCGCTCAGCTTCGCGATGTCCTCGTCCACTTCCTCCGGCAGGCCGTCGGCCTCGGCGAGCAGGATCGCCGCCGCCTGCAGGTCGTAGCCGGCGCCGACGAACTCCTCGACCGCCCGCGTCGCCGGCCGGTCCATCATCTCCAGGCCCGCGGGGATGATGCCCGCGGCGATCACCGCGGCGACCGCGTCGCCCGCCTTCTGCAGGTCGTCGAACGAGGCCATCACCACGCGCGCCGCAGGCGGCTTAGGCAGCAGCTTCACCGTGATCTCGGTGGCCACCGCCAGCATGCCCTCCGAGCCCACGATCAGCGCCAGCAGGTCGAGGCCCGGCGCATCGAGCGCTTCCGAGCCGAAATCGAGCGGCTCGCCGTCGGCGGCGAAGCCGCGCACCCGGAGCACGTTGTGCACCGTGAGCCCGTACTTCAGGCAGTGCACGCCGCCCGAATTCTCCGCGACGTTGCCGCCGATGGTGCAGGCGATCTGGCTCGACGGATCGGGCGCGTAGTACAGGCCGTAGGACGCGGCTGCGTCCGAGATGGCGAGGTTCCTCACCCCCGGCTGCACCACCGCGACGCGCGCCACGGGATCGACGCGCACGATGCGCATGAACTTGGCGAGCGAGAGCAGCACGCCGTCGCCCGGCGGCAGCGCGCCGCCCGAAAGGCCGGTGCCCGCGCCGCGCGGCACCACCGGCACCTTGAGCGCGTGGCAGGTGCGCAGCACTTCCTGCACCTGCGCCTCGGTCTCCGGCAGCGCCACCACCATCGGCACGCGCCGGTACGCGGTGAGCCCGTCGCATTCGTAGGGGCGCGTGTCCTCTTCCTGCCACAGCACCGCGCGCTCCGGCAGGAAGGCGCCGAGCGCCCGCGCCACGGCGCGCTGGCGCTCGCGGCCCGCTACAGGTAGCGCTTCGCCCACCCGAGCCCCTCGACCGTGTCGCCCTTCGGGATGTACTCGCAGCCCATCCAGCCCTGATAGCCCAGGCGGTCGATGTGCGCAAGAAGGAAATCGAAGTTGATCTCGCCGGTGCCGGGCTCGTGCCGATCGGGCACGTCGGCGAGCTGCATGTGGCCGATCCGCGGCAGCAGGCGCTCGATGGTCTTGGCGAGGTCGCCTTCGACGATCTGCATGTGGAAGATGTCGTACTGCAGCTTCAGGTTCGGGGCGCCCGCGGCGTCGATCACCTCGATGCCCTGGCGCGAGCCGCACAGGAAGAAATCCGGAATCGTGCGTCGGTTCGCAGGCTCGGTGAGCAGCGTCAGGCCAGCCGCCGCGAGCTTGCCGGCGGCGAAGCGCAGGTTCTCCACCAGCGTCTCGAACAGCAGCTCCGGCGCGGCGTCCGCCGGCGCAACGCCGGCAAGCGCGTTCAGGCGCGGGCAGCCGGCGGCCTTCGCGTACTCGATGGCACGCTCCACGCCCTCGCGAAACTCGGCGACGCGCGCTGGCTGGCAGGCGATGCCGCGATCGCCCTTGGCGGCGTCACCGCCCGGCAGGTTGTGCAGCACCACTTCGACGCCCGCGTCGCGCGCGCGCTGCGCCACCTCGGCCGCGCCGCCGAAGGCGTAGGGAAACTGATACTCGACGTAGCGGAAGCCGGCGCGCGCCGCGGCAGCGAAGCGCTCCATAAAGGGAACTTCCGGGAACATCAGGGAAACATTGGCGGCGAGGCGGGGCATGCGCGACTATGTTAGCTAAGATTGCGCGAATACGAGAAGATTCCTCCCACCTTGCCGCTTCCGCCCGCCGTCGCGCGCTTTCTGCCGTTTCTCGCCTGGTGGCCGCGCGTCACCCGCGCCACCCTGCGCGCCGACGCCAGCGCCGCGCTGACCAGCGCCATTATCGTGCTGCCGCAGGGCGTCGCGTTCGCCACGCTCGCCGGGCTGCCGCCGGAGTTCGGCCTGTACTGCGCGATGGTGCCCGCGATGGTGGCGGCGTTCTTCGGCTCGTCGTGGCACGCCGTGTCCGGCCCCACCAACGCGATCTCGCTGTACGTGTTCGCCACGGTGGCGCCGCTCGCCGTGCCCGGATCGCCCGAGTACATCAGCCTGGTGCTGACGCTCGCCTTCATGTCGGGCGCGCTGATGCTGGTGATGGGTGCGTTTGGCCTCGGCCGCCTGGTCAACTTCGTCTCGCACACGGTGGTGGTCGGCTTCACCGCCGGCGCGGCGGTGCTGATCGTCGCGAGCCAGCTGCGAAACTTCTTTGGCATCGACGTGCCGGCGGGGAGCTCGTTCCTGTCGACCCTGCGCGCGTTCGCAGCGCAGGCCGGCGCGGTGCAGCCCTGGGTGATGCTGGTGGGCGCGCTGACGCTCGTCGCCGGCGCCGCGGCGCGCCGCTACGTGCCGAAGGCCCCGTACATGATCGTCGCGCTGGTCGCGGGCGGGCTCGCCGGCCTCGTCATCAACCTTTGGCTGACGCCCGAGGTGAGCGGCATCCGCACCATCGGGCTGCTGCCCGGCGCGCTGCCCGGCCTGACGCTGCCCGATCTGTCGGCCGACACCCTGAAGTCGCTGATGGGCATCGCCGTCGGCATCACCGTGCTGTCGCTCACCGAGGCGATGTCGATCTCGCGCGCCGTGGCGCTGAAGTCGGGCCAGCGCATCGACGCCGACCAGGAGTTCATGGGCCAGGGCCTGGCCAACATGTCGGCCAGCGTGTTCTCCGGCTACCCCGTATCGGCGTCCTTCAATCGCAGCGGACTGAATTACGAGGCCGGAGCGCAGACGCCGCTCGCCGCCGCGCTGTCGGCGCCGCTGCTCGCGGTGGTCGTATTCGCGGTGGCGCCGCTGCTTGCCTACCTGCCGCTCGCCTCGATGGCGGCGCTGTTGTTCATGGTGGCCTGGGGCCTGCTCGACTTCGGCGCCATGCGCGCCATCGTGCGCACCAGCCGCAGCGAGTCGGCCGTGCTCGGCCTCACCTTCGCCGCGACGCTGCTGATGAACCTGGAGGCGGCGATCCTGGTCGGCGTGACCCTGTCGCTGATCGTCTACCTCAACCGCACCTCGCGGCCGCAGATGCGCGCCGTGGCGCCCGACCCGCGCCACAGCGTGCGCCGCTTCGGTCCGGTGGCGCAGGGCATCACCGAGTGCCCCCAGCTGAAGATCATGGCAGTCGAGGGCTCGATCTACTTCGGCGCCGTGGACCACGTCGAGTCGCATTTCGACACCCTGCGCGCGGTGGCGCGCGAGCAGAAGCACCTGCTGGTGGTGGCGCGCAACATCAACTTCCTCGACATCGCCGGCGCCGAGGCGCTGGTGCGCGAGGCGCGCGCGCGGCGCTGGCGCGGCGGGCGGCTGTGGCTGCAGGGCCTGCGCCTGCCGGCCGAGGACGTGCTGCGCAACGGCGGCTACCTTGCCGAGATCGGCACCGACGCGGTGTTCCGCGACAAGCGCGAGGCCATCGCGCGCATCTTCGACAGGCTCGACCCCGGCATCTGCGCGCGCTGCCGGGCGCGCATCTTCGAGGAATGCCCGACGCGGCCGCTGCGCGAAGACAGCTGAGGGCGATGGTTGCCAAGCATGCGTCGGCGCGACTAGACTGCCACGTACCTTACCCACGGAGGGGGATTCCATGAATGCTCGCATTACGATTGCCGCCTGCGCCGTCGCCGCGCTGGCGAGCGGCACGCTGCATGCCCAGTCCACGCTCGACGCGGTCAAGTCCAAGGGCTACGTGCAGTGCGGCGTCAACACCGGCCTGGCCGGGTTCTCCCAGCCGGACTCGCGTGGCGTATGGAAGGGCATCGACGTCGATACCTGCCGCGGGGTCGCGGCCGCTGTTTTCGGCGACGCCACCAAGGTGCGCTACACGCCGCTCACCGCGCAGCAGCGCTTCACGGCGCTGCAGTCGGGCGAGATCGACGTGCTGGCGCGCAACACCACCTGGACGGTCAGCCGCGACACCAGCCTCGGCCTGAATTTCGTCGGCGTGAATTACTACGACGGCCAGGGCTTCATGGTGCCGAAGAAGCTCGGCGTGAAGAGCGCGAAGCAATTGAACGGCGCCACCATCTGCGTGCAGCCCGGCACCACCACCGAGCTCAATCTCGCCGACTATTTCCGCGCCAACAAGATGAGCTTCAAGCCCGTGGTGATCGAGAAGCTCGAGGAAGTCACCAACGCCTACTTCTCGGGCCGCTGCGACGTGTTCACCACCGACGTCTCGGGCCTCGTTTCGACGCGCGCCTCGCGCGCGCCCAACCCGGCCGATCACGTGATCCTGCCCGAGGTCATCTCCAAGGAGCCGCTCGGGCCGGTGGTGCGTCACGGCGATGACCGCTGGTTCGACGTCGTCAAGTGGACGCTGTTCGCCATGCTCGAGGCCGAGGAGCTGGGCCTGTCCTCGAAGAACATCGACTCGCAGGTGTCGAGCACCAACCCGTCGGTGCAGCGCTTCGTCGGCGCCACCGGAGACATCGGCAAGATGCTGGGGCTGGACGCACGCTGGGCCTACAACGTCGTCAAGCAGGTGGGCAACTACGGCGAATCGTTTGACGCCAACCTCACCCCCCTCGGCTTCGACCGCGGCATCAACAACCTGTGGACCCAGGGCGGCCTGATGTACGCGCCGCCTCTGCGCTAGAACGCACCGACAGTTGCGCCCCGTGGCGGGCGACAGCAGACAGGGGGCGCGCGCCGCAGCCAAGCGGCGCGCGTCTTGGTCGCTCAACAACCCGGGAGTCCGCGCCCTCATCTACCAGGTGGCGCTGGTCGCGGCGGTGCTGCTGGGGGTCTGGTACCTCGCCAGCAACACCGCGCACAACCTCGAGGTGCGCAAGATCGCGAGCGGTTTCGGCTTCCTCGGCCGCGAAGCGGGATTCGAGATTGGCGAATCCCCGTTCACCGCCTACGGCGCCGCCGACACCTACCGCAAGGCCTTCGTCGTCGGCCTGCTCAACACTTTCCGCGTCGCGCTGATCGGCATCGTCCTCGCCACCCTGATCGGCACGCTGATCGGCCTGGCGCGGTTGTCGCACAACTGGCTGATCGCGAAGATCTCCTCGGGCTACATCGAGACGGTGCGCAACATCCCGCTGCTGGTGCAGCTGTTCTTCTGGTACGCGATCATCTCGGAAAACCTGCCCGGCCCGCGCGAAGCGCTCAACCCGCTGCCGGGCGTGTACCTGAGCAATCGCGGCATCGTGTTCCCGGTGTTCGCTTCGCACCCGGTGCATGTGTGGATGGGCGTCACTCTGCTCGCCGGGATTGCGGCTGCGTGGCTGGTCGCGCGCTGGGCGCGCGCGCGCCAGGCGCGCACCGGGCAGATCTTCCCGGTCTTCTCAACGGGTGCGGCGCTGATCCTCGGCCTGCCGCTTGTCGCGTTCCTGGCCGCCGGCGCGCCGACCGCGCTCAACCGCCCGGAGCTCGCCGGCTTCAATTTCGCGGGCGGCGGCGTGCTCACGCCGGAGTTCGCCGCGCTGCTCGCGGGCCTCACGCTCTACACCGCGGCGTTCATCGCCGAGATCGTGCGCGCCGGCATCATCGCCGTCGATCGCGGGCAGTTCGAGGCCGCCGCGGCGCTCGGCCTGCGGCCGCGCCGCGTCATGCGCCTGGTCATCCTGCCGCAGGCGCTGCGCGTCATCGTGCCGCCGATGACCAGCCAGTACCTCAACCTCACCAAGAACAGCTCGCTCGCGGTGGCCATCGGCTACCCCGACCTGGTGTCGATCGCCAACACGGCGATGAACCAGACCGGGCAGGCGATCGAGGGCATCGCGGTGATCATGGCCGTGTACCTGACGATCAGCCTGTCGATCTCCGCGTTCATGAACTGGTACAACGCGCGCATCGCGCTGAAGGGAGCGCGCCGGTGAGCGCCAGACATGCGCCCGCGGGCGCCTCGCCGCTGTCGTGGATCATCGGCAACCTGTTCTATAGCGTGCCGAGCGCGCTGGCCACGCTGCTGCTCGCCTACCTCGCCTGGAAGGCGATCGTGCCTTTCGTCGACTGGGCGTTCGTCAATGCCATCTGGAGCGCGCCCGACTCCAAGCCGTGCCGCGAGGCGCGCGGCGCCGGCGCCTGCTGGGCGCTGATCACCGAAAAACACCGCTTTATCCTGTTCGGCACCTATCCGTACGAGCAGCACTGGCGCCCGGCGCTCGGCATCCTGCTGCTGATCGCGCTGTACGTGGTGAGCGCGATGCGCCGCTTCTGGCGCCCGGCGCTCGCCGGCGTGTGGCTCGCCGGTCTGGCGCTGATCGGCGTACTGATGTGGGGCGGCGTATTCGGCCTGCCGTACGTGGAGAACGAGCGCTGGGGCGGCCTGATGCTCACGCTGCTCCTGGCCACCATCGGCATCGCGTTTGCCTTTCCGCTGTCGATCGTGCTCGCGCTCGGGCGGCGCTCGGACATGCCCGCGGTGCGCGTGCTGTGCGTCGGCTACATCGAGCTGATCCGCGGCGTGCCGCTGATCTCGCTCCTCATCATGGCCTCGGTGATGCTGCCGCTGTTCCTGCCCGAGGGCCTGAGCATCGACAAGCTGCTGCGCGCGCAGATCGCGATGATCCTGTTCGCGGCGGCCTACCTGGCCGAGGTGGTGCGCGGCGGGCTGCAGGCGGTGCCCCAGGGCCAGGTCGAGGCCGCCGACGCCATGGGCCTGTCGTACTGGAAGAAGACGCTGCTCATCGTGCTGCCGCAGGCGCTGCGCGTGTCGATTCCGCCGCTGGTGAACACCTTCATCGGCTTCTTCAAGGACACTTCGCTGGTGGTGATCATCGGCCTGTTCGACCTGCTCACCTCGATCAAGGTGTCGATCGCCGAGCCCGCCTGGACCGGGTTCGGCGTCGAGGCCTACATCTTCGCTTCGCTCGTGTATTTCGCCTTCTGCTACGCCATGTCGCAGTACAGCCAGAATCTGGAGCGGGAGCTGGCGCGCGGCCGGGCACACTACCTCAGGGAGAACTGACCGTGGCCCAGCCGATGATCGAGATCAAGGGCGTCAACAAGTGGTTCGGCGCGTTCCACGTGCTGAAGAACGTCGAGCTGTCGGTGGCCCAGGGCGAGAAGATCGTCGTCTGCGGCCCGTCAGGCTCGGGCAAGTCGACGCTGGTGCGCCTGATCAACCGCCTGGAGTCGCACCAGGAGGGCCGCATCGTGGTCGACGGCATCGAGCTGGCCGAAGATCTGAAGGCGATCGAGGCCATCCGCCGCGAAGTCGGGATGGTGTTCCAGAGCTTCAACCTGTTCCCGCACCTGACGGTGCTCGAGAACCTGACCCTGGCGCCCATCTGGGTACGGCGCATGCCGAAGAAGGACGCCGAAGAGCTTGCCATGCAGCTGCTCAAGCGCGTGCGCATCGCCGAGCAGGCCGCAAAGTACCCGGCGCAGCTTTCCGGCGGTCAGCAGCAGCGCGTCGCGATCGCGCGGGCGCTCGCCATGAGGCCCAAGGTGATGTTGTTCGACGAGCCGACCTCGGCGCTCGACCCGGAGATGATCAAGGAAGTGCTGGACGTCATGATCGAGCTCGCGCAGGAGGGCATGACGATGCTGGTGGTGACGCACGAGATGGGCTTCGCGCGCACCGTGGCCGACCGCGTGGTGTTCATGGACCAGGGCGAGATCGTCGAGTCGGGGGCGCCGAAAACTTTCTTCGAGGCGCCCAAGACCGACCGCGCCAGGCTGTTCCTCAGCCAGATCCTCGGGCACTAGCTATGCTAGACTTTTTTTGCCCTTAACCACAAGCACGCAAAGGAGATTTCCATGGGCGCGATACTTTCGTCCCTCAGCCGCACGATCGTTGCCGGCATCGTCGTGCTGGTGGTCATCCTGCTCATCGTGGGCCAGGCGACCGGCGCCTGGATCAACCTGGGCAGCCACGCCTGGTGGGCGTTCTTCATGCGCTGGCTGCACGTGCTCTCCGGCGTGATGTGGATCGGCCTGTTGTGGTACTTCAACTTCGTGCAGACGCCGTCGATGCCCAAGATCCCCGACGAGCACAAACCCGCCATCAGCAAGGTCATCGCTCCGGAGGCACTGTTCTGGTTCCGCTGGGCGGCGCTGGCGACGATCGTGACCGGCCTGCTCCTCGCCACCATGAGCGGCTGGCTGGTGCAGGCGCTCTCGCTGCAGCGCCCGTTCACCGCCATCGGCATCGGCATGTGGCTCGGCCTGGTGATGGCGTTCAACGTCTGGTTCATCATCTGGCCAAACCAGAAGAAGGCGCTCGGCATGGTGCAGGTTGGCGCCGAGGAGAAGGCCGCGGCGGCAAAGAAGGCCGGCATGACCTCGCGCCTGAACACGCTGCTGTCGATCCCCATGCTCTACTGCATGGTGGCGCAGCAGAATGGGGGCCTGTAGCTAGCGCGGCTTGAGCTGGTCCAGCCCGCGCAGGCGAAACCCTGCGCGGATGCCGCGCGCGGCGAACCAGCCCTGCGTCATTTCCAGCGCAAAGCGCGCGGGCCGCGCCGCGCAGTGCGAGTCCTCGGTCTGCGGCTGCATGTCGGCGATGTTGACGATGGCGCCGCGCTCGTCGATGAAGGCCACCGACAGCGGCAGCAGCGTGTTCTTCATCCACATGCAGTGCGCCGAGGTTTCGTCGAATACGAACAGCATGCCGCCATTGGGCGCGAGCGAGGTGCGCAGCATGAGACCCATGGCGCGGGCGGCGTCGTGATCGGCGACCTCGGCGCGGATCAGGTGCATGCCAGCGCCGAGCTGGACCGTCGGCAACGTGGGCTGCTGCGCATGGCCGCCGGCTGCGGCGAGCAGCAGGACAAGGAGAAGGCGCTTCACGGGCAACAAAAAAGGGCAGGGTAGCAACCCTGCCCTTTTCGGGAAAGAGGCGACTTACTTCTTGTCGCCTTCCTTTGCTTCCTTCGCTTCCTTCTTCTTGGCCGCCTTCTTCTTGTCGGCCTTCTTCTCCACCTTCTTCTCGCCTTCCTTCATCGGCGCGCCGGCGTGCGACGCGGCAAAGGCGGAGGCGCTAACGGCCGCGAACATCGCGGCGGCGATCACAGTCAGAAGCTTGTTCATTCAAATCTCCTAGTTGGTGTACACCGTAGCGGGTCGGCGCAGCGCTTCCGCCACGCTCCCGCAGTCAATAACGCCGCACGTGCGCAGCGGTTGACCGAGTCGGGGGCCTTTGTCCTATTTTTTGTAACCTCATGATATTATTGGGATTAACCCCTTTCCCGTGACAGTCTTCAGGTTCCTGATTGGGACACTGACGTGCCTTGCCACCGTGCAGGCCGCGGCTGCGCCGCGCCTGCCGTCGGATGATGCGGAAATCCTCGAGCGCCTGTCGCTGGTGCGCGACAGTCCGGAATCGGCCGCGCTGCGCCAGTTGCGCGCCCGTGTCGCCGCCACCCCTAAGGATCCCGCTCCTGCCGCGGCGCTCGCGCGTCGCTATTTCGGCCTCGCGATGGCGCAGGGCGATCCCCGGTTCGTCGGCTACGCGCAAGCGGTCCTGCGGCCCTGGGACGAGGCACTCGCGCCTGCCGACATACTGCTCGTGCGCGCGATGTTGCGGCAGTACCGGCACGATTTCGACGGTGCGCTGCGCGCACTGGCGCTCGCCCTGGAGCGCGATCGCAACAATGCCGAGGGCCGTGCGTGGCGGGCGGCGATCTTCATGGTGCGCGCGGAGTATGGGAAGGCCGCCGGCGAATGCGCCGCGCTCGCGGCGCTGAGCGACGACCTGCTGGCCGCGGGCTGCAGCGCGTATGTCGAGGCCACGACGGGCCGTACGCGCGCTGCGTACGACCGGCTGCGCGCGGCGCTCGAACAACACGCCGACGCCGACATGGGCGTACGCCTGTGGGTGCAGACGCGGCTCGCGGAAATGGCGGATCGCCTCGGCGACGCCGCCGCGGCCGAGAATCACTTTCGCGCCGCGCTCGCGCTCGGCATCGACGACAACTTCCTGCTCGCCGCGTACGCGGACTTCTTGCTGGAGCAGGGCCGCCAGCGCGAGGTCGTGGCGCTGCTCGAGGACCGCGGCCGTTCGGACACCCTGTTGCTGCGCCTTGCGCTCGCCATGCACGAGCTCGGTATGCCCGAAGCGGCAAAGCAGGCGCGTGTGCTCGCCGAGCGGTTCGCCGCCGCGGCGCTGCGCGGCGACCGGCTGCACCTCGCGGAAGAAGCCCGCTACCTGCTCGAGCTTCGGCGCGATGCCGGTGCAGCACTTGCCGCCGCCGCGGAGAACTGGAAGTCGCAGCGCGAGCCGCGCGATGCCCTGATACTGCTGCGGGCGGCGCGCGCGGCGCGCGCCCCGGCCGCCGCGGCCCCGGTACTCGACTGGCTAGCGCGAACCGGATTCGAGCACGACGGCATGCGCCGCCTAGCCGCAGAGTTGCGGTGAAGGCCGTCGTCTTGTTCCTCGCGCTGGCATTCGCCGGCGGCCCGGCGCTTGCGCACAAGCCGAGCGACAGTTATCTCCGTGTGCGGGTCGAGGGCGCGCTGCTGCGAGGGCAGTGGGACATCGCGCTGCGCGACCTTGAGTACGCCATCGGCCTGGATGCCGATGGCGATGGCGCCATAACCTGGGGCGAGGTGCGCGCGCGCGAGGCCGACATAGCGGCCTACGCGTTCGCGCGGCTTGCGTTGAGCGCCGACGGCCAGCCTTGCGGCGCCGAGTCGCGCAGGTTGCTCGTCGACGAGCACAGCGACGGCGCCTACGCCGTACTGGAATTCGAGGCGCGTTGCGCCGCCGCGCCGCAGCGCACCCTGCGGTTCGACTACAGCCTGTTCGCCGACCTCGACCCCACGCACCGCGGCCTGCTCCAGGTGCAGCAAGGCGCCGCGACCGCGAGCGGCGTGCTGGGCCCGGACCACCCGCGCCTCGAGCTCGCGGTTGGCACGGTGTCGCGCCTGCGCCAGTTCCTGGATTACGCGCGCGAGGGGGTGTGGCACATCTGGATCGGCATCGATCACGCGCTGTTCCTGGTATCACTTCTGCTCCCCGCAGTGCTGGTTTACGGCGCGCGCGCCTGGGAGCCCGCGCCACGCTTTGCGCCCGCGTTCTGGGACGTCTTCAGGATCGTTACCGCGTTCACCGTGGCGCATTCCATCACCTTGTCGCTTGCGGCGCTCGGCGTCGTGGCGCTGCCCTCGCGCCTCGTCGAATCGGTGATCGCGCTCTCGGTCATGCTCGCCGCGCTCAACAACCTGAGGCCGTGGGTGCTCGGCCGGCGCTGGGCGGTGGCTTTCGGCTTCGGGCTGGTGCACGGCTTTGGCTTTGCCAGCGTGCTCGCCGACCTCGGGCTGCCGCGCGAGGCCCTGCTCGTGTCACTGGTCGGCTTCAACGTGGGTGTCGAAGCTGGGCAGCTCGCAATCGTCGGCGCATTTCTGCCGGCGGCGTTCCTTGCGCGTCGTCGTTGGGCCTATCGCCGCCTGGCGTTCGCGGGCGGCTCCGTTGCGATCGCACTGCTGGCCGCCGCGTGGCTAGTGGAGCGGGCGTTCGACCTGAAGCTCTTATAATGGCGCCCATTCGACGCATCCACGCAGGAGCTTTCATGGCATACAAGCACATCAAGGTCCCCGCCACCGGCGAGAAGATCAAGGTTAACAAGGACTTTTCTTTGGCGGTGCCCGACACTCCGGTGATTCCCTACATCGAGGGCGACGGTACCGGCGTCGACATCACGCCGGTGATGATCAAGGTGGTGGACGCGGCCGTGAAGAAGGCCTACGGGGCGAAGAAGAAGATCGTCTGGATGGAGATGTACGCCGGCGAGAAGTCCTGCAAGGTCTACGGCGAGAACGTATGGCTGCCCGACGAGACGCTCGCCGCGTCCAGGGAATACGTCGTGTCGATCAAAGGCCCCCTCACCACGCCGGTGGGCGGCGGCATCCGCTCGATCAACGTGGCGCTGCGCCAGGAGCTCGACCTCTACGTGTGCCTGCGCCCGATCCGCTACTTCAAGGGCGTGCCCTCGCCGCTCAAGGAGCCGGAGAAGACCGACATGGTGATCTTCCGCGAGAACTCCGAGGACATCTACGCCGGGATCGAGTGGGCGGCGAAGACGCCCGAGGTGCAGAAGCTGATCAAGTACCTGACCGACGAGATGAAGGTGAAGAAGATCCGCTTTCCCGAGACCTCGGCCATCGGCATCAAGCCGGTCTCGGTGCAGGGCTCGGAGCGGCTGATCCGCAAGGCCTTCCAGTACGCTGTCGACAACGACCGCAAGTCGGTGACCCTGGTACACAAGGGCAACATCCAGAAGTTCACCGAGGGGGCGTTCCGAGACTGGGGCTACGCCCTGGCGCAGAAGGAGTTCGGCGCGAAGCTGGTCGACGGCGGGCCGTGGTGCAGCTTCAAGAACCCCAAGACCGGGCGCGAGATCGTGGTGAAGGACGTGATCACCGACGCGTTCCTGCAGCAGATCCTGCTGCGCCCGGCGGAGTACGACGTGATCGCCACCATGAACCTGAACGGCGACTACGTCTCGGACGCGCTTGCCGCGCAGGTCGGCGGCATCGGCATCGCGCCGGGCGCCAACATGAGCGACTCGATCGCCATGTTCGAGGCCACCCACGGCACCGCACCGAAGTACGCCGGCAAGGACTACGTCAATCCGGGCTCGGAGATCCTGTCCGCCGAGATGATGCTGCGGCACATGGGCTGGACCGAGGCCGCCGACGTAATCGTGCGCTCGATGGAGAAGGCGATTGCCGACAAGGTGGTGACCTACGACTTCGCGCGCCTGATGCAGGGCGCCAAGCAGGTGTCGTGCTCCGGCTTCGGCCAGGCGATGATCGAGCGCATGTAGCAGCGCGCCGGCGCCGCCGCAAAGAAAAAGGGCCGCTGGCGCGGCCCTTTTCGCTTGCGGATGCGGCGCTCAGACCTTGTTGATGTTCGAGGCCTGCTTGCCCTTGGGCCCCTGCACCACGTCGAAGCTCACCTTCATGCCCTCCTTGAGGGTCTTGAAGCCCGCCATCTGGATGGCCGAGAAATGCGCGAACAGGTCTTCGCTGCCGTCATCCGGCGTGATGAAGCCGTACCCCTTCGCGTCGTTGAACCACTTCACGGTGCCTGTCGCCATTGCCGCATCCCTTGTGTTGGTTGGAGTACGCCGGACACCTCGCCCGGGCCATGCTTGAAACTCACGTCGCCGCCGCCCTTTCCTATGGCGTTACAGACAGCCTGAATCCAAACACAAGGCGGCTTCTACCCGGCTTCCCAGAACCCGTCAAGACCCCCCTGGCGGCGCGTTGCGCGCGCCGAACACATTGATTAGGATAGCCATCAGCGGGCGCGGTTATGCCCGGCGATTCACACATTGCACGGAGTGCGGGAACGGAAACTTAAAGGGCATGTCCGATCGGATTGAGCTTGGCAGCGACTCTTAAGCGGCATGGCGCAGTTCAAGGACGACATTCTGCTCGAGGCGCAGCGGAGCAAGCTGCAGCCGCCGCCGATGTTCAAGGTCATGCTGCTCAACGACGATTACACGCCGATGGAGTTCGTGGTGATGGTGCTGCAGAAGTTCTTCGGCATGACGCGCGAGCGTGCCACGCAGGTCATGCTGAAGGTGCATCGCGAGGGCATCGGGGTGTGCGGCGTGTATCCTCAGGATATCGCCAGCACCAAGGTGCAGCAGGTCGCGGGGTACGCGCGGCGCCACCAGCATCCGCTGCAATGTGTGATGGAGGAAACGTAGCATGATCGCCCAGGAGCTCGAAGTCAGCCTGCACATGGCGTTCGTCGAAGCGCGCCAGAAGCGGCACGAGTTCATCACCGTAGAGCACCTGCTGCTGGCGCTGCTCGACAACCCCACGGCGGCCGAAGTGCTGCGCGCCTGCGGCGCCAATCTGGACGAGCTGCGCAAGAGCCTGACCCAGCACGTCGCCGAGCAGACGCCGCGCATCGCCGCCGATCGCGAGGTTGACACGCAGCCCACCCTCGGCTTCCAGCGCGTCATCCAGCGCGCCATCCTGCACGTGCAGTCCTCGGGCAAGAAGGAAGTCACCGGCGCCAACGTGCTGGTGGCGATCTTCGGCGAGAAGGATTCGCACGCGGTGTACTTCCTGCAGCAGCAGGGTGTGACCCGGCTCGATGTCGTCAATTACATCTCGCACGGCATCACCAAGACGCCGCAGCCGCACGCCGGCAAGGCCGAGCAGGAGGCCGGCGACGAGGCGCAGGCCGAGCCCTCCAACAGCCCGCTCGACAACTACACGCAGAACCTGAACGCGCTTGCGCTCGCCGGCAAGATCGATCCGTTGATCGGCCGCGAGCGCGAGCTGGAGCGCGTGATCCAGACACTGTGCCGCCGGCGCAAGAACAATCCCCTGCTGGTGGGCGAGGCCGGCGTCGGCAAGACCGCGATCGCCGAGGGGCTGGCGCGCAGAATCATCGAGTCGAATGTGCCCGAGCTGCTCGCGCGCAGCACGGTCTACGCGCTCGATATGGGGGCCCTCCTCGCCGGCACCAAGTACCGCGGCGACTTCGAGCAGCGCCTGAAGGCGGTGCTGAAGCAGTTGGTGGACAACCCCAACGCGATTCTCTTCATCGACGAGATCCATACGGTCATCGGCGCCGGCGCCGCCTCGGGCGGCACGCTGGACGCCTCCAATTTGCTGAAGCCCGTGCTCTCCACCGGGCAGCTGAAGTGCATCGGCGCCACCACGTACAACGAGTACCGCGGCGTGTTCGAGAAGGACCACGCCCTGTCGCGCCGCTTCCAGAAGATCGACGTCGTCGAGCCCTCGGTGGACGAGACGGTGGAGATCCTGAAGGGGCTGAAGACGCGCTTTGAGGCACACCACAGCGTCAAGTACACGGCGACGGCGCTCAGCTCGGCAGCCGAGCTCTCTGCGCGCTACATCAACGACCGCCACCTTCCCGACAAGGCGATCGACGTCATCGACGAAGCGGGTGCCGCGCAGCGCATCGCGCCCAAGAGCCGGCAAAAGCGCGTCATCGGCAAGGGCGAGATCGAGGAGATCGTGGCGAAGATCGCGCGCATCCCGCCGCGCAGCGTCTCCAGCGACGACCGCGGCGCGCTCGCCAAGCTCGACCGCGACCTGAAGGCAGTGGTGTTCGGCCAGGACCAGGCCATCGACGCCCTCGCCTCGGCCATCAAGATGGCGCGCTCGGGACTCGGCAATCCGCAGAAGCCCATCGGCAGCTTCCTGTTCTCCGGGCCGACGGGGGTCGGCAAGACCGAGGTCGCGCGCCAGCTCGCCTACTGCATGGGCATCGAGCTGATCCGCTTCGACATGTCGGAGTACATGGAGCGCCACGCGGTAAGCCGCCTGATCGGCGCGCCGCCGGGCTACGTCGGCTTCGAGCAGGGGGGCCTGCTGACCGAGGCGATCACCAAGAAGCCCTATGCGGTGCTGCTGCTCGACGAGATCGAGAAGGCGCACCCGGACATCTTCAACATCCTGCTGCAGGTGATGGACCACGGCACGCTCACCGACAACAACGGCCGCAAGGCCGACTTCCGCAACGTGGTGATCGTGATGACCACCAACGCGGGCGCCGAGTCGCTGACCAAGAACGCCATGGGCTTCACGCCCTCGGTGAAGGCAGGCGACGAGATGGAAGCCATCAAGAAGATGTTTACGCCCGAATTCAGGAACCGCCTGGACGCGGTGATCTCGTTCCGCGCGCTGGATCACGACGTCATCATGCGCGTGGTGGACAAGTTCCTCATCCAGCTCGAGGAGCAGCTGCAGGAGAAGAAGGTCGAGCCGACCTTCACGCCGAAGCTGAAGGAGCACCTGGCCAAGAAGGGTTTCGATCCCTTGATGGGTGCTCGCCCGATGGCGCGCCTCATCCAGGACACCATCCGCCGCGCGCTCGCCGACGAGCTGCTGTTCGGCAAGCTGGCCCATGGCGGGAAGGTCACCGTGGACATCGACGACGCCGGCAACGTGGCGCTGCAGTTCGAGGCCGAGGCGCCGGCGCCGCCGCCGGCGAAAGTGCCGGTCACCTGAGCCCGGATCCCGGCGCAGCCGCGCCGGGTTGCCAGCGTCCGGGGCTGCTCCGCGTCAATTGCGCGCGCAGACCATCTTGACACATGCCGCTTGCTCAGACGAGACTCCCCGGCACAGCGACTGAATCTCCGGGGAGGACTCCGCATGCGAATTGCTCTTGTTTGCGCGGCTGCGCTGGCGGCCGCGCCCCTTGTCGTGAGCGCGCAGGACGCGGGCAGCCGCCTGTCTGCATCGTGCGCCATGTGCCATGGCACTGCCGGCCACAGCGTCGGCGGCAACGCGCCTCTGGCCGGCATGCCAAGAGACGATCTAGTGCGTGCCATGAAGGAATTCCAGTCTGGCGCGCGGCCCGCAACCGCGATGCATCAAATTGCCAAGGGCTACAGCGACCGTGAAATCGAGCAGATCGCCGCGTACTTCGCGGCGCAGAAGAAGTAGGGGGACGCCATGGCCAAGACATTCGATCGACGCAACTTCCTCAAGCTGAGCGGCGCCGCGGCGGCGCTCGCCGCCACGGGCTGCGCCACCAGCGGCGGCGCCAAGGCGCGCGTGGTGGTGATCGGCGGGGGCTTCGGCGGCGCCACCGCGGCCAAGTACATACGCATGTGGGGCCCGGCCATCGAGGTCGTGATGGTGGAACGCAACACTGACTTCGTCTCCTGCCCGATCTCCAACCTGGTCTTTGGCGGCTCGAAGACCATGGCCGACATCACCTACGGCTACAGCGGGCTTTCGAAGTACGGCGTGCAGGTCGTGCGCGACGAAGTCACGGCGGTGGACACGGGCGCCAAGTCAGTGCGCCTCGCGCGCGGCGGTGAGCTCAAGTACGACCGGCTGGTGGTGTCTCCCGGTATCGACTTCATGTACGAGCAAATCGCCGGCTATGAGGCGGCAATGGACTCAAGCCGCGTGCTGCACGCCTGGAAGGCGGGTCCGCAGACCGTCGCCCTGCAAAGGCAGCTCGCCGAGATGCGCCTGGGCGGCGTCTACGTCCTCGCGGTCCCTCTGGCACCCTACCGCTGCCCGCCGGGGCCCTACGAGCGCGCGAGCCAGGTGGCGCAGTACTTCAAGAAGCACAATCCGCGCGCCAAGGTCCTGATCGTCGACGCCAACCCGGACGTGACCTCCAAGGGCAAGCTGTTCAAGCAGGCTTGGGCCGACCTCTATCCGGGCATGATCGAGTTCCGCGGCAATTCGAAGGCCATCGGCGTCGACCCGGGAACCGGCACCGTCAAGACCGAGGTCGAGGAAGTCAAGGGCGATGTCCTGAACGTGGTGCCGGCGCAACGTGCCGGAACCATCGCCGCCAAGGCGGGCCTGATCACGGCCAACGACCGCTGGTGCGGGGTCGACTGGCGCACGACCGAGTCGACCGTGGCCAAGGGCGTCCACGTCCTTGGCGACGCGACGCTGTCCGCGCCCGGCATGCCCAAGTCCGGCAGCATGGCCAACCAGCAGGCCAAGGTCTGCGCCGCTGCCGTGGTGGCCATGATCAACGGCAGCGAACCCAACCCGAACCCGAAGATCGCCAACATGTGCTACAGCTTCGTTTCCGACGATGAAGTGATCCACGTGACCTCGGTGCACGAGCTGGATGCCGGCAAGAAGACCTTCGTGCCGATCAAGGGAGCGGGCGGATTGTCGCCGGCACGCAATCAGGTCGAAGCGCACTACGCCTGGGCCTGGGCGCAGAACATCTGGTCCGACATGTTGGGCTGAGGGCTAGCGCCCGGTACTGCCGAAGCCGCCGGCGCCGCGCGCGCTGGCGGCGAATTCCTCCACCACCGCCAACTCGACCTGCACCACCGGCACGACCACCAGCTGCGCGATGCGCTCGAGCGGCTGGATGGTGAACGCGTTCGCGCCCCGGTTCCACACCGAGACCATCACTTCGCCCTGGTAATCCGAATCAATCAGGCCGACGAGATTGCCGAGCACGATGCCGTGCTTTGCGCCCAGGCCCGAGCGCGGCAGCACGACGGCCGCGAGACCCGGATCGCCGAGGTGGATGGCGAGCCCCGAGCGCACCAGCTGGCTGGCGCCCGGCAGCAACTCGAGCGGTGCCTCGAGGCAGGCGCGCAGGTCTAGGCCGGCGGCGCCCGCGGTGGCGTAGTGCGGCAGGTGCTCGCGGATCCTCGGGTCGAGGATCCGGACCTCAAGCCTTCGCACGCGCGCGCTTCTGTCCCGCCAGCATGCCGGCGACGTGCGCGACCAGCCGGCGCGCGAGCTCGAGCTTCGGCGCGCGCCCGAGCGGGTGCTCGCCGCGCTCGTCGAACAGCGTGATGTCGTTGTCGTCGGCGCCAAGCGCATGCTGCGCCAAGTTGGCCGCGAGCAGCGGCACCGCCTTCTTCGCGCGCTTGGCGCGCGCGTGCTCGGCCAGCTTCTCGCTCTCGGCGGCGAAGCCGACGCAGAACGGCGCGTCCTTCTGCCCCGCCACCCAGGCGAGGATGTCCGGGTTCTCGATCAGCTCGAGACCGAAAGCGGCGCCGCCGCTCTTCTTGATCTTCTGCGCCGCGCGCTGTTTCGCGCGGTAGTCGGATACCGCCGCCACCGAGAAGAACACGTCGCTGCCGGGCACCGCCTTCTTGACTGCCTCGAACATCTGCTCCGCGCTGCGTACCCGCACGCACTCGACGCCCACCGGCGCTGCAAGCGCCGTCGGGCCGCTCACCAGGGTCACGCGCGCACCCGCTTCGCGCGCGGCGCGCGCGACGGCGTAGCCCATCTTGCCGGAGCTCGTGTTGGTAATCACGCGCACGGGATCGATCGACTCCTCGGTAGGGCCCGCGGTGACCACGACGCGCTTGCCCGCGAGCAGCTTCGGCTGGAAGAAGGCCTCGATCTCAGCGACCAAGTCATCGGGCTCGAGCATGCGGCCCATGCCCACTTCACCGCAGGCCTGATCGCCGGCGGCGGGGCCCGCAAAATGCACTCCGTCACCGCGAAGCGTGTGCAGGTTCCTCTGCATCGCTGGGTTCTCCCACATCTCCACGTTCATCGCCGGCGCGACAAGCAGGGGGCAGCGGCGCGCAAGGCACAGGGTGGAGAGCAGGTCGTCGGCAAGGCCCCCGGCCAGCTTGCCAAGAAAATCGGCGCTCGCCGGCGCCACCACGATCAGCTCGCGGTCGCGCGACAACTCGATGTGCCCCATGTTGTCGGGGACGCGCGGGTCCCACAGATCGGTCCACACGGTCTGCGCCGTGAGCGCTTGCAGAGTCACAGGCGTGACGAAGCGGGTGGCGGCCTCGGTCATCGCCACGCGCACGTCGGCACCTGCCCTGGCGAGCTGGCGTGCGAGCTGCGCGGCCTTGTAGGCGGCCACGCCGCCGGTGATGCCCAGCAACAGCCGCTTGCCTTTCAAGGTCATCGTGCGTGGGGCTGGCGCGTTAATGGGAAGGACATTCTAGGGGAATTCGGGAGGCATCGCCTTGGGCATCGCCGACTGGCCACCGCAGGAACGGCCGCGCGAGCGGCTGCTGGCGCAGGGTGCAGGAAGGCTGACCGACGCGGAGCTGGTTGCCGTGTGCCTGCGCTCGGGCATCCGCGGCAAGAGCGCCGTGGACCTGGCGCGCGAGCTTATCGGGCGCTACCAGGGCCTCGCCGGCCTGCTCGGCGCCGAAGCCGCCGACCTGCGCCGAGTCAGGGGGCTTGGTGCCGCCAAGGCGGCGCAACTCGCCGCGGTGCTCGAGCTCGCGCGGCGCACCCTGCGCGAGCAGCTGCGGTCCGGCGACGCGCTCACCACGCCCGGAGCAGTACGCGACTACCTGCGCCTCGCGCTCGGCGGGCGAACGCACGAAGTTTTCGTCTGCGTCCACCTTGACGCGCAGCACCGCGTCATCGCCGCCGAGGAGCTGTTCCGAGGCACGCTCACGCAAACCAGCGTCTACCCACGCGAGGTGGTCAAGGCCGCTCTGGCGGCCAATGCAGCCGCCGTGATCTTTGCTCACAATCACCCTTCCGGCGTGGCGCAGCCTTCGCAGGCCGACGAGCTGCTCACGCGCCAGCTGCGCGAGGCGCTCGCGCTGGTGGACGTGCGCGTGCTCGACCATTTCGTCGTCGCCGGCAACCAGGCACTCTCCTTCGCCGAGCGGGGCCTGCTATAATCCGCGCCTTTCGCGACCCCCGGAGCCTGCAATGTCCCGCGTCTGCCAAGTCACCGGCAAGAAGCCGATGAAAGGAAACCTGGTTTCGCACGCCAACAACAAGACCAAGCGTGTGTTCCAGCCCAACCTGCATTACCGCCGCTTCTGGTTGGAAAGCCAGAATCGCTGGGTGCGTTTGCGGGTGTCCACGGCCGGCCTGCGCAAGATTGACAAGCTGGGGGTCGAGGCCGTGCTGGCCGAAATCCGCGCCAAGGCCAAGGCGCTCAACAAGCAGAAGGAGGCCCGCTGATGCGCGACAAGATCAAGCTCGAGTCAACGGCCGGCACCGGCCATTTCTACACCACCACCAAGAACAAGCGCACTACGCCCGACAAGATGGAGATCAAGAAGTACGATCCCAAGGCACGCAAGCACGTGCTCTACAAGGAAACCAAGCTGAAGTAGGCGCGGCCTTCTGCCGCACATGTGAAAAGGCCCGCGCGAGCGGGCCTTTTTTATTACCGCGTTCCGGCTCCGCGTTAGGCGTAGCTGCGCAGGCGCCGCGAGAAGTCCATCAGCGGCACGATGCCGCTCGCCTCGGCGCGGTGGCACCAGTCCTGGAGCTGGCGCAGGAGCTGCTCCTTGGAGGCGTTGGAGCGCTCCCACAGGGCGATCAGCTCTTCGCGCATGCTCACCGCGACCTGCAGCGGCCTGGAGGGCTTGAGTGCTTCGGCAACGCGCGCGCGGTCGGTTTCGGCGCCGTAGCCGATGCGCACCAGAGCGCGCTTCAGCGGCTTGAGCACCTCGGCGTCGCGCGGCGACCAGTGCTGCAGGCGCTCAACCTCGTCACTCCAGGTGCGCTTCAGCGCAGTGGCGTAGCGCGCCAGCACGTCGTATCGGTTGGCGATCACAGCATGCAGGGTGTCGTAGTCGCACATGGTCTTCGCCGGCTCGAAGCGCGGCGTGGGCGCCACCTTTTTCACCGTGGCGAGTCCGAGCCCCTCAAGGACGCGGATGTACATCCAGCCGATGTCGAACTCGTACCACTTGGCCGAAAGCTTCGCCGAGGTCGCGTAGGCGTGGTGGTTGTTGTGCAGCTCTTCGCCGCCGATCAGGATGCCCCAGGGCACGATGTTCTTGCTGGCGTCGGCAATGTCGAAGCTGCGATAGCCCCAGTAGTGACCGATGCCGTTGATGACGCCCGCCGCCCAGAACGGGATCCAGACGATCTGCGTCGCAAGGATCAGCATGCCCGGCACGACGCCGAACAAGCCAACGTTCACCAGGCCCATCAGCGTCAGGCCGAGGATGGCAAAACGCGAATAGATGTTGCGCTCTACCCAGTCGTCCGGCGTGCCATGGCCGTAGCGATCCATGGTCTCGCGGTTGTAGGACTCCTTCACATAGAGGAACACGCCGCCCCACAGCACGCGGTTGATGCCCAGCACCTGGGGGCTGTGCGGGTCATCGGCAGTCTCGCACTTGGCGTGGTGCTTGCGGTGGATCGCCGCCCACTCCTTGGTGACCATGCCGGTCGTCAGCCACAGCCAGAAACGGAAGAAGTGCGAGGCGATCGGGTGCAGGTCGAGCGCCCGGTGCGCCTGATGGCGGTGCAGGAAGATGGTCACCGAGGCAATGGTGACGTGTGTCAGCCCGAGCGCTACGAGCACGTAGCCCCACCAGGGCAGATCGAGCAATCCAGAGAAAATCATCAGTAGTTTCTAGTAGTTATATAAGGTTAGGGGCACGATTCTACGCGATTGAACCACCCGCGCAACCGGGGCTTTTCCCTGCTCGCGGGCAATATTTCACCGTCGGCTCTAAGCGCCGGCCGCGCAAAGGGAATCGGCCGTCAGCGGCGCTCGAAAGCGGCGGCGAAAAAGCCGTCGCAGCCATGCCGGTGCGGCCACAAGCGCAGCCGCGCTTCGCAATCGATCTCGATGCGCTGCGCGGCCAGCAGTTCTCTGCAGGACACGGGCGCGAAGTCGGCGTGCGACGCGGCGAACTTTTCGGCGATCACCTCGTTTTCTTCCGGCAGGATACTGCAGGTCGCGTACACCAGGCGGCCGCCCGGCTTCAGCAACCGCGCTGCCGCCTCCAGGATCGCCGCCTGCTTGCCCGCCAGCTCGGTGATCGCCGCGGCGCCATGGCGCCATTTCAGCTCTGGGTTGCGGCGCAGTGTTCCGAAGCCACTACAAGGGGCGTCCACGAGCACCCGGTCGAGCTTGCCGGCGAGACGCCTGGCACGCGCATCGCCGTCGCCCGCCAGCACCAGCGGGTGCACGTTTGTTACGCCGGCACGCGCTGCGCGTGGCGCAAGCTCGGCCAGGCGGCGCGCCGAGACGTCCATGGCGTAGATGCGCCCGGTGCCGCGCATCAGCATGGCGAGCGCGAGCGTCTTGCCGCCGGCGCCGGCGCAGTAGTCGGCGATCATCTCGCCGCGTCGGGGCGCGAGCAGGTACGCGAGGACCTGGCTGCCTTCGTCCTGCACCTCGATCGCACCCTGCGTAAACATCGGGTGGCGATTGATCGCCGGCTTGCCTACCAGGCGAATTCCCGCCGGGGAGAAGGGCGTCGGCTGTCCCTCGATGCCGCTCGCACGCAGTTGCGCGAGCGCCTCGTCCCGTCCCAGCTTGGCGAGGTTGACGCGCAGGTCGAGCGGTGCCGGGTTGAGTAGACCCTGCGCAATGCGCATTGCCTCGTCCTCGCCGTGCAGCGCCGCCAGCCGCTCCCAAAGCCAATCGGGCAGATCTGCGCGCACGGCGGCGGGAAAAGACTCGCTCTTCGCGGCGCGTACGCGCGCCACCAGCGCCCGCTCCTCCTCGCGCACCACGTCCTCTAGGGCACGTCCCGACAGGCCGCGCACCCGCACCAGCGCGGCGATCGCCAGGTCGCGTGGCGCCACTGATTGCGCCGCGGCCTCGAGCGAGCGGCGGCGGCGCAGCACCGCGTATACCGTCTCGGCGACGAAGGCGCGATCCTGCTGGCCGAGATTGCGGTGCGCGCGAAAGTACCTCGACACCGCGGCGTCAGCGGGGCCGGCGGCGGCTAAGAGCTCGGCGAGCAGCGCCTCGGCCCGGGCGAGCTGGGCGCGATAGATCATCGTGGCGGAGCGAAGCGCGTCGCGACCTGGTCGACGCGCGTGCCGTCCTTTTGCACCACCAGCACGCGCAGCGGCAGATATGAGCGTTGCGCGTCGAGCCAGATCTGCGTGCTGCGGCCGTCGTCGTCGCGCTTTACCAAGTGCAGCGCATCGAACGTGCCCGCTGGCACCGTCACGCGCTCGCGTCCCGCGATTTCGAACACGTAGTGCGCCACCCCCTTTCCGTCCGCGACGTGGTATTCGAGCGAACCGGATCCCGGCGCGTGGAAGGCGGGTGCAAACAGAAAGCTCAACCGGTCCTGCGCGTGCGCTGGCAGCGGTTGCTTCTGCGGGCCGTCGCGGAACTCCTGCGTCAGGGTACCCGCCTCCCAGGAAAAGCGCGCGCGCGCCGGCTCGCGGCGCGGCCGCTCGTCCACGTATTCGAGCGGTCGCAGGCCGTCCGGCGTCACCCGGCCGTGGCTCGTGCGCCGGATTTCGCCGAGCAGTGACAGCAACCCGCTGCCTTCCCAGGTTTCGCGCAGGCGGTAGCTGTCGCTGTCATGTTCCAGCACATGCGTCACGGTGGCGAGCGGGCCGCCGTTGTGCAGCACGTCGTAGTGGATCTCGACGCGCGCGGGCGGGGACGCCTGCGCCGCAGCCGCGAGGCTAAGCGCGATCGCTAGAAACCAGTTGCGCATGGTTGCCTTTGACGTACACCTTGCCATCCTCGAGGCTCAGCAGACCATCGAGAAACCAGCGCAACGCGCGCGGATAGATCAGGTGTTCCTGCGCGAGCACCCGCGCCGCGAGGGACTCCGCCGTGTCGCCCGGCAGCACGGGCACCGACGCCTGGGCGATGATCGGCCCATGGTCGAGCTCGGCGGTCACGAAATGCACGGTGCAGCCGTGCCGCTTCGCGCCGGCAGCCAGCGCGCGCGCGTGCGTATCGAGACCCGGGAACTCGGGCAGCAGGGAGGGGTGGATGTTCACCAGCCGCCCGGCGTAGCGCGCGACGAATCCGGGCGTCAGCACGCGCATGAACCCGGCCAGCGCTACGAGGCGCGGCAGGTGGCGGTCGATCTCGTCCGCGAGGGCCGCGTCGAACGCCTCTCGGGTCGCGAAGCGCCGGTGCTCGACCACGGCCGTGGCGACGCCGCGGCGCGCCGCGATGGCGAGGCCGCCCGCGCCCGACTGGTTGCTGATGACCGCGGACACAGGGATGCCCGCATCGAGAATTGCCTGCAGGTTGCTGCCGCGGCCGGAGATGAGGACGACGACCGACATCAGGCACGCAGTCTAATACAGGCGCTCGGCGCGATACCCGTCTTCCCCCAGCAGCGCCAGCACGCCGCGCTCGCCGTACAGGTGCAGTGCGCCGATCGCGATGAATGCGCGACCGCGGCGCAGCTCGCGCTGCATGCGAAACGCCATCACCACGCTGCGATCGAGCACCACGCGCTTTAACAGCTCGGCGTGATGCGGGGCGATTTCCGGATGGCGGTGCGCGTAGTCCTGCTGCGCGTCCCACAGCCCCTGCAGATCGCGCGCCAGGTACGCATGCAGGCTGCGTTCGGCGAGCGCGTCGAGCGCGTCGCGATGCTCGAGAAAGTGGCGCAGCAGCGCCACCTGCGAGTCGCGCGACATCTCGTCGAAGGTGAACACCTGCTCCTCGACGTTCTCGATTTGCGAAACCGGCAGGCGCCGCTCGCGCGCCAGCGCGAAGAGCTGCGCATCGGGCGCCATTGCGCCCGCGGGCTGCCGCGAGATGCGCAGGTTGAGCAGCACGCCCCAGGGCTTGAGCTTGCTGACGAACTCGCGCGGCAGCCCGATCGGCTGCATTGCCGACACGGCGCGCTCGAAGTGCTCGTCGCCGATATCCTGCGGCAGCGTGCGCCCGTCCAGGTACATCGCAGCCTCGAGGAAGCGTTCGCGGCCATACGGATCGGCGAGGTATTCGAGCATCAGCGAGCGCGCCTGCCCGAAGGCGTCCTGTACCGCAGCCGGCAGTGGTTCCAGGCGCGGGTCGCCGGCGTGCAGGGTGCCGAAGACATGGCTCGGCTCGACGCCGGATCTCACCACGCGCCACAGCAAGCCGCGCGCGAAGCGTCCCGCGGGCGCCGCCCGCAACGGCAGGGCGCACGCGAGCGCAGCGGCAAGAACTGCGCGCCGCCTCATCCAGCGCCGGGCCGTGTCATGGCCTCGGGCCGCACCCAGCGCTCGAAGTCCTCGGCGCTGACATAGCCCAGCGCGAGCGCCGCCTCCTTGAGCGTGCTGCCCTCGCGGTGCGCCTTCTTGGCGATCTCTGCGGCCCGGTCGTAGCCGATGTGAGGCGCGAGCGCCGTCACCAGCATGAGGGATCGCTCTACCAGCTCGGCGATACGCGCCGCGTTGGCCTCGATGCCGCGCGCACAATGCTCCTCGAAGGACGCGCAGCCGTCGGCGAGCAGGCGCACGCTCTGCAGAAAGTTGTGGATCAGCATCGGCTTGTAGACATTGAGCTCGAACTGCCCCGAGGCGCCGCCGATACCCAGCGCGACGTCGTTGGCGAGCACCTGCACGCAGAGCATGGTCAGCGCCTCGGCCTGCGTGGGGTTCACCTTGCCGGGCATGATCGAGCTGCCGGGCTCGTTTTCGGGCAGCGAGATCTCGCCCAGTCCCGAGCGCGGCCCCGAGGCAAGCCAGCGGATATCGTTGGCGATCTTGTGCAGCGCCGTGGCGAGCGTCTTGAGCGCGCCATGCGCGAACACCAGCGGCTCGTGGCCGGCGAGCGCCGCGAACTTGTTGGGCGCGGCTTCGAACGTCATGCCCGTGGCTTGCGACAGATCCTTCGCCATGCGATCGCCGAACTCCGCATGCGTATTGAGCCCCGTGCCGACGGCCGTGCCCCCGATCGCCAGCTCGCACAGCCCGGGCAGCGTCAGCTCGATGGCGGCTTCGGCCTGCGCGAGCTGCTCGACGTAGCCCGAGAACTCCTGGCCCAGCGTGAGCGGCGTGGCATCCTGCAAGTGCGTACGGCCGATCTTGACGATGCCGGCAAACGCCTCGGCCTTGGTGGCAAGCGTCGCCTCCAGCCGCTCGAGCCGCGGCAGCAGGTCATGCTCGACGGCGCGCGCGGCGGCGATGTGCATCGCGGTGGGAAACGCGTCGTTGGAGGACTGCCCGAGGTTGACGTGATCGTTGGGATGCACGAGGCGCCGCGGCCCGCGCTCGCCGCCCAGCAGCTCGGAGGCGCGGTTGGCGAGCACCTCGTTCACGTTCATGTTGCTCTGCGTTCCCGACCCGGTCTGCCAGACGACCAGCGGGAACTCCTCGTCGTGCCGGCCGGCGAGCACCTCGTCGGCGGCCCGCTCCACGGCGTCGGCGATGTTCGGTTCGAGCAGCCCGAGCGCGCGGTTGACGCGCGCCGCCGAGCGCTTCACCTGCGCCAGCGCGTGGATCACGGCGAGCGGCATGCGCTCGCCCGATATGCGGAACAGGCGCCGGCTGCGCTCGGTCTGCGCGCCCCAGAGCCGGTCCGCGGGTACCTCGATCGGGCCGAAGGAGTCCTTCTCCTTACGCGTGGCCACCATAGGCCCCGATCGTACTAGGACGGCGCCTGACCGTCCCGGCGGTCGCGCTCGGCGATCTCCTGGTGCACCTTCGCCATGTCGAGCGCCTTGGCCTGCGTGATCACCTGCTCGAGCGCTGAGGCCGGCAGCGCACCGGCCTGCTGGAACAGCACCACCTTTTCGCGGAACACCATCAGCGTCGGGATGGAGCGGATGTTGAACGCGCCCGCCAGCTCCTGCTCCTGGTCGGTATTGATCTTGCCGAACACCACGTCGGCGTGACTTTCCGCCGCCTGCTCGTAGATCGGCGCGAAGCCGCGGCACGGCCCGCACCACGGCGCCCAGAAGTCCACGATCACAATGGGGCTTTCGGTGATCACCTTCTCGAAGTTGTCCTTGGTCAATTCGACCGTCGCCATGCGAATCCCCGTCGAAAAACGCGCAGTGTACTCTCTGGGCGTCATGGCGGATTACGTCGGCCGCTTCGCCCCTTCGCCCACGGGGCCTCTGCATTTCGGCTCGCTCGTCGCCGCGCTGGCAAGCTACCTGGAAGCGCGCGCGGCGAACGGCAGGTGGTTGTTGCGCATGGAGGACCTGGATCGGGCGCGCGCGCAACCCGGCGCTGCCGACGCAATCCTGCGCGCGCTTGAGCGCCTCGGTTTCGAATGGGACGGGCCCGTCCTCATGCAGAGCGCGCGCCTCGAGCGCTATCGCGAGGTCCTCGACGAGCTCTCGCGGCGCGGCCTCGCCTACCCGTGCAGCTGCACGCGCCGGGAGCTGGAGGATTCCGCGCTTGCCATCGACGGTGCGCGCGTCTATCCCGGCACCTGCCGGCACGGCCTCGCGCCCGGCAAGGCCGCGCGCGCGCTACGGTTGCGCACGCACGGCGCGCCGATCGGCTTCGCCGACGCCATCCAGGGCTGGGTCGAGCAGCCCGTGGAGCAGGCGGTCGGGGACTTCGTGCTGTTGCGCGCCGACGGCGTTATCGCCTACCAGCTCGCCGTCGTGGTGGACGACCTGGACCAGGGGGTGACGCACGTGGTTCGCGGCGCCGATCTGCTGGATTCCACCGCACGCCAGATCCATCTGCAGCGCCTGCTTGGCGCGTACACGCCGTGCTACGCGCACGTGCCGGTGGCGCTGAACGCGGCGGGTGAGAAGCTTTCCAAACAGACCGCCGCGCGCCCTCTCGACCTCTCCGATCCGCAAGCCGAGCTGGCGCGCGCGCGCCGCTTCCTGGGCCAAGGCGCATCCGGCTGGGATTTGGCGCGCGTGCCGCGCACGCGCGCTATCTCCGCGCCGGAATGACGACCGAGGCAAGCGATGCCAGCACCAGCGCAAGCGCGCTGAACTCGAGCCAGCCCGGGCGCTCGCCAAGAAACAGCATGCCCGAGAACACGCCGACCACCGGCGTCATCAGCATGCTCAGCGAGAAGGTGGTCACCGAGACCGAGGTGGCGAGCTTGATCCAGGCCCAGTGCGCCCAGGCAAAGGACAGCAGCACGTTGTAGGCCACCGCGAGCGCCGGCCACAGGCTGATATCCTGCAGCTTGCTGAAGTCGTCGAACAGCATCGCGCCAACATAGATCGGCACGCCACCGATCAGCATCATCCACGCCGTGAGCGGCGCTACCGGTGCATGCACGGGAAACTTCTTCTGCAGCAACGTGCCGATCGCCCAGGTACAGGCCGCGCCGAGCACCAGTAGCGCGCCAAGCGGCGCGCCCCGCAGGCTGGTGAACTCCTGGACCAGCAGCAGCGCCATGCCGGTCATGCCGAGGGCGAGCCCGGCGAGCTTCCTCGCGCTCATGCGCTCGCGGAGGAACCACACCGAGAGCGGGATCGCCCAGGCCGGCATGGTGTAGGCGAGGATCGCTGCGCGGCCCGAAGGAATGAGGCGCAGGCCAAACACCACCAGCACGTTCCAGCAGGTGATGGTGAAAAACGCGATCAGCGCCAGGCGTCGCCACTGGCTGCGCGGGATGGCAAGGGGTTGACCAGTCGCCCGCAGAACCGCGAACAGCACACCGGAGCCAGCCGCGAGACAGAACGTGCGGAACGTGAACGGCGCGACTTCCGAGATCGCCACCTTCATCGCCGTCCAATTGAAGCCCCAGACCAGCGTGATGCCCAGGAGCACCCACCACAGGTGCCGCGGCAGGTGCTCGGGGGCCGGCGCCGGACTCATGCCCGGCTCACGAGCCATACGGCGAGCATGGCGAGCGCCATGCCGGCCGCGGCAAACGCCGTGTAGGTCTCGCCGAACAGGGGCCAGGCCACGAGTGCGGTGCAGGGCGGCACGAGGTACATGAGGCTCGCGACCTTGGTGGCGGCACCGTGGCGGATGAGCCAGAACAGCAGGAGCACGGCACCGAGCGACAGCGCAAATACCAGCCACACCAGGGCGACCACCAGCTCCGCGGACCAGACCACAGGACGCGATTCAAACAGCAGCGCGTAGGGGGTGAGCACCAGCAGCGCGGCGCCGAACTGGATCGCGGCGCCGGTGCGCAGGTCGACGCTCGCGCAGTGGCGCTTCTGCCACACCGCGCCCAGGCTGATGCTCACCAGCGCCAGAACCGACAGCGCGGTCGCCGCCAAGCCCACGCCCTCGAGCACCCACTTCTCGCGCACCACCAGAGCGACCCCGGCGATGCCCAGCGCGAGGCCGAGCCACTGGCGGGCGTTGGTGCGCTCGCCGAGCAGCCAGCCCGAAAGCACCGCGGCGAGGATCGGCTGCAGCGCGGTAATCAGGGCGGAGGCGCCCGCCGGCATGCCTTGGTGCAAAGAGAGGAAGACGCCACCCAGATAGCCGCCCTGGATCAGGGCCCCGGCAAACGCCATGTGCATGAATCGAACTCCCGAGGTCGGCCAGGGCGCGCGCATCGCCACGCACAGAGGCAGTAGCACGACCAGCACCAGCACGAACCGGATCACGAGAAATGTCGCCGGCTCCACGTAAGGAAGTCCTAACTTCGCCCCGATGAAGCCCGTGCTCCAGAGCACCACGAAGAGCCCCGGGAACACCCACGCGAAACGCTGGACCGGGTCCGGGGCTGGGCTCATGGACGGATTGTCCACGGTGCCAGATCGGCACGATGAGCCGTTTCGCCCCCTTCCCAGGGAAGCCGTTTGAAACGCCTAGAATGCCGCTCCACTGGAATTCTGCAGTGCCTCAATGGCTTATGTTGCACCGCAAAATTCATTTGACTTTAAAAGGGGAATCTTTATACTGGCGATTGTTGCGCTGCACCAAATCGCGCCGACCCAAAGCTTAAACCGATTTCTCATAGGAGCACCAAAATGTACGTGACCCCCGAGCAGATCCAAGCCACCGGCAAGGCCAATGTGGAAACCATGCTGTCCCTCGCCGCGACGCAATTCGCCGCGATCGAGAAGCTCGCCACCCTGAACGCCAACGCCGTCAAGACCGCGTTCGAAGACAGCCTCAGCAACACGCGCGCGCTGTTTGGCGCTAAGGACGTGCAGGAGTTCGTGACGCTGCAGAACACGCTGGCGACCCCCGCGATCGAGAAGGCCATCGCCTATTCGAAAAGCGTGTACGAAGTCGCCACCGAGACCAATGCCGAGCTGTCGAAGATGGCAGAGCAGCGCGTCGCCGAGTGGAACGAGAACTTCAGCTCGATGCTCGACAAGGCGGTAAAGAACGCCCCCGCCGGCTCCGACGTCGCGGTCGCCGCGGTCAAGTCGATGATCGCCGCCGCCAACTCCGCCTACGACAACATGAACAAGGTGGCCAAGCAGGCGACCGAGATCGCGGAAGCCAACGTCAACGCCGCGTCCGAGACCGTGAAAGGCCTGACCAAGGCAAAAAAGACCGCCTGAGCGCCAAACCGGGCCGCACCCCGGCCCGATCTAGCGCCAAGCGTAAGCCCAAGAAGAAGAAGAAGAAGAAGAAGTAAGCAAAAGCCCGCCGACCGGCGGGCTTTTTCATTGCAGCGCGGCCTGCACCGCGTCTTCCACCTTGTCGAGAAAGACAAAGCGCAGCTTCTTCCTCGCCTCGGCCGGCACGTCCTCCAGGTCTTTCTCGTTCCTGCGCGGCAGCATCACCGTGGACAGGCCCGCGCGCAGCGCCGCCAGCGTCTTCTCCTTGACGCCGCCGATCGGCAGCACCAGCCCGCGCAGCGAGATCTCTCCGGTCATGGCAACGTCCGACCGCACCGGCTTACCCTGCAGGAGCGAGGTGAGCGCCACGAACATGGCCACGCCCGCGCTCGGGCCGTCCTTGGGCGTGGCGCCCGCCGGCACGTGCACATGGATATCGGTCTTCTCCAGCGCGTCGCCGCTCCAGGTCTTGGCGAGCGTCAGCGCCGCCTGCGCGGATTCCTTCATTACGTCGCCGAGCTGACCCGTGAGGATGAGCTTGCCCGACCCGGGTACCTTGGAGGCCTCGATGAACAGGATGTCGCCGCCCACGGGCGTCCAGGCGAGGCCCGTCGCCACGCCCGGCAAGGACGTGCGCAGCGCCACCTCGTTCTCGAACTTGCGCGCACCGAGGATCGGCTGCAGGTCGGCCGCGCCGACCGTCACGCACTGCGCGTTGCCCTCCGCGATGCACATGGCGACGTGGCGCAGCACGGCGCCGATCTCGCGCTCGAGGTTGCGCACGCCCGCCTCCCGCGTGTAGCTGGCGATGATCTCGCGGATCGCTCCTTCGGTGAGTGCTGCCTGCTCTGCTTTCAGCCCATTCGCCTCCAGCTGCTTCTTCACCAGGTACCGGCGCGCGATCTGCAGCTTTTCTTCCTCCGTGTAGCCCGGCAGCTGGATCACCTCCATGCGGTCGCGCAACGGCCCGGGAATCGTGTCGAGCACGTTCGCCGTGGCGATGAACATGACCCGCGACAGATCGAAGTCGACGCCGAGGTAGTTGTCACGGAACTTGGCGTTCTGCTCCGGATCGAGCACCTCGAGCAGCGCCGAGGACGGGTCGCCGTGGAAACCGCCCATGCCCAGTTTGTCGATTTCGTCCATCATCAGCACGCCGCCGCGCGACTCGGCGCGCTTCAGCGCCTGGATAACGTTTCCCGGCAGCGCCCCGATGTAGGTGCGGCGATGGCCGCGAATCTCCGCCTCGTCGTGCAGGCCGCCGAGCGCCACACGCTGGAACTTGCGGCCCGTCGCCCTGGCGATCGACTGGCCGAGCGAGGTCTTGCCCACGCCTGGCGGGCCGACGAAGCACAGGATCGGGCTCCTGCCCTCCGGGTTGAGCTTGCGCACGGCGAGATACTCGAGAATGCGGCGCTTCACCTTCTCCAGCCCGTGGTGGTCCTCGTCGAGCACGCGGCGCGCCTCGGCGATGTCCACCGCCAGTTGCGGCTCGGCCTTCCAGGGCAGCTCGGCCATCAGCTCGAGCCAGGTGCGCAGCATGGAGGCTTCGCCCGAGCCCTCGCCCATGCGCGACAAGCGCTTGAACTCTTTTTTCGCGTGCCGGAGCGTTTCTTCCGGCATTCCGGCGGCCTCGAGGGACTTCTGCAGTTCCTCGAGCTCCGCGGCCGTATCCTCGCCCTCGCCGAGCTCCTTCTGGATCTGGCGCATCTGCTCGCGCAGCACGTGCTCGCGCTGGCGCTCGTCGAATTCCTTCTTCGTCTTGTCGCCGATCTCCTTCGACAGGCGCAGTACGCTTACGCGCTCGGCGAGATGCGCAAGCACCAGGTCCAGGCGCGGCTTCAGCTCGAAGGCCTCGAGCACCGCCTGCTTCTCTTCGTTCTCGATGTCGAGAAGGTTCGCCACCATGTCGGCCAGCTGCGGCGCAGAGTCGATCGCCTGCACCGCGCCGGCCAGCTCGTCGGGCACGTTCGGCAGCAGCTTGATCGCCTCGACGGCCTGCGCCTTCAGCTGCAGGAAGCGCGCCTCGATCTCTTCGCCGCCTTCGGTCGCCTCGGGTACCCAGACCACGCGTCCCACCAGGAACGGCCAGCCTTCGAGGAACTCGGTGACGCGAAAGCGCGTCTGCCCCTGCACGGCCAGGTGGTGAACGCCTTCGGCGGCGGGCACGTAGCGCACGATTTCGCCGGCCGTGCCCACCCAGTGCAGGTCGTCGGCGCCGACCTGGTTCGTTTTCGGGTCGCGCTGCAGCAGCAAACCCAGCTTGCGGCCCTGCCGCGCCGCCTCCTGCACGGCGGCGACGGACGAGCCGCGCCCCACCGCGAGCGGCGTAATGATGCCAGGGAACAGCACCGCGCTTCGCAGCGGAACGAGGATCAGCGCGTCCTCCGGAATGGGCCGCACGGCCAGCGCGGTGCCCCGGCCCGCGCGGCCGCGCGGCGCCTCGGCGCCCGTGCCGCCGCCGCCCTCGAGCGTTTCCTGTCGTTTCCTGCGCCAGAATTCCATGGCTTCTCCTGCCGATTGGCGCACGGTCGTGCGCACCGATAGCCTAGGTGCGGTCGAATCGGGCGGAATCAAGCCGCCCCTGCCCCGGATTTCCTGGGGAAATTGAGTTTCGCGCTAGCCGGCGAGGACCTTAGGCAGCCACAGCACGAGCCCGGGAAAGGCGACCAGCAGCGCCACGCGCACGATCTCGGCGCCGAAGAACGGCATCACGCCCAGGAACGTCCGGCTCATCGGAACGTCGCGCGCGAGCGAGTTGATCACGAATACGTTCATGCCCACCGGCGGAGTGATCAGTCCGAGTTCCACCACGATGAGCGCCAGGATACCGAACCAGATCTTGAGCTCCTCCACGCTCATGCCGAAGTCCAGGCCCGAGATCACCGGCCAGAAGAACGGGATCGCCAGCAGGATCATCGACAGACTGTCCATCAAACAGCCGAGTGCGATAAGCGCCACCAGCAGCAGCACCAGCACCTCAAGCGGCGCCAGTCCCGATGTCGCCATCACTTCGGCGGCGGCCTGCGGCACGCCGCCACGCGCCATGAAGATATTGAGCAGTTGGGCACCAAGCAGGATGAGGTAGATCATCCCAGCCGTCTTTGCAGTTTCGAGAAGCGCCGCTTTCATCCCCTGCAAATTCACGGATCTGCGCGCGAAAGCCAGCACCGTGACCAGAAAGACGCCGACCGCGGCCGCCGGCGTGGGATTGAACAGGCCGAAGTAGATCCCGCCGATCACGGCGCCGAAGATCGCCAGCACCGGACCCACGCCGATGGTCGCGGCAATGAACTCCTCGCGCGTAACGCGATCGCCCGGCGGCCCGGCATCGGGCCGCACGCGCACGTAGATCGCGATCGTAAGCAGGAACATCGCTATGGCGATCAGGCCCGGGATGAAGGCCGCAATGAACATATCGACGATGCTCGCCTCGACGACGATCGCGTAGACCACGAGCACCACAGAGGGCGGGATCAGGATGCCGAGCACGCCACCAGCGGCAAGGGTGCCGGTGGCGAGTTCCGGGCTGTAGCGGTAGCGGCGCAGCTCGGGCAGGGCGATCTGTCCCATGGTGGAGGCCGTAGCGAGCGAAGAGCCGCAGACCGCCCCGAAACCACCGCAGGCTGCGATCGCGGACATCGCCACGCCGCCGCGCATCCAGCCGAGCCAGGCGTTGGCCGCGCGGAACAGGTCCCGCGAAAGCCCCGCGCGCGAGGCGATGTTGCCCATCAGCACGAACATCGGCAGCACCGACAGGTCGTAGATCGAGAACTGCGAATAGACCAGCGTCTTCAGCTGCGACAGCAGGATCTGGGGCCCGCTCAGTATCGCGATCCCGATCGCGCCGACCACCAGCATGGCGTGCGCGATCGGCACGCGGATCGCGATCAGCGCGATCAGCGAGGCGAGGCCGACGAGCCCGGTGAGAAAATGGGGATCCAAGCGGGCTCGCTCAACCGCGCAGCGCGCGCACTTCGTCCTTCAGCACGATCGCGCAGGCGAGCACCAGCAGAGCCAGCGAGGCGAGCGCCGGCACGTACGCCCACCAGATCGGTATCTTGAGGATTGCGGTGGTCTCCACGTACTTTCGGTAGTCGAGCAGGCCGGCCCAGGTACGCCACGCGAGCACCAGCGCGACCACGAGCGCCAACAGCCCGCCGAACAGGCGGAACGCGGCGAGCGCACGCGGCCCGGCACGCGCAGTAAACAGGTCCGCGGTGACGTTGGCGTCCGTCTGCTGGCAATACGGCAGAAACGCGAACACCGCGACCGCGACCAGGATTTCGGTGAGCTCGAAGTCCCCGGGGAGCGGCTTGCCGAAGACCCACCCGGAGAACGCGCTCCAGGTGGTCATCAGGGCGACCGCCAGCAGGACGACGCCGCCTGCCAGCGCCCACCATTCGATGGCGCGGCGGGCGAGGCCCGACGGCCCCGCCCGTGCCCGCGCCGGACCTTCATCCATGCGCTACTTGGAGTGCTTAGAGATCCGCGCGCGCGCCTGGTCTACCAGCGCCTTGCCGTCGATGCCCTTCGAATCGACCTCGGCGATCCAGCGATCCACGACGGGCTCGAGCTTCGCCTTGAACATCGCGAGCTCGGCCTCCGTGAGCTGGATATGCTTGTTGCCCGCCTTCTTGGCAACGGCAATCCCCCCGGCTTCGCTGTCGGTCCAGACCTTGCCGACTGTGCGCCACCGGGCTTCGCCGTTGTTGGCTTCGAAGGCCTTCTGCACGTCGCGCGGAAGCTTGGCCCAGGTGTTCTTGTTCATCGACACCTGGAAGGTCGTGGTGCCGAAGCGCATCCGGTTCGGGCCTTCGACCTGGACCTTGGTGACGTCCTGGAGCTTGAGCGGCGGGATGATCTCCCACGGAATGAACGCGCCGTCGACGACCTTCTTCGACAGCGCCTGCGGCAGCGCCGGCACGGGCATCGAGGCGGGCGCGGCTCCCAGCGCCTCGATGATCCAGGCGCCGGTGCGCGTCGGGATGCGCATTTTCAGGCCCTTCAGGTCGTCGGGCGTGCGCACTTCCTTCTCCGCCATGTGAATCGCCTGGCCGGCGTGCACGTGCAGGAACATGACCTTGACGCTCTCGTAGTCCGGCGCGATGGCGCCGTTCAGGAACATCTCGCGCATCGCCAAGTTCGTCGCGGTGGCGTTGTTCGTGTGCACGAACGGCAGCTCGAACACCTCCGAGCGCGGGAACAGGCCCGCCGTGTAGCCGTTCACCGTCCATACGATGTCCACCACGCCGTCTCGCACCTGATTGATCAGCTCGGGCGGCTTGCCGCCGAGCGCCATCGACGGGAAGAGCTCGATCTTGACCTTGCCGCCCGAGGCTTTCTCCACGTCCGCCGCCCACGGCGCGAGCATCTTCGTGTGCGCCGGCGCCTTGGGCGGCAAGAAGTGATGCAGTTTCAGGTTGATTGTCTGCGCGGAGGCCGGCGCGGACAGTGCCGCGCAAACTGCGGCGACGGCAAGCGAAATAGTGCAGAAACGCGGTTTCATCTGTGATACCCCTCCTCTCGTAGGATCCGATCGAAACGACCATCGCCCGTCGCGGCGCGGTTCTGGGCCGGCCTGCCGAGGGCTGCATGGCATATGATGCCAGACGCCGCGCGGCCCGTTTTGACTATCCACGTGCCCGGGTTAGCATCGGCGCACCTCCCGGAAGGAACTATGTTGCAGGAACGCCTGCGCGCGCTGACGCGCGACACGCTGCGCGGCATGCGCCGCGGCATCGAAAAGGAGTCGCTGCGCACGCGGCCCGACGGCGCGCTGGCGCTCACGCCGCATGCCGCCGCGCTCGGCTCGGCGCTCGCGCACCCGCACATCACCACCGACTTCAGCGAGTCGCAGCTCGAGCTCATCACCGGCACCCACCTGACCGTGGAGGGCTGCCTTGACGAGCTGACGCGCATCCACCAGTACGTGGTGCGCGTCATCGGCGAGGAGCTGCTGTGGGCCGGCAGCATGCCCTGCGGCTTGCCCGCGGAGCACGAGATTCCGATCGGCCGCTACGGTCGCTCGAACATCGGCCGCGCCAAGACGGTCTACCGCAATGGCTTGTCGTGGCGCTATGGGCGGCGCATGCAGACCATCTCCGGCATCCATTACAACTGGTCGCTGCCCGGGCTGGGCAACGCCGAGTACTTTGCGTTGATCCGCAATTTCCGGCGCCACGGCTGGTTGCTGCTGTACCTGTTCGGCGCCTCGCCCGCCGCGTGCGCGAGCTTCGTTGAAGGCCGCCCGCACCCGCTGCGCGAGCTGCGTCCGGGGACGCTGTACCTGCCGCACGCGACGTCGCTGCGCATGGGGCGGCTCGGCTACCAGAGCGATGCGCAATCGTCGCTCATGGTCGTGTGCAACGACCTGGAGTCGTATGGCGCCACGCTGCAGCGCGGCCTGACGCAGGTATACCCGGCGTACGAGCGCATCGGCATCCGCGAGCCGGGCGCGCAGGGCGACGATCCGGACAGTTACCGGCAACTCTCCACCACGTTGCTGCAGATCGAGAACGAGTTTTACGGCAAGATCCGCCCCAAGCGCCCGATCCAGCAGGGCGAGCGGCCGCTGCACGCGCTGCGCGAGCGCGGCGTCGAGTACGTCGAAGTGCGTTTGATGGACCTTGACCCGTACGCGGCCGTAGGCATCACCGCGCCCGTGATGCGCTTTCTCGACGTGTTCCTGCTGCACTGCCTGCTCTCGGAGAGCCCGCCGGACACCGTGGACGAAGTCGCGTGCGTGGGCCGCAATCAGGAGTGCGTGGCGGCGCGCGGGCGTGAGCCGGGCCTGCGCATCGGCTGCGGACCGGAGGAAATCGGCCTGCAGAAATGGGGCGAGCAGCTGCTCACCGAATGCGCCCCCGTGGCCGAGGCGCTGGACGCGGCGCTCGGCGGGCAGCTGTACCGGGAAGCGCACGCCGCGCAGGCCGCCGCCATCCGCGACCCGGCGCTGACGCCGTCGGCACGCATACTCGCGGACATGCACCGGTACGGCGACTCGTACCGTGACTTCGCGCTCGCGCAATCGCGCCGGCACCGCGAAGTGCTCCTCGCGCTGCCATTCCCGGCCGCCGAGGAAGAGCGTTTCCGGCACCTCGCGGCGGCGTCGATCGCGGAGCAGAAGGCGATCGAGGCCGCCGATAGGCTGCCGTTCGAGGAGTACCGAAAGAATTACCTGGCCGTCGAGCGGCTGGGCGTCTGATGCAAAGGAGGAGATGACATGCCGACCACCACTGCCAGCGGGCTGATCTACGAGGAGAAAGTCGTCGGCACGGGCGACACCGCGCAATCGGGGCAGGACGTTTCCGTGCACTACACCGGCTGGCTGCTCTACGGCGGCGAGCGCGGCAAGAAATTCGACTCCAGCAAGGATCGCGGCGAGGCGTTTGGCTTTGCGCTCGGCGCCGGCCAGGTGATCAAGGGCTGGGACGAGGGCGTGCAGGGCATGAAGGTCGGCGGCACGCGCGTGCTGACCATCCCCCCCGCGCTCGGCTACGGCGCGCGCGGTGCGGGTGGCGTGATTCCGCCAAATGCGACACTGGTATTCGAGGTCGAGCTGCTGGGGATCGAGAAATAGTTCCGCAAGGCGGGACCCGGGCCCGCCTTACAATGCGGTCCGTAGGGGGCAACTCTCAGCTGTTGGAAGGAGTGCCCTATGGCGGATTCTCCGGTCTGGATGATCTGGCCTGGCAACGCAGCGCTATCGGCGCTGGTGTGGTTCGTGATCGCGATGCCGTTCCTCTATGCGGCACGCGCTCCCGTGCATGGTCTGTTGCGCGCGCTGGGCCTGCTGGCCGGCGGGCCGTTGCGCCTTGCGGCGCGCGCCCTGCTCGCCTCCGCGCAGGAGCTGCGCGAGCGCAACCGCGCCGTGCTCTTCGCGCAGGGGCGTGAGGAGGCGGGCGAGCGCATCGCGCGCGAGTTCGAACGCGTTGCTGCGCTCGTCAAGCGCGACCTCGAAGGCTACCCCGCACTGCAGCGCAAGCTCCTCGACGAGATTACTCGCGTCGAGGAAGACTACCGCAAGTGCGGTGAAGTACCGCCGCCGCCCCCGGACTGGGTGGAGGCAGTCGCCGCGGTGGCGAAGATCAAGCCGAACGGCAACGAGCTGGTGCAGCGCCTGCTCGAGGAGATCAACGTCTCCATCAAGGCGATCCACGACAAGACGATCGCGGAGTACCGCCGCGCCTACCAGGCGCGCCACCGTATCCTCGACGGCTTCATGCCGTTCTGGCGCTCGCTCGACAAGACGCTCGCGCGCGCCGACCGCCGCATGACGGACCTAGCCGAGCGCGCCACGGCCATCGACGGGCAGATGGAGCGCTACGAGGCCATCGCCAAGAAAGCCGACAAGGCGGAGCACGCGCTGACGGTCTCGGCCGCGACGCAGTTCTTCATCGCCACGCTGGTGCTTGCCATCGCCGCGGGCGGCGCGCTCATCAACTTCAAGCTGATCGCGCTGCCGATGTCGGAAATGGTGGGCGCCGGCGACTACCTGACGGCGTCGCTGCGCACCTCCGAGGTGGCCGCCCTGGTGATCATCTTCGTCGAGGCGACGATGGGGCTGTTCCTGATGGAGACACTGCGCATCACGCACCTGTTCCCGCGCATCCACAACCTGGGCGAGACCATGCGCCGGCGCATGATGTGGGCGTCCTTCACCCTGCTGCTGATCCTCGCCGGCATCGAGGCGGCGCTCGCGCTGATGCGCGACATGCTGATCGCCGACAAGCAGGCGCTGCTGCAGTCGCTCGCCGCAACGCAGGCCGTGGCGTCCGACGGCTGGCTCTCGGGCATCCCCACCGCCGGGCAGATGCTGCTCGGCTTCATCCTGCCGTTCGCGCTCGCCTTCGTCGCCATCCCGCTCGAGTCGTTCATCAACTCGGCACGCACCGTCGGCGGCGCGGCGTTGGTCGTCCTTGCGCGCTCGGCGGCGGTCGTGCTGCGCGTGGCGGGCAATTTCCTGCGCCAGTTGTGCAAGGTGCTGATCACCCTTTACGACATCACCATCGTCGTGCCGCTGCTTGCCGAGCGCTGGGTGAAGGGCATGCGGCCGCCGGGGCTTGGCCAGGGCGCGCGCGGCGACCTGAAGGCCGGGGGGCAATCATGAAGCGCCGCGCGTTCCTGGTCTCGCTGCCGCTACTCGGCGCCGCGCAGCTCCTCGGCTGCACCGACCCGCGCAGCCACGCGCACGCCGTCTACCTCCTGGTCGACACCTCGGGCACCTACGCCGAGGAGGTCGGCAAGGCGCAGCTGATCGTCAACTACCTGCTCGGCGCGCTGCAGCCGGGCGATTCGCTCGCCGTGGCGCGCGTGCGCAGCCGCAGCTTCAGCGAAAAGGACATCATCGCCAAGGCGACCTTCGACCAGCGCCCCTCGCAGGCCAACGCGCAAAAGCGCCTGTTCAAGGACCGGGTGGAGGCGTTCACGAGCACGGCGCGCGGCAGCGTGCATACCGACATCACCGGCGGCCTGATCCAGGGCGCGCTGTTCCTGAACGAGACCGGCGCCGGCAAGAAGACGATCCTCATCTTCTCGGACATGCAGGAAGAGCTCGACCGCGCCACGGTGCGCGATTTCCCGATCGACCTGAAGGACATCCGCGTCGTGGCGCTGAACGTGGTGAAGCTGAAGACCGACAACCTCGACCCGCGCCGCTACCTCGGCCGGCTGGAGGACTGGCAGAAGCGCGTGAAGTCGGCCGGCGCCAGCGAGTGGCGGGTGATCAACGATCTCGAACACCTCGACGCGATGTTGAAAAGCTGACCCGCAGGGTTCTTGTTGCCTAACGCCAGCGACGCGGGCGGAACCTCCCCGGCAGGTACAGCGGATGCGCGGGCTCGCCATTGGCGTTGAGCCGCAGGACATGCAGCGCGACACCCGCGCCGCGCAGGAGCCGCTGCACCGCCTCTGAGCGGCCGAGGTATAGCCCGTGGTTGCCCCAGGCGCAAACGACGAGCTGCGCCGCCTTAGCCGCCCGCAGGATCGCGGCATCGTTACCCCTGCCCACGGGATCCGGCGCGGCGCGCATCTCGACGGGGTCGGTCGCCCGCCACGCGAATACGTTCGTCACCAGCAACGCGCCGTAGCCCCAGCGCTCGGCATAGTCGCGCGCGCGTGTGCAGGTCGGATCGAGCACCGTTTCGTCGGCAGTACTTGGATTGAGCATGAGGAAGTTGACGACCGGGCGTGCGTCGTCCCAGCAGCGCCACAGCAGCGTGCGCCAGCGCCGGCAGGCGGAAAACCTCGCCCCGGACGCGTTCATTCGGCCGCGCGCACGCGCAGCACGCGCGCCCACCAGGCCGCCGCCCCCGCGGCGAGCCCGCAGCCGGCGGCAATGGCGAAAGCGAGCATGTAGCTGCCGGTGCGATCGAAGAGGAGCCCGGCCATCCAGGGACCGAGCGCGCTGCCAACGGCGGCGCCCATCAGGCCGACGCCGACGATGGTGCCGAAATGCGGTCCGCCGAAACGGTCGCTCACCATCGCCGGCGTGAGCGACGCCGTGGCCGAGTAACCCACGCCCAGCAGCACGGCATAACCGTAGATCGCCCAGGCCGCGGGCGCGCCGGCGAGCGCGACCAGCGCCGCGACCGCAGCCAGCATGATCGCGATGCCGGCAACGTAGACCACTTCGCGCTCCATGCGGTCCGAGAGCCAGCCGCCGCCCGTCTTGCCGACGATGCTGGAGACGCCGATCACGCCGACCACCGAGGCCGCAACCAGCGCTGACACCCCCTGGTCGACAAGGTAGGCGACCTGGTGCACGTGCAACGTCTGCGAGCAAAGGTTGCCGAAGAAGAACGCCGCGAGCATCAGCCAGAACGGCGCGCCGCGCATCGCTTGTGCAAGGGTAATCACCGGCAGCGGCTTGGCCGTGGCCGCGGCGGGCTCCGGCACCGGCCGCCGCACCGGCGAGCGCAGGTGCAGGTACAGCGACGACGGCACGATCCACAGCACGCAGATCGCGCCAAGGACGCGAAAGGCGGTGCGCCAGCCGTAGGCGTCGATCAGCAACTGCGCGAGCGGCACCACCAGCAGCATGCCGACGCCGACGCCCGAGCTGACGATGCCGAGCGCGAGGCCGAGCTTGTCCTGGAAGTCGCGCTGCACCTGCACCAGCGCGGGCACCCAGCCCGCGGCCGCGACGGCGATCGCAGTAAACACGCCGAAGCTGAGGTAGAGATGCCAGGGTGCGGCGATGGCGCTGTTCGCCCAGAGCGCGAGGCCGAGGGCGACCCCGCCCGCCGCCATCAGGCGCATGGGGCGCAAGCGGTCGCACAGCGCCCCGACGACCGGATTGACCGCACCGTGGACCAGCGTGAACACCGAGAAAGCGCCGGCGAGCACCGAGCGACTCCAGCCGAACTCCTTCAACAGTGCCACCAGCACGACGCTGTAGGAGTACCAGACGCCATAGGCAAGCGCGAGCGTAAGGGCGATGACGCCCAGGCTCAGGGCACGGCGCGACGGCGGCAAGGCGGTTCTAGCGGATGCTCAGGCGGCACTCTCGACCAGGCGCATGTCGCGTTCGGCGGCGTTGCCGAGCGCGTCGAGCGCCTTCTTGTACGCCGGACCCTCGTAGGCGGCGCGCGCTTTCTCCACGCTGTCGAACTCGACGACCACCGTGCGCTGGTTCATGCCCAGCTCGTACGTCTTGGTCGGCATGCCGCGCACCAGGAAGCGGCCGCCCTCGGCCTGGACCGCCGGGCCGGCGAGCTTCGCGTAGGCCTCAAGCGCCTTCGGATCCTTGAGCGAGCGGTAGGTGACAACCATATAGGCCTTGGCCATCGCGATCTCCTCCGGCAGTAAGTTGAGGCCGCCATTTTCACACGGCGCTGCGCTGCCGCCGCGCAGTTTCGCCGCGCCCCGGCATCGTTGCTATAGTCGGCGCATTCCGACCCGGAAGGAGACACGCGTGAGCACCATCCCCAATCACGCCCTGCGCCAGCTGCGCGCGGGGAAACTCGCCATCGGCCTCGGCCTGCGCCAGGCGCGCACCGTCGACGTCGGCCAGATCCTGAAGACTGCCGGCTTCGACTGGATGTTCATCGACTGCGAGCACAACTCGATGGGCACCGACACTGCCGCGCAGATCGCCTCCGCCGCGCTTGCCATCGGCATCACCCCCGTGGTGCGCGTCGCAGGGAAGGAACACTGGCTCGCCTCGCGCATGCTCGACAACGGCGCGCAGGGCGTCGTCGTGCCGCACGTCGACACCGAGCAGGAAGCCAAGCGCATCGCCGACCACTGCCGCTTTCCGCCCATCGGCCACCGCTCGATGGGCGGCGGCCTGCAGCAGCTCGGCTTCGCCTCGATGCCGGTGGGCGAGGCGGCGCGCATCGTGAACGACGAGACGCTGGTCGTGGTCATGCTCGAATCGCCGAAAGGCATAGAGAACTGCGAGGCCATCGCCGCGGTGAAGGGCATCGACGCGCTGCTCATCGGCACCAACGACCTGTGCTTCGAGATGGGCATCCCGGGCCAGTTCGACGATCCGCGGGTGGCCGAGGCCTACAAGAAGGTGATCGCCGCGTGCAAGAAGCACGGCAAGTTCGCGGGCATGGGGGGCATGTACACGAAAGAGCTGCTCGAGCGCCACATCGCCATGGGCGTGCAGCTGATCCTGTCGGGTTCCGACTTCTCGCTGCTGCAGCAGGCGGCCAAGGCGCGCGCTGACCTGGTGCGCGGCTTCGAGGGCAAGGCATGACCCCGCACATCGCGACGGTCGTCGTCAGCGGCAGCCCGATGGAGGTGTTCCTTTTTGCGCCCGCGGGGGCGGGGCCGCACCCCGGGCTCGTCCTCTGCCAGCACATTCCCGTCGGGCACACCGGCGTAGAGAACGATGTGGTGACGCTGAAGACCGCCGAGCGCTACTGCGAGAACGGCTATTTCGTCGCCGTGCCCTTCATTTTCCACTGGTGGCCGAAGAGCGCCGACATCGAGCTCAAGCGCGCGGAGTTCCGCGACGACTGGACGCGACTCGACCTCGACGCCGCATTCGAGCTGCTGGCGACGCAGCCGGGCGTCGACAAGAGCCGCGTCGGCATCGTCGGTCACTGCTGGGGCGGGCGTGTCGCCTGGCTCGGCGCGTGCACCAATCCGCGCTACAAGGCCGCCGCGATCTTCTACGGTGGGCGCGTGAAGCTCGTCATGGGCAAGGGCAATCCGCCGGCGATCGATCTCACGCCCGGCATGCGCTGCCCGGTGATCGGCTTCTTCGGCAACGAGGACACCAATCCCACGCCGGCGGATGTCGACGACTACGAGGCCGCGCTCGCCAAGGCGGGCGTCGAGCACGTGTTCCACCGCTACGACGGCGCCGGCCACGCCTTCCAGTCGTTCAACAACCCCGAGCGCTACCGCAAGGAAGCAAGCGAGGATGCCTGGAACAAGGTGCTGGCGTTCTTTGGCGGGAAACTCGGCAGGACGTAGCCGATGCTACTGCGCGGTCCAGCCACCGTCGACGACCAGGCTGGTGCCCGTCATCAGCGAAGCGCCCGGCGAGGCTGCGTACACGACGGCCGCCGCCACCTCCTCCGCCTGGCCGACCCGCGCCATCGGGATGCGGTCCTGCACCCACGCGGCGAACTCGGGGCGCGCCGCCATCTTCCGGTAAAGCGGCGTCTCGACGAACGTCGGGGCGATGGAAAGCACGCGAATACCCTGCGCGGCGAACTCCAACGCCATCGCCTTGGTGAGGCCCTCCAGGGCATGCTTGGTGAGACAGTAAACCGTGCGGTTGGGTGCGCCGACATGGCCCATTTGCGATGACATGTGCAGGATGGCGCCGCCGCGCGCCTTGCGCTGGGGCGATTCGAGCATCTTGCGCGCCGCAGCCTGCGCGACGAGGAAGGCCGCGCGCACGTTGAGCGTGAGCAGCTGGTCCAGGTGCTCCTCGCTCACCTCGACGAACGGCTCCGGGATGTTGAAGCCGGCGTTGTTGACAAGCACATCCAGCACAGGAATCGCCGCCACCGCCCTGCGCATGGCCTGAGTCTCGGTGACGTCGCAGATCACCGTGTGCGCTTTGCCGCCCGCGGCGCGGATTTCGCCGGCGACTGCATCGATCTCTGCGCGCGTGCGCGCCATGAGCCAGACCTCCGCGCCCGCCTGCGAGAGCGCCAGGGCGCAGGATCGGCCGATGCCGCGACCCGCGCCCGTGACCAGCGCAACGCGGCCATCGAGCCGGAACCGCGACGCGATATCGCTCACTTGGCGCCCAGACCGACGTTCTGACCGCCGTAGCGGCGCAGGCGCAGGTCGGCCTGCTCCTTGTGCCCCCAGAAGCGCTCGATGGCGCAAAGGCGCGAGCAGTATTCGCCGACCTTGACGCTCGCCTCGCGCGTCACCTCCTGGTAGGTGCAGGTCTTCAGGAACTTGCCGACCCAAAGGCCGCCGGTATAGCGCGCCGCGCCAAGCGTGGGCAGCGTGTGGTTGGTGCCGATCACCTTGTCGCCGTAGGAGACGTTGGTCTCGGGCCCGAGAAACAGCGCGCCGTAGTTTTGCATGCGCTCGAGGAAGTAGCGCGGATTCTTCGTCAAGATCTCGACGTGTTCCGCAGCCACGCGGTCGGCCTCCTTGACCGCCTCCTGCAGAGAATCCACGAGGATGATTTCGCCGTAGTCGCGCCAGGCAACTCCGGCGACGTCGGCCGTGGGCAGGACCTTGAGCTGGCGCTCGATCTCGGCGGGCAGCGCATCGGCGATCTTCCGAGACGTGGTGACGAGGATTGCCGGGCTGGTCGGCCCGTGCTCCGCCTGGCCGAGAAGGTCGGTGGCGATCATCTCGACGTCTGCCGTGTCGTCGGCCACCACGAGGATCTCCGTCGGACCGGCGAAGAGGTCGATGCCCACCCTGCCGAAGAGCTGGCGCTTGGCTTCCGCGACGTACGCATTGCCCGGTCCGCAGAGCATGTCCACCGCGCGAATGGACTCGGTGCCGAGCGCCATGGCCGCGACGGCCTGAACGCCGCCGATGACGTGGATCTCGTCGGCGCCGCCGAGCACCATCGCGGCGATGGTCTCGGCATGCGGCTCGCCCTGGTTGGGAGGCGTGCAGGCGATGATGTGCTTCACGCCTGCCGTGCGCGCCGTGACGATGCTCATGTGAGCGGAAGCAACCATCGGGTAACGGCCACCGGGCACGTAGCAGCCGACGGACTCTACCGGGATATTCTTGTGCCCGAGCTTCACGCCGGGCAGGGTCTCGACTTCGATATCGCGGATTGCGGCACGCTGGTGCTCGGCGAAGTTGCGGATCTGCGCCTGCGCAAACTTGATGTCGCTGATGGTGCCGGGCGCGACTTTCGCCATGATGGCCTCGATGTCCGCCTTGGAAAGCTTCTTCGGCGTCCACTTGTCGAACTTCTCCGAATACTCCCGCACCGCGGCATCGCCGCGCTGTTTCACGTCGGCAAGGATTTCTTCGACGGTGTGGCGCACTTTCCGGTCGATTTCGTCGGTGACGTCCTGGGCGATGCGACGCTTGAGATGGGTGGCCATGGGTTCCTCGAAGTCCGGAGTCAGAGCGGAATTCTAAGGTGGCGGCGCGTTCGCGGGGATGTATAGTCCTTCGAGCTGCTTCGCGTCCATCTGCGGCATCACGCCAGGAGACCTCATGAGCCTGAAGGGAAGAACCCTGTTCATCACCGGCGGCAGTCGCGGCATCGGGCTGGCCATCGCGCTGCGTGCGGCGCGCGACGGCGCCAACGTCGTGATCGCCGCCAAGACCAGCGCGCCGCATCCGAAGCTGCCGGGCACCATCCACACGGCGGTGGCGGAGATCGAGAAGGCCGGGGGCAAGGGCCTGGCCGTGCAGTGCGACATTCGCGAGGAGTCCCAGATGCTGGCCGCAGTCGAGAAGACGGTTGCGGCCTTCGGCGGCATCGACATCCTGGTGAACAACGCCAGCGCGATCCAGCTTACCGGCACGCTCGGCTGCGACATGAAACGCTACGACCTGATGAACGGCATCAACGCGCGCGGCACCTACCTGGCGGGGCGCTGCTGCATCCCGCACCTGAAGAAGTCCCGCAACCCGCACATTCTCACCCTGAGCCCGCCGCTCGACCTGTCGCCGAAGTGGTTCGCGCCGCACCTTGCCTACACCCTCGCCAAGTACGGCATGAGCCTGTGCACCCTCGCCTGGGCCGAGGAGTTCAGGAACGACGGCATCGCCGCCAACGCGCTCTGGCCGCGCACCACGATCGCCACCGCCGCGGTGCAGATGCTCGGCGGCGAAGCGATGATGAAGCAGTCGCGCAAGCCGGAGATCATGGCCGACGCGGCGCATGCGATCCTGTGCAAGCCGAGCCGCGAGTTCACCGGCAACTTCTGCATCGACGATCTGGTGCTGCACGCGGCGGGCGTACGCGACTTCTCCGTGTACGCGGCGGTCCCGGGGACCACCCGGTTCCTGCCGGATTTCTTCGTGCCGGAGAATACGCCGGCGCTGCCCGCCTAGCATCGCGCCGCAGTCCGCCGGAGCGGCGACGGCGCTCGCGCCGTGAAGCGGTGAACGTCTAGACCTTGAAGCGCGCTTCGCGCCAGGCGAGCGCCGCCTTCAGGCCCTGCTCGCGCGCGATGTCCATGAACTTGCGCTTGTCGGGCGAGCCGTGCGACTCGACGGCATGGTCGATGTCGAGCGCGGTATCGAGCGCCGCGCGCATGCCCTGGATCTCGAAGCTGCGGTTGAGCGCCTTCTTGGTGTCGCGCACCAGGTCCGGATCGATCACCGCCATCTGGCGGGCGATGCGGAGCGCGGTCCTCAGGTGCTCGCCGTCGGGAACCACGCGGCTCACGATGCCGAGCGCGAGCGCGCGCTCCGCGCTCACCGTGTCGTCGCCCGTCAGGATGATGTCCTTGGCGGCCTTCGGCCCCACCATCCAGGGCAGGAGCATGGTGACGATACCAGCGCCGAACTTCAGCTCCGGCTCGCCGAACACCGCGTCGCGCGAGCACACCGAAATGTCGCATGCGAGCGCCATCTCGAAGGCGCCGGCCATGCAGGCGCCGTGGATCGCGGCGATCGTCGGCTTGGGCGAGTCCCAGAAGCGCATCGTGGTGGAGAAATCCAGGTCCAGCACCTCGCGCCACACCTTCGCGCCTTCGGGGCGCCGCTCCATCTGCTCCTTCAGGTCGAATCCCGATGAGAAGCCACGCCCCGCGCCTGTCAGCACGATCACCCGAACCCCGGCGTCGGCCTCGAGCGCGTCCAGCGCCGAGTTGATCTCCAGGAGCATCGCCTTGTTGAGCGCGTTGACCCGCTCGGGGCGGTGCAGCTCGACTTGCGCCACGCCCGCCTCGCTCCTGACACGGATGTTTTGGAAATCGCTCATGCCATGCTCCTCCCTATTCCGGGTGCACGTCCGCGGCCGGCGCAAGCTCGCCCGCCTCCAGCATCGCCGCAAAGCGCCCGCGATCGGCCTTGCCGGTGCGCCCCGCGGGCAGCTCGCGCGAGAAGTAGAACACATCGGGCTGCTTGAACCGGTCCAGCCGCTCGCGCAAGAAGGTGCGCAGGGCCTCCACCGTGAGGCTCGCGTCGCGCGGCAGCACCAGCGCGTGGATGCGCTGGCCGAGGCGTGCGTCGGGCCGGCCCACGGCGAGCGCCGCCGCCACCTTCGGATGCGCGCTCAGCGCGAACTCGATCTCCTGCGGCGCGATCTTGTTGCCCCCGCGCACGATCAGCTCCTTCTTGCGCCCGGCGATTTCCACCACGCCGGGGTCGCGCTCGCGCGCGAGGTCCCCCGTGGCGAGCCAGCCCTCGGCGTCGATCGGGTCGAGCTCGGGCTGCCCGAGGTAGCCGTTCATCAGGAACGGGCTCCGGATGCACAGCTCGCCCACCGCGCCTTGCGCCACGGCGGCGCCATCGTCCCCGCGAATGCGAAATTCGACCCCTGGCGAAGGCCGACCGATGCAGCCGGCGTAGCGCTCGGCGTCCTCCGGCATCAGGAAGAAGTCGCTGGTCGAGGTCTCGGTCAATCCGTAGATATCGATCAGCCCGGCCGGCGCGAACAGCGCGCGTAGCGATTCGGCAAGCCCCTGGCCGAGCGCTTCGCCGCCGATCATCACCGTGCGCAGGGCGTTCGGCTTGGCAAGCGCCGCCGCCGGATGGTCGAGGATCAGTGCGCGCATCATGGTCGGCACCAAGGCGACGCGCGTGATCGACTCGGCGCTCAGCTGCTCGAGAAAGGTGGCCGGCGCGAACTTCTCCACCGGCCGCAGCCGGCCGCCGTGCAGCAACGTGAGCAGCGCCACCCAGATGCCGAAGCTGAAGGTGATGTTGAGCACCAGCAGCGTGCGCTCATCCGCGCGAAAGCCGAGGCGCGACTGGATCGCGCCGAGCTTGCCGGCGAACGCGCGGTGCGACAGCACCGCGCCCTTCGGCGCGCCCGACGAGCCCGACGTGAACACGATGAGCGCGCCGCCCTCGAGAATCGGTCGCGGCGGCGGCGCCACGGCTGCGAGCTGCCGGAGCGGCGTCGCGGCCAGCGCGTCCCACTCGAAGCGCGCCAGCGTGCGCTCGGCGATCTGCGCGGCGGCCAGCGCGGGCGAAGTGCGGTGCACCGGCACCACCGCGCCGCCCGCCAGCCAGGCGCCGAGAAAGGCGACGAGATCCAGCGGATGGTTCGACACGCGAACGTGCAGGGGCTCGTCGCGCACGAGGCCCGACCGCTGAAGCGCCTCGGCGACCGATTCGGCTTCGGCGAGGAACGCCGTGTAGCTGAGCGACCGCTCCCCTGCGAGCGCCTCGCGCCCGGCGTGGCGCTCCGCGGCGGCGACAAGCAGCGCATCCAGGCGCGGCTGCGCGGCGCTCATCCGCGTCAGGAGCGCAGCACGGCACCCGCTGCTGCGCCGGTGAGCTTGCCCCCCTCCCAGGTCACCACGCCGTTCACGATCGTGTACTCGATGCCCTGCGAGCGCATCACCATGCGCTTCGCGCCGCCGGGAAGGTCGTAGCGCCGCTCCGGCCGCCCGAGCGAGCCGACCGTGGCCGCATCGAAGATCGCCAGGTCCGCGGCCAGCCCGGGCGCGAGGCGCCCGCGATCCTTGATGCCGAAGAAATCCGCCGGGTCGGACGTCATGCGCTGCACCGCATGCTCCAGCGTCAGCACCTTGCGCTCGCGCACCCAGGTGCCGAGCATGTAGGTCGGGTAGCCGGAGTCGCACAGCATGTCGAGATGCGCGCCGCCGTCGCCCAGCCCGAGGAGCATCGCGGGGTTGTTGAGGATCTCGGCCATGCGCTCGGGCCGGTTGTTGAACGAGGTCATGGTGAACTCGTTCTCCAGGTCGTCGGCGAGGGTCAGGTCGAGGAACGCGTCGACCCCGTCCTTGCCCTGTGCCCTTGCCACCTCGGCCACCGTCCGCCCTTCCAGGGCCTTGAGCGCCGGGGACTTCACCTCGTGCACCGTGATGCGCTCCCAGTTGCCGAAGCCCGCGGGGCGCTTCAACTCCTCGCGGAACTGCGCGCGAAACGCCGGGTCGCGGTACACCGCCGCCTGCGCCGCCTTCGACTTGTCCTCGAACACGCGCTTCCACGACGGGAAGCCGGCGAACGAGAACGGGTTGCGCATGTTGATCTCCCGCGTCAGCGGCAGCGGCGAGGTCTGCGGCCGCGCGCCACGCGCGATCATCGGCGCCGCCTTCCTCAAGGAGGTGCGCACTGCCTCCGAGATGTCGTCGCGGTCGAACATGGCGATGAACGTGATCGGGCGCGCGCTTTCGGTGAGCATGAAGTCGAGGAGCTCCAGCTCGGGGTCGTCCATCACGCCGATCTGCCTGGTCATCGCGATCTCGATCGCGCCCTTGCCGCGCTCCTTCAGCGCATTGCAGTAGGCCTTGAGCTCCTCGCGGCTCGCGTTGCGGCAGGCTAGCGGCCGGCCGGCGAAGCCCATGTGCTGGTTGAGCAGCGTGCTGGAAAAGCCGAACGCGCCGGCGTCCATCGCCTCGCCGAGCAGCGCCTTGATCTTCGCGGTCTGCGCCGCGTCGGCGGCGCGCTCCATCGACGCCTCGCCCATCACGTAGTGCCGGAACGGCGTCAGCGGCGCGAGAAAGCCGAGGTTGAGCGCGGGCTGCCTGCGCGCCGCGGCCTGCATGTACTCGGGAAAGCTCTCCCAGTCCCAGGTGATGCCCCGCTCGAGCACCTCGAACGGGATCGCCTCCACGTTCACCAGGTCGCGCATCGCGATCTCGCGCGCCGCGGGACGGCAGGGCGCGATGCCGACGCCACAGTTGCCCATCACCACCGAGGTCACGCCGTGCCACGACGAGGGCGTGAGCGCGCCATCCCAGCAGATCTGCGCGTCGTAGTGCGTGTGCGGATCGATGAAGCCGGGCGCCACCACCAGGCCGTCGGCGTTAATGGTGCGCCGTGCGCCGTCCCGGAGCGTCCCGATCTGCGCGATACGTCCGTCCTGGATCGCGACGTCGGCGCTGCGCGCCGGCGCGCCGGTGCCGTCGATGACCAGCCCGCCCTTGACGAGGAGATCGACGGCCACGGCTTAGAGCGCCTGTACCACGTCGACGACGTCGCGCGCGCGCGTCACCTTGTTCCCCCACATACGGTCGAACTCCGCGATCAGCGCCTTGATTTCCGCCGAGCCCGGAATGGCGCGGGCACGCGCCAAGTCCTCGAACTCGTAGAACGCGTAGTGCACCGAGGCGTCCGTGTCGCTCCAGCCGCGCCAGGCGCGTTTCGCCTTGAACGCCTTCAGCGCGTCCGGCAGATGCTCGTCCCGGTACCAGCGGTCGAAAGCGTCCCGGACGGAAGGATCGACCTGAGCGCGCACGATGAAGAGGGCGCTCATGATTTCCCCCCTGTGGGTCGCGTCCAAGTCTCCGACCAGGCGAGGCAGCAGCTCGACGATGCCCGGCCGGAGCGCTCCTGCGCAAACACCCTGGCCGTCGCAGCCCTGCCATTTACCGAGAGCTGCGCGCTGCGCGCGGGGAGAAACGTGCTGTAGACGCCCAAGGGACGGTTCAGGGTCCCCGGCGGCATGGTGAGGATGAAGGGCGGCATCAGGTCCCACCAGCTGAGGACGATCTCGTCGTTGCGCGCGATGACGCGCTCCTCGACGGTGCTGAGCGAGTTGCCGGTGCGCTCGAAGCGGGCGTCGACGACCGGCAGCGATTCGTCGGCGAAGGGCTTGTGCAGCAGCACCTCGATCAGGCGCTGCAGGTAGCGCGCGACGCCCGCGTTGTCGGCGTAGACGCGCGGGCCCTTGCCGGTGAGCGTGCTCTCGATGAACAGGGCGTGTCCCTGTCCGGCGGGAGACCAGAGCACGCGCCAGTGGCTCACGCGCTCGGCGAGCGTCTTGCCGCCGTCGTCCGACAGGCGGACGAAGGAATTTTCCCCGGTCATCACCGGGTCGTGCGGATCGACCAGCTGCGGCTCGGCCATGCTCCCCCCCTATTTCGTCGCCGCGGGCGCGTCGGGCTGCCCGGGGAACTGCTTGCTCGCCGGATCGATGTACGACCAGGGGCGCGCGCTGCGCGTCCAGATGTTGGCGGTGATCTTCATGTTTCCCGGGTTGTCCAGCGTCCCCACGCGCAGCGCGATCATCTCGGGCATCTCCTCGCGCTGGCTGTAGATCGGCGAGCCGCAGTCGCCGCAGAAGTAGCGATGCAGCGTGCGACCGCTGTCGGCCTTGCCGGTGTGGCGCTTGGGCGTGCCTTGCGTGAGCTTGAAGGCGCTCGAGGCGAGCGGCGCATTGACGCTGCCGCCGGTGCCCGAGCCCTTCTGGCAGTTGGTGCAATGACACACGCGCAGCTCGGTGATCGGCACGCTCACGCTGTAGCGGATCGCGCCGCACAGGCAGCTGCCAGTGAGATTCTCGGCCATCGGTGTCCCCCTCTCAGTTGAAGTGCAGGCCGCCGTTCACCTGCACGGTCTGCCCGGTCATATACGCGTTCGCGGCCACCATCACCACCACTGCGGCGACCTCCTCGCCCGTGCCCAGGCGCCCCACGGGAATCCGCGCCGCGGCCTGCTTGCGGTGATCCGCGATCATCTCCGTTTCGATCAGCGAAGGCGCAACCGCATTCACCGTGACGCCCTCCCTCGCCAGCCGCGCCGCATAGCCGCGCGTGAGGCCCTCCATCCCGGCCTTCGACGCATTGTAGTGCGCGCCGACCAGTCCGGCGCCCCGCGCCGCGCCCGAGGAGATGTTGACGATGCGACCCCAGCCGCGCTCGCGCATGCCGGCGAGCACCGCCTGCGTGCACAGGAACGCCGACTTGAGGTTGACGGCGAGGGTGCGGTCGAAATCCTCCTCGGTGAGCTCGTCCAGGCCGCGGCGCACCGCGATGCCCGCGTTGTTGACGAGAATGTCGATGGGCCCAAGCGCGGATTCCGCGGCTCGCACGAGCGCCGCTACCGCGTCGGCCCTCGAAACATCGGCCGGGAGCGCAACCGCTTTGCGGCCAAGGGCCTGGATGGCGTTGACCGCGCCTTCGGCCTCGGCCCTGCGCTCGCGGTAATTGACGGCGACGTTCGCTCCGGCCGCGGCCAGCGCCAGCGCGATCGCGCGGCCGATGCCGCGCGATGCGCCAGTGACGAGGGCGGTGCGGGAGGCAAGAGGCTGGGGCATCGGGATTTCCCGGCAATTATGCGGCCTGGCGCCGCTACAGCGGGTTATCCGGGCCGAAGGTAAACAACGCATGCAGATTGCCCCGCACGTTGGGGCTGTGCACGCGGCCAAATGAGGACACAACGTGGCTGCGCACGGGCGCCGTGAGCGCGGCGCGGCTGCCGACAAGCTCCACGTCGGCAAGATCGAGGCGGCTGGCGAGCGCCGTGATCGCGATCTCGCCTTCGAAGCGCACGCTGGTGGCGATCACGGCGGAATTGCTGACGTACAGGCCCGTCGTGCCGCCGCCGACGTGGCTGTCCTCGATCGTGACGCTGGAGTCCGACACGCGCAGCTCGCGCACGCGGGCACCGCGGCCAGCGCCCGGGCGCAGCCCAGGAAAACGGCAAGCGCGGCCGTGGCGAGCCGGGTCAGGTTCGGTTCCATCCTGGCTGGCAGTCTAAAGGCGTGCGTGGCATAGAATCGCCCGATGGGGCTGACCTTCCGGAAGCTGCACCCGCTGTTCGCCGCCGAGGCGAGCGCGATCGACCTGCGCGCCGTCACGGATCAGCCGACCCTCGACGCCATCCGCGCGGCGATGGACGAGTACGCGGTGCTGGTGTTCCGCGACCAGCGCTTCGACGGCGGCGAGCAGCTGGCGTTCGCCAAGCGCTTTGACGGCACGCTGCACGCGAAGACCGGGGCCGCGGTCCTGGGCAGGAACCGCCTGGGCGACGAAGCCCTCACCGACATCTCCAACGTCGATGAAAGCGGACAGCTCATGCAGGCCGGCGACCGGCGCCGTGCCTACGCGCTCGGCAACCGCCTGTGGCACACGGACGCGTCGTTCGAGGATCCGCCGGGCCGCTACTCGATGCTGCTCGCCAAGGTCGTGCCGCCCGTCGCGGCCGATACCGAGTTCGCCGACCTGCGCGCGGCCTACGACGCGCTCGATGACGCCACCCGGCGCACCCTGGAGGGACTGCGCGCCCACCATTCCATCGCCTACTCGCGCATGACGCTCGGCTTCGAGTTCTCGGCCGAGGAGCAGCGCAAGCTCCCCGGCGCCGTGCACCCGGTCGTGCGCGCCAATCCGCGCACCGGCCGGCGCTCGCTCTACCTCGCCTCGCACGCTTCGCGCATCATCGACTGGCCGGTGCCCGAGGGGCGGCTGCTGCTGCGCGAGCTCGTGGAGCGCGCGACGCAGCCGCAGTTCGTCTACCGCCACGAATGGCGCGAGGGCGACCTCGTGATCTGGGACAACCTGGCGACCATGCACCGCGGCCGGCCGTTCGACGACACCCGGCACCGGCGCGAGCTGCGCCGCGTCACCACGCTCGATATCGCCTAGCGCTTCAGCAGCGCGGTCAGGCCCGCGCCTTCCAGCAGCTTGATTTGCTTGTCGCCGGCGAGCTTGCGCGCCTGCTCGCTCAACTCGCCCGTCACCACGATCACGCACTCCACGGCCCCGCGCCGCTCGCCCGCTGTGACCAGGTCCTTCAGCGGCTCGACGCCGGTGCGCGCGGCCTTCCAGCGCCGCGCGCTCACGAGCGAAACGCGGCTGTCCTTCTCCAGCTCGAAGTCCGCCGCGCCCTCCGTGCGCGTCACCGAGTAGCCCACGCGGCGGTAACCCTGCTCCACGCCGGCGGCGAACTCATCCCAGCTCATCGCGCGCAGTCTCTCCAGCGCGGCCTCGAGCCGCGCGCCGCGCGGCTGGCGGACCTCCTTCCAGGCGACGACCACGGCGATGACGATGAAGGGCAGCGTGGCGAAAAGCGCGAACCCCTCGGGGAGGATGAGCCGCGTCAGAGCGAACACGCCCAGCGCGACCAGCGCGCTCACCCACCAGCGCGCGCGCAGCAGCATCGCGAACAGCGAGTTCTGGGGCAGTTTCACGGATGATGCACCGGCTCCACGTAATACACGGGCGTGTCGAGCCCCTCGAAGCGCGCTTTCAGCTGCAGCGCGAGATAGAGCGAATAGTGCCGCGCCTGCATCAGGTTGCCGCCCATGAACCAGAGCCCCGGCTGCTGCGTCGGCTTCCACATGTTGCGCAGCTCGCCCTCCCACGGGCCCGGGTCGTATTTCGTGTCGGAGCCCAGGCCCCAGCACTTGCCGACGCGCGCGGCCACCTCCGGCGAGATCAGTTGCGCGGCCCACTGGTTCATCGAGCCGTAGCCGGTGGCGAGCACGACGAGGTCAGCGGTCAGCACCGAGCCGTCCGAGAGCAGCACCGTCTGCTCGGCAATGCGCTCGATGTGCGCGGGGCTCTTCAGCCGGATGCGGCCGTCGATCACCATCTGCGAGGCGCCAACGTCGATGTAGTAGCCCGCGCCGCGGCGCAGGTACGTCGCGTGAATGCCCGAGCCGTCCTCACCGAAGTCGAACTGGAAGCCCGCCTTTTCCAGGCCGGCGTAGAGCTCGGCGTCGCGCTCGCGGATCGCGTCGTAGACCGGCTTCTGGAACGACGGCAGCAGCCGGAACGGCACCGACGCGACCGTCAGGTCGGCGATCTCGGTGGTGATGCCGCGCTCCAGCGCGTCCTCCGAGTAGAGCTTGCCCCAGGCGTGCTCCATGAGCGCATCGGAGGTGACGACCACGGTGGAGGAGCGCTGCACCATGGTGACCTCCTGCGCGCCGTGCTCGACCAGGTCGGCGGCGATGTCGTGCGCCGAGTTGTTGGCGCCGAGCACCACGCAGCACTTGCCGCGCCAGGCTTCGCCGCCCTCGAACTTGCTCGAGTGCACGATCTTTCCGAAGAACGCGTCGGCACCGGGAATGTCGGGGAGGTTGGGATAGCCGGACATGCCGGTGGCGAGCACCAGGTGCTTCGGCCGCAGCTCGAGCACGCGGCCGCTGCGCTCCACCTGCACCCGCCATTCGGCGGCCGCCTCGTCGTAGGCGGCCTTCAGGCAGCGCGTCGAGGTCCAGCAGTTGAGCTCCATGACCCGCGCGTACATCTCCAGCCAGTCGCCCATCTTGTCCTTGGGCGAGAACACCGGCCAGTGGTCGGGAAACGGCAGGTAGGGCATGTGGTCGTACCACACCGGGTCGTGCAGGCACAGCGACCGGTAACGCTTGCGCCACGAGTCGCCCGCACGCTCGTTCTGCTCGACGACGAGCGTCGGCACCGCCAGGCGCTTCAGGCGCGCGGCGAGCGCGAGCCCGCCCTGGCCGCCGCCGACGATGAGCACGAACGGCTGCAGCGCGAAGCCGAGCTCGGCCGCGTCCTTGCGCCGGCGCTCGAGCCAGGACAGCCGTCCGGGCACCACGCCGTGCTCCAGGCCCCGCGCGCGCAACGGTCCCGCCGGCTCTTCGAACCCCTTCAGCTCCTGCAGGGTGGTGAGCAGGGTCCAGCACCGGCCATCGCGCAGCCGCAGGTGCCCGGTGCCGCGCCCTCGTGCCGTTTCGAACGCAAACCACCCTTCGACGACGCCGTCGTCGTGCTCTACCGGCGCGGCGAGCGCCCGGAAATCGCCCGGCGCCGCCGCGCCGAGCGTCGCCGAGAGCATGGCGCGGATCTCGCCGCGCCCCTCGAAGGTCTTGATCGTCCACGTGAACGCGACCAAGTCGCGCCAGTAGCACTCGTCGTCGAACAGCTTCGCAGTGCCGTCGATGTCGCTGCGCGCGAGGCACCGCTCGAGCTTGTCCAGCCACTTTTCGATGGGATTGGCCATGGGGGGCGGGCGCATTTTCGCCCACATCGCGCATCCGCTCTGCGCCGGATGTCCTGTGGACGGAAAACGGCGGGAATGAGAACTACTTCTTGCCTTTCAGCAGGGTTTCAAGTGCCGCGAGCGGCTTGTGCATCGCGGGAGCCTGCGGCTTCTCGCCGCCGCCGCCCGCGCGCGCATCCTCGACGCGGGCGTGCTCGTTTTCGTGGCAATAGATGCACAGCAGCTCCCAGTTCGAGCCGTCTGGCGGGTTGTGGTCGTGATTGCCGTCCTTGTGGTGCACCGTCAGCTCGCGCAGGCGCGAGGCCGGAAACTCGCGCGCGCAGCGCGTGCAGATCCAGGGCAGGATCTTGAGCGCCCGCTCGCGGTACGAGGACAATGGCGGTTTCACGCAGCGCTTATGATGCCCACTGTGCAGAAATCACTCAACTTCCGCACGCGCGGCCGCGGCACCACCGATATCACGGCGGAGGTGGGCCAGGTGGTGCGCGATGCGGGCGTGCGTACGGGCCTGTGCAACGTGTTCCTGCGGCACACCAGCGCCTCGCTCATCCTGTGCGAGAACGCCGCGCCCGCGGTGCGCCAGGACCTGGAGACGATCCTCGCGCGGCTGGCGCCGGACGGCGACCCCGCCTATGCGCACGACGACGAGGGTCCCGACGACATGGCGGCGCATGCGCGATCGGTGCTGACGGCGAGCTCGCTGCAGATTCCGGTGGCCGAAGGCCGGCTCGCCCTGGGCACCTGGCAGGGGATCTACCTCTGGGAGCATCGCCACGCGCCGCACTCGCGCAACGTGGTCGTCACCGTGCTCGGTCAGTCCTGAGCGGCGAGCATCACCAGCTCGGGCGCCTTGCCGCGCTCGACGAACACGATCGCGTTCTGCTCGTAGCTGCGGCCGAGCACCTCGGCCTCGGCGCGCGCGATGCCCACCACCAGCACGCTCGGCTCAGCGGGCCATTCGCCCTGCGGGTCGCGGCCTTCGCCCGCGAAGCAGGCGTAGCCCGCATCGCGTTGCGCCTCCAGCAGCGCGGTGGTCGCCAGCACGTTCTCGGTCGCGCCCGCGAGGCGGCCGCGCGGATTGGCCGCGGTGACATAGGCCGCGGTGCCCGCGCCCTGGGCGTCGAGCAGCTCGTCGAGCGCCTCGCTTGCTTCCCCGATGTGCAGCACCAGCTCCGGCTCGCCGAACACCACGTACTCCGCACCGAGGTAGGCAACGATCAGGTCGGGACCGACCGGCATCACAGTTCCCCGCAGTCCTGCGGCGCCAGGATGCGAAAGCGCGTCACGCGCCTTGCCAGCGCGAGCAACGCCTGGTCCTTGGAGACCAGGATCCGCGCCCCCGTGCTCGCCGCCAGCTCGAGGAACTTCTGATCGTCGGGATCCTTGCACCGCGGCAGCTCGCCCGGGCTGCCCGCGGGCACGCGCCGCGACACGCCGCGCGCGCGCGCGACGCAGTGCGTCTGCTCGTCGGGCTCGAGGGAGAACTTGCCGAGATCGTAGCCGAGCACGCGCACCAGCTCCGCCTCGCAAACCTCGTCGATCACGATCTCGATGCGCCCCGCGGCCTGCGCTTCGCGCAGCCGGCCGACCGCAGGGTCATCGAACACCAGCCAGTCGAGCCAGACCTGGGTATCGAGGACGACCCTCACCCCTGCCATACGGCGTAGCCCTCCTCGCGCAGGCCTATCGCCAGCTCCACCTCCATCTCGCGCGCCGCCTCGTAGGGCATCGGGTTGGCGTAGGCGTAGAGCCCCGGCAGCAGCCGCAGGCCGAAGCGCTGCACATAGGCGTTCGCCCGCACCCCCGCCTTGTGCTTGGCAAAGCGCGCCTCGGGGGTGAGCCCGGTCATGCCGACGTAAACGCAGGGCTTGAGCATGTCGCGCTCCGGGTTCGCCCTGCGAAACCGCGCAAGGTTCAGCACCGCGGGGTCGAGCTCGACCACGTAGACATGGTGGTGATGGCGGGCGCGGCGCTTCTTTTTCATGCCTGCCCGCGCAAGCTTACACTGCGTCCCGTATGCCCCTGCCGCCCGAGTACCTGCGCCAGATCACGCGCGAGGAGATGAACGCGCTGCCGATCCGCCGCTACGAGGGCGAGGTGCACCTGCTCGAGTCGCCGCAGGCGCTCGAGCGCGCCGCCGCCGACATCCTGCGGGAAGCGGTGGTCGGCTTCGACACCGAGACGCGCCCGGCCTTCAGGAAAGGCGAGAGCCACCTGCCCAGCCTCGCGCAAGTGGCGACCGGGCGCGCGGTGTACCTGTTTCCGCTGCAGCGTGTGGATTGCTCCGGCGTTCTGGGCGCGCTCCTCGGCGCGCCACACGTCGTCGCCGCCGGCGTGGCGCTCGCCGACGACTTGCGCCAGCTGCGGCAGCTGTTCGAGTTCGAGGTCGCCGCGGCGCTCGACCTCGGCCAGGTCGCGCGGCGCCACGGCCTGAAGCAGACGGGCCTGCGCAACCTCACCGGCATCTTTCTCGGCACGCGCATCCCGAAGGGCACCAAGACCACCAACTGGGCGGCGCCGCGCCTGTCGCCGCAGCAGGTGACGTACGCGGCGACCGATGCCTGGGCCTGCCGCGAGCTCTACCTGCGTTTCCAGGGGCTCGGGCTACTCTGAGTCCTTCTTCAGCATCTGCGGCAGCGCGCCGCTCGCCATCAGCTTCTCGAGGTCGCTCGCGCCGCCGATCAGAACCCCGCGCACGAAGATCATGGGAAAGGTCTGCCAGCCGGTCCAAAGCTTGAGCGGCAGGCGCCGCCGCCAGCCGGACAGGTAGGAGCCGTATTCGAGGTAGGTGTACTCGATGCCCGCGGCGTCGAGGAGCTTGCGCGCCTTCCGCGGCGCCGGGTTCGTCTTCATGCCGACGACGACGAGGTCCTTCGACTGCACCACCTGCTGCACTTCCTTCACGATGGCCACGCCCCAGCCGGCGATCCTCTCCCGGATCGCCGGGTGGATGCGCGCTTCATCGAAGATCGGCCGGCCCATGGCTAATCGTACGCCCGGAAGCGGATCGCGGGGTCGCGCTTGATCTGATCGACGAGCGCCACCTCCCAGTCGAGGTACGCGCGCGCGTGCTTCTCGTAATCGGCCCCGTGCTCGTGGTCGTAGGGCTTGTACCAGACGTCGTCGAGCGTGGTGGTCGCATTGGCGCCGATGCCGCTCTCGGCCGGCAGCCCGGCGGCAAACCACGCCGCATTGCCACCCGCGAGCACCTGCACCCGCGCGCGCGGCCACAGCGCCGCTGCTTCGGGCGCCGCGAGATGCGCGAGCAGCCCGTCGTCGGAGGTCAGCACCAGGGCGGTCGCCTCGCCGAGCTTTTCGCGTGCCGCGTCCAGGCGGGCGCGCACCGCCCACCAGGCGCCCGGGAGGTGCCGGGCGCGGAATTTCAGGCTGGTCGAAAGATCGAGCACCGTGGCGCGCACGCGCGCCAGCTCGGCCGCATCGATCTCGGGCGCGCGCTGCAGGCCCGGCACGCGCGAGGCGCGCGGCCCGCGCTCGAGCGGCCAGTCGGTCGCACCGGGCTCGAGCACGAAGACCTCGTCCCAGCCCATCTGGTTTAGCCACGAGGCGGTCATCACCGAGCGCACGCGCTCCGGGTCGACGAGCACGATGCGCGCGTTCCTCACGCCGACGTACTCGTCGGTGGCCTGCACGAGCTGTCCGCCGGGTGCATGGTGCGCGCCCTCGAGGCGGCCGGCGTCGAACTCCTCGCGGGTGCGCACGTCGAGCAGGTAGGTGGTGCGCGCGGCATCCCCGAGCCAGGCGCGCACCTGCGGCGCGCCTACGAATTTCACGTCGAAGCGCTTGGCGACGGCGTCAGCCGCCGCGCGCGCCTTCGCCCGCCCCTCGGCGGAAGGCGCGGGCGCCACGCGCGCCGAGCCGCGTTCGCACTCAAACCCGGCGAGCTCCCAGCCCATGGTGCCGTCTTTCAGCGCCACCACGTCCGTCCAGCCCGCGTTCCTGAGCGACTGGCAGCCGATGATGCTGCGCGTGCGCCCGGCGCAGTTCACCACCACCAGCGTGCCGGGGTCGGGCGTCAGGTCGGGCGTGCGGTAGACCAGCTCCGCGCCCGGCACGTCCACGCCTCCTGGAATGTTCATGCGGTGGTATTCGTCCCAGGGCCGCGAATCGAGGATCACGAGCTTCTTCCCCGCCTGCACCAGGCGCTGCAACTCCTCGGGCGGGATGCGCGGCGTGCCGTAATGATGCTCGACGAACTCGCCGAAGGCCTTCGAGGGCACGTTCACGCCGCTGAACAGCTCCCCGCCGGTCGCCTTCCAGGCGGCGCAGCCGCCTTGCAGGATATCGACGTCGGTGTACCCGAGCGCTTTCAGCTTCGTCGCCGCGCGCTCGGCAAGCCCCTCGCCGCCGCCGTCCAGGAGCACCAGCGGCACCGCGCGGCGCGGCAGCAGCTCCTCCACCATGAGCTCCAGGCGCGACAGCGGCAGTGAGCATGCAAAGAACGGATGCCCCTTGTAATGCACGCCCTGCTCACGCACGTCGAGCAGCGCAAGCTCTTCGCGCGCAAGCAGGCGCGCGCGCAGCTGCGCGGGCGTCATGCGCGCGCGTCGCGGATGTCCGAGTGCGCCGGGAAGATGTCCCAGCGCCCTTCCTTTTCCTTGTAGAACTCGCGCCGGTGCAGCTGCTCAAGCGCGAGGCCGTACATGTGGAAGTTGAGCAGCGGCGCGTCGATGTGGATGGAATGCAGATCCTCGGGCATGAAGGCGACGCCCGTGCCCTGGCGCACCACGGCGCGGCCCTTCTCGCGCACGCCGCCCTCGGGGCTGCGGTCGTAAAAGCGGTTCTGCTCCTCGCCGGTCACGCCCACGATCACCGCCCAGGTGGTGTGGTTGTGCGCCGGCGTGCCGTAGCCGCCGAGCGAGGCGTTGGCGTAGAGCGCGTAACGGTGGTCCGGATCCTCGGACAGCCGGTACAGGCAGGAGCGCAGCTTCTCGCCCGCCTTGGGCGGCGGGTAGTCCTTGGGGTCGAACAGGTCGGTGCGCGCGGCGAGTCGGATGAGGCGCGACTTGATTTGCTCGAGGCTCGCGGCATTCACCCCTTCGCGGCGCTCGATGTCGCGGATGTCGGCGACGGCGGCCTGGATTTCCTTGCGGCGTTCGGCGGTGCGGTCCATGGCCGAAATGGTATCAGTCGCGCACGCGGCCGCGCAGCGCCTTGATGCGCCCGCGGCGCTGCTTGGCCTCGATGCGGCGCTCCTTCGAGGCGCGCGTCGGCCGCGTCGGCCGGCGCCGCTTGGGCACGGTGGCCGCGGCATCCACCAGCGCCTGCAGCCGCGCCATGGCCTCGGCGCGGTTCAGCTCCAGGCTGCGGTGCTGCTGTGCCTTGATGACGACGACGCCGGTGCGCGTGATGCGCTTGTCGCCCCGGTGCAGCAGCCGGTGCTTGACGTCTTCCGGCAGCGAAGAGGCGCGAACGTCGAAACGCAGGTGCACGGCGCTCGAGACCTTGTTGACATTCTGTCCGCCTGCGCCCTGCGCGCGCACCGCGGTGATGTCGATCTCGTGCTCGGGGATGGCGATCACCAGCCGCTGCCTCCGCCGCCCCCGCCGCCGCCGCCCGAGGAGCCGCCGCCGCCCCCGCCCGAGGCGCTGCCCGAACTCGAGCCCGGCGGCGTCGCCGCCGCGCTGACGGTGCCGGCGATGCCGCCGATCGAATCGCCGATTCCGCCGCCGTGGAACATGCCGCCGGACTCGGCACTGTAGTAGCCGGCGACCGCCGCCGTCACTGCGGCAAGGCCGAGGGTCGCGGTGAAGCGCTCGGCCCAGGTTCGCTCGACGCCGAGCGCCACCGCGTACGGCAGGAACTTCGCGAACTCCTCCGCAGTCTGCGGCGGCGCCTTCATGCGTGCGAGGTCGTCCTTCTCGGCCACGCCCAGGTACTGGCGCAGGCCCTGGATCGCGTCCTGCAGCCTGCGGCCCTGCACGCTGTAGGCGGGCAGCCAGCGCGCGAACAGCGCGAGCAGTACGATCATCGGCACGATGACGGCCACCAGCGCCGCCGTGGGCGTCTCCTGGATGATCATGGCCACCACCACGACGACGCCAATGCCTACGCCGGCTGCGTGCGAGCCGCGATTGCGCGAGAACAGCGTCTTGTCGTAGAGCGCCGTCAGCTCCTGCTGGTGCTTTTCCAGCGTGAGCTGCACGCCCGGGCTGTGCGTCTTGTCGATGACGACGGACTTGCCCGGCCCGGGCAGCAGGTCCGACAGGATGCGCTCGCCCGGCAGCCATTCCACCGCCTTGCCGGTGCGCTCCAGCACATAGGCGTTGCCCGATTCGCGTATACGCAGGAAGCCGCGCGCCCCCAGCCCGAGCAGCCCCGCGGCGAAGCACTTCGGGTCGTACGCCATCCGATCGATCAAGCGCACCCCCGCAGGCCCGAGCCCCGGCGGCGCTTCGTAGCGCGGGAACGCGGGGCCGGCGCGCGGATCGCGCCCGACGAGGTGCCAGCGCCACCAGAGAAAAGCGAGCAGCGCCAGCAGGCCCGCCGCGCCGGTGAGTACGCCCGTGTTGCCGTCCACCCACCACCACATCCGCTCCAGGGTGGAGGGCTCGCGCACCAGGCCTTTGGGAAACCCCACCACGATGGTCAGGCCGTGATGCGGCGGCAGCGCGCGCGTGCTGGTGAAGGTGGCGCCGCCTTCGCGCGCCACCGCCACGTAGTCGCGCCGGCGTTCGCCCTGCGCGCCCGTATACGCCTCCAGGCGCAAGCTCGCCGCCGGCGCTGCCGCGGGCAGGTGGACGTCGGCGGAAACCCAGTCCATGGCGAAGGTCCAGCCGTTGCCGTTCACGTTCCAGTACAGCTCGTCGTGGCCCTCGAAAAAACCGAGCTGGCGCGACGTGCGGTACATGATCTCGTAGACGTGCCGTCCGTGCGGCAGCTGCAGGCCGGCATTGCCGATGCGCACGCGCACGCCATTGCTCAGCGCTTGCGTGGTCCAGGGCTCGGGGTTGCCGTTGCGCGTCACCCGCACGACCGTGAACGGCACGCGCACCTTCTCGCCGAAGCGTCCGCGGTACTCGGTGGGAAAGTCGCGCAGGATGCCGCGCCTGATCTCGCGGCCCTCAGCCTGCACGGCGATGGTCTCGGTCACCGTCAGCGCGCCGTCGTCGCTGATGCGGATGGTGCTGTGGAACTCGAGCACCCGCTCCTGCGCGCCGGCCGGCAGCGCGGCGAGAGCCAGCGCGAGAAGCACCAGCCTCACAGCGTCACTTTCGCCGGCTGGCGATCGTCGGTCTCGAAAAAGGGCAGCGACCGGAAACCGAACAGGCGCGCCACGACGATGTCGGGAAAAGTCTCCAGGCGCGTCACGTATTGCTGTACCGCGCCGTTGTAGAAGCGCCGCGCGTACTGCAGGTGGTCCTCGACCTCGACCAGCTTCGCCGCGAGGTCGCGGAAGTTGGCGTCGGCCTTCAGCTGCGGGTAGTTCTCCTGCAGAACGACGAGCTGCTGCAGCCGCTCGCCGAGCTGGCGCTCGAGCGCGAAGCGGGCCGCGCTGTCCTGCGCGGCGAGCGCGGTGCCGCGCAGCTCGGTCACGGTGACGAGGAGCGCCTTTTCGTAGCTCGCGTAGCCGCGCACCGACTCCACGAGCTGCGGCACGAGGTCGGCGCGGCGCTTGAGCTGCACGTCGATGTCGGCGAAGCCCTGGCGCGCAAGGTTGCGCAGGGCGATGAGGCGGTTGTAAAGCCAGATGCCGGCGGCGAGGAGGGCGACCGCCGCCAAAAGCGCGATCCACATTGCAGTGGCGCGCCGGACCTGGTGCCCGCTAGCGCTTGCGGAACATCGGCCGCCGCTGCGGCATGGCGACCGGGTTTTCGTCCTTGTGGCGGAAGCTGATGCGACCCCGCGTCAGATCGTAGGGGGACATTTCCATCGTCACGCGATCGCCCGCGAGGATGCGGATGCGATTCTTGCGTACCTTGCCGCCTGCGTAGGCGAGGACCTGCGCGCCGTTGGTGAGCTCGACGCGAAACTGCGTGCTGGGCAGCACTTCCTGCACCACCCCTTCCATCTCCAGCATTTCTTCCTTGGCCATAACTCCGATCCGGTTATTGCGAGGCGGGCAGTATGCTCCCTAACGCCCGGGCGAACAAGGCGATTCTGGAACTCTAGGGCTTGCGCCGCGCGACCAGGAACAGCCGCCGGAACGGAAACAGCGTGCGCCCGTCGGCTTCCGGCGGATACCAGGCGAGCACGCGCTTGCGGTAGTCGGCTTCGAACCCCGCGCGCTCGGGCCCCGGCAAGCGGTCGAGGAACTGCTTGAGCCAGGTGCCCTTGGTGTACTCGGCTACCGGGTTGTCGCCCTCGAGCACCTGCAGGTACTCGGTTTCCCAGACCTGCAGCTCGGCCGCGCGGCGCCCGAGCAGCCGCCAGTAAAAGCCCGGCGCGGCCACCGGCTCGCGCCGCACGAGCGGCTCGAGCCGCGCGCGCCACGGTCCCTGCTCGATGGTCTCGACGATGCTCGTATGCGAGGGCGCCTCGAAGTTGCGCGGCATCTGCACCGCGAGCCAGCCGCCGGGCGCCAGCGCCGCGAGCAGCGCCGGAAACAGCCGCTCGTGGCCGTCGAGCCAGTGCAGCGCCGCGTTGCTGTAGAGCACGTCGACGGGCCGCTCGGGGCGCCAGGCGCCGATGTCGCCCTGCACGAACTGCGCCTTGGGGTGCGCCGCGCGGGCGCGCGCAAGCATCTCGGGCGAGCTGTCCACGCCGATGAGCTGCGCGCCCGGCCAGCGCGCCGCAAGGAGCGGCGCAAGGTTGCCCGCGCCGCAGCCCAGGTCGACGACCGTTGCCGGCGCCGCGGCCGGTATGCGCGCCAGCAAGTCCACCGCCGGCCGCATCCGTTCGCCGGCGAATTTCAGGTACTGGGCGGGATCCCAGCTCACGTGCTCACGCGGTTGCGGCCGCCCTTCTTCGCGCGATAGAGCGCCTCGTCGGCCGCTTTCAGCACCTGCACCGGCGGCTGACGCTCGACTTCGGGCTCGGCGGCGCCCATCGACACCGTGACCGAGAGCAGCTTGGTCGGCGCGCCGTCGCCGCGCCGGCGGATGCCCGCCTCCTCCTGGCGCGGGCGCGCCTCGCTGCGCACCGCCATGCGGTATTTCTCCACGGCCGCGCGCGTGCGCTCAAGGAACGGCAGCGCTTCCTTCAGGCCGCGGCCCGGGAACAGCACGCTGAATTCCTCGCCGCCGTAGCGAAACGCGTCGCCGCCGCCGCCCACCTCGGCGAGGCGCGCCGCGACCAGCTTCAGCACCTGGTCGCCGATGTCGTGGCCGTGCGTGTCGTTGAACTTCTTGAAGTGATCGACGTCGATCATGGCGAGCGTGTAGCGCGGGCCGAGCGCGCGCAACCGCTCTTCCAGCGCGCGCCGCCCGGGCAGACCCGTCAGCTCGTCGCGGAACGCCAGGCGATGCGACTCCTGCACGAAGGCGACCAGCACGACCGCGCCCGCAGCGCACAGGAAAGCGCCGAACACCGCGGGCGACGTGGCCCATTCGGCGGCGATGAAGAACGCGACCAGCGCGGCGGCGAGCCCCAAGTCGAGCGGCGTGTGCTTGGGCCACGCGCGCCACACCGCGGTGACGAACGCCGCGCCGAACAGGAGCCGGCCGGCAAGCGGCGTCGGCGGCGAGCGGAAGATCCAGTGCTCGAGCACGCCCTGCCAGGCGAGCCCGGAGAGCGCGCTGCGGCCGGCCGCGGCGATCCACAGGATGAGCAGCGCCTCGGCGCCGAGCAGCAGCAGCCAGCGGTAGCTGCCGTGATAGGCGACGCCGCGCTCGGGCAGCGTCATGGCGATGAGCGCGTTGAGCGGCACCAGCACGACGAGCGCCGTGTACACGGCCTTCTCCGCGAAGCCTCCCAGCCCCTGCGCGTAGTGGTAGCCGGCGTAGGCGGCCAGGAGCGAAGCGAGCAGGATGAGCGCGCGGCCGCGATTGAAGCGCAGCGCGAAGGCGACCCCGAGCACGAGCACCGCGTAGGGTCCGAGCGTGCGCAGCCCCTCGAGCGAGCGGGGCAGGGTCGGGCCGATCCACACCGCGAGTCCCGCGGCGGCGAGGATCGCCGCCGGCGCCACCGCGGCGCGCAGTTCGCTAGGAACCAATGCGATCCGGCCTGAAGCCCGCCTCGCAGACCTTGCCGCGCTGCGCGCGCTTGCCCAGGTGCGCCGCGAGCCGCGCGGCGTCGAGCGTTTCCACGGCGCGGTTCTTGCGACGCACGCCGCTCACCTGCAGCGACTTGCCGTCGCCGACGGCGACTGCGGCGAGCCTCACGCCCTCGGGCAGCGCGATCAACTGCACGCCGACGCCGCCGTTCGGCCGCACCGGCACGTCCGCGAGCGGAAAGAGCAGCAGCCGCGCATCCGAAGAGAGCGCCGCCACGACCTTGCCCTCGCTGAACAGCGCGGGCGGCCGCGCCTGGGCGCCCTCGCCCACGGTCATGAAGTCCTTGCCCTGGCGCGTGCGCGAGACGAGGTCGCCCAGCTTGCACACGAAGCCCAGGCCGGCGCTCGAATTCATCAGCAGCTTCTGCGCGGGGTCGCCCGTGCCGATCCACACGATGTCGTCGGAAGACGAGTGCACCAGCGTGTTCACCGGCACGCCGTCGCCGCGCCCGGTAGGCAGCGCCGCCGCCTCCAGCGTGAAGGTCTTGCCCGACTCCGCGAGCAGGATCACCGCGTCGGTAGTCTTGCACTCGAGCGTCTGCAGCAAGCCGTCGCCATCCTTGAAGGTGAGCGTGGCGAGATCGAGGTTGTGGCCGGTGCGCGCGCGCATCCAGCCCTTGTTCGACAGGATGACGCTGAGCGGCTCCTCGACCACCGTGCGCTCGACCTGCGCGCGCTCCTCGGCCTTGATGAGCGTGCGCCGCCCGTCGCCGTAGAGCTTGGCGTCGGCCTCCAGCTCCTTCACCACGAGCTTCTTCAGCTCCTTGTCGTTGCCCAGGATCGCCTTCAGGTCCTTCCTCTCGGCCTCGAGCGCCTTTCTCTCGTCGTTCAGCTTCACGCCGTCGAGCTTGGTGAGCTGCCCGAGGCGGATGTTGACGATGTCCTCGGCCTGGCGCTCCGAGAACTTCCATTTCGCCATCATCTTTTGCTTCGCCTCGGCCTGATCGTCCGCGGCGCGGATCAGCTGGATGATCTCGTCGATGCGCACGAAGGCGAGCAGCCGCCCCAGCACGATGTGCAGCCGCGCCTCGCACTTTTCCAGCCGGTGCTCGGTGCGCCGGCGCACCGTCTGCACGCGCCAGTCGCCCCACTCGCGCAGGATCTCGGCGAGCCCCTTGGTCTCGGGCAGTCCGTCGAGGCCGAGCCAGGTGAGGTTCACCGCGGTGCGCGTCTCGAGCGACGTGCGCGCCAGCAGGAACGCCATCAGCTCCTCCGGCTTCTGCCGCGAGGAGCGCGGCTCGATCACCAGCCGCAGCTTCGAGCGCCGGTCGCTCTCGTCGCGCACCCCGCCCTGGTCGATCTGGTCGAGCAGGTACTGCCGCAGGCGCTTCTGTTCCTGGGAGACTTCCTTCTTGCCCAGGCTCGGCCGCGGATTCGCCAGCGCCTCGATCTCCTCCATCACCTGTCTGACGGATACGCCGTGCGGCAGCTCCGTGACCACGACGCGCCACTGCGCGCGCGCCAGCTGCTCGGTTTCCCACTTGCACTTGACCAGCAGCGAGCCGCGCCCGGTCTCGTAGGCCTGGCGGATCTCCTCGGCGCTCGAGATCACCTGGCCGCCGCCGGGGAAATCCGGGCCGGGCAGGATCTCGAGCAGCTCGTCGAGCTTGGCGCGCGGATGCCGGATGACGTGTGCCGCCGCGGCCGCGACCTCCTTCAGGTTGTGCGATGGGATGCGGGTGGAAAAGCCCACCGGGATGCCGAACGAGCCGTTCAGCAGGCCGAAGGGCAGCCGCGCGGGCAGCAGCGCCGGCTCCTCGAACTTGCCGTCGTAGTTCTTCGCGAAGTCGACCGTGCCCTCGCCGATCTCGGCGAGCATCAGCTCCGCGTAGCGCGACAGCCTGGCCTCGGTGTAGCGGTAGGCGGCGGCGGCGTCGCCGTCGCGCGAGCCGAAGTTGCCCTGACCCTCGATCAGCGGGTAGCGCATCGAGAACGGCTGCGCCAGGTGCACCAGCGCCTCGTAGGTCGAGGAATCGCCGTGCGGGTGGTACTTGCCGAGCACCTCGCCGACGTAGCGCGCGCACTTGGCGAAGCCCTGTCCGCCCGCGTCGCCCATCGCATAGAGGATGCGCCGCTGTACCGGCTTCAGGCCGTCGGCGATCTCGGGAAGCGCCCGCGCCTTGACCGTGGACACGGCGTAGCCGAGGTAGGCTTGCGAGGCGTGGCGCTCGATCGGCGCCGCGTCGTCGCCGTTCTCGGGAGTAAACAGGTCGGGCGTGCGGGTGTCCATGCTCAGTCGAATAGATCCAGTTGCTTGTCGGCCATCGCGACGGCGAGCTCCACCGCCTTTTTCGCCTTCTCCAGGTCATCGCTCGCGCCCGCCCGGCCTGCGGCCTCCCAGGTATAGCGGCCCTGGGCGGCGAGCGTCACCTTGCCGAGCTTCTGCTTGCCAAGCCAGAGCGCGTGGCCCTTGTAGGCGCGCTCCCAGAACGGCCGCGGCTTCTTCGGCATGCGCTAGACGTCCGCTTCCACCGTCTTCCAGTGCTCGCGCATCCAGTTGCGCCTGCCTTCGGCCTCGCCCGAGTCCATCAGCAGCTCGAAGGTCTGGCGCACCTTCCGCATCTGCTTGGCGTCGAGCTGCATGCGCACCAGGCGCCGCGTATCCGGGTTCATCGTCGTCTCCCAGAGCTGCTCGGGGCTCATCTCGCCCAGGCCCTTGAAGCGCGAAATCTCCCAGCTGCCTTCCTTCACCTTCTCTTTCTTCAGCGCCGCGAGCGCTTCCTCCAGCTCGTCGTCGTCGAGGCAGTACAGGCGCCGCGCCGGCTTGCCCTTGCCCTGCGCCGGCACCTCGACCTTGTAGAGCGGCGGCTGCGCCACGTAGATGTGGCCCGCCTCCACCAGCTTGGGCGCGTGCATGAAGAAGAAGGTGAGCAGGAGCGCCTGGATGTGCCCGCCGTCGACGTCGGCGTCGGTCATCAGGATCACCTTGCCGTAGCGCAGCCCCGAGAGGTCCGCTCCGTCCTCGGCGCCGTGCGGATCGACGCCGATCGCCGTGGCGATCGCCTGCAGCTCCTTGTTGGCGAGCACGGTGCGCGAGTCCTCCGACATGGTGTTCAGCACCTTGCCCCGGAGTGGCAGCAGCGCCTGCGCTTCCTTGTCCCGCGCTTCCTTGGCCGAGCCGCCGGCCGAGTCGCCCTCGACGAGGAACAGTTCGTTCCGCGTCACGTCGCCCGAGGCGCAGTCGACGAGCTTTCCGGGCAGCGTGGCGATGCCGGAGGACTTCTTCCTCTCGACCTTCTTGCCCTTGGCGAGGCGCGCCATCGCCTGCTCGACGGCGAGCTCGGCGATCCGCTTGCCCTCGTCCGGATGCTCGTTCAGCCAGAGCTCGAACGCGTCCTTCACGCACAGCTCGAGCAGGCGCGCCGCGTGCCGCGTGGTGAGCTTTTCCTTGGTCTGGCCGTGGAACTGCGTGCGCACGATCCGCGCCGAGAGCGTGAAGCAGGCGCGCGCCCAGAGGTCGTCGGCGATCAGCTTCACGCCCTTCGGCGTCAGCGCGCGCGCCTCCATGAAGGAGGCCAGCGCGTCGAAGATGCCGGCGCGAAAGCCCGCCTCGTGCGTGCCGCCCGAGCGCGTCGGGATCAGGTTGACGTGGCTGTCGGCGAACACGTCGCCCTCGGCCACCCAGCCCACCGCCCAGGCCGCGCCTTCGCCGGGCTCGATGTCGGGAATGTTGGTGGCGGTGAAATAGCGCTCGCCGGAAAAAAGCGGCGCCACCAGCTCGCGCCCGGCAAGCATGAAGTCGAAATACTGCGCCATGCCGCGCTCGTACTTCCAGCTCTTCTTCTCCTTGCCCTCGACCTCGAGCACGGCGGTGAGGCCGGGCAGCAGGTAGGCCTTGGAGCGCACCAGGTGCTCGAGCTCGGCCATCGGGATCGCCGCCGAGTCGAAGTACTTCGCGTCGGGCCACAGGCGCACCACGGTACCGGTGCGCCGCTCCTTCGATCGCTCCGACTTCAGCTTCTGCTTGAGCTCGCCGCCCTCGAAGGCGACCGTGTGCTTGTGTCCGTCGCGGTAGACCGTGACCTCGAGGCGCCTGGACAGCGCGTTGGAGACCGCCACGCCGACACCGTGCAGGCCGCCCGAGATGTGGTACACGCCCTCGCCCGAGCGCGCGAACTTGCCGCCCGCGTGCAGCATGCCGAACGCGACCTCGACCGCCGGGCGCTTCTCCACCGGGTGCATGTCCACCGGGATGCCGCGGCCCTCGTCCTCGACCTCGACCGAGCCGTCCTTGAACACGCGCACGCTGATTCTCTTGCCGTGGCCGGCGAGCGCCTCGTCGACCGCGTTGTCGATCGCCTCCTGCACGATGTGCAGCGGGTGCACGGTGTGCGTGTACATGCCCGGCATGCGGCGCACGGGCTCGAGGCCCTTCAGGGCCTGGATGGCGGAGGCGTCGTAGACCTGCTTTGCCATTTATCTTGTGGTTTCCGGTTCGTTCGCTACTAGGTATTGTATCGCCCGCGCATTTGCGCTGCCGAGGTACGCCCCGGCGCGTGCACCGCGACGCCTGCCGCGGCCGCCGCGGCGCCGAGCTCCTTGTCCAGCGTGATCAGGGTCGCGCCTTGGCGCGCCGCGAGCTCCAGGTACGCCGCGTCGTAGGTGCTGAGCGCATGGCGTTCGGCGAGATCGCTGATGGCGCGCAACTCGGGCACGGCGCCGTCCACGCGCAAACCGAGGCGCGTCGCCTCGTCCAGCACTTGCAGCCGCTCGTCGCGCGTCAGGCGCCGCCGGCGCTCGGCGACCAGCAGCGCGTTCGGGAACTCCAGGCGCCATACGGCGGGCACCCAGCATTCCTCGAGCGCGACCAGATCGAGCGCCGCCTCGGTGAACGCGGTTTTTTCGTCGGCGAAGAACCAGGCGAGCGCGATCGAGCAGTCGAGCACCAGCGCCATCAGTAGCGGCGCCCGGCCTTGATCAGCTCGGCGATCGACGTGCCGGGCCCGGCGGGCTTGCCGCGGCCGACGCGATTGCGCTTGATGTCCTCCACCACGCGGCGCACCTGCGCGGCGCCTTCTTCGGAGCGGGCGGGCACGAGGCGCGCCACCGCCTTGCCGCGCCGGGTGATGGTGACCACCTCCCCCGCCTCGACCTTGTCGAGGAGTTCGGCGAGCTTGGTCTTCGCTTCGAAAGAGCCGACGGTGGTCATGCCTTATCCAACTAGACAACCAGTCGGGAGGTTACCACCCGGTCTGTCACAAGGCAAGCGTCTGCAAGCGCCCCCAATCCACGAGTTGCGACAGATCGGCGGCCTCCGGCAGCTCGATCTTCCCGTCCCGGATTGCCGGTACCTGCGCGCAAACCTGCTCGGTCATCGCCAGATAAAAGGTTTGCTCGGCCGCCATGCTCCCCGGCTGCTGCAGGTTGACCAGCGTGCCGAGCGCGCTTTCGGCGTACAGCCCCACCGCGGTGCGCGCGCCGCGCGGCGACGCCTGCGCGACGATGGCGCGCGTCTCGGCCAACCCCACCCTTCCGGGCTTGGTCGAGAGCGCCTGCGCGCCCCGCTCCAGGTACAGCGCCGCGTCTTGCTGCGACGCGCAGCTGCGATCGACGAGGATCGGGATCGGGCTTGCCTTCTGCAGGGCCTCGAAGCCGGCATCGGGCTGCAGGGGACAGGGATCCTCCGCCACCGTCACGCCCGCCGCGGCCAGCGCCCGCAGGTATTCGGCCGCGTCGGCACGCCCGTACGCACCATTGGCGTCGACGTAGAGCTCCACGCCATCGCCGACCGCGGCGCGGATTTCCGCCAGCGCCCGCAGGTCCACGTCCACGCCCTGCCCGCCTTTCACCTTCAAGACGCGAAAACCATACCGCGCGCACACCTCGGCCGCGTCCGCCGCCATTTGCGCGGGCTTCTGCCGCGTCACGGTCCAGGCCAGCTTGCGCGTACGACCCGCGTCCCACAGCTTCCATAATGGCTGCTTCGCGGCCGCGGCGCGCAGCGTCCAGCAGGCGCTCTCGATCATGCCCTTCGCGAGGCGGTTTTCCGGGATACCGGCGAGGGCCCGTGCCACGTTCGTTTCGTCGGCAAGCTCGATCCCCACGAGGCGCGGCATGAGGAAATCCTCAAGCGACGCCTTGAGCGAAGCCGGCGATACGCCGCTCCAGGTGGCCTTGAGCGTGCCTTCGGCGATGCCGCTCGCGCCGTTCGCCTCGACGCGCAGAAGCGCGAACAGGCCCGCATCCTCGCGCGCGTTCGCCCACACCACTTCACGCGCGTAGCGCAAGCGGTAGAAGTGCAGCGACCAGTGCTCGAGCTTCACGGCGTGCTATCGTGCCCGCGCGAGGGGATTCGGGCAATGGCGTCTCAGGCGGAGGTCGCGGTGCGCGGCGCGGACCAGCTCGGCGAATGCCCGCTGTGGGACGAGCGCGAAGCGATGCTGTGGTGGGTCGACGCGCGCTTTCCGGCGGTCAAGCGCCTCGACCCCGCCACCGGCGCGGTGATGATGCTGGTGCTGCCGGAGGTCGTGGGCAGCCTTGCGCTGCGCGAGTCGGGCGGCATGCTGGCGGCGACGAAAAGCGGCATCCACTTTCTCGATCCGGCGAGCGGCGCGCTCGAGATGAAAGCCGATCCGGAATCGCACCTGCCCGATAACCGCTTCAACGACGGCCGCTGCGACCGCGCCGGGCGCTTCTGGGCCGGCACCATGAGCCACGTGAATCGCGACCCGACCGGATCGCTGTACCGCTTCGAGGCGGATTTCCGCAGCACCCGGCTGCGCAACGCGATCATCATCCCGAACAGCCTCGCCTTCAGCCCCGACGGGCGCACGATGTACTTCGCCGATACCAACCGCCACACGATCTGGGCCTACGACTATGACCCGGCAAGCGGCGCAGCGACGGGCGAGCGCGTGTTCGCCGACACCGGGGCGGGACGGCCCGACGGCTCCTGCGTCGACGCCGACGGCTGCCTGTGGAACGCGGATTACGGCGCGTCGCGCGTCGTGCGTTACACGCCGGCGGGAAAGGTGGACGGCACCTACGAGCTGCCGGCGACCAACGTCACCTGCTGCTGCTTCGGCGGCAGGGACCTGGACACGCTGTACATCACGACGGCGACGCAGCGCCTTTCGCCGCAGGCTCTGGCGCAGCAGCCGCTGGCCGGCAGCCTGTTCGCGCTGCGGCCGGGCGCGCGCGGCCTGCCGGAATCGCGCTTCGCGGGCTAAAGCGCTAGTCGCGCGAGCGCAGGCTCGCGTTCGTCAGGTCGGTGAGCACCATGTGCCCGGGCGTATGCGTGATGCACAGCGGCGGGCGCGCGTTGCGCACCACCGACTGCGGCGTCACCCCGCAGGCCCAGAAGACCGGCAGCTCGTCGTCGCGCACCTCGGTGGCGTCGCCCACCCACGGCTTGTTCAGGTCCTCGATGCCGATCAGCTCGGGCTTGCCGATGTGCACCGGCGCGCCGTGCACGCGGGGATAGCGCGAGGTGATCTCGATGGCGCGGATCGCGTTGGCGGGCGTGAACGCGCGCATCGACACCACCAGCTTGCCGTGGAACGGCCCCGCCGGCGCGGTATCGACATTGGTGAGGTACATCGGCACGTTCCTGCCCTGCGCGACGTGGCGCACGGGTACGCCCGCCTCGATCAGCGCCTCCTCGAACGAGAACGAGCAGCCGAGCACGAACGCCACCAGGTCGTCGCGCCACAGCTCGCGGATGTCGCGCCGGTCCTCGACGAACTCGCCGTCGCGAAACACGCGATAGCTCGGTACGTCAGTGCGGATGTCGAGGTCGGCGGCGAGCGCCGGCAGTCTCGGGTCGCCCGGCGCCGAGACCGCGAGCAGCGGGCAGGGCTTGGGGTTGCGCTCGCAGAAGGCCTGGAAGTCCTCGGCGTACTCGCGCGGCAGGATGCACAGGTTCCCCTGCACGTAGCCGGGCGCGATGCCCGCGGTGTGGCGGGCGTACGCGCCGCTGCGGATCGCGCGGCGCGCCGCGCGCGGGTCGGCCATCGGAGAGGCAGCCATGGGCGACAAGGGTACACTGGAGTCCGGCCACGCAGTCGATGGAGCGACCCATGCCGAGACATCGCGATTACCTTCCCCACGGCGTCATCCCCGCGGTGCTGCTGCCGTTCCACGAGGATTTCTCGATCGACGAGGCGTCCTACCGCGCGCACCTGAGGGACGTCGGCTCGGTCGAAGGCATCTCGGCGATCACGGTCAACGCGCACGCCTCGGAGGTCGCCTCATGCACCTTCGAGGAGCAGCGGCGCGTGCTCGAGATCACCCAGGACGAGATCGGCAAGCGCATCCCGATCGTGAACGGGGTCTACGCCGAGGGCAGCCTGGAAGCGGCGCGCATCGCGAAGATGGCGCAGGACGGCGGCGCCTCGGCGCTGCTCGTTTTTCCCTCCGGCATCTTCACCTTCGGCCAGCGCCCGGAGATGGCGCTGGAGCATTTCCGGCGGATTGCCGACGCGAGCGACCTGCCGCTCATCGTCTTCCAGTACCCGCTCGCGGGCGGCCAGGGATATCCGCTCGCCACGCTGGAGAGAATCATGGACGCGGTGCCCACGGTGCGCGCGATCAAGGACTGGAGCGCCAACCCGCAGTTGCACGAGCGCCAGATCCGCGTGCTGCAATCGCGCAGGCCCACGGTAAACGTCCTCACCACGCACAGCGCGTGGCTGATGAGCTCGCTCGCGCTGGGCTGCAACGGACTTCTCTCGGGCAGCGGCGCGGTGATCGCCGACCTGCAGGCACAGCTGTGGCGCGCGGTACAGGCCAAGGACCTCGCCAGGGCGCAAGCCATCAACGAGCGCATCTGGCCCACGGTCGAAGCGTTCTACACCGAGCCCTGGGTCGACATGCACAACCGCATGAAGGAGGCGCTGGTGCTGCTCGGCAAGCTGCCGCGCGCGGTGGTGCGACCGCCGCTCGTCAAGCTCGCGCCCGCCGAGATCGAGCGCATCCGCCAGGCGCTCGTCGCCGCCGGGCTCCTCGCCGAAGGGGCGCGCGCCAAGAAAGTCGCCTGACGATGACGCAGCGCCTCGCCGCCGAGGTGCTGGTCATCGGCTCCGGCGGCGCGGGCATGTACGCCGCGATCGAGGCGGCGCGCCTCGGGCGCTCGGTGATCCTGCTTGATCGAAGCCTGATCGGCCGCGGCGGCGCCACCGTCATGGCGCAGATGACGGTCGCCGTGGCGCTCGAGGAGGGCGGCCTCGACCATCCCGACCACCACTACGCCGATACGCTCGCCGCGGGCCGCGGGCTGTGCGACCCGGCGATGGCGCGCCTGCTGTGCGAGGAAGGACCCGCGCGCATCCGCGAGATGGATGCCTGGGGCGTCGGTTGGGCGCGGGAAGGCGGCGCCCTGAAGCGCGCTTTCGCGCCGGGGCACGACCGCGCGCGCTGCGTGTACGTCGATTTCCTCAACACCGGCCCTGCGGTGTCGAAAACGCTGCGCGCGCAGCTCAATCGCGTTCCCGAGATCCGCCGCGTCGGCGACCTGCTGGTGACCGCGCTCGCGCTGCGCGGGGGCGAATGCGTGGGCGCGACCGCGCTGCATCTGGCCAGCGGCGAGCCGGTGAGCATCGCCGCGGGCGCGACGGTGCTCGCCACCGGCGGCCTCACGCGCTTGTACCGGCGCAACAGCGCCTCGGCCAACATGACGGGCGACGGCTACGCGCTGGCACTCGCCGCGGGCGCCGAGCTGATCGACATGGAGTTCGTGCAGTTCTTTCCCATCGGGCACCTCGCGCCGCGCCTCGTGGGCATGGACCCGATCATGTGGGACCCGTTCCGCTACAAGCTCGGCGGGCGGCTGCTGAACGGCCGGCGCGAGGAGTTCATCCACCGCTACGGCGCAAAGGACGACGGGCGCTACGTGGTGACGCGCGACGTCGCCACCTACGCCGTCCTCAAGGAAGCCGCCGCCGGGCGCGGCTCGCCGCACGGCGGGGCGTGGCTCTCGTTCGAGCACTGCACCGAGGCCGAGCTGCGCGCGGCCGGTGGGCCGGTGATCGACCGGCTCGCCGCGAACGGCATCGATTTGACGAAACAGGCGATCGAGGTGGCGCCAATCGCTCACTACCACATGGGCGGCGTGCGCGTCGATGCAAAGCTGGCGACGCGCGTGCCGGGCCTGTTCGCCGCGGGCGAGGCGGTGGGCGGCGCGAACGGCGCGAACCGCCTTTCCGGCAACGCGATCACCGAGGCCCTGGTGTTCGGCCGCGTGGCGGGGGAAAGCGCCGCGCGGCACGTGCGCCCGAACGCTCCCGGAGTCGACGGAGCAGTTTTCGCGAAAGAGGAACAGCGCCTTCTCGCGGGCCACGCGGCTTGCGATTTCAACCCGGCCGCGATGCTGGAGGAGGTTCAGACGCTGATGCAGGACGACGTCGGGCCGTTCCGCACCCAAAGCGGGCTCGAGCGCGCGCTCGGCCGGCTGCGTGCGCTGCGCGCCGAGCTGCCCGCGGCGAAGCCCGCCGCGGGCAAGCCCTACGACACGGCGCTCGCCGACTGGCTGGATCTGTGCACCATGGCGCGCGTCGGCGAATGCGTCGCCGCGGCGGCACTCGCGCGCACCGAATCGCGCGGCGCGCACCAGCGCGAGGACTTTCCCGGCATGGACCCGCAGTGGGCGTTCAACCAGGCGGTTTCGCTTGCAGGCGAAGACCTGCGCCTCGAGTCGAGCGCGGTGCCCGCATGAAGGCCACACTCGTCATCCGCCGCGGCAGGCACGGCGAGCCGCCGCGCGAGGAGGTCTGGGAGGTGCCGTTCGAGCCGGGCCAGTCGGTGCTCGATGCGCTGCGCTGGATCCGCGCGCGGCGCGACCCGACGCTCGCCATCCGTTACTCGTGCACCAACGCCAACAGCTGCAAGGAGTGCATGGTGCGCATCGCCGGCAAGACCGTGTACGCGTGCATCGAGCGGCTGCACGAGGGCACCATCCGCATCGAGCCGCTGCCGAACAAGCGGCTGGTGCGCGACCTGGTCACCGAAATCGCGCCGCCGGACGAGCGGCTGGCCGGCGCTAGCGGCGGTTGAGCGTCCAGTCGTACGCGTCGAATCGCAGCTTCAGGCGGCTGATATTGCGCTCGGCCCGCTCGAGCGACGCTTCGTCCAGCCGGTTGAGGACGAACTCGAGCACGTCGCGTTCGTCGCCGAAATCTCTCGTGTACCACTGCAGCAACCTCGGTACGGTGACCGCGCTGCCGTCGGGCGCCACCCGCGCCAGGCGCCGGATGTAGCGAGTCGCGGCCCTCTCGAGCTGCGCGTCCAGGCTGCCGCCCGCGAAGACGCAAAACGCCGGCGAGGAGCGTGAGCCGCGGAACAGCGCGAAGTGCACCCGCTCGTCGAAGGCGATGGGCGTATAGGCCAGGCGCGGGTCATCGCGCCGCATGGGCGCTTGCAGCCGGCCGTGCGCCGCCGCGTTGCCGCGCAGCAGGCCGTGGTAGATGTCGTCGAGAGAGAACTGCAGACCGAAGATCGCCAGCCGCGGGCGATCGAAGAACGACAGCGTGCCCGGCTCGGCGGCTTCGAGCTCCAGCGCCAGCTCCGGCGCGTCGCGCAGCACGCCGGCGTTGAAAACGTTGATCCAGAACGCCATCTGCGCGGCGATGCGCACCTGCCGGGGGTCGAAGGTTTCGAGCGCGGCGAGGCACACCGCGAGGTGGCCGCGCTCGCGCGAGGCGGCGAGCGCGGCATAGTCGCACGCCAGCCCCTCGGCGTCGAAGTACGCGCCCAGCGCCGCCAGTGCCAGCGGTAGGTCCCGGTCGGGGTCCATGGCTCCTGCCCACCGCTATTACAGCATCCTTGGCGCGACCGCGACGAGCGTCAGATGAGGCGCCGCTCAGGGCAGGAGCAGCATCTTGCCCTGCACCTGGCGCGCCTCGAACCGCGCCAGCGCCTCGGCGAAGCGCTCGAGCGGATAGCGCGCGGTGATCACGGGCTTCAGCCGGCCCTCGCCGTAGAGCGCGTAGAGCGCTTCCTGCACCTGCTGCACGCG
>DATHYT010000084.1:0-42207 GCA_035459025.1 Burkholderiales bacterium | reverse complement strand
ACGTTAGCGTGCTAGACAAAGCCTGGAGAGCGGCAACGTATAATCGACTGTCAGTGTTCGACGTGAGGTACCCATGGGCAACACGCTATTCGAACTGAAGCAAAAGGCCGCTCAACTGCCTGATGCCGAGCGCGCGGAGCTCGCCCTTTCCCTTATCGAGTCGCTCGATGGTCCAGGGGATCCAGACGTGGAAGAGGCCTGGCGGCTGGAGATTGAGCGCCGTATCGGCCAGATCGACCGCGGCGAAGTACAACTTGTCCCCGGGGATGAGGTGTTTGCTCGCCTGCGTCGCCGTCTGGGGTGATTCCCTACACGTTTCATCCGGACGCGGATGCGGAACTTGAAGAGGCGGCGCTCTTCTACGAATCGCGGATGGCGGGGCTTGGAAGGTCATTTGCGGCTGAGGTCGAGCGAACCATCGCTCTCCTCCGCGAGTACCCCGACGCAGGCTCAGCGGTCGGACCGAAGCGCCGCCGAGTGCTCGTCGCGCGGTTTCCCTACTCGATCGTGTACCGCCAAGATTCCGACGCCATCGTCATCGTCGCGGTCGCCCACCAGCGCAAGCGTCCCGGCTACTGGCGACGGCGCAGCTAGCACGCTAACAACGCGTTGGAGGCGACGCGCATGAAGCCGCGCGCGCCTCAACGCGGACGTTAGACCTCACATGCACTCAGGCGCGCGTAACGTCCACCGAGATTCGCTCATTCTGGAACCGGAGTCCAACTTGACTACTTCCGCGATCACCCGAAGGTTCCTGGCTGGCTGGGCAGATATGGACTGGAACAAGCACATGGGCAACACTGCGTATCTAAGCAAAGTCGTTGATGCGCGCGTGTTGGCCCTTGCAGAGAAGGGCTTCCCCCTGGAAGAGTTCATACGCCTTCGCCTCGGTGTCGTCATCATGAAAGATGAGCTCGAGTACAAGCGCGAAGTCAAGTGGATGGAGGAAGTCGATATCACCTTCTCGCTTGCCGGCTTGGCCCCGGATGGCAGCCGCTTCAAGGTCCGCAACGAAGTGCGTCGCACCAATGGTGATCTTGCAGCTAGCGTCACCAGCACAGGCGGCTTCATGGACCTCGACGCGCGAAAGCTTGTGGCACCGCCGGCGGCAATCCTTGCGGCCTATCTTTCGCTTCCACGCACGGAAGACTATGTCGACCTTCCTTCAAGCATCAGGGCCAAGCCGTGAGTCGGCTACGCAGGTGAGGCCTAACCGCGTGCCGCAGCGGACGCGCCGCAAGCGGGTGCGGGTGACGCCGAACGTTAGACCTCGCTGCTCGAACCCCTTGCGATGTGCATATGATGTATATATCATGGGCATATGCGGTTCCAGTACGACCCTGCCAAGGCGGCCGCGAACCTCAGGAAGCATGGGGTGTCGTTCGCAGATGCCGAGGGTGTGCTTGAGGACCCGTTAGCACTCACTGTGCCGGACCCTGACTCCGAGGGCGAGAGCCGCTTCATCACCGTCGGAATAGGCAGCGCCGGCGAGTTGCTGGTTGTCGTCTACGCCGAGCGCAACAACGAGTACCGCATCATTTCAGCGCGTCGCCCGACGCGAAAGGAACGGACATCCTATGAGAACTGAATACGACTTCTCCAAAGGCAAGCGCGGTGCGGTGATCCCGCAGAAGGGCAAGACGCGCATTTCAATCTTTATCGACAACAGCATCCTCGACGAATTTCGCGCGCGCGCGCAGAAAAGCGGAACTGGGTACCAGACCATGATGAATGACGCCCTGCGCAAATACCTATCCGAAACCGATCAACCGGTCACCGAGCAGACATTGCGGCAGGTGTTGCGCCAAGAGATGCCCGAGTACCTGCGAGGTCTAACATCGCGCTCAGCGCGGACGGCGCGCAAGCGCGCCGCCGGCTAGCTCGACGTTAGGCCGCAGGAAATACACCAGTTCGCGCATGCGCCGTGTGAAGCTTGCATCGGGATGCAATTGACTTCCGGAGGACTTGATGACGCTCGTTGATCTGGCGAATATTGGACAAATGGTTGGCGCGCTGGCGGTAGTCGCTTCGTTGATCTTCGTTGGCCTTCAGGTGCGTCAGAACACAAAGGCAACCCGGGCGACAGCCCTTCAAATGAATGCCGACTACTGGCTCGCATACTTCACGCTGCTCGCCGACAAGCAGTTCAGCGAGCTCTACTCGAAGGGTGCCCTCGGCCGAGTCGAACTAGAAGGCGGTCAGTTCGGACAGTTCTTCTTCTTGTGCAGGGCTACCTTCATGGGATGCGAGAACCAACATCATCAGTACCTCTCTGGCCTGCTGGACGACGATGCGTATCGAGGCTATGAGGCGACTATCCGTGAGCAGATCGCGGCCTTTCCGGGAGTTCGTGCAATGTGGAAACTTGTCAAGCACACGTACGGCACCGAGTTCGTGAACTTTCTCGACAAACAGATTGCCAGCTCGGAAGAACACAGCCGCGGTTCAATACAAAAGCAGTGGAGGGCGCTCATTGAGGCCAACGCAGATGCCGCAAAGGCTCCGGATGAACGAGTACAAGCAGGGGCGGGAGGTGCGGCCTAACCCCCGCATGCAGCGGACCCGCTCCGGCGGGCTTCGCCCGCCTGCGCGGGCCGCTGATGCGGTACGTTAGGTTGCTGTTGGACGCGCAGTGCTGATATTCGAATGGGACTCTGAGAAGGCTCGTGAGAACGAGCAAAAGCATGGCGTCAGCTTTCCTGAGGCATCTGAGGTCTTTGACGACGATCATTCGTCGACCGTCCAAGACCCCGACCACTCGGCCGACGAAGCCCGTTACCTTATATTTGGCGCTTCGAAGCAGGGCAAGCACCTGGTTGTGTCCTATACTGAGCGCGGAGACCGGATACGCCTGATCTCCGCTCGAGCTATGACTTCGCGGGAGCGAAGAGCCTATGAAGAGTGACAAAGACACACTGAGAGACGAGTACCCCGAGAATCTGATCAAGTCAGGGGTCCGCGGCAAGTACGCGAAGAGCTACCGCGAAGGCACAAACGTGGTGCTCATAGACCCCGACTTGCACGCGCTCTTTCCCAGCTCCGAGGCCGTCAACCGTGCTCTCCGTGACTACGTCGCGAAGAAGCGGACAGCAACCTAACAACACGCCGCACGCGGACGCGCGCGGAACTCCCATGCTTTGCAGGGCTCACCGGGCGCGCGCCGGTGGGCGTGGACGTTGGGCATCCGGGAGGACTCTGTGAGCACTCTGCGAATGACCGTGATCGGCGGCGGATCGGTCGGGCTAGGTTTCGCCGCGAGTTTTGCCCTCGCGGGCGCGCGGGTGACATTGATGGTTCGCTCGACATCGGTCGAGTTCCTGCGTACCCAACCGCTGACGGTGTCCGGCATGCTCGGCGAGCATCGCCTGGAACCAGGGCGCGTCACCATTGAGGACGCCGATCACCCGACGCAAGCCTGCCTCGATTGTGACGTTCTGGTTGTGACCACAAAGGCCTATGACGTCGCCGATGCGCTACGCCCCTTTGCGATTCCCGGCGCGCCCAGCCGCCCCCGCGCAATTTTGCTGATGCAGAATGGTTTGGGCTCGGCGGAAGCGGCGCGCGATGTGCTAGGCCCCGACACCCCGGTATTCTCCACCGCCATGCTCATCGGCCTGGAGCGCCACGGGCTGAATCATGTGAGCGTGAACGCACATTCCGGACCGGTTCGGGCCGGCTCGATCCTGGGCGATGATGCGCAAGCGATAGCGCCGATGTTTGAGGTGGCGGACCGCGGTTTTCTCCCGGTGGTGCACGAGCCAAACATCCGGCACACAATCTTCGCCAAGCTTCTGTTCAACACCTGCATGAACCCCACCGGCGCGCTCATTGGCCGCAACTATGGGGAATTGCTGGAGAACGAGCATTCGCGCGGCCTCATTACCCATCTGGCGGACGAGACATTGCAGGTGTTCGCGTCTAGCAACGGCTATCGCCCCGCCGAGAACGGCCGGCACTACGTAGAGGGCACCCTCATCCCGGTGGTGATTCCCCGCTCCGCTTCACATCGATCCTCGATGGTTCAAGACCTGGAGTCTCGCCGCCGGACGGAGATCGACTACCTCAACGGCGCCATTGTCAGGATGGGTCGGGAATTCGGCATCGACACTCCGTTTCACCAGTCCATCGTGGCGCTCATCCATGCGCGCGAGCAGGTGTAACCGGGCGATAGGCATGGCTTTGACGCCCAACCATCCGATGCAACGGACCGCTACGAAGCGGGCTGCCGCCCGCTACTTCGCGGCCGCTGATCGCAGGCGTTAGGCGATTGAACCGGTGAAGGACGTTAGTCGACCTTCGACCATCCTCAGTGGCGTCGAGATGCCAGCCGGTGCGGTCGCGGTCTCATTAATTGTGCTCCTCTTGGCTGCATGCGCACCGATGAGTGTCTCGTTCTATCGGCCCGACTCCGCCCATGGGAAGCTGGTCAAAGCGTGGTGCCCGCCCGTCAGGTCAGTCATCTTGTTTGACGTGCATGACGTGACTGTGGGATTTGAGGTTTCGTCTCCTCAAGAGAATCGTATTCTGGCGACGATGACGTTTGAGGTTCCAGAAACGCATTCGGTACTGTTGATCGACCACTCTATTGAGATTCAAAGTCCGACTCAGACTAGATCGTGGGGCGACCTAAGAGGACGAGTATGGGTATCGGCTGGGCGGACGGGAGAAATCTCATTGAAAACGCCCATGCAGGGAAAGACAGAGGAAAGACTCTTCGATCAGATCACACGTTACGGAAAGACGAAGCACGCATACTATTTTCTTCGTGCGGAAATAGCCACGATACCGATGGAGAAGCTTTCGTTGAAACCACCCAGATTTCTTGTGGACGGAATGGAGGTTGATCTTCCTGATATCACGTTCTCGAGAACCAGTGAGTCGTATATCGGCTCTCTGAATTGCTGAACCCTATCGAGCCATGCACGCTTATGGAACGTATCATCTGCGTGAATCGCCTAACCCCGGCGTGCAACCGACGCCCGCAAGCAGGCGCGGCTGACGCCTAACGTTAGCTGGCATAGTTGGGACAGTCCCGAGCGTGACCGGAAAGTAACCGCGGTAAGGGGGGGACGTATGGTCGATGTAGCAGCAAACTTTACCGGCTCAATTCCCGAGTTCTACGACAGTTGTTTGGGTCCGGCATGGTTTGACACCTTCGCGGCGGACCTCGCACAGCGTCTTCCAGCCAAGCCGCCGGGCGACGTTCTGGAACTCGCCTGCGGCACCGGCATCGTGACCCGGCGGCTGCGCGAGCGACTCGATCCGACGCGTCGCCTGGTCGCCAGTGACCTCAGCAAAGCGATGCTGGATTTTGCGCGCAGCAAGTTGATCGACCGCAAAGGCATTGAGTGGCGCGAGGCGGATGCAGCCAAATTGCCGTTCGGTGACGGCGAATTTGGCGCCGTGGTCTGCGCATTCGGGATTATGTTTGTGCCGGACAAACGGGCGGTGATGAGGGAGGCTCGCCGCGTACTCAAGAAAGGCGGAATCCTACTGTTCAACGTCTGGGACCGCATCGAGCAGAACCCGCATGCTGCGGTGAGCGCCGAAGTAATCGAGCAACTCTTTCCAGGGGACGAAGAAATACGGTTCAGACTTCCGTTCGAGATGCACGATTTGGCGCTGCTGCGTAAGCTGCTCGCCGAGGCCCGATTTCAGGAAACGCGAATCGAGAAAAAGCAGATCCAGGTCCGCGGGGTCAGTGCGCGCAACATAGCCATTGGGCAAGTCCGCGGCACTCCGCGGTCGCTCCTCATCGAAAAGCGCGGCGTCTCACTCGACGAAGTGGTAGAAAGGGTGACCGCGGCGCTGGCCAAAGTAGGCGGAGCGGACCCGTACAGTGCTCCGGCGAATGCAGTCGTAGTCGAGGCGCGCGCAGATGTGTGACCCAAGCCAGCTAACCCGTAGCTGCTGCGGACGGGCCGCCAGCGCCGTGCCTGCATCGCAGGCAGTGCCGGCCCGCCGCAGAGCACGACGTTAGGCCGCAGGAGGTGCGAGCGTGACACTCTCAGAAACCGCCAGCGTAGCCAATCTCATCGCCGCATTTGGTGTGATCGGTTCACTGCTGCTGCTGGTCATTGAGCTCCGCAAGAGCAACGAGCAGGGCAGGCTAAACAATTGGCATGCTGCGGTGACTGCTCTCAGGGAACACAAGCGTCGTACTGATGATCCTCGAGTTGCAGACGTGATAGCGCGTGGACGAGCGAGCTATGAGGATCTCAGTATCTCGGAGAAGATCACTTTCGGCTACTGGATGGAGGAGCTCCTGCAGGGCTATGATGCGCTGCTACTGTTTGGAAACTCGGCCGCCGTCAGCCGTGAGGAGACCTATCGTGCAGTGGTGGGTGCCTTTCGGCATCACTTCGAGTTTCCAGGCTGCAAGGCTTGGTGGCGCCAGAGTGGCCTGGACAGCCGCTGGCCGCGCCATATCGTCGAGGCTGTCGAGACCTCAATGACCGGAAGTGCAGATGCCACGGCAAAGCCAACTGCGGCCTAACCCCTCGTTCAAGCGGAGAGCGAACGGCATAGCGCTTGGCCCGCTCAGCGCTCGCTGTCATCATGCGCCCCGCGGGTCAAGCGCTATGCCGCTGTCTCCCGCTTAACTCGAACGTTAAAGCGCTCAATGCATACACGCGTCTTCGTCTACGGCACCCTCAAAGAAGGATTCCCGAACTTCGGCACGAACACCGGAACGAGAATTCCAGGTGTCTTTGTCACGACGGACCGCTACCCGCTCTATCTTGTCGGTGAACGTCACTCGCCATGGATGGTCAACACGCCCGGTGAGGGGAAACCGGTAATTGGTCAGGTCTTCGAGGTGAAACCCGAAGTTCTTGGGCGGATGGATATCCTCCAACGAGTGAGCGCGCCGGATGGGTACGAACGAACTCAGATCACAGTCAGATCACAAACCATAGAACCCGAAGATGAGTTGCTTGTACACGCGTACCTCAAACACCCACGAAACCTCGCAGGCGCTGAAATCTTGGCTGGCCCATTGTCCGAGTACACACTAGAGCATGCCGCGCTGTATCGAAAGAGAGCGCTCTAACCCCTCAATGCAGCGGACGGGCCACGCGCCGCGGTGCTTTGCAGGCGCCGCGTGGCGGCCCGCCGCTGATTGAGAACGTTAGACGTCAGACTACTGGTTGATGCGCGGAACGGTTGTGCGGCATCGCATGTGTTGACTGGAGCAGCCTCCTTTACTGCCCGCTCTTTCAGCCGCATACTTTGCCTCCGGTCACGATTGCCGGAAAGGAGACAGCACATGAACTTCAAGACCGTTGCTTCTTCCGCGAGCGTAGTTACCTTTGTCTTCGGACTCGCATTCCTGTTGGCCCCTCTGCAGACCTTGGCCGTCTATGGCAATCAGAGTACTGATCCAGTAGTGACACTGATGACCCGCTATTTCGGTTCGTCGTTCATTTCGTTTGGGGCTATCGCATGGAGCATCCGAGGCATCGAGAATATTGATGTCCAGCGCTTAGTTGCAAAGCTCACCGCCGTCGCAACGCTCCTTGGCGCTGGCGTGAGCCTTCAGGCCGTTCTTGCAGGCACACTAAACGCGATGGGTTGGTCGAGCGTCGCTATCTACCTAATCTTCGCCGCACTTTGGGCACGCATCGGATTCGTGCGTTGACCTGGCCTCACCGCGAGGTCACTCGCTCAACGGTGACAAGCGCCGACGTCTAACCCTTGGCTCAACCGGACTTGCTCCGGCAGGCCGGTTAGCTCAAACGTTAGCCGTCAGATAACCTTGGTGCGCTATGCTGCGAAGATTGGCAAGGTTGAGAAGATCGAGCGCGAAATCAAGGACCTGTCTCCCGAGGAAATGACGGAGCTGCGGGTGTGGTTCGCCGCGTTTGACGCCGAAGCGTGGGATCGTCAGTTTCGAACAACTCAAACGCGATCCCCGGCACCCCTCGCTTCACTTCGAGAAGGTGGGGCGTTTCTAATCGGCGCGCGTTGGCATCCACTATCGCGCGGTGGGCGTGGAAGCAGCGGACGGCATCATCTGGTTCTGGATCGGACCGCACGCCGAGTACGTCAAGCTGATCGGCTAACCCGCTGCTGCTGCGGCACATTCGCGGTACGCCACCGTTGCGCATACTCGATTTCGGTTGCGGCCCCGGGCGCGACTTGGTCGCGTTTCGCGCTCTCGGCCACGAGCCGATAGGCCTTGAGGGGCCTCCGCCGCTCGCCGCCATGGCACGAGAGCACAGCGGCTGCGAGGTCTGGGAGCAGAATTTCCTCGCGCTGAAGCTTCCCGCCTGCCGCTTCGACGGCATCTTCGCCAACGCCTCGCTGTTCCACGTGCCGCGCCAAGAGCTGCCGCGCGTATTGGGCGAACTGCACGCGGCACTTACGCCCGACGGCGTGCTCTTCACTTCGAATCCCCGCGGGAATAACGAGGAGGGCTGGAATCGCGGGCGGTACGGGGCGTACCACGACCTCGAATCGTGGCGCGCATTCATGAAAACGGCGCCGTTGGCGGAGCTGGAGTATTACTATCGTCCACCGGGGTTACCGCTCGAGCGTCAGCCTTGGCTCGCAAGCGTCTGGCGAAAGTGCAGTGAAGCCGGTGCGATCTAACAGCGCGTTGCAGCGGACCGTGGGGAGATCTTGCTTCGCTTGCGGCCGGCGAACGGCCGCTCAACGCGAACGCGGGGCGTCGAGAGCAGGGATGCGCGCGTCCGTACCGTGAATCTGGGACGAGCGGGTCCAAACAGCAACCACGGGACGGCTGGCGGGAGTCGGGCGCAGGCAACGTGCTCAGGCGCAGATCGGCAACTCGCCAGAACGGGGACGCTGGGCCCCAAGGCGATCGGTTTGCACATGCTTTGTCTTGCTGGATGACGATGAGCGTGCAATCGTCTATTTTCCCTCCCATTTCCTCCTCTTGCTGACCAAACCATGCTGACCACTGAGGATGTCCGGGCAGTCCCGCTGTTCTCCACGCTCGCCGAGCCGGAACTCGAGCGGCTCGCGCGAACGTCCGCCGACTTGCACCTCGCGCCCGGGGAATTCGCCGCGCATGAGGGCGCGGAGGAGCGGGCGCTGTACGTCGTCCTCTCCGGCAGGATGGAGGTCGTCAAGCTGTTCGACGGAGTCGAGCGCAGGCTCGGCTGGCGCGTTCCAGGCGGGTTTTTCGGCGAACTGCCGATTGCGATCGGGACGCCGCTGTATGGAAGCTATCGTGCGTCCGAACCCTCTCGCGTCATGCGCGTGGGCATCCGCGAGTACTACGCGATCGCCGCGGCATCGCCCGAGATCGCGGAGAAGGTGGCGGCGCTGGCGCGCGAGCGCATCGGCGGAATGCAGGGCATCGCGGCCGAGACACCCAAGCCGCGTGTGACCATGGTGGGACACCGCTGGGACAAGGCCTGCAGCGATCTGCGCGAGTTCCTCGCCCGCAACCAGATCTCTCACGAATGGATCACGCCCGATGCGCCCGACCTGGGGGCGCGCTGGCCCGGACCTCCCCCGGCGGACGGAGATTGCCCGGTGCTGCTGCTTGCCGACGGAACGCGCCTCAGTCGGCCCGCGATGCGTGAACTCGCGCAGCACCTCGGCCTGCAAACGCAGGCGCGGCTCGCCGAATACGACACCGTGGTCATCGGCGGCGGCCCATCGGGCCTGGCGGCGGCGGTGTACGGCGCGTCCGAGGGATTGCGCACGCTCGTGATCGAGCGCGAGGCACCCGGTGGCCAGGCCGGTACCTCTTCGCGCATCGAGAACTACCTCGGCTTCCCGAGCGGGGTCTCGGGTGACGAGCTCGCGAGCCGAGCGCTCAAGCAGGGAATGAGGCTCGGTGCGGAGATCCTGGTCACGCGCGCGGTCGATCGCATCGATCCGCAAACGCGTGAGGTCCAACTCGATGGCGGGGATGTCGTCCGGGCGCGCACCATCATCCTTGCGACGGGAGTCTCGTGGCGCCGCCTCGCGATCGAGGGATTCGATCGACTGATCGGCAAGGGCGTCTACTACGGCGCCGCGCGCAGCGAAGCCGCGGGGACGCACGGACTCGATATCCACCTCATCGGGGCCGGAAACTCGGCCGGCCAGGCCGCCATGTTCTTTGCCAATCACGCGCGAACCGTGACGCTCGTCGTCCGGGGCGATTCGCTGGACAAGAGCATGTCGCACTACCTCGTCGAGCAACTCGCCGGGAAGTCCAACGTGAAGGTGCGGCTGCGCTCGGAAGTCGTGTGCGCGTACGGCGACACGCACCTGACGGCGATCGACATACGCGACAACGCAAGCGGCGAGGTACGCCGCGAGGACTGCGGTGGCGTGTTTGTCTTCATCGGCGCGGACGCCCAGACCGCATGGCTTCCGCAGAGCATTGCGCGCGATGCGCGCGGCTACGTCCTGACTGGCGACGACGTGGTGAAGGCCGGGCGCTGGCCGCTCGAGCGCGATCCCTACCTGCTCGAAACGAGCGTCCCGGGGATCTTCGCGTGTGGGGACGTGCGGCTGAGCCCGGTCAAGCGCGTCGCCGCCGCGGTCGGCGAAGGCAGCATGGCGATCGCGTTCGTCCACAAGTTTCTGCAGCCGGCGCTTGGCAGCCCGTTGCGGGCGAGAGGATCGTGATGAAGTCGCGGGTTCTCGTGCTGGGTGCCGGTTTCGGCGGCATGGAGCTGTCCACCCTGTTGGCGGAGGCGCTCGGAGAACAGGCCGGCGTGACCGTGATCGAAAAGCGGGACGCCTTCGTCTTCGGCTATTCCAAGATCGACGTGATGTTCGGCAAGGCGACGCTGGATTCGGTGCGCCTGCCCTACCGCAACTTCGTCAAGGCCGGCGTGCGCCTGGTGCACGAGACCATCACCGCGATCGATCCCGTGGCGCGGCGCGTGACCACCAGCGGCGGCACCTACGAGGGCGAATTCCTGGTGGTCGCGCTGGGCGCCGACTACGACCTCGCCGCGACGCCGGGCCTTGCCGAGGACGGCAACGAGTTCTACTCGGTGGCGGGTGCAAGCCGGGTGCGCGAGGTCCTGCCCGCGTTTTCCAAGGGCCCGGCGATCGTGGGCGTGTCCGGCTTTCCGTTCAAGTGCCCGCCGGCGCCGAGCGAGTGCGTGCTGACGCTGCACCACTACCTTGCGACGCGCGGCGTGCGCGGCGCGTGCGACCTCACGCTCGTACTGCCGCTCTCCAGCCCGATGCCGGCCTCGGCGGACGTGTCCAAAGCGCTCGTCGGCGCGTTTGCCGAAACGGGCATCACGCTGCTGCTTGGCCGCTCGGTCACGGCACTGGAGCCGGGGCGCAAGAGCGCCGTGCTCGACGACGGAACCGAGTTGCCCTACGCGCTGTACCTCGGGGTGCCGAAGCACCACGTGCCGCAGCCGGTGCTGGAAAGCGGGCTGGCCGAGAACGGCTGGGTGCCGATCGACGTGCGCACGCTGGAGACGCGCTTCCCCGAGGTGTATGCCATCGGCGACGGAGCCGCGACCGGGCTGCCGAAAGCCGGGTCGTTTGCCGAGAGCGCAGCCCGCGCCGTGGCGAGCTCGATCCTCGCCAAGCTCGGCATCGGCGAGGCGGCACCCAATGCGGGAACGGGCAGTTGCCTGGTCGAGTTCGGCGACGGTCGCCTCAGCTGGGCGGACCTGGACTTTCTGACCGGGCCGAAGCTGAAGAGCATCTTTCACCCGCCCTCGGTCGCCGGACGGGCCCACAAGGTGCAGTTCGGTGCCAGCCGCAGGGCTCGCTGGTTCGGCCTCTGACACATGCCCTTCAGTTCGTCACCGAACGCGCTCTGGCCACCCCTGCCGGGGGTTGCGCAGGCTGAACGAGGTCAACGTGATCTGGCATGACGTTGATCATGTTTGCTCCACGAGCGGGATCGGCACGCCGACGCCCGACCCGTCGATGCACCGGACCTGCTGCAGCGGGCTTCGCCCGCTTTCGCGGGCGGGTGATCTCTAGCGTCATGTGGCAGACCGTTGGACGTGAGGGCAGCGCTCGATGAAAGTGTGCATCGTCGGGGCATCCGGCAAGCTCGGAAAGTACATGGTGCAACACGCGCTTGACCGGGGCTACGAGGTCGTTGGCGTTTGCCGTGAGCGCAGCGCAGGCAAGCTTGACGGGTTCAAAGAGCGCATGACGATCATTCCCGGCGCGACGGATGATCGCGAAGCGATCAGGAAAGCCGTCGCGGAGTGTGACGGGGTGCTCACGGTGTTGGTTCCTTGGGGGGTCCAGCATTACTCGACTCGAACGGCGCAGGCGGTACTCGACTACGCAGGTCCGGGCGCGCGGCTCATCTTTTCCTGCGGCTGGCATATCACGCGGGACGGCAAGGACGTGTACTCGCTGTCCCTCAAGATGTTCGTGGCGCTCTTCGGCCGGCTTGCGCGGCTTGCCCGCTTCGCGGATATCGACGACCAAGTGGAAGCGTGCCGGCGGGTGTTTGCCAGCGACACGTTGTGGACGGTCGTGCGTGGAAGCGACCTCGAAGAGGGTGAGAGCCAGGGCCTGCCGGTGTGGAGCCGCCACGCGGGCGACCCCATCCTGGCGAGCAACATCACGCGGCGCGTGGACTTCGCCCTGTTCATGGTAGCGGCCCTTGAGAACGACGCGCTTGTCCACGAGGCTCCGGCAATCGTCGGGCGCCAAACCCCATCGGCCCGCGCGCATGCCGCTGCTGTCGGGCCGGGAGACGATCGTTGATGAAGCGCGGCCAGCAGTCTCGCTCAGTAGTGCCACATAATCCGCGTCATGCGGCATAGATCGCGGGCAGGCAACGCCTGCGTTCGACTCAAAACGGACACTCTGGAATAGCCTCTCTCAAAGGAGCAACGCGTGGCGATCTATCTCCTTCTTGACAGCACTATTCACGATCCTGAGAAGTACGCAGCATACATGCGCGCGGTGCCCCCGCTGGTGGCGAAGCATGGCGGGCAATATCTTGCCCGAGGCGGCAAGTTCGAGGTTCTTGCGGGAAACTGGAAGCCGGACCGCATTGTCCTTTTCAAGTGGCCGAATCGCGAGGCGCTTCGCGCCTTCATGTCGGATCCGGACTATCAGGAATGGAAAAAGCTGCGTGAATCAGTGACGACGGCAAACAACCGGTTGCTCATCGAGGGCGTGTAGCGCGCCGGACTTGCGAATGCCTGCTCTTGGTCGATTACGGCCCATCGCATTTGACATCAATCATGCTGCATGACAATCGCCTCGAGCCGACAACCTCCGCAGGGCTTCGCCCTCCTCCGCATGCGGCTCCAGCGCCACGTTAGGCATCTGCATGACCTCCCGGACACAACTACAGCTGGCGTGGACCACCTTTGCCCTCTTCGTCGCCGCGGCTCTCCTCGCTGGCGAGTTGGGCACAGGTTCCGGGTGGGGCATCGGTGCGGTTGTCGTGCTTGGTGCCTTGAGTCTAGTTCCAGGGCTTTGGGTGCTCGCGCGAAGCAACTTCACACGCGCAAGTGTCGTGCTGGTGGCCCTTGGCGTGGCGGTCAGCCAATGGCGCACGCTCCAGATGTTGTACCTTGTCACGTCATGGGGAGCGCATGGGGCTCAAGGCGTGGCGTTTGAAGCGCCAACTTAGGAGATGCGCATGGACAAGGACAAATCCACCCGCTTCATGCTGAAGCTCGTTGGCGATGTTGGCACGGCGCTGTCCGCCGGACTGCTCGTCGTCGGCGATCAAAGTGGCCTGTTCAGAGCCATGGCCGGGGCGGGGCCGTTGTCCTCCGAGGCGCTTGCCGGGCGCACCGGCATTTCCCCCCGCTATGTCGAGGAATGGCTCGCCGTGATGAGCGGCGCGAACTACGTCGAGCACGACCCCGGCACCAACACGTTTTCCCTCCCGGACGAACATGCTCTTTTCCTCACCGACCCGTCGTCGGAATATTATTTCGGCGGGTTGTTCCAGGGTCTTCCGGGACTGCTCGCGATGACGCCGAAGCTGGTAGATGCGTTCAAGACGGGCAAGGGGATCTCGTTTGCCGATTTCGGCTCGGATTTGCCCTGTTCGCTGGAGGCGATGAACCGGCAAGTCTACGAGAACCGCTTGGTGCGCAGTTGGCTGCCCGCAATGCCGGAGGTGGTGAAGCGGCTGGAGGCAGGAGGACGCGCAATCGACGTGGGCTGCGGAACAGGCGTCATTCCCATAACGATCGCCAAGGCCTTTCCGTCGGCGACGGTCGCCGGGCTCGACTTCGACGCACGTTCCATCGGGATCGCACGCGGCTACGCGCGTGAATCCGGATTGGGCGACCGCGTCTCCTTTCTTGCCGAGCCCATCGAGGCGCTGCCGAGCGAACCCGGATGGGATCTGATTAGCTCGTTCGACGTCATCCACGACCTGCCCGACCCGTTGGGTGCAATGAAGCGCATCCGTTCCGCTCTCAATGCGGGCGGCACGTACCTGATGGTCGAGCCAAAGGTATCCGACCAGCTGGAAAAGAACGTCCAGAACCCGTTTGCGCGAATGTTTCAGGCCATGAGCTGCCTGCACTGCGTGCCGCAGTCGCTCGCGCAGGGCGGTCCGGGTCTGGGCGCGTGCTGGGGCGAGGGGCGCGCCCGCGCCATGGCGAGCGACGCTGGGTTCGCGAGCTTCGAGCGCCTCGACATTCGCAGCCCTGCCATGGCCTTCTATGCCCTGCGCGCGGACCGTGGCAACAGCCTCGGATGACCGGAGCCAACCCGTCGAGAGCTCTCGCCGCAGCGCTGATCACGAGCGTGCGCCACCGAACAACGGCTTGCAGGGAGACGCGCCGTGCGCGGCGATGCCTAACATGGGGCTGCAGCCGACGCGCTACAGCGTGCCGCCACTCGGTCGCGACGCCTCCGCGCGCGGCTGAGCTCTACGTTAGCGCGCAGATAACTGGAGTGGTAGGCTACTCATATGAGTGATGCCGACGTTGCCGAGATCCTGAAGCTCCCGCCCGAGGAGCGCCTACGCTTGGCCGAGGTCATCTGGGCCAGTCTGGCCGCGGAGCCTTCCACCGTGCCCCTGGGTGACGCCCACCGCCAAGTGCTTGACGAACGGCTGGCCCAACACGACAAAAGCCCCGACGACGTAGTTTCCAGAGACCAAGTGCTCGCCGACGCCCGGCGACGCTGATGTCTCTGCCGGTCGTCTACCGTCGGCAGGTCGGGCGGGATCTTGCAGCTGGGTTTGGGTACTACGAAGGGCAAGCGAAAGGGCTGGGCGAGCGTTTTCTAACTGCTGTCGGTTCCGCGTTTGATGCCATCGAGCGCTATCCGCAGATGTTTGCGTAGGTCCACGGCGAGGTACGCCGCGCCCTCCTATCGCAGTTTCCGTATGGTGTCTTCTACCGCGTCGAATCCAAGCGGGTGGTCGTTCTGGCCGTCTTGCACACGGCGCGCGATCCAAGCCTCTGGCCGCGGCCTCGAAGGCCTGCGCGCTGACAGCGAGGCGCAAAGCGACGCTTTTGGCTCGGCGCTGGTCGCGCCTCCGCCCAGCGCGCCTGGCCGCGAACGTCAGGCGGCGTAAAGACGCGTGCGTCCATAATAGCCGCATGATCTTCGAACATCTTGGCAAGTCGCCCGTCGTAGATCCTTCGGCGTATATCGCCCCGAACGCTGTTCTGTGCGGGGACGTTACTGTTGGCCCGGGCGCCCGGATCATGTTCGGCGCCCAAGTTATCGCAGAGGGTGGGTCTATACGCATCGGCCGAGAATGCATCGTTATGGAAAACGCAGTCCTGCGTAGTTCAACGGCTCACCACTTGAGCATCGCCGACAATTGTCTCGTTGGACCAAACGCGCATGTGGTCGGATGCACGATCGAAGAAGAAGCTTTTCTGGCCACCGGTTGCGCCGTGTTTCACGGCTCGTACATCGGCAGAGGCGCCGAAGTCCGCGTCAACGGCGTTGTTCATCTGAAGACCCGGCTCGCCCCCGGCGCAACAGTTCCGATCGGATGGGTTGCCGTTGGAGATCCTGCGCAAATGTTCCCCGCCAGCGAGCACGAGGCGATCTGGAAGATTCAAGAGCCGCTGAACTTTCCGCTTACCGTCTACGGGTTTGAGCGAAGCGAAGCGAGCATGGTGAAGATAACCACACGTCTTTCGCAGGCGCTGGGGAGCCATCTCAATGACAAAGATGCCGTCTAACCCCGCAGCCCACGCGGACGCGCGCGGAACTCCCATGCTTTGCAGGGCTCACCGGGCGCGCGGCGGTGGGCGCGGACGTTAGTGCTCGACTCGACGGCGGCGCGATGCGGCAAGATGCATCATCGCGTTATGGCCACTCTGACTCCCAATTCGACCAAACTTGGAGGCTTGCTATGAGGGCTGCGGCGGACTCCTTCGCCTTTCACCCGGAACTGCGCGATAAGATTTCCGATCCCTTGACGTCGCCCTCGCGCACTCTCACGACGGCAAAGCTGGCCGCCGTGTCAAAAGAGCGCGGTTTGCCCCTAGATTGGTGGTATTCCGATAGCGAGCGGGAAGCGGAGCGTGCCGAAATCCTTGCAGGCCGCCGCGACACCGACCTCTGGGTTTTCGGCTATGGGTCCTTGATGTGGGATCCAGCGTTCCGCTTTGCGGAGGTACGGCGCGCCCGCATATCGGGCTATGCGCGCCGCTTTATTCTCAAGGACATCTATGGTGGCAGAGGCACAGTCGATGCGCCTGGCCTCATGGTCGCTCTTGACAAGGGGCCGGCGTGCGACGGACTCGCATTCAGGATTTCCCGCGAAAACATCGAAGAGGAAACGGAAGCTCTTTGGCGGCGTGAAAGAATCGGGCCCGCCTACACGCCTGTTTTTGTCGAAGCCGTCGCAGCGGACAGTCGCATGATGGCGCTCACGTTCGTAGCGGACCACGAGGCGGACCTGATTGATGCGAGCCTTACCCGCGCGCAGCAGATACAGTATTGCGCGAGCGGCACCGGCTTTATGGGGTCGAGCCTGGACTATCTGAAGAATATCGACAGGCAGTTCTCCGCGCTCGGCATTCAGGACGATGAGGTGTCCGAGCTGCTACGCGAAGCCGAAGCCTATATCAATTCATGACGGACGCTGCCGGCTTGCTGCGAGCGACCTCGTTGCTTTGGGTCATGAACGACCGATCAGTCACGTGCGAAGCATATGCGCCGTCTAGCCAAAGGACAGTGAAGCTGCATAACAGCCCGCTGCACACGGACTCGCGCGCAAGCAGCGTGCTGCGCATAGGTTGTCCTGCGCGCGCCATTTACTGGGGACGTTGGGCATCGCAGTACGCGCGGCGTTGCAGGGAGTAGAGGTCAAGTCACTTTCCGTAATACTTGAGGAGATCAGCCATGATGGTCGCCCGTTGGAGCATCGATGCGAAGTTCGGATACAAACAGAATGCGATCGACCTGATGCAGCGTTGGTTACGGGAGATTGCGCCACAAGTCGGGTTTAGTGCCGAAAAGACGCGCTTGCTAACGGGCTCGATCGGCGCACTGGAGGCAACCATTCAAACAGAGCATCTCGTCAAGGACCTCAACGAACTCAACCAGGCGTGGGACAAATTGGCGACAGTTGCAGCGCATAGGCAATGGAGCAAGGATCTCGAGCCGCATGTGGTTTCCGGCACGAGCCGCTGGGAAATATACCGCGTCTTGTAGTTGCGCGGCGAACGGCAAGAGCTCGAGACAGCAAAGGTACTGGCTCGCGGCGGAGACATGGCCAAGGCGCTCGCGGTGACGCCCTATGCTCTGGGGATGACGGGCATGACCGTGGTCGAACAGAGTGCAGGGAAAGTGAAAGCGCTGAACCTGAACGGCATTGCTCCGGCAGAAGACGATGTGAGGAGCGGCCGCTACTTCTTGGCGCGTGACTTTCTATTCGTTATCAAAGGAGAGCCGACAGGCCCGGTGAACAGATTCCTCGATCTTGTCATGAGCTCGTGCATGGCCTATCCGTATTTCGTGATGTGGTTCGGCGGTCGACAGTCCTATCGCCGCCACGCACGGCGGTTCGCACCGCAATGTCCGATTCTCTTTATCCATGGCCGCCGCAAGCCTAGCCGGTTTCACTCGGAGGCGCGGGCTGATGAATTGCTGACGCGCAAAGGCAACCAGGTGCTGGAGTTCGATACCGGCCACTGGGTGATGTCCGAGCAGCCTGAGCGCTTCAATCAAGTGGTAAGCAGTTGGGTCTCACAATAGCGTGGCGCGGCGTGCGCGCGGGCAGAAGAGCGCAGCCCAAGCCCTTCGTTCGACGCCGACGCGCCGCATGCGGCGCGCGGGTGAACGACACGTTAGGCGTCCAAAGCCACCCATCCGTTTGGAGGCGGAGATGAACATCCAGGAGTTCATGCAGGGTTACAAGGTGGCCTGGGAGGCACGCGATCCGGCCATGTTCGCTGCGCTTTTCCACGCTGACGGGAAGTACCACAACACGCCGTTCCAGGTTCAAACAGGAAAGCGGGAACTTGCCGAATACTGGAGGCGGGTGCAACTGCAGGAGGAGGTGCAGGTCAGCTTCGATGTCCTCGCGAGCCAAGGTGACATGGGCATTGCGCACTGGCACGTTACGTATCGGGTGGGGTCGGAGGAACTGTTCCAGGTCTGGGCGCGTTCAACGGGAACGAGCCTGCCGGCCAGGAAGCCGGGCGACCCCTTGCCGCGCATGGTGCTCGATGGCGTGCTTCAGGCAAGGTTTGCCCAGGGGCTGTGTACGGAGGCGCGTATCTGGTGGCACAGCCTGCCGCAGCCCGCGTGAGCCGCGCGGCGCCGCCTGACACCTCGTCGGAGCCGACGCACAGCTTTCCAATGCGGCGCGTCGATCAGCTGTTTCTCGGTGTCGCCGGGGCAGTCTTCCTGGGGCTCGGCTCTTTCAACCTGCTCTTTCCTGCCGCGGGCATGGCGGGTTTCGAAATGCAGGTCACCAACGTCAGCGCGCTGAACGAGGCACGCGCCAATTACGGTGGCTGGCGCGCGCCGGCGCCAGGGGCTAAGCTCGCGCGATGACCCGCATCGCGCTGCTCGCCCTCGCGCTCGCCGCCGCGCCCGCCGCGGCCGAGGAGTTCGCCTTCGCCGTCACCGCGCCGGCCTTCAAGGTGACGATCCCGAACCTGCCGGCGCTCGAGATGGCGCCGCACCCGATGCAGGCCACGCATCCGCACCTGCGCTTCCTCGGCACGAAGGGCGCCTACACCGTCACGGTGATCACGGCGCGCGCCGCTGCCGGCATGACGCCGCTGGAATGCGCCGGCGCGATCCTGCGCAGCCTCAGCGAGCGCCCGAACGTGCCGCCGGCCGCGGAGCTCCACCGCGCCCGCCTCGATGACCACACCTACGCCGTCATGTACGCAGCGCAGCTGCCCGGATTCCTGCAGCTGAACGCGCACTTGCTCTCGGCGGCGGCCGGCACGCACTGCATCGAGGTGCACGCGGCCAAGATCGCCACCTCGCTAGAGGACATCGACCCCTGGTTCAAGTCCTTGGGCGAGGCGCGCATCGCGCCCGAGTGACTATTTCTTCAGCTCGATCATCAGCACGCGCGTCTCGGTGTCGCCGACGTTGGCGCCGATATGCGTCTGCTCCTCCGACCACATCACCTCGCCGCCCTTGAACTCGCGCTGCAGCACCTTGCCGTTGGGCAGCGTGATGCTGCGCTTGAAGGGGCTCAGGGCGTAGAGCACGAACGCCGGGTGCCGGTGCTGGTGCGTCTTCTCGCCCGGGCGGTCGCGGTACTCCAGCACGCGCACGCGGTCGTTCTCCAGCACCACCTTGTACTTGTCGCCGTCGGTCTGCACCGGGTCCTGCGCCAGCGCGCTGCCCGCTCCCAGCGACATCGTTGCGAACGCCGCGGCCGCGGCCAAATAGCGGATTGCCATGGAAACTCTCCTTGGGTTGGGCAAAGCGCCGTACTATGGCCGTCGCCCCCGGCGCAAGTCCCGACCGATGGCCTAAGGTTGCCCTAAGGAGAAGCGAAAATGCACCCACGCAGCCCGCCTTCGTTCACCGTGGGCGAGTGGCGCGCGGACCCGGGCCTGAACTGCCTTGCGCGCCCCGGCCACGCGCCGCGGCGGCTCGAGCCCAAGGTCATGGAGGTGCTCGGGTACCTCGCCGCGCACGCCGGGGAGGTGGTGCCTCGCCAGGAGCTGCTCCAGGCGCTGTGGCCGGGCGTCGTGGTGGGCGACGAGTCGCTCACGCAGACGGTGATCAAGCTGCGCAAGGCGCTCGGCGACGCGTCGCGCGAGCCACGCTACATCGAGACCATCGCCAAGCGCGGCTACCGGCTCATCGCCGCGGTGGGCCACGGCAACGGGGCGCCCGCGGCGCGCCGCTGGCCCGCCTACGCCGCGACGGCCGCGCTGCTGCTGTGCGCCGCCGGGCTCGCCGGTTCGGTGCGCGCGCCGCCCCCGGAGGCGCAGGACACGCCCAGCGCGGACGCCTGGCGCCTGTTTCGCTCCGCGCAGGCCGCCGCCGCGCGCCGCGGCGCGGCCGACGGCGCGGCCGCGCGCACGCTCTACGGCGAGGCGCTCGAGCACGACCCCAACTTTGCGCGCGCCTACGCCGCGAGCGCGCTGAGCCACGTGCGCGATTACCGCTACGGCTTCGCCCGGGACGGCGCCGCCGCGATGCAGCGCGCCCAGGCGCTGGCGACCACCGCGCGCCAGATCGATCCCGAGCTGCCGCAGGCGCGCTTTGCCCTCGCCTTTGTCTACCTGCACCGGCGCGAGCACGCGGCCGCCCTGGCGCAGCTCGACGAGGCGCTGCGCCTGGACCCCGCCTACGGTGACGCCTACGGGCTGAAAGCGCACATCCGCCTCGACCAGGGCAGGATCGACGAGGCGCTCGAGCTGGTGCGCACGGCAATGCGCCTGTCCGCGCGGTCCACGCAGATCCACTTCCTGCTACTGGGGCGCGCGTACTACTTAGCGGACGACACCGAGCAGGCGCTCATCAACCTGCGCGAGGCTAAAGCGCGCAATACCGGGGACCTCGAGGCGCGCGTGTACCTGGCGGCGACCTTTGCGCGGCTCGGCCGCTCGGCGGACGCCGAGTGGGAAGTGGAGGAGATCCGCGCCCTGCATCCGGCGTTTCGCGCGGGCTCATGGCTGCACAGGTACCCGATCGTGGAGCCCGGACAGCGGCGGCGGCTCCGCGCCGACCTCGCCCGACTGGGGCTATAGTCGGCGGGTTGGTGGCTGCAGGCGCATGCTCAGGATCTTCCGCCCCACCGTGTACGCGCAGCTCGACCCCGAGCGGCTCGAGGTGCGCGACGTGCGCAGCGGCCGCCGCTACGCGGCGCGCCCGGTCGGCGCGGTGCTCGACGGCCCGATCCCGAAGGTGGTGCGCATCGGCGACGACGCGCTCACCGCCAGCGCCGAGCGGCCGCTGCGCATCGTGAACCCATTCAAGCACCCGCGCATGCTGGTTGCCGAGCTGACGCTCGGCAGCCAGGTGCTGCGCCGGTTCCTGCGCAAGCTCTATCCCGCGGTGCTGGTGCCGCGCCAGCCGGTGCTGGTCCTGCACCCGCGGATCGACCCCGAGGGCGGCTTCACCGAGATCGAGATACGCGCGCTGCACGAGCTGGGGCGCGGCGCGGGCGCTTCGCGCGTGCTGGTGTGGCATGGGCGCGAGCTGCTGCCGCGCGAGCTGTTGAGCCTGCAGCTCACCTCGGGCGGGAAGATCCTCGAATGAGCGCGCGGCTGCGCAGCGCGGCGCTCGCCCTGCTCCTCGCCGCCGCGGGCGCGGCCGCGCAGCAGCACGAGCCGGCGAACGGCGTGCTGCTCGTCGCCAAGCCCGAGCTCGAAGACCCGAACTTCGGCCGCAGCGTGGTGCTGGTCACGCAAACGCGCGACGGCAAGACGCTCGGCGTGATCCTCAACAGGCCCACGCCGGCGCGCCACGAGGGCCGGCCGCTGTGGTTCGGCGGCCCGGTGATGATCCGCAGCGTGGTCGCGCTGTTCGAGGCGCCGCAGCCGCCCGAGGCGGCGGCGTTCCACGTGCTGAAGAACGTCTACCTCAGCATGCACCCGCAGAATCTCGCCGCCCTGCTCGCGGCACCCGGGCCGCGCTTCCGGCTGTACGCGGGCTTCGCCGCCTGGGCGCCGGGGCAGCTGGAGCGCGAGTTCGGGCGCGACGCCTGGCTCGTGCTGCCCGCCGACGAGACGCTGCTGTTTCGCGAGGACATGAGCGGGCTGTGGGAAGAGCTGCTGCAAAAGGCCGCGGGACCGAAAACCTGAGCAACCGCGCTACAATGCCTTGGTGAAGACCTTGCGAATCTTCGCCGCCGTGCTCCTCGCCGCCGTCGCGCTTCCGGCGGCGCTGGCGCAGGAAGACGAAGCCGTATTCCTGGTGGCGCACCCGATGTTCCGCGACCTCGACTACCGGCAGTCGGTGCTCATCGCCGCGCCCGCGCCCAACGGCGGGCACATCGGCGTGATCATCAACCGGCCTACGCGGCGCTCGCTGGGGAGCCTGTTCCCCGAGCACGAGCCCTCCAAGAAAGTGGTCGATCCCGTGTACTACGGCGGCCCGTTCTCGCGCGGCGCGCTGGTGGCGCTGGTGAAGGCCGAAGCGACCCCCGGCTCGGGCTCGGTGCAGCTGATGAAGAACCTCTACCTCGCGTTTCGCGCCAACACCATCGACCAGGTGATCGAGGCCACGCCCAACAAGGCGCGCTACTACGTCGGCTACGTCGGCTGGCGCCCGGGCGAGCTGCGGCGCGAGATCGACCGCGGCCTGTGGAGCGTGCTCGACGCCGACCTCGAGGTGGTGTTCCGCAAGGACACCGAGGGCATGTGGGAGGAGCTGCTGCAGCAGACGCGGCGCATCCGTGCCGGCGTCGTCCCGGCCGTTCTGGCCACGCGCTAGGCGCCGCTCTCTATCCTTTGCGCGCGCGGGGGAGCGCCATGAACCTCACCCTGCGGCAGATTCGCTACTTCATCGCCGTAGCCGAGGCCGCGTCGCTGTCGAGCGCGGCGCGCGGCCTCGCGATCTCGCAGTCGGCGCTCACCACGGCGGTGCGCGACCTGGAGCGCGGCCTCGGCGTGCGGCTGCTCGAGCGCTCCTCGAGCGGCGTGACCTTGACGCGCGACGGGCACCTGTTCCTCACGCATGCCAAGCGCGTCCTCGCGGCGGTGGCCGAGGCGAACCACGCGCTGCACGGCAAGCCCTCGACCCGCCGCGGGCAGCTGACGATCGGCGTGACCAGCCTGGTGGCGGGCTACTACCTCGCCGAGCTCCTCGACCGCTACCGGCGCGCGTATCCCGACGTCGAGATCGCGGTGGCCGAGGACGAGCACGGCTTTCTCGAGCACATGCTGATCAACGGCGAAGTCGACGTCGCCATCCTGATGCTGAACACGCTGCGCGAGCAGCGCGCGCTCGGTGCCGAGGTGCTCACGCGCTCGCCGAATCGCCTGTGGCTCGGCGCCGACCATCCGCTGTGCGCCGCCGCCGAGGTGTCGCTGCGCGACGTGGCGGCGCTGCCGCAGATCACGCTCGTCGCCGACGGCATCGACGAGGTGATGGCGGGCATCTGGCGCCGCAGCGGCCTCGCTGCGCCGACGGTGCTGCGCACCGGCTCGCTCGAAGCCGTGCGCAGCCTCGTCGCCACCGGCGTGGGCGTCGCCGTGCTGCCCGACTTCGCCTACCGGCCCTGGTCGCTCGAATGGGACCGGGTGGAATCGCGCAGCGTGCGCGATGAGCTGCCCACCGTGGACATCGGCCTGGTGTGGCGGCGCGGCACCGAGCTCAACTGGACGGCGCACGACTTCATCGAGGTGGCGCGCGACCAAAGCCGCGCCAAGTCCCGCCAAACGCGTTCCGGCTCAAGGGGTTGAGCAGGCCATCGAAAAAACGCATGGCACCCCAGCGAAAGAATGAATTTCCTATCGCTGTTCGGGCTTTGCTAGGCTCAGCGCGCGAATCCCGCACCTAATCAGAGCCAGGAGGAGAGGCCATGAACATTCCCCGCAGCACCCTGGGCGGCGCGCTCGCGCTCGCTGCCGCGCTGTCCATGACGGCGGCCGAGGCCGCCGGCCCGAAAAAGGCGATCGGCAAGCTCGAAGGCCGCGTCGACATCGTCGCCTGGCCCGGCTACATCGAGCGCGGCGCGACCGACAAGAACTTCGACTGGGTGACGGGCTTCGAAAAGGCCACCGGCTGCAAGGTGCAGATCAAGACCGCGAACACCTCCGATGAGATGGTGGCGCTGATGAATGAGGGCGGCTTCGACCTGGTCACCGCCTCGGGCGACGCGAGCCTGCGGCTCATCGCCGGCGGGCGCGTGCAGGAGATCAACACCGCGCTCGTGCCGAGCTACGGCAAGATCGACGAGCGCCTGCAGAAGGCGCCCTGGCATACGGTGAACGGCAAGCACTACGGCGTGCCCTACCAGTGGGGCTACAACGTGCTCATGTACAACACCAACGTGTTCAAGCAGGCGCCCGACTCCTGGGCCGTGGTGTTCGAGGAAATGAACCTGCCCGACGGCAAGCCGAACAAGGGCCGCGTGCAGGCCTTCGACGGCCCGATCTACATCGCCGACGCTGCGCTGTACCTGATGACCAAGAATCCCGGCCTGGGGATCAAGGACCCCTACGAGCTGAACGAAGATCAGTACAAGGCGGTGCTCGGCCTGCTGCGCCAGCAAAGGAAGCTCGTCGCGCGCTACTGGCACGACGCCTTCGTGCAGATCGACGACTTCACCAACGAGGGCTTCGTCGCCTCTTCCGCGTGGCAGTTCCAGGCCAACATCCTGAAGTCGAAGAACCGCCCGGTGGCCACCTCGGTGCCCAAGGAAGGCGTCACCGGCTGGGCCGACACCACCATGATGCACGCCGACGCCAAGCACCCGAACTGCGCCTACAAGTGGCTCGAGCACTCGATCAACCCGAAGCTGCAGGGCGACCTCGCGGCCTGGTTCGGCTCGGTGCCGGTGCGGCTCGAGGCCTGCAAAGGGAACCCGCTCCTCACCGACCAGGGCTGCGAGCGCCACGGCCTGAAGGCCTTCGACAAGATCCACTTCTGGCGCACGCCGGTCACCAACTGCAAGACGCAGGGCGGCAAGTGCGTGCCCTACTACCGCTGGGTGTCCGACTACATCGCGGTCCTCGGCGGCCGCTAGGCTCCTCCTCCGCGCCCGCGGCGTGACGCGCTGCGGGCGCGGCCCTTTTTTTCAGCACATGGTCGCCGCCGTCGCGTTCGATGACGTGAGCTGCGCCTTCGGGCCGGTGCTTGCCGTCGACCGCGTGAGCCTGGAGGTGCGCGAGGGCGAGTTCTTCACCTTGCTCGGGCCTTCGGGCTCGGGCAAGACGACCTGCCTCAGGATGATCGGCGGGTTCCAGTTCCCGACGCGCGGCCGCGTGCTGATCCACGGCGCGGACGCCACGCGCCGGCCGCCCTACGAGCGCGACGTGAACACCGTGTTCCAGGACTACGCGCTGTTCCCGCACATGAACGTGCGCGACAACATCGCCTACGGCCTGATGGTGCGCGGCGTGGGCAAGGCCGAGCGCTACCGGCGCGCCGACGAGATGCTGGAGCTCGTGCACCTGCCCGGCAGCGGCGCGCGCCGCCCCGCCGAGCTCTCGGGCGGCCAGCGCCAGCGCGTGGCGCTCGCGCGCGCGCTCATCAACCGGCCACGCGTGCTGCTGCTCGACGAGCCGCTCGGCGCGCTGGATCTCAAGCTCCGGGAGAGCATGCAGGTGGAGCTGAAGGCGCTCCAGCGCCAGGTCGGCATCACCTTCGTGTTCGTCACGCACGACCAGCAGGAGGCGCTTTCCATGAGCGACCGCGTGTGCGTGTTCGACCGCGGCCGCGTCGAGCAGACCGGCACGCCTGAGGAGATCTACGACCGGCCGGCGACGCGCTTCGTCGCGGGCTTCGTCGGCACCGGCAACCTGCTGGAAGGCGCGCAGGCGCAGCGCCTGGCGGGGGTCGATAGCGCCGTAATGCTGCGCGCCGAGCGCATCGCGATCGAGCCGCGCCGCGCGGGCGGCGTGCCCGGCGTGGTGAAGGAAGTGGAGTACCTCGGCGCCTTCATCCGCTACATCGTGGACGCGGGCGACGGCGTCGAGCTGCTGGTGAACGCCGCGCGGCGCGAGTTCGAGCGCGGCGCCGAGGTGACGCTCACCTGGCCCGAGGCCGCCTGCCACCGCGTCCCGGAGGCGCGCGCGTGAGCGCGATCGCCCGCAACGTCTCCACCGCGCTCTACGGGCGCCGGCGGCTCGCGCTCACGCTGCTGCTCGGGCTGCCGCTGTTCTGGCTCGGCGTGGTGTACTGCGGGTCGCTGCTCGCGCTGCTCGCCAACAGCTTCTTCGGCATGGACCCGTTCTCGGGCATGGTGAAGCGCGAGTTCACGCTGCAGAACTTCGTCGACCTCGGCGCGCCTGCGAACCTGGACGTGATCGTGCGCACCGTGGCGATGGCCGCCGCCGTGACGCTCGGCTGCGCGGCGATCGGCTTTCCCATCGCCTACCTCATGGCGCGCTACACGCGCGGCTGGGTGCGCGCGGCGTTCTACCTCGGCGTGATGCTGCCGCTGTGGTCGAGCTACCTGGTGCGCGTGTACGCCTGGAAGCTGCTGCTCGCCAAGGAGGGCGTGGTGAACTGGGTGTTCGCCGAGAGCGGCCTCGGCTGGATGCTGAACGCGCTGCTGGCGATCCCGGTGATCGGCGGGCCCTCGCTCTCGATCTCGACGCTCGGCACCTTCATCGTCTTCGTCTACATCTGGCTGCCGTTCATGATCCTGCCGATCCAGGCGGCGCTCGAGCGCGTGCCGCAGAGCCTGATCGAGGCCTCGGCCGACCTCGGCGCGCGCGACGCGGCGACCTTCCGCAAGGTGATCTTCCCCCTCGCCCTCCCCGGCATCGTCGCCGGATCGATCTTCACCTTCTCGCTCACGCTGGGCGACTACATCATCCCGGGGATCATCGGCGATTCGTCGCTGTTTCTCGGCCAGGTGGTGTTCCTGCAGCAGGGCACCGCGGGCAACGTGCCGCTCGCGGCGGCTTTCACGATGGTGCCGATCGCGGTGATGGCCGTGTACCTCGCGATCGCCAAGCGCATGGGGGCCTTCGATGCGCTCTGAGCGCCGCGGCGGCGCCTCGCGCACGCTCATCGCCGGCGCGCTCGCCGGCATGGCGTTCCTGCACGTGCCGATGCTGTTCATCTTCCTGTACGCCTTCTCGAGCGAGGACCAGACCTACCTCTTCCCGCCGCCGGGGCTGACGACGAAATGGTTCGGCGTCGCCTGGGAGCGGCCCGACGTGTGGCAGGCGATCCGGCTCTCGCTCGAGGTGGCGACGGTCACCACGGCGCTGGCGCTCGTGCTCGGCACGCTCGCGGCGCTCGCGCTCGCGCGCACCCGCTTCTTCGGCCGCGAGGCGGTGTCGCTGCTGCTGGTGCTGCCGATCGCGCTGCCCGGCATCGTCACCGGCATCGCGCTGCGGTCGGCCTACGGCCTCTCGGGCATCCCGTTCGGCTTCTGGACCATCGTCGTCGGCCACGCCACGTTCTGCATCGTGGTCGTGTACAACAACGCGGTCGCGCGGCTGCGGCGCACCAGCCCTTCGCTCGTCGAAGCCTCGATGGACCTCGGCGCGGACGCCTTCCAGACGCTGCGCTACGTGCTGCTGCCGAGCCTCGGCACCGCGCTGCTCGCGGGCGGCATGCTCGCCTTCGCGCTCTCGTTCGACGAGGTCATCGTCACCACCTTCACCGCCGGGCAGCAGACCACGCTGCCCATCTGGATGCTGCAGGAGCTGGTGCGCCCGCGCCAGCGCCCGGTCACCAACGTCGTCGCGGTGGTGATCGTCGCACTCACTTTCATTCCCATCCTCGCCGCCTATTACCTGACGCGCGGCGAAGAGCACGCCAGCGGAGGCCGCCTATGAACGACAAACGAGGTAACGCCATGAAGTTCCAGACCCAGCTGCTGATCGACGGCCAGTTCGTGGACGGCGAGGGGCGCGCCGAGGAGATCCTCAACCCCGCCACCGGCACGGCGCTGGCAAGCGTGCGCGAGGCGTCCTTCGACCAGCTGAACCGCGCCGTGGGCGCGGCGCATCGCGCGTTCGCCTCGTGGTCGGAGACCACGCCCGCGGAGCGCAGCGCCCTGCTTCTCAAGCTCGCCGCCGGCATCGAGGAGCGCGCCGAGGAGTTCGCGCGCATCGAGTCGCTCAACTGCGGCAAGCCCTACGCGCGCGTGCTCGCCGACGAGATGCCGGCGATCGTGGATTGCTTTCGCTTCTTCGCCGGCGCGGCGCGCTGCATGCCGGGCTCGGCGGTGAACGAGTACCTCGCAGGGCACACCAGCATGATCCGGCGCGACCCGATCGGAGTCGTCGGCTCGGTCGCGCCGTGGAACTATCCGCTCATGATGGCGGCGTGGAAGGCGGCGCCCGCGCTCGCCGCGGGGAACACCGTGGTGCTCAAGCCCTCGGAGCAGACCCCGCTCACGTCGCTGCGGCTCGCGCAGCTCGCCGCCGAAATCTTTCCGAAGGGCGTACTCAACATCGTCTGCGGGCGCGGCGACTCGGTGGGCGCGCCGCTGATCGAGCACCCGCTCGTGCGCATGGTCTCGCTCACCGGCGACGTGGCGACCGGGCAGAAGGTGCTGCAGGCGGCGGCCAAGTCCTTGAAGCGCACGCATCTCGAGCTCGGCGGCAAGGCGCCGGTGCTGGTGTTCGACGACGCCGACCTCGCCGAGGTGGTCGAGGGCATCCGCACCTTCGGCTACTACAACGCCGGCCAGGACTGCACCGCCGCCTGCCGCATCTACGCCGGGTCGAAGGTCTACGAGCGCTTCGCCGCCGACCTCTCCAGCGCCGTGTCCTCGATCAAGGTCGGCACGCAGGACGAGGACGGCGTGGAGATCGGCTCGCTCATCTCCGAGCGGCAGCGCAACCGCGTGGCGAGCTTCGTCGAGCGCGCCGCCACCGCCGGGCACATGGAGGTGCTCACCGGCGGCAAGCTGCGCGCCGGCAAGGGCTTCTTCTACGAGCCCACGGTGATCGCCGGCGCCAAGCAGGAGGACGAGATCGTGCGGCGCGAGGTGTTCGGCCCGGTGGTGTCGGTGACGCGCTTCACCGAGGAGGCGCAGGCGATCGAGTTCGCCAACGACTCCGACTACGGCCTCGCCTCCTCGGTGTGGACCACCGACATCCGCAAGGCGATGCGGGTGGCCAAGCGCCTGCAGTACGGCTGCACCTGGATCAACACCCACTTCATGCTGGTGAACGAGATGCCGCACGGCGGCATGAAAGCCTCGGGCTACGGCAAGGACATGTCGATGTATGCTCTGGAGGATTACAGCGTGGTGCGCCACGTGATGGCGAAGATCTAGCGGCGCGTTTCGCGCGGCGTCTTTCCGCCCCGGCGGAAAGATGCTGTAATCCGCCGGTCAACCGATCAGGGGGGATCCCACCATGAAGCGCATCGCCATCATGCTCGTCGCCGCGGCGTTCGCCGGCGCGGCACTCGCCCAGGACAAGCCGCTCATCGCCGGGGTCGACGGCACCTTCGCGCCGCACGCCATGCCCAAGCTCGGCGGCGGGGTCGAGGGCTTCAACGTCGACCTGATCAACGAGATCGCGAAGCAGATGGGCAAGAAGATCGAGATCTTCGCGGGCCAGTTCTCGGGCCTGATCCCGGCGATGAACGCCGGCCAGATCAGCTTCGTCGGCGCGCCCACCACCGTGACTCCGGAGCGCGCGCAGAATTTGCTGTTCAGCGAGGGCTACCTCAACACCTTTTACGCCTTCGTCGTGCCGGCGAATGCCGCCGACGTGAAGGCCCTGGAGGACCTGAAGGGCAAGACCATCTCGCTCAACCGCGGCTCGGCCTACGACAAGTGGGCGCAGGAGAACGCCGCCAAGTACGGCTTCAAAGTGGAGTCGTTCGGCACCAACGCCGACTCGGTGCAGGCGCTGATCTCGGGCCGTGCCGACGTGCAGATGTCGGGCAACACGGTGGCCGCCTACTCGGTGCTGAAGGCGAACGGCCAGACCAAGCTCGCCACGCTCAAGGTCGACCAGGGCCTGGTGTGGGGCGCGGCGTTCCGCAAGGACGATCCGGCGCTGCGCAACGCCGTCGACGAGGCAATCGAGTGCCTGAAGATGAACGGCACCCTGCCCCGGCTCTACGAGAAGTGGTTCGGCCACAAGGCGCCCCCCGGCTCGGCCACGGTGACCATGTACCCGGGCTACGGCGTGCCGGGCATGGCGGGGCACGACCCCAAGGAGCACACGCCGAGCTGCAAGTAAGCCGTTGAGCGGCGAGGCGCCGATCCTCGAGGTCCGGGGGCTGCACAAGTCCTTCGGCGCCCTCGAGGTCCTGAAGGGCATCGACCTCGCCGTCGCGAAGGGCGAGCTGGTATTCGTCATCGGCCCATCGGGCTCGGGCAAGAGCACGCTGCTCCGGTGCTGCAACCGGCTGGAGGAGCCCACCTCGGGCTCGATCCGTGTCGAGGGCGTCGACGTCATGGCCCCCGGCACCAACATCAACGCCGTGCGCCGGCGCATCGGCATGGTGTTCCAGTCGTTCAACCTCTACCCGCACCTCGACGCGCTCGGCAACGTTGCGCTTGCCCTGCGCAAGGTCGTCGGCAAGCCGCGCGCCGAGGCCGAGCGGCTCGGCCGCGCGGCGCTCGAGCGCGTCGGCCTGGCCGAGAAGGCGGCGAGCTTCCCCAACGAGCTCTCCGGCGGCCAGCAGCAGCGCGTGGCGATCGCGCGCGCGCTGGCGCTCGAGCCCGCGATCCTGCTCTTCGACGAGCCGACCTCGGCGCTCGACCCCGAGCTGGTGGGCAGCGTGCTCGCAGTGATGCGCGAGCTGCGTGAGTCGGGCATGACCATGGTGGTGGTGAGCCACGAGATGCGCTTCGCAAGGAGCGCCGCCGACCGCGTGATCTTCATGGACCACGGCGTCATCGTCGAGCAGGGCCCGCCGCAGAAGCTGTTCAACGCGCCCGAGCACCCGCGCATCCGCGACTTCATCGCCAGCATCGAGCACTGAGGAATGCAGCTCGAGCGCCTCGCCGACACGTTCTTCAACCTGCAGGTGATGCAGCAGTACCTGCCGAAGATCGTCGAAGGGTTCTTCGTCACCATCCAGATCGCGCTCGCGGTGGTGCTGGCGGGAATCGCCGCGGGCCTCGCGCTCGCGCTGGTGCGGGCGTTTCGCATCAAGGCGGTCAACTTCTGCATCATCCTGGGCGTGGACGTGCTGCGCGCGCTGCCGCCGCTGGTCCTCATCATCGGCTTTTACTTCGCGCTGCCCACGATCGGCATCCGCATGTCGGCCTGGGTAGCGACCTGGCTCGCGCTGTCGCTGGTGCTCGCGGCCTTCGCCGAGGAGATTTTCTGGGCCGGCATCCTCGCCGTGCCCAAGGGGCAGTGGGAGGCGGCGCGCTCCACGGGGCTCACGTTCGTGCAGACGCTCACCGACGTGGTGATGCCGCAGGCAGTGCGCCTCACCATCCCGCCGCTCACCAACCGCACCATCGCCATCACCAAGGGCACCGCGCTCGGCGCCGTCATCGCCGTGGGCGAAATCCTCTATCAGGCGCAGACCGCGTACTCGTTCTCCTACAACCCGTCGCCGCTGGTGCTCGGCGCGGCGGCCTACCTGATCCTCTTCATCCCGGTGGTGTACTTCGGACGCTGGGTCGAGACGCGCTTCGCCTGGAAGCGCTAGCGCCATGGACCGGCTCGTCCACAGCTTCTTCAACCTCGACATCCTGGCGCAGGCCTGGCCGCTGCTGCTCGCGGGGTTCTGGATGACGGTGAAGCTGACCCTGGTCGTGGTGCCGCTCGGCCTCGCCGGCGGGCTCGTGGTGGCACTCGCCTCCACCTCGCGCAGCCGCATCGTGCGCGGGCTGACAATCATCTACGTCGATTTCTTCCGCGCCTTCCCGCCGCTGGTGCTGCTGATGTTCATTGCCTTCGGCCTGCCGTTCCTCGGCTTCGACCCGGGCGCCTTCGTTGCGGTAGCGCTGTCGTTTCTCCTGAATACCTCCAGCTACTACGGCGAAATCTTCCGCGCCGGCATCGAATCGATCACGCGCGGCCAGCACGAGGCCGCGCGCTCCACCGGCCTCACCGGCCCGCAGACCATGGCCTACGTGGTGCTGCCGCAGGCGGTGAAGAACGTGGTGCCTGACCTGGTCTCGAACACGCTCGAGGTGATCAAGCTCACCTCGCTCGCCAGCGTGGTGGCGCTGCCCGAGCTCCTCTTTGCCGCGCGCCAGGCGCAGTCGCTCACCTACAATGCCACGCCGATCATCGCCGCAGGTATCATCTACCTGGTCTGCCTGTGGCCGCTGGTGCGGCTGCTGAGCCGCTTCGAGCACCGCCAGATCGCCCTGCACTGACCATGGCCCAGCGCATCCTCGTCATCAACCCGAACTCGACCGAGGCCGTCACGCGCGGCATCGACGAGGCCTGCGAGCCACTGCGGCTGAAGGACGGCCCCGGCATCGACGCGGTGACGCTCAAGGAGGGCCCGCCGGGCGTGGAAACGCAGCAGCACGTCGACGGCGTAGTGGCGCCGCTGATCAATCTGGTGCGCGCGAGCGAGACGGGCTACGACGCCTTCGTCATCGCCTGCTACAGCGACCCGGGGCTGCACTCGCTCCGCGAGGTGACGAAGAAGCCGGTGCTGGGCATCTCCGAATGCGGCATCCTTACCGCGCTGACCCTGGGGCAGAAGTTCGGCGTCATCGCCATCCTCAAGCAGTCGATCGCGCGGCATCTCAGGTACGTCGGCGCGCTCGGCGTGTCCGAGCGCATGGCGGGCGAGCTGCCGGTCGGGCTGCCGGTGACCGAGCTCGCCGACGAAAAGAAGACCTTCGGCCGCATGGTCGCGGTCGGCCAGGCGTTGCGCGATACCCACGGCGCGGACGTGGTCGTCATGGGCTGCGCCGGCATGGCGCGCTATCGCAAGCCCCTGCAGGACGCGATCGGGATCCCGGTGGTCGAGCCGACGCAGGCCGCGGTGGCGATGGCGCTGGCGCGCGTGCGGCTCAACTGGGCCGGGTTGTAGGGGCTACTCCGGCAGCTTCCCCGGCAGGTTGAAGCGCTGCCGTGTCGTGCAGTAGCGGTTGGCGAACAAGCGCCCGATCGGCTTGTAGTGCTCCTCCGAGACGCGCTTGGACACCGGGTCGATGACACCCTCGCGCGCGTGCACCAGCAGGATCTCGCCGATCACCATCTCGCGCCCGGTGCCCCATTCCAGGCGCCGCTCCACCTTGCACTCGAAGCAGGCGGCGGCCTCTGCGATGCGCGGATGCCGCACGAGCTTCGCCTTCGCCGGCGTGAGTCCGGTCTTCTCGAACTCGCTCTCCGCCTCGTCGTACTCGTAGCTCGAGAGGTGCATCGCGTTGGCGGTGGCCTCGTCGACGAGGTTGACGACGAACTCTCCCGTCTTGCGGATGTTATCGAGGGAGTGCTTTAGCTTGCCGTCAGTGCGCCGGTTGAAGCTCACCATGCACAGCGGCGGCTCCTCGCTGAACACGTTGAAGAACGAAAACGGCGCACAGTTGGCGACGCCCTTCTCGTTCACCGTGGAGATCCAGGCGATCGGCCGTGGGATGACCAGGCCGATGAGGAGCTTGTAGCGCTCGAGGGGCGTCAGCTCGGCGATCGCGAGGTCGGTCATCGCTGCGGCGCCTCGTTGGCGGGCGTAACCTCGGCGCCGACGCGCTCGACGATCAGCCTGTAGTGCTCCGGCCGCCGGTGCGCGGCGAAGTTGAACATCGTCCGCTTGAGGTTGGCGGCGAGGTCGATGTCGCAGTTGTAGCAGATGACCTCGTCCTCCTCGGTCTGGCTCTTCACCGCGATCTCGCCCGACGGGGCGACGATGAGAGAGTGGCCGAACATGCGATAGCCGTCCTCGTAACCGCACTTGGCGGTCTCGACGAGCCAGGTCGCGTTCTGGAACGCCATGGCCTGCGCCATGATCAGGTGGTGATGCACCCTGAGCGCCGGCGGCTCCGGGTAGTGCAGGTTCTCGGTCGGCGTGTTGAAGCCGAGCGCCACGATCTCGGCGCCCTGCAGCGCGAGCACGCGGAACGCCTCGGGCCAGCGCCGGTCGTTGCAGATCAGCATGCCCGTGATCGTGTCCATGAAGCGCCAGACGCGAAAGCCGAGGTCACCGACCTCGAAGTACTTCTTCTCCAGGTGCTGGAAGGCGGCCTTGGGCTTATGGTCGGCGTGGCCGGGCAGGTGCACCTTGCGGTATTTGCCGACAATCGCGCCGTCCGGACCGACGAGTACTGCCGTGTTGAAACGGCGCAGCTTCCCCTTCTCCTCGGCGAGCTCGGCATAGCCGATGTAAAAGCCGATGCCGAGCTTGTTCGCCTCGTCAAAGAGCGGCTGCGTCTCCGCCGAGGGCAGCGTGCGCTCGAAGTACTTCGCGTCGACCTCGGCCTGGTCCTCCATCCACCAGCGCGGAAAGAACGTGGTGAAGGCGAGCTCGGGGAAGACGACGAACTTGGCACCCATGCCGTGCGCCTCGCGCAGCAGCGCCACCAGTCGCTTCGTGGCGTCCGCGCGGCTGTCCTTGCGGTGCAGCGGCCCCAGCTGGGCCGCGGCGATCTTGAGGTGTCTTGGCATGGCGGATCCTAGAGTTGCAAAGGGGTGTTCCAGGCGGCGAGCTGCGCCATCTCGGGCACCTGCCGCCCGAGCGGCTCGAGCGCGGCGCTCGGCGCGCGCGCGAGGAAGCGCCCGCGCCCGCGCTCGGCGTTGAGCTTGCCCTCATCGACGATCACTTCGCCGCGCGAAAGCACGGTCACCGGCCAGCCCCGCAGCTCGCGCCCTTCGTAGGGGGTGTAGCCGGTGCGGTCGTGCACCAGCGCCTTGGTGATGCGCACCTTTTTCTCGGGGTCCCAGATCGCGAGGTCGGCGTCCGCGCCGACCGCGATCGCGCCCTTCCACGGCGCGAGGCCGTAGATCTCGGCGTGGCGCGTGGCGGTGAGCTGCACGAACTCTTCCAGTGTGATGCGCCCGGCCTGCACGCCGAAGGTGAATAGCAGCGGCAGCCGCAGCTCCAGGCCCGGCACGCCGTTCGCCATCTCCTTGAAGGTGGTGGCCTCGCCCTTGGGGAGCTTGCCCTTCGCGTCCATGGCGTAGGGCGCGTGGTCGGACGAATACACCTGCAGCGCGCCGTCCTTCAGGCCCTGCCAGCAGGCGGCCTGCGCCGCCTCGTCGCGCGGCGGCGGCGAGCAGCAGAAGGCGGCGCCCGCGAGACCGATGTCGATGTCCTTGGCGGTGAGAAACAGGTACTGCGGGCAAGTCTCGCCGTAGACCTTGAGGCCGCGCGCGCGCGCCTGGCGGATCGCCTCGATGCCCTCGGGGGTGGACACGTGCACGATGAGGATCGGGCAGTCGACGAGCTCGGCGAGCGCCACGATCCGCTGGATCGCCTCGGACTCCGAGCCGCGCGTGTGGCAGATGGCGTGGTAGCGCGGCAGCGTGTTGCCCTGCTTCACCATGCGCCCGGCGAGCCAGGAGATCATGCCGTGGTTCTCGGCGTGCACCATGACGAGCGCCCCGTCGCGCCGCGCGGCGGCCATCACGTCGAGGATCTGCTCGTCCATGAGGCGCATGCGCTCGTAGGTCATGAAGATCTTGAACGAGCGGATGCCCGTCTGGATCGCCGCCGGCAGGTCGGTGCCGAGCGTCTGCGCGTCCGGGTTGGCGATGATCAGGTGAAAGCCGTAGTCGATCACCGCCTTCGCCTGCGCGCGCTGGTGGTAGTCGGCGAGCACCGCCGCGAGCGAGTCGCCGCGGTGCTGCGCGCAGAACGGCACGATGGTGGTGGTGCCGCCGTGGGCCGCGGACACCGTCGCCGAGTAGAAGTCGTCCGCGCACAGGATGCCGAAGGAGGACACCTGCTCCACGTGGCAATGGCTGTCGACGCCGCCCGGCAGCACCAGCTTGCCGCGCGCCTCGATCGTGCGCTCGCCCTTCAGGCCCTGCCCCAGCTCGGCGATCCGCCCATCGCGGATGCCGACGTCGCAATCGAGCGTCCTTCCGGCGGTGGCGACCTTGCCGCCGCGGATCACGAGGTCCAGGGCCATGGCCGCATTATCGGCGGCGCACCCGGCGCGTCAATAACGCGCAGCGAAAGCGCGTTGACAGTCCGGGCGCGCCGCAGCGAACATGCCGCTCTCTCAGGGGGAGAACCGCCATCGAACTCACCGACCTCACGCTCGCCGAGCAGGCCGAGCTCCTGCGCCGCGGCAACAGCTCGAGCCGCGAGATCGTCGAGGCGCACCTCGCGCGCATCGAAAGACTGAACGGCAAGCTGCACGCCTTCGTCGAGGTGTACGCCGACGAAGCGCGCGCGCTCGCCGACGCCGCCGACCGCGCGCGCAAGGCCAGGCTGCCGCTCGGGCCGCTGCACGGCCTGCCGATCGGCCTGAAGGACCTGTGCGACATCGCCGGGCGCGTGGGCACCATCGGCTCCAAGATGTGGGCCAAGCGCGTCGCCGAAACGACCTGCGCCACCGTGGAGCGGCTGCAAGGCGCCGGGATGATCCCACTGGGCAAGACCCACATGGTCGAATTCGCCTTCGGCGGCTGGGGCACCAATCCCCTGATGGGCACGCCGTGGAACCCCTGGGATTTGAAGCGCCAGCGCGTGCCGGGCGGCTCCTCGAGCGGCACCGGCGTCGCGGTGGCCGCGGGCCTCGCGCCGATCGGCATCGGCAGCGACACTGGCGGCTCGGTGCGCATCCCGGCCGGCTTCAACGGACTCGTCGGGCTGAAAGTCACCTTCGGCCGCATCAGCCTGCACGGCACCGGGCTCCTGAGCTGGACGCTGGACAGCATCGGCCCGCTCGGACGCTCGGTGGAGGACTGCATGGAGATCCTGCGCGTGCTCGCCGGCCCGGACGAACGCGATCCGACCACCCTCGGCCAGCCGCCGCTCGACCTGCCTGAGCACCTCGAGGCAGCGCGCCTGGATCGTTTCCGCATCGCGCTGCCCGACGCCAAGCAGCTGCCCCCGTTCATGCACCCCGCGGTGCTCGCGGCCTGGCTGGACGCCGCGAAGCGCCTGGAGAAGCTCGGCGCGAAAGTCGTGCCGGCGCGCCTGCCCGAGTGGGCGTTCGAGCTGTCCAAGCCCGGCGGCACGATCATCGCTTCCGAGGCCTACGCGCTGCACCGCGCCTACATCGAGGACGAAAAGCAGCCGATCGGCTCCGCGGTGCGCGAACGCGTGCGCGGCGCGGCCAAGCTCGCGCCCGGCGAGTACGCCGAGACGCTGCGCGTGATGGCCATGCGCCGGCGCGTGTTCGCGGAGTGGTTCCGCCCGTACGACGCGATCCTGCTGCCCACGCTAGCGCTGCCCGCGCCGCCGCTGGACGAGATCGAGGAGCAGGCGCCGGTCCCCGGGCACCTGACGCGGCCCTGGAACTATCTCGGCCTGTGCGGGCTCGCCCTGCCGGCCGGCCTGCACGAGGGTCTGCCGATGAGCGTGCAGATCCTCGGCAAGCCGTTCGCCGAGCGCGGGATCCTCGAGATCGGCAAGGCGTTCCAGGAAGACACTGGCTACCACAAGCTGCGCCCCAAGCTCGCCCATGCCGCCTGAGCCGTCCGGCGCGCCGCGCGCCGCCGAGCGCGCCTCCGCCGACCGCATCTACTACGCGCTCGCCGCGGTGATCGGCGGCATCGTGAGCGTCTATTTCCTGTTCGTGCCGGTGCTCGACCTGAACATCGCGTTCCACTTCTACCTCATGCTGTGGATCACGATGGCCTCGGCGTTCAACGTCGCTGCGGGCTTCTCGGGCTACATGCCCTTCGGCTTCGTCGCCTTCTACGGCGTGGGCGCCTTCACCACCGCGATCCTGGTCAAGAGCCTCGGCTTCCCGGTGCTGCTGGCGCTGCCCTTCTCGGGCCTCGCGGGCGTGATCCTGGGGCTGCTGTTCGCGCCGACGCTGCGCCTGTCCGGCATCTACTTCGCCATCGTCAGCCTCGCGCTCGCCGGCATCTGCCGCCTCGTCATCTCCAACATGCCCGAGCGCATCACCGGCGGCTCGTTCGGCCTGCAGCTGGGCTCGCGCGCCGAGCCGGTGCACTCCTTCTACGTGATGATGGCGGTGATGCTGCTCGCGCTCGGCGTGATCCTGTGGCTGTCGCGCTCGCGCCTGGGCAAGGCGCTGCGCGCGGTGCGCGACGACGCCGAGGCCGCCGACATGATGGGCGTGAACGTGACGCGCGTGCGCCTGTACGGCTGGCTGATCGCGGCGTTCTTTCCGGCGGTGTGCGGCGGCGTCGAGGCTTGGTACACCAACGTGGTCGACACCGAGACCGCGTTCAACACGCTCACGACCGCGAAGACGGTGATCTACGCGGTGGCGGGGGGCCTCGGCACGGTCACCGGGCCGATCGTCGGCTCGGTGGTCATGGTGTGGCTGGACGAGCTGATCTGGCGCCAGTTCCCGCTCCTGAACCTCCTCATCCTCGGCGTCGCCACGGTGCTGCTGGTGCTGTTCCTGCCGCGCGGCATCGTTGGCACGCTCCTGCGCCGACGCCCCGAGTGGCGCCGCTACATTCCCTAGGGCGCGCGCGTGGAAATCCTGGTCCTCAACGGCATCGTCAACGGCTTGATCGTCGGCGGCATCTATGCGCTGATCGGCATGAGCCTGACGCTGCTCTACGGCGTGCTGCGCATCGTCAACTTCGCGCACGGGGAGTTCGTGATCGGCGGCTCGTTCCTCGCCTACGCGCTGTTCAGCAACCTGGGCCTGGCGCCGCTCTACGCGCTGCCGGTGGCGGCGCTCGCGTTCTTCGCCGTGGGCTGGGGCGCGTACTACCTGCTCTTGCCGCGCCTGCAAAAGAGCGACGACCCCGAGATCATGTCGTTCCTCATGATGTACGGCGTGTCGATCGCGCTCGCCGCGGTGATGCTGCTCATCTTCGAGGCCGACTCGCGCTCGATCGACTACTCCTTCACGCCGATCTCGATGAAAGTCGGGCCGATCTACGTCTCGACCGCGCGCATCGTCGCCTTCGGCATCGTCGTCGTGCTGGCCGCGGCGCTCACGTGGTTCCTCTTCCGCACCCTGCCCGGCAAGGCGCTGCGCGCGACGATCATGAACCCCGAGGCGATCAAGATCGTCGGCGTCGACGTGGTCAAGCTCTCCGCCTTCGCCTTTGCGCTCGCCTCGGCCATCGCGGGGGTGACCGGCGTCCTGGTGGCGCTCGTCTTCCCCGCGTTCAATCCATTCTCGGGCGCGGAGTACTCGATCATCGGCTTCATCGTGGTGGTGCTCGGGGGCCTGGGCAACCCGGTCGGCGCGCTGCTCGCGGGCATCCTCTACGGCCTCGCCGAGCAGCTCGCCACGGTGTTCCTGCCCCAGGCGATGGCGCCGATCATCGGCTTCGGCATCCTGGTGGCGGTGATCCTGATCCGGCCGGCGGGCTTGATGGGCTGGAGGGCCCAGCGATGAGCGCGGCGATCGAAGTCCGCGGGCTGACAAAGCGCTTCGGCGGCCTCACCGCGCTCGACGGCATCGAGCTCGCGGCGCATCCCGCAGAGGTGCTCGGCATCATCGGCGTCAACGGCGCGGGCAAGACCACGCTCATGAACTGCATCTGCGGCATCTACCGCGCCGACGAGGGCCGGGTGACGATCGGCGGGCACGACGTCACGCATCGCACGCCGCACGAGATCGCGCACCGCGGCGTCGGCCGCACCTTCCAGGTCCCGCGCGTGTTCCGCAGGATGTCGCTGATCGACAACCTCCTGGTGCCGGTGCTCGACCGCGGCGAGACCGACCCGGCACTGATCGAGCGCGCGGAAAGCACGCTCGAGCACATGAACCTGATCGAGCTGCGGCACAATTTCGCCGAGGAGCTCTCCGGCGGGCAGCAGAAGCTGCTCGAAATGGCGCGCATGCTGATGCCCGACCCGAGAGTGGTGATGCTCGACGAGCCCTTCGCCGGCGTGCACCCGACGCTGTGCAAGTTCATGATCGAGCGCATCGAGGCGATGGCCGCCGGCGGCAAGACCGTGCTGCTGATCAGCCACGACCTGACCTCGATCTATCGCCTCTCGCACCGCGTCGCGGCGCTGAACGAAGGCCGCGTGATCGCCATCGGCAGCGTGGACGAGATTCGCGGCAACCCGGCCGTCGTGGAGGCCTACCTTGGCAACTGAGACGCCGGTGCTCGAGCTGCGCGCGGTCGACGTTGCCTACCACGGCGATATCCGCATCCTGCAGGGCCTGTCGATGGCGGTGCGGCCGGGAAGGATCACCGGGGTGATCGGCCCGAACGGCGCGGGCAAGTCCACGGCGCTGCGCACCCTGTACGGGCTGCTCAAGCCCGTGGTCGGCGACGTGCTGGTCGACGGGCAGGTGGTCACCGGCCTGCCGCCGTGGCGCTTCATCGAGCACGGCATCGCGCTGGTGCCGCAGAGCCGGAGCCTGTTCAACGAGCTCTCGGTCGAGGACAACCTGCGCCTCGCCTGCTGGTCGTTCCGGCGCGACAAGGCGCGCGTCGCCGAGGCGCTGGAGCGCGCCTACGCCCAGTTTCCGCTGCTGAAGGACCGGCGCACGCAGGCCGCCGGGGCAATGAGCGGCGGGCAGCAGCGCTTCCTGGAGCTCGGGCGGGCGCTGGCGCTCAAGCCCCGCGCGGTGCTGCTGGACGAGCCCACCGCGATGATCGCGCCCAAGCTCGCCGCCGAGATCTACGAATTCATCCACGGGCTGCCCCAGCAGGGCATTACCGTGCTATTGGTGGACCAGAACGTGCGCCAGTGCGTGCGCGTGGCCGACCACGTCTACGTGCTGGAGCTCGGCAGGAACAAGGTCGACGGCGCGGCGGGCGATTTCGCCAGGGACGCCGATCTGAGGAACCTGATCGCAGAATGGGTGGATTACCGCATCGACGCCTGAGTATCATTGCAGGCTGAAACTTCCAGGAGGAGGCAAACCATGCATCGCAGAAACGTACTGCTGGCGCTCGCCGCGCCGGCCCTTTTCGCCCTCGCGGGCGTCGCGGCCGCCCAGGCCGACAAGCCGATCCGCATCGGCATGACGGTATCTTCGACCGGCACCTTCGCGCTCGCCGCCCAGTCGGGCCACCGCGGCGCGCAGATCTGGGTCGACGACGTGAACAAGCGCGGCGGCATCGACGTCGGCGGCGCCAAGCGCAAGGTCGAGCTCGTGATCCTGGACGACCGCAGCGACAAGCAGCTCGTCCCGCGCGTCTACGAGACGCTGATCAAGGACGAGAAGGTGGACCTCGTGTTCGGGCCGTTCGGCTCGACGCTCACCGCGGCCGCCGCGAACACCACCGAGACCAACAGCAAGTTCATGGTGATCTGGTCGGCTTCGGCCGACTCGATCTACAAGCAGGGCTACAAGTACATCGTCTCGGCCACCCAGATCGCGGGGACGCTGCTCGGCCAGCCCGCGGTGCGCGCGCTGCACTCGATGGGCGTGAAGAAGGTCGCCTTCGCCTACGTCGACGAGCCGTTCCCGGCCGCGCTGACGCAGGGCGCGATCGACCTCGCCAAGGAGCTCGGCATGCAGGTGACCATGGACGAGAAGTTCGCCAAGGGCACCAAGGACTTCAACATCCTGATCCAGAAGGCCAAGGCGAGCGGCGCGGAGGCGTTCTACCCGACCGCGTACGAGGGCGACCAGATGACCATCGCGCGCCAGATCCGCGAGACCAACGCGGACTTCAAGGCCGTGTACCTGGTGTACGCCTCGCAGCCGCAGTTCCTGCAGCAGTCGGGCAAGGACGGGCACTACGTCTTCAGCCAGACGCTGCTGCACGAGAAGATCAACTGGAAGGTGACCCACGGCCTGAATCGCGCGCAGATGGTGGCGGCGTACGAGCGCCTGTTCCCGAACGCGCAGTACCCGGCCGACTTCCAGACCATCCTCGCCTACGGCGCGGGCGTCACCACCGAGCAGATCATCAAGACCGCGGGGTCGCTCGATGCGGCGAAGCTGAAGGAGGCGGCGCTCAAGCTCTCGGGCAAGATCGTCACCGCCTGCGGCGAGTACCAGATCGACGAGACCGGCAAGCAGTACAAGAACGAGTTCTCGATCATGCAGACGCTGCCCAACGGGCTGGAGGTGGTCTACCCGCCGGCGGTGGCGACGGCAAAGCCGGTGTACCCGGTGCCGCCGTTCGCGAAGCGCTAGCGCTCAGCCGAAATAGGCCTGGTGCACCGCCGCGTCGCGCGCCAGCTCCTCGGCGCGGCCGGCGGCCACCACCCGGCCCTGCTGCAGCACGTAGCCGTGGTGCGCGATGGCGAGCGTCTGGTGCACGTTCTGCTCGACCA